>NZ_JAQJCK010000003.1:0-633008 GCF_030182455.1 Rhizobium cerradonense
GTGGTGGCGGATGGTAGTTATCTAAAAATCGGCTTCACGGGGGTGAGCCGTCATTGTGGGGTGGGGCATGAGAATATCGTTTTCGGTCAGAAGCCTGCTCGTTGCATTTCTGTCGGTCTGTTGGTGGCACGCCGCTATAGCGGCCGAAACAATTGTCAGTTTTGATCAGACGATGACTGTCGCGTGAAACGGCGCGTTGCAGGTTGTCGAGACGATCACCGCCAACGCTGAGGGAAAAGCCATTCGGCGCGGCATTTTCGTGACTTTCCACTGGAGTTCGTTGATGCCGCCGGACGCAAAAGGCGAGTCGATTTCAGCGTGATATCCGTCGAGCGCGACGGTCAGCCGGAGGAGTGGCGTCAGGAAACGATCGACGGCGGCACGCGTATCTACATCGGACGTCCCGACAAGGATGGTAAGACTTTCTTGCTCGACCGTGGCAAGCACACATTCCGTGTCACCTATAAGACGGACCGGCAGTTCCGCTTCTTCGATGATTATGATGAGCTTTATTGGAACGTTACCGGCAATGGCTGGCAGTTTCCTATACTGCAGGCATCAGCAACGATCATCCTACCTGATGGCGTGAAGCCACAGAGGCTTGCCTATTTCACCGGCGTTGCCAATGCGACCGGCAAGAACGCAACGGCAGTTCAGCAGCCGGATAAGATTGTCTTCTCCACGACCCGTCCTCTGGCAAAAGGCGAGGGGTTGACGGTCTCGGTTATGCTGCCGAAAGGCTCTATTGTGGTGCCGGACGATGCACCGGCGCTGATTGCGGCTGCCGCGCTCGGCCTGCTTGTCCTCGTCGTATATCACCTCGTGGCCTGGCGCCGCGCCGGGCGAAAATCTTCTCCTAGAGTTCTCGTGCCGGGTTGGGACCCGCCCGAGAATGTTTCGCCTGCCGTCGCAAACTATATCGACAACAAGGGCTTCCCCAATGGCGTGGGAGCGGCGATGTCGGCCGCTCTTCTCGGCCTTGCCGTCAAGGGTTACGTAAAGCTCGATGATCTCGGCGAGAGGCTTTTGGTGCACTCCACCGGAAAGCCGTTGCCGGAAGCGCTTGATAACTCCGAATTCGTACTAATGAACGCTGTCGGACCGCGTGATCCGCTGGTGTTCGATCGCAAAAACGACGCCGAATTAAAGCGCGTCGCCTGGGCGTTTCGAAAGGTGATCGAGCGGGATCATGAGGGGCGATACTTCAAGTCCAACGCTTCGTATAGGGGAGGGAGCCTTCTATTGACGCTAGCGGCGCTTGGTGTCGTCTCGATGAGCGGCCGGGATAGCGGCGGTTTTGTAATGGCGCTAGTATTTGGCCTGTTTGCATTAACGATCGGAGGACTCACCACGTTTCTCCGCCGGCGCGGCGTCAGTCGGCAGACGCGCCTTTCCGCGATCTGGTGCCTTGTGGTCCTGTTCGGCTTTATCGCGTTGGTGTTTGTAGGCGCCATCGCGTCCGACCGGCCCGGGACGGTGCGCCCGGAAGGAATTCTGCTGGCCGGGTTGATCATGGCCATAGTCGGTGTCAATTTCGTCTTTGCTCCCTTCATCGAAACATGGACGAAGCTCGGTGCCAGGGCGATCGGGAAGATCGAGCGTTTGCGGCAGTATCTTTCTCTGGTCGATGAAGGGCGCATGGTGGTGCAGGACGATATCCGCACGTCGCCGGAGCATTTTGAGGAGCTATTGCCTTATGCGGTTGCCCTCGGCGTGGAAAAGAAGTGGTCGCAGGTGTTCGAGACGTGGATCACGAAGGCTGCCGGCGGTTCGGCGGGGCTGGAGCGGGCATCTTCCTACCAACCATCATGGTGCAGACGACACGAACACTATCACCATCACCATCATCATGGGTTGGGCTGGGTGAGCGATGTCGCCGCACTGCCGTCGGCCGTCGCGGCATTCATCCCATCCACCAGTTCCCCAACCCCGGTTTCGGCCACCGCTTCTGCCTTCTCTGGAAACGAATCGTCGGAGTCGACCAGCCGGAACGATTCTTCCGATGATCCACCGAACCAGCGCGGTGGTGCTGTCGGCGGTGGCGGAGGCGGCGGTGGCGGCGGCGGATGGTAATTTCGCCGTTTGGCGGGATGACTTTTGCCGCCGGGCTTGCTAAGTCCGCCCGGATCATTTTGCCTCAACGTAAAGACAGCTCCCATGCCCGATCTCCTTCTCGAACTCCGCTCCGAGGAAATTCCCGCCCGTATGCAGCGCAAGGCTGCCGGTGATCTGAAGAAGCTCGTCACCGACGCGCTGGTCGAAGCGGGTCTTTCCTATGAGGGTGCGCGCGAATATTGGACACCGCGGCGCCTGACGCTCGACATTCGCGGCTTGACGGCACGCTCCGCCGATGTGCGCGAGGAGCGCAAGGGTCCGCGCACCGACGCCAATGAAAAAGCGATCGAAGGCTTTTTGCGCGGCGCCGGCTTGTCTTCCGTGTCGGAAGCGCAAGTGCAGAGCGATCCGAAGAAGGGCGATTTCTACGTCGCGGTCATTTCCAAGCCCGGCCGCGCCGCCGAGGAAATCATTGCCGACGTCATGCCTGGGATCATCAAGGATTTTCCCTGGCCGAAATCCATGCGCTGGGGCAAGGCGTCGGCCAAGCCCGGCTCGCTGCGCTGGGTGCGCCCGCTGCAGTCGATCGTCTGCTTGTTCGGCACTGAGCACGAGGAGACCGCCGTCATTCCCTTCGAGATCGACGGCATCGTCGCTTCGAACGTGACTTATGGTCACCGTTTCCATGCGCCGCAGGCAATCATCGTCAAGCGCTTCGATGACTATGTGGCGAGCCTGGAGAGGGCGAAGGTCATTCTCGACGCCGAGCGCCGCAAGGACATCATCCTGCACGATGCCCGCGACGTCGCCTTTGCCAACGGCCTGGAACTGGTCGAGGACGAGGGCTTGCTCGAAGAGGTCTCTGGCCTGGTGGAGTGGCCGCAGGTGCTGATGGGCTCCTTCGAAGAGGATTACCTGTCGATCCCCTCGGAAATCATCCGGTTGACGATCAAGACCAATCAGAAATGCTTCGTCACTCGTCCGCAGGCCGGTGAGACGCTCTCCAACCGCTTCATTCTCGTGTCCAATATCCAGGCGACGGATGGCGGCAAGGAGATCATTCACGGCAACGGCAAGGTCGTGCGCGCCCGTCTTTCCGATGCGCTGCATTTCTGGAAGCGCGACCAGGGCGATTTGCCGGACCTTGAAACGCTGGAAGCCTCTGCCCAAAAATTCGGCCTCGACCTGAAGAAGCCGCTCGATCAGCGCATGGCAAAGCTCGATGCGCTGAACGTCACCTTCCACGCCAAACTCGGCAGCCAGGGCGAGCGCGTCGCCCGCATCCGCGCGCTGGCCGCTGAACTCGCCAAAATCACCGGCGCCGATCCGGCAAAGGTCGACCGCGCCACAGTCCTCGCCAAGGCTGACCTACGCACCGAAGCCGTCGGCGAATTCCCGGAGCTTCAGGGCCTCATGGGCCGCAAATATGCGGTGCTGCAGGGCGAAGATCCTTCCGTCGCCGCTGCGATCGAAGATCACTACAAGCCGCAAGGCCCGTCAGACCGCGTGCCGGAGGACAAGGTGGCGATCACGGTCGCGCTGGCCGACAAGCTGGACACGCTAATCGGCTTCTGGGCGATCGATGAGAAGCCCACAGGCTCTAAGGACCCTTTCGCGCTGCGCCGCGCGGCTTTGGGCGTGGTGAGAATTCTTCTGGAGCGCAAGGTTCGGCTGCCGCTGCTCGCGACGACAAAAGACATCGATCTTCTCGCCTTCTTCCACGATCGCCTGAAGGTCTATCTCCGCGATCAGGGCGCCCGCTACGACCTTATCGACTCCGTGCTGACGCCGGAAGCCGACGACCTCCTGATGGTCGCCCGCCGTGTCGAGGCGCTGACCGCTTTCATCACCTCGGAAGACGGCAAGAACCTGCTCGCCGGCACCAAGCGCGCCACCCAGTTTCTTGCCGCCGAGGAGAAGAAGGGCACCGTCATAGCTGACGGCGTTTCCGAAAACCTGCTGAAGCTCGATGCTGAAAAGGCCCTTTTTGTCGCCATCACTGCAGCCTCTGCCGAAGCCTCCGATGCGATCGCCAAGGAGGATTTCCGCTCGGCCATGGCAGCACTTTCCAAGCTGCGCGCGCCTGTCGACCGCTTCGCCGTGGAGGTATTCGTCAACGACGAAGACGCTGCCATCCGCGCCAATCGCCTGGCGCTGCTGCGCCTGATCCGTGAAGCGACGGGAACGGTGGCCGACTTCTCGAAGATCGCGGGATAAAGCATGGAGGCGCGATGACCGGAAAGATCCTCGTCAGCGCCTGCCTCATGGGCCATGCCGTCCGTTACGACGGCCGTTCCAAGCCGCTCATCCATCCGGCCATCGAGCGTTGGCGTGAGGAGGGGCGGCTGGTGACGATCTGTCCGGAAATGTCCGCCGGCATGGTCGTGCCGCGACCGCCGGCCGAAATTGCCGATGGTGCGACCGGCGAGGATGTGCTTGCCGGCGCTGCACGCGTGATGGAGATCACCGGCGGCGATGTCACGGCGGAATTTCGTCAGGCGGCCGAAAATGCTCTGGCGCTCGCACAAGAAACCGGCTGCCGCTACGCTCTCCTGATCGACGGAAGCCCGTCCTGCGGCTCAGGCTTCATCTATGATGGCACCTTCTCCGGCGGCCGGCATGCGGGCAATGGCGTTACGGCTGCGCTACTGAAGCAAGCCGGTATCGAGGTTTATTCCGGCGGTGAGATTGACCGTCTGATCGAGCGGCTTGCTGCGGCCGACTGAAGCCTTCGACATCCCCATAAGAAAAACCGCCGGGTTTGTGCCCGGCGGTTCATGATGCTGTTACGTTATAGTTTAAGCGGCGCGGCGGTTTTGTTGTGCCAGCGGCCGGCCGTCGTTGACGCGGAAGCCGCGGATGAGGCCGAGCAGATCCTCGGTGTCGGCGGCGAGCGTTTCGGCCGATGCCGTCGTTTCTTCCGCCATGGCGGCGTTCTGCTGTGTGGCGGCGTCGAGCTGGTTCATCGAAGACGAGATCGAGCGCAGCGTCGTATCCTGCTCGGAGGCGCTATGGGCGATCTTCGAGACGATCTCGTTGGCCGCCTTGATCTGGTCGGAGATGCGCTTCAGCGCTTCACCGGCCTCGCCGACGAGGCGGACACCCTGGTCGACCTGGCCCGAGGAGCGGGCGATCTGGTCCTTGATCTCCTTGGCGGCAGCGGCGGAGCGCTGCGCCAGTTCGCGCACTTCCTGGGCGACGACGGCAAAGCCCTTGCCGGATTCGCCGGCACGCGCCGCCTCGACGCCGGCATTCAGCGCCAGAAGGTTGGTCTGGAAGGCGATCTCGTCGATGACGCCGATGATCTTGCTGATCTCTTCGGATGATTTCTCGATACCGCTCATGGCATCGATCGCCTGTGCGACGACGGCGTCGCTGCGCGATGCCTCAGTCGAGACGGCATGCACGCGCTTGCTGGCCTCGTGTGCGCCCTCGGCGGTCTGTCGCACCGCGACGGTGAGCTCGTCAAGCGCCGCCGAGGTTTCCTCCAGGCTGGCGGCCTGGCGTTCGGTGCGCTGCGAAAGCTCGTTGGAGGCGCGGCGGATCTCTTCCTTGCTGACGCCGATGTCGTTGCCCTTGGCATTGACGCGACCCATGGCGGCTTCCAGATGTGACAGCGCCTCGTTGAAGTTGTTGCGCAGGCCGGCATAGCCGATGCCGATATCGCCGCAGCGCACGGTCAGATCGCCCTGGGCGAGGTCTTCGAGCGCTCGGCCGATGATGGAGACGACACGCGCCTGCTCATGCGCTTCGTCTTGCTGCTGGCGAAGGTTCTGTTCGCGCTCACTGCTGATTTCCAGCTCCTGCGCGGCTTGACGATCCGCCAGGGCGTGACGTTCGCGGACCTTCTCCTGCAGCGACCGGGTCGCCTGCGCCATCAGGCCGATTTCGTTGCGCATCTCGGCGTGAGGAATGACTATCGTCACGTCATCATCAGCCACGGCCTTGAGAGCGGTATGGACATCGGCCAATGGCTTGGTGATGCCGCGAATGAAGTAGAATGCGGCACCAATGCCGACGAGAAAGACGATGCCGCAGATCAGCAGCGCGCGCCACATTGCCGCGTGGATCTGGCCTTCGAGGTCGTCCATATAGACGCCGCAGCCGAGAACGATCTGCCATGGTGCAAAGGCGGCGGAATAGCTGCCCTTCAGGAAAAGCTCGCTGTCAGGATGACCGGGCTTGACCCAGTAATAAACGGTGCGGCCGCCGCCCTTGATGCCCTTTTCGACCATTTCCTTGCTGAAATGCGTGCCGTTCTTGTCGACCTGGCCGGACATATCCTTGCCGACATTGGCTGGGTTGGGATGAAAGCGCATAGTGGCGCTGTAGTCGAAGCCGAAGAGATAGCCCGCCGGTTGGAAGCTGACATGCGAGAGGAGCTTGAAGGCTTCGGCCTGGGCGGCCTCATGTGTCATCTCACCGGATTTTTCGCGCTGATAATATTGATTCAGAACCGAAATGCCGGACTCGACCTGCGTGCGGAGCATATCGAAACGGTCGTCATAGATCGAGTCCGCCTGCGACCGGATCTCGAAATAGGTCGCCACGGCAAAAGCTGCCATAAGCACGCCCAGAAGGGCGAAGAGTTGATGGGCGATCTTGAGATTCTTCATAATGCCTCGCAACAGGGTAGGATGAATACCGGCGCGGTATCCTACCGCCTGTGCGATCGCCTGGGAGAAACCCCAATACGCTTGCCGCTGCTCGAAATGACATGCTGCTGTCCGGTGCAAGCAAAGTGGCGCTTTATATCTAATAAAGATTTAATCAAAACAGCGTGATCGGAAATTAAAAAACTCTCGAGGTAAACTTTGTTGCCTCGCAATAAATAATACTAGGCTCGCTTTCAAGACTATCCGGAGCGGACGGGAAAAATTCTGTAGTTTGCTATGCAAAACAAATGCGCCCCTGCTTCTCTTCAGGGGCGCATTGGTCCGCCTTGCGGCAGACCCCGTCGACCGAAACTTTGGCCGGGGCGGGGCAGGGAACGGGGTCGAACAGCTATTGTTACTGGCGAAGTTCAAAGCCGGAGAGATCGAGTGGCGGGGGTGTCTTCGCTTTGGCGGATTGGGGCAAAGCAGCGGTTTTTGCGGTGAGGTCGATGCCGTCGATCGGAACATTGGCGGCCGCCAGCGCCTCGGGCGTCGGTTTCGAAATGAAGACGACCGGTGAGCCGCCCATCCAGGCCTCGGTGCGCACCACCTTCCTCTGGCCATCGATGTCGCGCACGACGACGGACTGCGTGCCCGGCGCCAGGTCCGGCACCACGTAGTCCTTCTTGACCATTGGCGGCTTGATCGCCGGGCAATCTGTGCAGACCCTGTCGATGATGCTATCGCCACCGGTTTCCGTCTTGCTGTCGATGGGCTGGATCGACGAAGCCATGGCCGAGCCGGCGGCCAGCACACATGCCAAAGTCAGGAAAAAGGGACGCATAACAAAACCACTCCGTCTTACATGTTGGAGAGATTAGCGTCCCTTTGTTTCCATCCTGTCAGGAGATTCGATAAAAGTTTAGCGGAACCGCAGAAATCGGCACAGGCTGGCGGTTTTCGCCTCAAATATTTTCGCGTTCGATCGCGCGCCAGCCAATGTCGCTGCGGTTAAAACCATTCTCCCATTGCACCTCGCCAGCAAGGGCATAGGCGCGCTTTTGCGCGTCGCTGACGGAGTTGCCGGTCGCTGTGATGTTCAGCACCCGACCGCCGGTCGCGACCAGCGCGCCATCCTTCAGCGCTGTGCCGGCATGGAACACCTTGGCGCCTTCGCTGTCGGCGGGCAGGGCAGCTATCGGCGTATTTTTCGCGTAGGAGCCGGGATAGCCTTTCGAGGCCATGACAACGGTCAGCGCCACATCGTCGCTCCACTCGGCGCTGACCTGATCCAGCGTGCCGTTGGCGCAGGCGAGAAGCAGCGGCAGCAGATCGCTCTTCAGCCGCATCATCAGCACCTGACACTCCGGATCGCCGAAGCGAACGTTGTATTCGATCAATTCCGGCCCCTTGGCGGTAATCATCAGCCCGGCGAAGAAGACGCCGGAGAAGGGATGGCCGCTTTCCGCCATGCCGCGGATCGTCGGTTCGATGATTTCCTTCATCGTGCGCTCGACCATTTCCGATGTCATGACCGGAGCGGGGGAATAGGCGCCCATGCCGCCGGTATTCGGGCCGGTATCGCCGTCGCCGACGCGCTTGTGGTCCTGGGCGGTAGCAAGAGCCAGCGCATGCTTGCCGTCGCAAAGGCAGAAGAAGCTCGCCTCCTCGCCGTCGAGATAGGCTTCGATCACGACCTCGGCTCCGGCCGCGCCGAATGCGCCTTCGAAGCAGTCGTCAATCGCGGCGAGCGCTTCCTCGACCGTCATGGCAACGGTGACACCCTTGCCGGCGGCAAGCCCATCGGCCTTGACGACGATCGGCGCGCCCTGTGCGCGAATATAGGCTTTCGCCTTTGGCGCATTGTTGAAACGCTGGTAGGCGCCGGTCGGGATATCGTAGCGGGCGCAGATATCCTTGGTGAACCCCTTGGAGCCTTCCAACTGCGCGGCTGCGGCGGATGGACCGAACACGGCGATGCCTTCTGCGTGCAAGCGGTCGGCAAGCCCGGCAACCAGCGGCGCTTCCGGGCCGACGACGACGAAGTCGATGGCTTTTTCCTTACAGAAGGCGACGATCGCACCATGGTCTTCGATATCGATGGCGGCAAGTGTGGCATGGTCGGCAATGCCGGGATTGCCCGGCGCGGCGTAGAATTCCGTCATCAGCGGCGATTGCGCCAGTTTCCAGGCGAGCGCATGCTCGCGTCCGCCCGATCCGATCAACAGAACTTTCATGGCTTGCCCTTTTCTTGCGTCCATTTGCGCGGTTAAGGGCCGCTGGACCAAAGGTCAAGCGGCAAATCCTGTGGAGGCGCAGGCTACAACATTGCAACGCCTTTTTATGTCGCTAATGCGAGACGTCGGTTTTCGAATCGTCGGTCCGCTTTCGTTGCTTGGATCGGCACTATCTGATCCGAAAACCGCTTCGTACTTTTTGGGATCATGCTTATGGTCTCCTCACCCTTGTTCAGTTCAGAGAATCCTATGGCCGCCGACATCCGCTCCCTTGCCGCAACCATCGCCACTGAAATCAATTCGCGTGCGGATCAGGCCAAGGCCGCGATCGAGCTTCTCGACGAAGGCGCCACGGTGCCCTTTATTGCTCGCTATCGCAAGGAGGTGACCGGCGGTCTTGATGACGGTCAGTTGCGTACGCTGGCGGAGCGCCTCGTCTATCTGCGCGAGCTGGAAGCCCGCCGGGCGGCTATCGTCGAGTCGATTACCGGTCAGGGCAAGATGACCGACGAGCTGATGCGCAAGATCGCCGTGGTCGCCACCAAGGCTGAGCTGGAAGATCTTTATCTACCCTATAAGCCGAAGCGCCGCACCCGTGCCGAAATCGCCAGGGAGCGCGGCCTTGGCCCGCTTGCCGATACCATTGTTGCCGATCGCTCCAGGGAGCCGGCTTCCCTTGCCGAGGGTTTCATCACCGCTGACGTACCCGACGTGAAGACGGCACTCGAAGGGGCGCGCGACATCATCGCCGAAGGCATTGCCGAAAATGCCGATCTGCTCGGCAAGCTGCGCACCTATATGAAAACGAATGCATTGCTGAAAGCGAGGGTCGTTGACGGCAAGCAGGAGGCGGGTGCGAAATTCGCCGATTATTTCGATCATCAGGAACGTTGGGCAACCGCTCCCGGCCATCGCGCGCTTGCCATGCTGCGCGGCTGGAATGAGGAGATGCTGACACTGACCATCGAGGTCGACGTCGAGGCCGTCTCGCCGAACAAGCCGGTAGAGCGGATGATCGCGACGGCTTACGAGATCGGCACGAGCAAGCCCGGCGACCGCTGGCTGATGGAGGTGGCAAGCTGGACCTGGCGCGTCAAGCTCTCCATGTCGCTGTCGCTCGACCTGATGCGAGAGCTGCGTGAACGCGCCGAAGAGGAGGCCATCCACGTCTTCGCACGCAATCTGAAGGATCTTTTGCTCGCGGCTCCGGCCGGATCGCGTGCGACCATGGGCCTCGATCCCGGCATCCGCACCGGCGTCAAGGTTGCCGTGGTCGACGGCACGGGCAAGCTGCTGGAAACGACGACGGTCTATCCCTTCCCGCCAAAAAACGATGTGCGCGGCACGCAGGCAACGTTGGCTGCGCTCGTGCGCAAGCACCAGGTCGAGCTGATCGCAATCGGCAACGGCACTGGCAGCCGCGAGACGGAGAAACTGGTGGCTGACATGCTGGCGGATCTGCCGGCACCGAAACCGACCAAGGTGATTGTTTCGGAGGCAGGCGCTTCCGTCTATTCGGCTTCCGAAACGGCGGCGCTGGAATTCCCCGGTCTCGACGTATCGCTGCGCGGCGCTGTCTCCATCGCCCGCCGTCTTCAGGATCCGCTGGCGGAACTCGTGAAGATCGAGCCGAAATCGATCGGCGTCGGCCAGTATCAGCACGATGTCGACCAGCAGAAGCTGTCGCGCTCGCTCGATGCCGTCGTCGAAGATGCGGTGAACGCGGTCGGTGTCGATCTCAACACCGCCTCCGCGCCGCTGCTCTCCCGCGTCTCGGGTCTAGGCCCGTCCATTGCCGACGCGATCGTCAAGCATCGCGACGGGGAGGGACGTTTCGAGACCCGCCGCGATCTCCTGAAGGTTGCCCGTCTCGGCCAGCGCACCTTCGAGCAATGCGCCGGATTCCTGCGCATTCCCGATGGCAAGGAGCCGCTCGACGCCTCATCGGTGCATCCGGAAGCCTATGGCGTGGCGAAGCGGATCGTGGCGGCATGCGGCCGTGATCTGCGCAATCTGATGGGTGATGCTGCTGCGCTGAAGGCGGTCGATCCGCGCCAGTTCATCGACGAAAAATTCGGTTTGCCGACAGTGCGCGACATTATCGCGGAACTGGAAAAGCCCGGCCGCGATCCGCGCCCCAGCTTCAAAACGGCGACCTTCGCCGAGGGGGTCAACGAGATCGGCGATCTCAAGCCCGGCATGCTGCTGGAGGGCACAGTAACCAACGTCGCCGCCTTCGGCGCCTTTGTCGATATCGGTGTCCACCAGGATGGCCTTGTCCACGTCTCGCAGCTCGCCGACCGTTTCGTCAAGGACCCACATGAAGTGGTCAAGGCCGGCGACGTCGTAAAAGTGAAAGTTGTGGAGGTAGACGTCAAGCGCAAACGAATCGGCCTCTCCATGCGCAAGGATGGCAGCACTGCGGCTGCGGCGCCTCAGCATCAATCGCGCGAAAAAAGTGGGGGGCACAACGCTGGCGGTAGGCGTGATAGCGGCCCGAAGCCGGAGCAGCACGGCAGCTTCGGTGCCGCTCTGGCGGATGCACTCAAGCGAAAATAAGGGCTTAGCGAGACTCAGTGCAAGAATGTCACACTCTGGCAGAGTTGTTGCCGGAGTGCCAACGAGTGCGAAAAGGTGCGCTTGCCACATTGATGTGACGCGTTAAAGTCAGTGCTAATGTCATGTCATCATAGGCGAGGCGTCCATGGCGTCGGCACTCTTCTCGATTGTTAAAAAAATCGTTCGTAAAGGCTCCCTGAGACTTACGCTCGCATCCGGCGAGACGCATATGATCGGGGATGGGTCCGGCGAGACGGTTGCCGTCCGCGTCGCCGACCAACAGGCTGAGGACGCGATTGCCCGCGATCCGACCTTGAAGCTCGGCGAAATGTACATGGAAGGCCGCTTCATTCTGGAGCAAGGGGATATCTATGAATTCCTCTCGCTGGTTAAGCAGAATACGACCAACGAAATCTTTGATCTGCGCATGGCGGCGCTCTTGATCGGTCGCATTGCCTGGCAGCAGATCAAAAGCCGCTCGCCGATCAATCGCAACAGATACAATGTTGCGCATCACTATGATTTGTCGGCCAAGCTGTTTGATCTCTTCCTCGATGAGGACTGGCAATATTCCTGCGCCTATTTCGTGCCGCCTGGCATCAGCCTGGACGAAGCCCAAGTGGCCAAGAAGCGCCATATCGCCGCCAAGCTGCTGGTCGAGCCAGGGCAGCGCGTTCTGGAGATTGGCTCCGGCTGGGGCGGCATGGGCATGTATCTAGCCGAAGCCAATCCCGGCCTGGATTTCACCGGTATCACGCTCAGCGAAGAGCAGCTCAAGGTTTCGCGCGATCGCGCCGCCAAGCGCGGCCTGTCCGACCGCATGCGCTTTGAGCTTCAGGACTATCGCTATATGACCGGCAGGAAGTTCGACCGCATTGTCTCGGTCGGCATGTTCGAGCATGTCGGCATCGGCGACTATGGCAAGTTCTTCCGCAAGGTCCACGAATTGCTCGACGACAACGGCGTCATGGTGCTGCACTCCATCGCCCGTCCGAAGCCGAGTTTTGGAACGAACGCCTTCATCGAGAAGTATATTTTCCCTGGCGGCTATATTCCATCCGTCGGAGAGACCGTGGCACCGCTGGAAAAGGCCGGGTTGCTGGTCAAGGATGTCGAAATCCTGCCGATGCATTATGCCCATACGCTGCGGCATTGGCGCAATCGCTTCGTGGCGCGCAAGGCCGAGGCTGTCGCGCTCTATGACGAGAAGTTCTTCCGCATGTGGGAATTCTATCTGGCCGGCTCGGAAATGGGCTTCCGCTGGGATGAACTCTTCATCATGCAGATCCAGATTGCCAAGAACCAGTTCGCTGTTCCTGATAATCGCAACTACATTGCCGAGCGGGAAGCGAAGCTCAGGCTATTTGAGGCAACCCGTGCGCCGCTGGAAAAGGTGACGTTCTAAACATCCGCCGCTGTTTTGAGGTTGCGCCGAGCCGTGGATTGCCATGGCTCGGCGTTTTGATTTTGGCCCATCCGGACAGGGCGGCGTGTCCGTTATTTGACCACTTGAATGGTCAGATTCTCGTCGCTGACTTTATTTGCATACAACACGGTCATGCGCAGGGTGAACTGATCCGTGCCGGTGAAGCCAGGATCGGACGTGTAATATACCGTCGTACCTTCGACCGGCTTGCCGCTGCAGACATAGGCGTCACTGTCCTTATCGTATTTAACCCGAACCGGGCCGTGTTCGAAAGTGACCTTGCCGTGGCTAGGTTGCTTGATGATCCCCGTATAGGGGTAGGCGTCGAACGTACAATCCCGCTTCACGGACGCGACCATGCCAAGCGCGGTCTTTTTGCCGGAGATCGCTCTGTGGGAATATTGGTTCTGCTTGGTGCCATCGATTGGCGTGCCGACACAGCCTGAAAGCGTCAAGCCGATACCGAGAAATGCACTGAGAGAAATCAAAGATATAGTATTCATTCCGCTCTCTTTTTGAATTGCCGATATCGGAATCCCAATAGCGGCGTAGGCAATACCAATGATTGAGTAACCTGTGCCGGAATTAAATCACCGCGACACATCGGCGCAGGCTCGGAGCCGGTGAAATTGCCTTTTTAAGTTTCGCCTTATCCCCCGAATTCAGTCGCATTTGGTTAAGAGAGCGGTAACGCGATCGGGATAATTTGCGGCAACTCTAAGGGCGTGTATGGCCCTTTGTATTGCGTATTATGGAGTTGATTGTGTTTGTGAAATCGCGTTTGTTTTTCACCTTCGGCCTGCTCGCTGTTTCTGCGGGCGCCGCTTCGGCCGGGGACGGTCAGCACTTTTGGTCGGGTGATTGGTATCTAAGCGTCGGTGCAGCCGGTTTCACCGCGCCGAAATTCGAAGGCAGCAAACACAACAAGCTGCAATGGGCGCCGTTGATCTCCGTCGGCAAGCAAGGCCCAGGCCCGCGTTTCTCCTCGCGCAACGATAATCCCTCTTTCGCGTTCATCGACAATGACGGCATCCGCGCCGGTATCGTAGGCAAATTCGTGCCGAGCCGGGATTCCAGCGACGGTCACGAGCTGAAGGGCCTGAAGAAGGTCAAGTGGGGCGCCGAAGTGGGCGGCTTCGTCGAAGCCTATCCGACCGACTGGTTGCGCGCCCGTGTCGAAGTCCGCCAGGGCATTCGCGCGCATAGCGGTGTCGTCGCCGACGCTGCCATTGACGCGTTCACCGACATCACGCCGGAACTGCGCCTCTCCGGCGGCCCGCGCATGACGCTCGCTTCCCCTGATTATTTCGACACCTATTATGGCGTTAACGCCAAGCAGTCCGCAGCCTCCGGCCTCAGCCGCTATAATCCGGGCGGCGGCGTGAAGTCCGTCGGCGCTGGCGGTGCGCTGACCTGGAAGGCCAGCCAAAACTGGACCACGAGCGCCTTCGTCGAATATTCCCGCCTGACCGGCCCGGCTGCCGATAGCAGCCTCGTGCGAGAACGCGGCGACCGCAACCAGTTGCTGGTCGGCGTTTCCGCCAGCTACAAGTTCAATTTCACGCTGAACTGAAAAGAGCGGGGCGTCAGCCCTGCCGCTTGACCGCGCCCGCCAGATGTCACTACTAGTCGTCTATGCAAAAGACAGGCGACATTAACGGGCGCGTCGCAGACGCATCATCCGGCAACTGGGTTTATCGCATCCTGCCTGCGGCGCTTTGGCCCTATGCGCAGCTCGCGCGCTGGGACAGGCCGATCGGCTGGCAGCTCCTGATGTGGCCCTGCTTCTGGTCGGCCGCGTTGGCGGCTAATGCTGCTGTTGCGGCGGGCCAGCCTTCGCCCGGCTTTCTGCTGATCTACCACCTCATCCTCTATTTCATCGGGGCCGTCGCCATGCGCGGCGCCGGTTGCACCTATAATGATCTGGTCGATCATGAGATCGACATGGAAGTGGCCCGCACGCGCTCACGTCCGCTGCCGTCCGGCCGGGTGACGCGCTGGCAGGCCAAGATGTTCATTGCGCTGCAGGCTCTGGTCGGCCTGCTGGTGCTGCTGCAATTCAATTGGTTCGCCGTCGTTCTCGGCATCCTGTCGCTAGCCGTCGTCGCGCTTTATCCTTTTGCAAAGCGTTTTACCGATTGGCCGCAATTCTTCCTCGGCCTCGCCTTCTCCTGGGGCGCTCTCATGGGGTGGGCCGGCCTCTTCGGCAGCCTGTCCTTTGCCCCGATCGTGCTCTATGCCGCCTCCATTCTCTGGACGATCGGCTATGACACGATCTACGCGCATCAGGACAAGGAGGATGACGAGCTGATCGGCGTGCGCTCCACCGCGCGGCTTTTCGGTGATCAGACCCGCCTCTGGCTGATCGGCCTTTATGGCGCGACATTGTTTCTGATGCTGGTGTCCTTCGCCTTGGCGGGAGCAGGCTGGCTTGCCTATCTCGGCCTGATCGTCGCCGGCTGCATGTTCGCCTATCAAATCGCCGTGCTTGATATCAACGATGGCGCGCAGTGCCTTGCCCTGTTCAAGTCCAACAATCGGGTCGGCCTGATCGTCTTTGCCGGCCTCTTTCTGTCGTTCTTGTTCCTCGTCCCGTGAGGGGAGGGGGTTTGCCACATGCGGTTCTCAAGGGCGCGTCATGGCATGTGAAATCCGCCCTGCTGCCAAGGTAGACGCTGAAGCAATCAGCGACGTGATCCTTGCAGCACTTCGGGAGGTCAATGCGAAGGACTATTCTCCCGATATCATCGATCGCGTTGCCGATAGTTTCAGTCCCGCTGCCGTGCGCAAGCTGTTGGGCAGCCGAACGGTCTTCGTGGCGATCGATGGCGGAAGCATCGTTGGTACTGCCAGCCTCGATGGCGCCGTTGTCCGCACGGTGTTCGTTGCTCCTTCCGCACAAAGGCGCGGCATTGGCGCCCGCCTCATGGCTGAAATCGAACAGGCGGCTATCACAGGCGGCATCACCACCTTGTCCGTGCCGTCGTCCATCACTGCACAGGGCTTTTACGAGAAGCTCGGCTTCAACAGTGTCTCAGACAGTTTCTACGGCGACGAACGAACCATCATCATGGAGCGCTCACTGACGCCATAAAGATTTCGGCCGCGGGATTGCCTCTCCCGCGGCCGATTCTTGAGAATTTAGTAAGCGAACGAATGCGCCTCAGCGCCGCGCGATAATCTCGCGGCCTTCGATCTTCATCTTGACGCCGAGCTTGCCGGTCGAGCGGCGCACGAGGAAGCGCGGGCGGCGATTGGCGAAATAGGAGTGGCGGCGACGGGGCTGGATGTCGCGGGTGGCGACGCCGCCCAGATGCTCTTCCAGCGGACGGGCGACGCCGTCGGCTTCGATCATCATCATCGGAATGCGGAAGGCTTCCGACCAGGAGCGCCAGTCGGCGGCGATGTCGCTCAAATCATGGGCGACGAGGAGGGGGATGCAGAGATCGGGATCCTCATGATGCAATTCCAGCGTCACCGTGACTTCGCCGTCGCCATGGTCGATGGCGCGGGCGGCAACGCCCTTGAAGGCACGCTTCGGCAATGCGACCGACAGCGGCAGGCCACTGGACGGCAAGATCTTGCGCAGCACCGCGCCGCGTTCGTCGATCGTGATGGTGACATCACCCGCGGCACCCCGCATGGCATAGCTGACCTGTTGCGGAAAGCGCGTCGGATCCAGCCGCAGTGTGGTTCCAGCCCAATCGGGCTTCAGGACGGTATTTGTCATCTAATCTCTACCCTTGCTTTACCTGAGAGCCGGTTTTCCGGTCTTCTTACGGAGAACGTCATGTCCTCTCGTTGGGTGCAGATTAGGCGGCCCCCCTTCCAGACAGCTTAAAAATCGCGGTTAAGAAAACTTTGCGTCCTCAAATGGTTAGCAAAGTCGAATGCATCAGGGTTTCCATAACGTGAATGGGAGCGCGCAACCGGTCGTGCCGATTTGGTGCACGCGGCGGCCGAAGTATTGTAAGTCTCAGGTAAGGTTTATCTGCGAGAATGCCGATAGATTCGCCGCTATATATTAGAGATTTATTGGACGCCCGCTGATGATATCCACCTATCTTGGCTATTCGATCGCGACCCGAAGCATGGCGACGACCCTCAATCAGGTGGCATCGCAGACGCAGAACAAGCGTGCGATCGACTATTACAATGCCAATATTGGCAAAGTCACCAGCGTCGACGATTTCATGAACGACTATCAGCTCTATAGCTACGCTATGGAAGCTTACGGCCTTTCGGACATGACCTATGCCAAGGCCTTTATGAAACAGGTGCTGACCAGCGACCTCAGCGACTCCACTAGTTTCGCGAACAAGCTGACGGATTCGCGCTACAAGGAATTCGCCGCCGCGTTCAATTTCGGCACGAGCAGCGATACGACGGCGCAAACCAGTGAACAGGAAGGCGATCTGGTCGGTCTTTATCAGCAGTCCTTTACGACTGAGGAAACCAACGCCGAGACTGAAACCAATTATTACAGCCAGAACATTAGCAGCGTTAAAACCGTCGACGATCTCCTTAGCAATACGCGCTTGCGCAATTACGTGCTGCAGGCCTACGGGATCGATCCGACCTACGTGTCGAATTCAACTCTGAAAAAGATGCTGACGAGTGATGTCAGCGATTCGACCAGCTTTGTGAATCAGAACGGCAGCGCTGCCGACAAGGCGCTCGTCGCGGAATTCAATTTCAATTCCGACGGAAGCGTGAAGACGTCGACGGCGGACGCCGATACGACCTACTATCAGAACCAGATCAGCTCGATCACCTCCGTCGACCAGCTTACCTCCAATCCCAAGCTGTTCGACTATGTCAAAATCGCTTTCGACATCCCAACCTACATCACCGCTGACCAATTCAATGCCTCGGCCGAGGATGCGGGTGTTGCCAAGACGAACGGGCTCACCGATGTGATGGCGCAGTTCAATTTCCAGGCCGACGGCACGGTTGCCAGCGGTTCGCAAGCGCAGTCCTCCACTCAGCTCAGCACGACGACGGCCGCCTACGCAACCAACTATCCGGGCGGTCCGCAGACGCTCGGCCAGACGGCCGAGGTCATGAGCGCCTACAATTCCACCGTTCCCTCATACACGACCGAGGTCGGCGCTACCGATAACGATCTTTATTACAAGGATCACATCGGTTCCATCACTTCGGTCGATGAACTGACCTCAGACACCCGGCTTTTCGATTACGTCAAGACAGCCTACGGGATCGATGCGAGCACCCCCGCTATCGTATTCAAAAACGCGTTCGCCGACTCCAAGACGGCCTCCATTTTTGGCCTCACCGACGTTGTTGCGGCGTTCAACTTTCAGTCGGATGGTACGCTGGCGTCCGGCGACGTGGCGCAGTCTCAGGCCGAGATCAATGCGGCATCGACCGGCTATATGAGTAATTACGCGACGTCGCAGACGTCGCTCACCACGGATGCGGTCAACAATTACAAGACCCGCATCGCCAGCGTGAAGGATATTGACGACTTCTTCGCCACCAATGCGACCGCCGACAGCGACGATTCCAATGACGATCTTCCCGAGCTCTACCAAATGGCGCTGCGCGCTTACGGCATCAGCTCGGACGAGATGTCGAAGACGCAGATGAAGAAGGTTCTTGAAAGCGATCCCTATGATTCGAAGAGCTATGTCAACTCGCTCAAGGACACGCGTTTCACCGATCTCGCCAAGGCCTTCAACTTCGGCAGCGATGGCAAGCTGAAGCAGCCGGTCCAGGCTCTGTCGGAGACGCAGATTAATAATTACATTTCCGAATATTCCAGCGACAAGCGGGCCGGACTGACGGGCGCTCAGCTCACGAAGGCCACCAGCGACGCCAAGGATGCCGCTACCTATTTCGCGACCAATATCGTTAAGATCACCAGTGTCAGTGACCTTCTCGCTGACAGCAAGCTTACCGATTTCATCCTGACTGCCAATGGCATCGACCCGAAGAAGGTCACCACCGCCACGCTGAAGAAGGCCTTCGCCTCCGATACGACTGACTCCAAGAGCTTCGTCAACACGGATGATGGCGCTCAGTTCAAGAGCATTGTCGAGGCGTTCAACTTCGACACGGATGGAAACCTGACGGACGCGAAACAGGGTACGGCGCAAAACCAAGGCGCGATCTCTCAGACGAACGACCTCTTCCTGCATCAGACCCTCGAGGATCAACAGGGAGAGACCAATCCTGGTGTTCGCCTGGCGCTTTATTTCCAGCGTAAGGCGCCCGACATCCATTCCATCTACGACATCATGGGCGATAGCGCGCTCTATTCGGTCATGACGACGACCTTTAACCTGCCGAGCTCGATCTCCTCGATGGATGTCGATCAGCAGGCCAAGGTGTTGGGCAGCTATCTTGATGTCACCGACCTGCAGGACCCGGACAAGGTCAACAAGCTTCTGCAGCGGTTCTCCGCCATGTACGATATCGAGAACAACACCACTTCGTCGACATCGCCCGCCCTATCGATTCTGTCGGGTTCCTCGAGCGTCGGCATCAGTGCCGATACGCTGCTTTCGATCGCCCAGCTTTCCAATAAATAACGAACAGCGCCAAAATTGATGCCTCGCGCCGCTTCGATGTGCGGCGCGAAAGCCGTCGGCATACCTGTTGCAGCCGTGCCGGTATGGGTCGCCCTCGGGTTCTGGAGACGCGGAATAAGTGCGTTCGAGGCCGATAAGAAGGAACTTATTAACCGTCCTTGCCCTATTCGATTTGAGAAGCCATCGGCAATATCAATGACTGGGTTGCAGGTCTCATGCGTCTTTCTCGAACGAACATTTCGAATGCGGCAACCGGCTTCCAGCAGGAGGGTGAGCCGGACCCGGAGCAGGTCGCAGAAGAGGCCCGCCGGGCCGAGCAGATCGCTGCCCGCCGCGCATTCCTGGAAGAAAAGATCCGCAATGCGCGCGAAGCAAAGCGGCGCGCGGAAGAACAGCGCCGTGCCGAGGAATTGCGGCATGCCGAAGAAGCTCGCCTGCGAATCGCCGCCGCGCCAAAACCTGTCGTGGAGGCCTTGCAAGCCAGCACGGCGGCAAGCGGCCCCATCATGCCTGTCACGCCGCACGGGATCTCCGCAGAGGAGCTTGCCTCGCCCGGCTGGCAAAACGCCTTCCTGATGGGACCGAACGTCCGTTTCACCCGCACGCGCGAGACCGAGATCATCAGCCGGCGTCCGCCCGTGGAACCTGCGCCCACCTCGGCGCCCGCGGCCGTCAACCACGCCGCAATGCGCGTCATTGAGCCGCCGGTGCCCGAATCACATGGCTCTATCGATCGTCCGCAGATGGACCAGTCGGCAGAATTCCAACTGCCGCCATGGGAAGACATGCCGTTCGTGGGTGAGACCTTCAAGCCTACCGTAATTCAGAAATCTCCGGCGATGCAGCCGGACGCATTGGAGATGACCGTCATCGCTACCGCATTCCATAGAGCTCCCGCGATCGCGCTGGATGCCTCCTCGTCGCTGCCGAAAGTTGAAGAATCAGTCGCCGCGCCTGTGGTCGAATCGCGGCTTGCCCATCTCTCGGATTTCGCCTTCTGGGACGCCATGCCCTTCGATGGTGAATTCCTCTCCGCCATCAAGGGCAAGCCGGTCCAGCCGATGCTCGTTCCTGAGATCCAATCTGAGGTCGAATCGATCGTCGCGAAATTCCGCGTCGTCGAATGCCGCCGCCCGTCGCCTGCCGTAGACTCACCGCTACAGACCGAAATTTTAACGGCCGTTGCCTCCGCCGCACCTGCTCCGGCTATGGAGCCGGCCCCGGTCGGCGCATTCGTGATGGACGAGCTTGCCGCGCTCGAAGCTGCGGTACTGGCGCCCTTTGTGCCGGCCTCGATCGAGGCCGCAGCGCCGGTCGAAGCGGACGCAAAGGTGACGGAACCTGTCGCGTTCATCCCGCCCGCCTTCGTCACCGCAGTATTTGCCGGTGAGGCAGAGGCCATTGTCGAGGTTCAGCCGGCTGCGGCTCCGAGCCTGCCTTCTCCGGCTCCGGTCATGGTCGTCGCGCCGATACCGGTTCGCACGCCGGCGCCGGCTGCGGCCGCTCCCATGGTTGAAGCAAAGCCGGTCATTCCCGCCGTCGAAGCTGCCAAACAGCGTCTGATCGATCCGCCGCCGTCGCAGATTACACCGCGCAGGGCTAATGCCTTGGCTCTTCCGGAATGGCGGCCGATCGCCCGCAGCGGTGAGGGTGAATATGAGCTCCCGCCCCGCGAACTGCTGCAGGAGCCTGCCGCCCGGACCGGCGTGATCATGACGCAGGAAACGCTGGAGCAGAATGCCGGCCTTCTAGAAAGCGTGCTCGAAGACTTCGGCGTCAAGGGCGAGATCATCCATGTCCGTCCAGGTCCTGTGGTAACGCTCTATGAATTCGAGCCGGCCCCCGGCGTCAAATCCTCGCGCGTCATCAATCTCGCCGACGATATCGCTCGCTCGATGTCGGCTCTGTCAGCCCGCGTCGCCGTCGTTCCCGGTCGCAATGTCATCGGCATCGAACTGCCGAACGTCACCCGGGAGACCGTCTATTTCCGCGAAATGATTGAGTCCGCGGATTTCGAGAGGAGTGGCTACAAGCTGGCGCTTGGCCTCGGCAAGACGATCGGCGGCGAGCCTGTCATTGCCGAACTCGCCAAGATGCCGCATCTGCTCGTCGCCGGCACCACCGGTTCGGGCAAGTCGGTCGCCATCAACACGATGATCCTGTCGCTGCTCTATCGTATGACGCCGGAGCAATGCCGCCTGATCATGGTCGATCCGAAGATGCTCGAACTCTCCGTCTATGACGGCATCCCGCATCTGCTGACCCCGGTCGTTACCGATCCCAAGAAGGCCGTCATGGCGCTGAAATGGGCTGTGCGCGAGATGGAGGATCGCTATCGCAAGATGTCGCGCCTCGGCGTGCGCAATATCGACGGCTATAACAGCCGCGTCGCTTCCGCCCGTGAAAAGGGCGAGACGATCCATGTCATGGTCCAGACCGGCTTCGACAAGGGCACGGGTGCCCCGATCGAAGAACAGCAGGAAATGGACCTGACGCCGATGCCCTATATCGTCGTCATCGTCGACGAAATGGCCGACCTGATGATGGTTGCCGGCAAGGAAATCGAAGGCGCGATCCAGCGTCTGGCGCAGATGGCGCGCGCCGCAGGCATCCACCTAATCATGGCGACGCAACGTCCCTCGGTCGATGTCATCACCGGTACGATCAAGGCAAACTTCCCGACCCGCATCTCCTTCCAGGTGACCTCGAAGATCGACAGCCGCACCATCCTCGGCGAGCAGGGCGCTGAGCAGCTCCTCGGCCAGGGCGACATGCTGCATATGGCCGGCGGCGGGCGCATCTCGCGCGTCCATGGTCCCTTCGTTTCGGATGAAGAGGTCGAAAAGGTCGTCGCACATCTGAAGACTCAAGGGCGGCCGGAATATCTCGATACGGTCACCGCCGACGAGGAAGAAGACGACGAGGAAGAAGACACGGCTGTCTTCGACAAGGGCGCCATCGCCTCGGAAGACGGCGACGATCTCTACGAACAGGCGATCAAGGTGGTCATGCGCGACAAGAAGTGCTCGACCTCCTACATCCAGCGCCGCCTCGGCATCGGCTATAACCGCGCTGCCTCGCTCGTCGAGCGCATGGAAAAGGACGGTCTGGTCGGCCCCGCCAACCATGTCGGCAAGCGTGAGATCATCTCGGGCAACCGCAATGGCGGCGGCAATTCGGGCCAAGACGATTTCGATTGATCAAGCAGGCTGCAAGGCTAGCGCGACATGAGAGCGGCATAACGAGGCGGCTTTCCAACGGAAGGCCGCTTCTTTTTTATCAGACGCGCTCGAGCTTGATATGCGGCAGCGGCGGCAGCTCGACGCGGATGGCGTCATCGGGTTGCACGCGGCCACCCTGCGAGACGATACCCATGATGCCAGCCTTGCGGATCAGACCTCCATCGGCATCTTTATCGAGCACCGCATGCAGCAGGCCCTTCTGGAAATCGTCGATTTGCTTGCACGGGTTGCGAAGCCCAGTCACTTCCACGATCGCTTCCTCGCCGATATGCAGGCGCGCCCCTTGAGGCAGGGAAAGTAGGTCGATCCCTCGGGTCGCTATATTCTCGCCCATGTCGCCCGGAGCAACAGAGAATCCCTTTTCTGTGAGTTCGTCGAACAGCTCCTCGTGGATAATATGCACTTGACGCAGATTGGGTTGCGTCGGATCGACCGCGACGCGCGAGCGATGCTTTACCGTCACCCCCATATGCGCGTCGCCTTCCACGCCGAGCCCCGTCAGCAGTTGAATGTGATCCTTGTTCTGCTTGCTGAAACTATGCACGCCGCTGCTGCTGACTGACGTCACATATACGCGTTTGTCGCCCATGCCGAACCCTTCCATAGCGTGTTGCTACCCGTTTAAGGCAGCCAACCGGCTCTCAGATCTTGAGGACTTTTCCCGGATTCATGATCCCTGCCGGGTCGAACGCCGTCTTAATCCGGCGCATCAGATCCATCTCGATTTCAGGGCGGATCGAAGCCAGTTCGTCGCGCTTCAATTGCCCGATGCCGTGTTCGGCGGAGATCGAGCCGCCATGTTGCAGCACCAGCCCGTGCACGATCTTGTTCATTTCGCGCCAGCGGCCGATGAACTCCGCCTTGTCCGCTCCCACGGGCTGCGAGATGTTGTAGTGGATATTGCCGTCGCCCATATGGCCGAAAGCGCAGATGCGGGCGCCGGGCATGGCGGCCATCACTGCCTTCTCCGCCTCGTGCATGAATTTCGGGATCTGCGCGACCGGCACGGAGACGTCGTGTTTGATCGAGCCGCCCTCCGGCTTCTGCGCGTCCGACATGCTCTCGCGCATGTGCCACAGCGCCTTTCGCTGCGCCTCGGAATTGGCGATGGTCGCATCCTGAATCAGGCCGGCCTCGTAACCTTGCTCCAGCAGCGTCGTCATCATCCTCTCGGCGGTCTCGGCCGAATCCGATGTGGAGATATCGATCAGCACATACCAGGGATGCACTGTTTCCAGCGGATCGCGCACGCCCGGAATATGGCGAGCGGTGAACTCGACGCCGATGCGCGGCATCAGCTCGAAGCCGGTCAGCGCCGGGCCGCAGAGGCTGGCCGCATTCTTGAACAGTGTCAGTGCGTCTTCGGTCGATTGGATACCGGCAAAAGCCACCTGATGGCCAAGCGGTTGCGGGAAAAGCTTCAGCACCGCGCCGGTGATAACGCCGAGCGTTCCCTCGGCGCCGATGAAGAGGTCGCGCAGGTCGTAACCGGTATTGTCCTTCTTCAGCCGCCGAAGACCGTTCCAGATTTCGCCGGTCGGCAGCACCACTTCAAGGCCGAGGCAGAGCTGGCGCATATTGCCGTAGGCAAGAACGGCCGTGCCGCCGGCATTGGTGGAGAGATTGCCGGCGATGCGGCAGGAGCCCTCGGAGCCGAGCGACAGCGGAAACATGCGGCCATGCTCTTCCGCCGCTTTCTGCACATCAGCCAGGATGCAACCACCATCGACGATCATGGTATTGCCGACCGGATCGATGTCGCGGATGCGGTTCATGCGCTCCAATGAGAGGATGATGTCAGAGCCGCCCTCGCGTGGTGTCTGGCCACCGACAAGGCCGGTATTACCGGTCTGCGGCACGATGGCCGTGCCGGTCTCGCTGGCGAGCTTCAGGATTGCCGAAACCTCTTCTACCGAGCCCGGCTTCAGGAGCAGGGGCGATGCGCCGCGATAGAGCCCGCGATTTTCGATAAGATGCGGTGCGATCTCCGCAGGGTCCTGCACGGCATGCTTTTCGCCGACGATCGCGGCAAAGCGATCCAGAAGGGCGGAGGAGGGGGCGGAGCTGCTCATGGCGTGTCCTTTGCCGATGTGTCTTTGACCGGATTTACTCTCTGGGCGCGGCCGCGCGGCGCAGGCGGTCGTTGATGGCTTCGCCGAGGCCTTCGTCGGGAATGCTGGAAAAGGCGATCATTGCCGCGCCGCTGCCATCGGCGCGTTTCATGAAATCGAACAGATTGGCGGCGGCTTCCGCAAGATCGCCGGATGGGCTGAGATCGAGCACCATGGCCGCGTTCTCCGCACCGGCAATGTCCGGTCGCCCAAAACGGATCAACGCCTCGCCCGGTAAAACAGCAGTCGCATCGAGCCGCACCGCAGCACCTGGCGCATAGTGCGAGGCAAGCATGCCTGGCGCTTCAATGGCCGGCGAGGCGCCGTTCTTGCGCTTGAGCGGCTGACCTGCGATCCGCTCGATCTCCTCAGCCGCGAGGCCCCCCGGCCTCAGCAGGCGCATCTCCCCGTCCTCAACCTTGACGATCGTCGATTCAACGCCGACAACCGAAGCGCCGGCATCGAGGATGAGTGTAATCCGTTCGCCGAGATCGTCATGAACATGATCGGCGCTGGTGGCGCTGATCTTGCCGGACGTATTGGCGCTGGGGGCGGCGAGCGGCCGGCCGAAGGCGCGGATCAGCTCGCCAGCAAAACCCTGCGGCACACGGATGCCGATCGTATCAAGCCCCGCGGTCGCCAGCGGATGGATATCGCTTTCCGGCCGCAGCGGCAGCACAAGGGTCAACGGACCGGGCCAGAAGGCTTCGGCCAGCTTCCGCGAGATCGGGTCGAAGATCGCATGGCGTTCCGCCATGGCGAGATCGCTCATGTGGCAGATCAGCGGATTGAAGCGGGGCCGCCCCTTGGTCTCATAGATGCGGGTGATAGCAGCGGGATTGGTGGCATCGGCGGCAAGCCCATAGACCGTCTCGGTCGGCAACCCGATCGGCAGCCCCTCGGCAAGCGTTTCCGACGCCGCAGCTATAGCCGTTTCGGGATCCTGGAGAATGTCTATGTGTCGCGCCATGGCCTGACCGTTGTAGTTCAGGCCGTTCTTATGCTTTTCAAGTTTGGGGATCAATGATCAAAGCTGGCGAATGATGTCGCGGAGCTGTTCGTTGCGCGCGCCAAGCAGCAACACGTTGCGGATGGCGATCTGCGGATCGTGTGTGTGGAAGAGTACGCCGTTGCCTCGGACCTCGCGGTTGATCGTCAGTTTCTTTTCCGGCGATTCCTGATCCGGCAAGACGGCGACGGCAAAATACATCCGCGAATATTTCAGGCTGATATTTTCGAAGAAATTGTCGTTCTGCCCGATGCGGGCAAAGAAGTTGGCGATGTAGAAGGCCCAGCTCACCTCTTCATACTGCGCAAATTGCGTTCGCGCCGCAGTGACATGGCAATAACCGAGATGCGGCGTGTCCTTCAGCGTGTGATGGAAGATCAGCTTCGGAAAACGAATCGATTGGTGAAAGCTGTTCAGCCGATCGTGGGTCTTTTCGCCAGCATTCCGCAGCTTATTCGCCGTGCGCTCGGCCACTTCCTCATAGCTGAGATAGCGCCGCTCTTCGGCCAGCCAATGCGCCCTGTCGCGGGTGATGCGGCCGGTGCGCAGGAATTCGCTATGGGAGGCCGCCGGCAATTCCGGTTCCGGTTCGGCGGGCTTCTTGGCGTCGAAATATCTGAGCTTGGCCATGGCGGCACTCTCGGTATGGGTATGGATAGCAGTTAATAGATCGCCTAGCTTGAGCCGGGCTTAAGCGCGCCACGCTGGGATGTTTGGAAGGATCAGAGCCATGCCGGGTATCACCGAACTCAAACTGCTGATTGCGAGCATGAAGCCAAATCTCATTGAAGGCGAATTCGTCTTTTGCTGCGTGCCGCCTTCAATGCTGACAGACTATATCCATTTGAAGCCGATCGGAATGTTCCACGAAAAAGAGGGAATGACGCTGATCCTTCCGATCGAGGCCGCCCGGCAGGCGGGGCTTCCGGCTGAACCCGCCATGCGAATGATTAGCCTAGACGTCCATTCCTCGCTGGAGGCCGTGGGCTTGACGGCGGCCTTTGCTATGGCACTCGGAAGCGAGGGCATCAGCGCCAATGTCGTTGCGGCCTATTATCATGACCATATCTTCGTGCCGATCGCCGATGCCGAGCGTGCCATGGCGGCATTGAAGGCGCTCTCCGCCGGACAAGATCGTCCCTAAAATTCATCGCCCATCGCTCTGTCGCAATCAAGATAAAGCGTCATGGAGCGCAGAATGGTTCACACGGACGATCGTCTTGCCGGGACCGAGCTAATAGTTTGAATTGGTTCGTATTATCGCGACAAAATTCGCGTCATTTCCAAGCTTCATCTCACCTGTCGCCAATTTCGAAGCCGATGTCGCATTGCAGCAGAGCGACGCGTGAGGCGGGAGCTATGATGACCTCAATCTCAAGGTGCCGTCTATTAGGGAGGCGGAGAATTGGGAAGCCGGTCAAAATCCGGCGCTGCCCCCGCAACGGTGGTGGAGTGAGGCATGGCAGATAAAGCCACTGGGTCGAGAACAACCTGGGAAGGCGCCATGGGGTCCTCTTGAGGACCGCTCCAGAGCCCGGAAACCAGCCTTGGGGACGACAGATTTCACTGACCGCGGCGGGCAGTCGGGGGGTAATGCGTTGGGCTGTTTAAGGCCGGCCGGTGCATGTCCTCTGCCTACTGCCTGGTATTGCACGAGGATAGGCACATGGATATCGGCACCGACGTTTTGCGACAATTGAAGAACCGCCGCCAGGGTTTCAGCCTGGAGCAGGCCTTCTACACCGACCCCGATTATTTCAAGCTCGACATGGAGATGATCTACTATCGCGACTGGCTGTTCATCGGCCATGATTGCGAAGTGCCGCGGGCCGGCAATTATTTCACGGTCCAGGTCGGCGATTATCCCGTCGTTATCGTCCGCGGCCGGGATCAGGTCATCCGCGCCTTCCACAATAGTTGTCGCCACCGCGGCTCGCGTGTCTGCGCATCCGAGCGCGGTTCTTCGGCCAAGCTTGTCTGCCCTTACCATCAGTGGACCTACGAACTCGACGGTTCGCTGCTCTTCGCCCGGCAGATGGCGGAGGATTTCGACAAGAGCCAGTTCTCCCTGAAGCCGGTTCACTGCGAGAGCGTCGGCGGCTACATCTTCATCTGTCTGGCGAAAAACGCCCCGGATTTCTCCCCGGTCCGCGCCGCGATCGAGCCTTACATGGCGCCGCATCGCATCGGCGAGACGAAGGTCGCCTTCCAGAGCACCATTATCGAAAAGGGCAATTGGAAGCTGGTATGGGAGAACAATCGCGAGTGCTATCACTGCGCCGCCAATCATCCGGAGCTCTGCCGTACCTACCCGGAAGCGCCGACCATCACGGGTGTACAAGGTGCGATGAACGATCCCCTCATCACTGAGCACTGGCAGCGCTGCGAAGCCGCCGGCTTGCCGAGCCAATTCAAGATCGCACCCGATGGTCAGTTCCGCGCCGCCCGCATGCCGCTGATCGAAGGGGCTGAAAGCTACACCATGTCCGGCAGGCGCGCCGTCAAGCGGCCGCTATCGCCTGACGTCACCATCAACAATATCGGTGCGATGATCCTGTTCCATTACCCGACAACGTGGAACCATCTTCTCGGCGACCACGCCATTTCCTTCCGCGTGCTGCCGATCAGCGCCGAGGAAACCGCGGTCACCACCAAATGGCTGGTGCATAAGGATGCGGTAGAGGGCGTCGACTATGACCTCGAGGAACTGACCCATGTCTGGACGGAAACCAACGATCAGGACCGTCGCATCGTCGAGGAAAATGCCTTCGGTATACGCTCGCCGGCCTATGAGCCCGGCCCCTATTCGGAACTCCACGAGGGCGGCGTCATGCAGTTCGTCGAGTGGTACTCGAATTTCATGATCAACCGGCTGCAGGGCGATCAGGCCAAGCTGTCGGCGGTTGCCTGAGTATGAACATGACCATCTCTCTCCGTCATCAGCACCTGGATCAGATGCAGCCATGGAGCGACAGGCAGCATCTGCTCGAATGCCTGTCGGCAACGCCGGAAGCGCCCGATGTGATGACCTTCACATTCCGCTCCGACAAGGATAATTGGTTCCGCTATCTGCCGGGCCAGTTCGTAACCCTGGAACTGCCGACGGCGCCCGAGCCGGTCATGCGCACCTACACGCTTTCCTCGACACCGTCGCGGCCCTTTTCCGTGGCCGTCACGGTGAAGGCGCAGAAGGACAGCATCGGCACGCGCTGGATGTTCGAGAACCTGAAGCCCGGTATGCGCATCAAGGCTTTCGGCCCGCTCGGCGATTTCAGCCACATCCGTCATCCCGGCGAAAAATATCTCTTCGTTTCGGCCGGCTCCGGCATCACGCCGATGATGGCGATGACGCGCTACATGGCCGACACAGGGCCCTTGTCGGACATCACCTTCGTCAATTGCTCGCGCAGCCCCGCCGACATCATCTTCCGCTCGGAGCTGGAATATCTCGCCCGCTTCATGCCGAACCTCGATCTCGGCTTCATCGTCGAAGGCTGCGGCCGCACCGATCTCTGGTCGGGGCTGAAGGGCCGCATCGACAAGGCAAAGATCGGACTGCTCGCGCCAGATTTCATGGAACGCACCATCTTCTGCTGCGGCCCTGAAGTCTTCATGGATGCCGTCCGCTCCATGCTGGAAGCCCACGGCTTCGACATGGCGCGCTACCATCAGGAAAGCTTCCAGCCGGCGCAGGCGGCAACGCCGCTGGCCGAAGTCAGCGATGACGCGTCGATGGACGCGGCGACCTCGATCCGCTTCACCATGGCCGGCAGGGATGTCGCCTGCGCCCCAGGCCAGACGATCCTGCAGGCCGCGCGCGGCGCCGGCGTACGCATCGGTGCTGCCTGCGAATCCGGTCTCTGCGGCACCTGCAGGGTGATGAAACTGTCGGGCGAGGTCGAGATGAACCATAATGGCGGCATCCTCGACGACGAAATCGACGAAGGCTACATTCTGGCCTGCTGTTCGCGGCCTAAAACGGATGTGCAGATAGAAGCCTAAGCCTTTTGAATCGAGACTACTTATCCGCTATCGGGCGGCTCCCGCCCGATAGCGGATGCGCTAGAAATCCTGATAATTCAACTCGTTGATCTCGACCGTCTTCGGCTGCGTTGCGGCGGTGACGATTGGGTCGACCATCAGCGAGACGAGCGTCTGCAACGGCGCGGTACAGCTTGGTCCCTTGGCAATGATCATGGGTGCAGGTTCCGGCTTTGCGGGCAGCAGATCGCCCTGCGGCCAGATCTTGGCGAGCTGCACCTTCGTCATCGCCACGACATTGACATCGATATCGGTAAGCGTCCCCGGCACGCGGTAAGGACAGGCCTTCTCCGAGCAATTGTCGGATGAGGAGAATTGCCAGAGCGCATAATTGTCCCAATTGCCGAGCGGGAAGGTGCCTTTTACATCCGGCTTGTAGCGCGCATACCACAGCGGCAGCCGCGACAGGATCGGATAGTCCTCGCGATGATCGGCAATATACCGGGCGGTGTTGTGATTGGTATAGAGAATGGGATAGCGGCCGGTTCTCACCTTGATGTGACCGACGAAGATCTGCGCGTCATCGAGCGACATGAACTGGGTCGCGTCCAAGCCGTCGATATCGAGCACCATCAATTCGTCCGGTTTCGGATCGGCATAATCCAGAAAGTGATTGGCCTGGTCGACCGGGTTGCCGGGCCGTCCAAGGTGGTAGGCGCCCCAGAGCAGGCCATTCATTTTGGCCAGTATGCGGCGCGTCTGATACAGCTCGCGGCTGACGGCATATTTGCGCCACATCGTCTTGCAGTGCGCAAAGGTGTCGCCGGCATGATCGCCCGTGCAGCTAAAGCTCTCTGGCAGGCCGTCGGAAGCCTTGGAGATGAAAGCGGCTATGCGCTTGTCTTGCAGAAGCTGATCCCAATCGATGGTATTCAACTCATAGGCATCGACGATAAGGGCGTTCTGGGGGTCGTTCCAGGGTGGGTTCTCAGCGGCCGCAAGCCGGGAAGCCGGTCCGAGCAGCGCCAGAACCATCAGGAAACTGCAAATCAGAGGGTGAGTCTGCCGGTATCCCTTCATGAAACAATGGTAAGGATCGGTGGTTAATCCCTGGTTAAGGATGGGATCGCTAAAAATTTACCGTTGGGTCCGCATAACCCCTTAAATTTGTACCGATTTAAGGGAAACACTATGCGCCGCTACGTCCCGCCGCGTCATATTGGACGCGCGGCGCAGCAGGTATTCGAACCCTGTTTGGGGAACCTTCCCCAATTAGGAACGTTCATTGCCTTAAGCACAATGTAAGCCAGGGAATGGAGATATAAATGCTTGGTTTCCGTGCAAGAATTGCGACTATCGTTGTTTCGGCCGCTGTGGCTCTGACGAGCTTCACCCCGTCCTTCGCAATGCAGATGCCTGCCGCGCCCGTTGCGGCAGCAGATAAGGCTGCCCCTGCCGACGTTCAGCAGGTTCAGTGGCGCCGCTATGGCGGTTATCACGGCGGGTACTATCCGTATTATCGCCGTGGTTGGTATGGCGGCTACCGCGGTTATCCGGGCTATCGTTATGGCTATCGCTATTATGATGGCTATTGGTACCCGCTGGCGGCCTTCGGCGCCGGAGCCATCATTGGCGGCGCGATTGCCAGCCAGCCGCGTTATGTTGCCCCGGCCGGAGGCATCAACCCGCGCCACGTCGAATGGTGCGAGGCGCGCTATCGCTCCTATCGGGCTTATGACAATACGTTCCAACCCAATCGCGGTCCCCGGCAGCAGTGCTACTCGCCCTTCTATTGAGCGAGAGATTTGGACCTATCAGCCCCCGCCGCCCGGTCACTCGCCGGGCGGTTTTTTATGGATGAACGTCCTGCCGTCAGAGAATGTTGACCCGCTTCAGCAGCCACCAGGCGAGTACCATCGAAGCGATGATGAGGGCCACGGCATATTCCGTGCCGGCACCGCCGCCTGAAAACGGCAGATTTGACGTGTTCATGCCGAAAAAGCCGGTGACCAGCGTCGGCGGCAGCAGGAAGGCCGTCATGATCGACAGAATATAGAGGTGGCGGTTGATCTCGGAGGAAAGCTTCGAGTCGATTTCTTCATGCAGCAGCCTTGCGCGCTCCTGCAGCGCGTAGACATCGTGATCGACCGCCTCCAGCCGGCCCGTCAATCGGCCGGCGACATCCTCGAACCCGAGCGGCATCTCTTCGTCGTCAGATGCTGCAGCGCGCCGCATCAGTGTCAAGACGGTGCGCAGATGCCGGTGCAGGCGCACAATCGTCCGGCGCACGGGCGCCAATCGCCGGCGTTCGTCTCGCGGCGCGTTCTCGTAGACGAAATCCTCGATGAGATTGAGCTCCTCGGTCATCTCGATGACCAGCGAGATGAGGGTGCGCTGGAACTCGACGACCAGCAGCTCGAATATATCGAGCGGCCGGGTGAATTTGGCTGCGTTTTTTTCGATCAGCATGCGCGCCCGCTCAACACTGCGTAGCGGCTGCAGCCGGGTGGTGATGAGCATGCGGTCGGTGAGCACGAAATGCAGCCAGCCGATGTCGCGCGTATCCTGATCGAATTCGCGCTGGAAATCGACCAGCGTGCCGAACAGCATCTGCTCGTCGACGGTGATGGTCGCATGCGTCTCATGCGTCGTCAGCGCCACACGGGCAGGTTCGTTCAGACCTGGCGCATCCTCCAGAAAAGCAGGTACGCGGGCATCGACAAGGCTCAGATGCAGCCACAGGAAACCATCGTCCGCAAACAGCGTGGCGCGATCGGTATCATCGGACAGCCGCTCCGGCTTATTCGCGCCGGGACGCAGGCGATAGGCCCAGATGAGGCCAGGTATCGTGGTGGCTGATGTGATCGTGTTCATGGCCGAGTTGTTCGCATCGTCAAGGGAGTTGCCATACTCATTGTTCATGACGATTGTTTATGCAAGTCCCGGCTATGGCGCGACAATCGCGCAGGAAGGCGGATATGCCGCAGGTGGGGCAAGGCCGATTGGAGGATCGCCAGTTAGTTTTCGACGTAACTTAGGTCTCGGGAAACAAAATTGCTTCGAAATCCTGGGCGCCATTCAAGATATGCAGAATTTCTACGGCGTCTTCGCTGACATGATAGAAAACGAGATAGGCACCATGCGGGAAGCGGCGGACGCCTGTGTGTTCATAGCGCGGTACCAGCGGAAAGCGGTACGGCATGTCCGCTAGATGCCTACACCGCTTGACAAGCTCCATGATGAAGCTTGCCGCGCGTTGGGGATTATCCTGAGCAATGTAGTCGCCAATATGTTCAACATCGGCTTGAGCTCTGGCGGAGAAAACGACGATCACGAGCGGCGGTCTTTTGCCATATTTTCGTATTTTGCAGTCAGTCTGGCAGCAACCTCTTCAAGAGGCTCCACTCGCCCTGCTTTAACATCCGCAAGGCCTTGTGCAATCGCGGTATCGAGCGCAGCGAGGCGTTTTTCTCGCTCTTCGACCAAGCGAACGCCTTCGCGCAGGACTTCGCTGCGGGAGTTGTAACGTCCACTTGTTACGAGTTCATCCACATAGCTTTCGAGCCGCTTGCCAAGATTTGCGCTGCTAGCCATGTTCATTCCTCTTCCAGCGTATAACCAAGGTGATAATTGTTAGCACAAATCATTCAGGGAAGTGAATGCGGATTTGTCTCGATACATTGAGGTGCCTGCCCAAAATTGACGTTTACGTAAAAATCAATTAGCTATAAACATCATGCGGCCGATAGCTTGGGTGAGGTAGACTGTCGGCATCGTCACCACGGAGGAAGACACCATGTACAAGGCGCCGGTCGAGGAAATCGCGTTTACGCTGAAGCATGTCGCTGGCATGGGGCAAGCGATGGAGGAGAGACGCCTCGGCGATCTCAGCGGCGATGTCGTCGACGCCATTCTGACCGAGGCCGGCCGTTTTGCCGGGGACGTGATGGAACCGCTGGCCGAGATCGGCGATAGGCAGGGCTCCAAACTCGTCGATGGCAAGGTGGTGCTGCCCGATGGCTGGGAGAAACTCTATCGCGACTGGATTGCCGGCGGTTGGAACGGGTTGACGGCGCCGGAGGAGTTCGGCGGCCAGGGCCTGCCGCACATGCTGAACGTTGCGACGCTGGAAATGTGGAATTCCGCTTCCATGGCCTTTGGTCTCGCGCCGACGCTGACCATGGGTGCGGTCGAGGCGCTGATCGCTCACGGCAGCGAGGACCTTAAGCGCAAATATCTGGCAAAACTCGTTTCGGGCGAATGGGCCGGCACGATGAACCTGACAGAGCCGCACGCCGGCTCCGACGTCGGGGCGCTGCGCACCCGCGCCGAACGCCGCGATGACGGCACCTATCGCCTATACGGCCAGAAGATTTTCATCACCTGGGGCGATCATGAGGCGGCGGAGAATATCGTCCATTTCGTGCTTGCGCGCCTTCCGGATGCGCCTGCAGGCACGCGCGGTATCTCCCTGTTTCTGGTGCCGAAATTCCTGGTCAACGATGACGGCTCGCTCGGTGCGCGCAACGATTATTTCGCCCATTCGCTGGAGCATAAACTCGGCATCCACGGCTCACCCACCTGCACGATGATCTATGGCGACGGCAAATACGGAACCGAGAAGGGGGCCGTTGCCTGGCTCGTCGGCGAAGAGAACAAGGGCCTCGCCTGCATGTTCACGATGATGAATAATGCGCGGCTCGCCGTCGGCATTCAGGGTGTGGCGATCGCCGAGGCCGCGACACAAAAAGCCATCGCTTACGCAAAAGAGCGCACGCAAGGGCGGGCTCCAGGTACGACAGCGACAGGCATGAGCCCGATCATCGAACATCCCGATATCGCCCGCATGCTGCTGACGATGAAGGCGCTGACGCAGGGGTCGCGCGCCATCTGCTATGCCTGCTCCGAGGCGATCGACATGTCGCATCGCGATCCCAGCAGAGCACGGCACTGGCAGGAGCGCGCCGCCCTGCTGACGCCGATCGCCAAATCCTTTTCCACCGATGCCGGCGTCGATGTCGCTTCGCTCGGCATCCAGGTGCATGGCGGTATGGGCTTTATCGAAGAGACGGGTGCGGCCCGCCTGCTGCGCGACGCCCGTATCGCGCCGATCTATGAAGGCACGAACGGCATCCAGGCGATCGATCTCGTAACGCGTAAGCTGACAATTACCAATGGTGATCATATGCGTGGCTTCACCCACGAACTGCGCGAGATTGCCGATACCGTTGCCAAATCCAATCTGGACGGTTTCGGCGACACGGCGACACGGCTCTATGCCGCTATCACCGATCTCGAGGCGGCAAGCGAATGGCTTCTCGCGCGCCAGGCGGAGGGCCGTATCGCGGAGGCACTGGCGGGGGCCACACCCTATCAGCGGCTCTTCGGCCTCGTACTCACGGGCTGCTATCTCGCCAAGGGCGGCCTGGTGGATGTTGCGGACGGCGAGGGCGAAAAGCGCATTGCGCTCTGCCGCTTTGCTGCGGAAAACATGCTGGCCGAAACCACCGCACTCACCGATCGCATCGTCGCCGGCGCTTCCAGCCTCGAAGCTGCGCGCATCGCTCTTGCTTAAGGACATACACTTGACCGACCACATTTTGATCGAACGCCCTGAGACTGCCCCCCATGTGCAGGTGATCCGCTTCAACCGGCCGGAAAAGAAAAATGCCTTCACCCGCGCCATGTATCAGACGATGACCGACGCTCTGCGGGCGGCGGATGAGGCCTCGGATATCCGCGTCACCGCCTTCCTTGGTAGTGAAGGCTGCTTTTCCGCCGGCAACGATCTTGCCGATTTCCTCGCCTTCGCCATGAGCGGCAGCATGGGCCGCGAGGTGCTGGACTTCCTGGGCGTGCTGGCCACGGCGAAGAAGCCCGTCATCTCTGGTGTCGACGGCCTGGCGATCGGCATCGGCACCACGATCCATCTCCATTGCGACCTGACGATTGCTTCCGACCGCAGCCTGTTCAAGACGCCTTTCGTCGATCTCGCCCTTGTCCCCGAAGCCGCCTCCAGCCTGATCGCGCCGCGCGTCATGGGCCATCAGCGCGCCTTCGCTCTGCTCGCCCTCGGCGAGGGCTTTTCCGCCGCGGAAGCAAAGGATGCCGGTCTGATCTGGAAGGTCACCACGCCGGAGGCATTGGAAGCCGAAACCCTGGCGCTCGCCGCCAAACTTGCAGCCAAACCGCCGGAAGCGCTGCGGATCGCACGTGATCTGATACGCGGCTCCGCCGAGAATATTCTCGCCCGTATCGACGTGGAAGCAAGGCACTTTGCGGCGCAGTTGAAGAGCGCGGAGGCTCGGGCGGCGTTTGAGGCGTTCATGAAGCGGTGAGGTATATTCTTTCTCTCACCCGCCCTCGCCCTTCGAGGGTCGCTGCTCTCCCGCCTCAGGGTGAGGGCTGATCTGCTCGCTTAACCACGAGGCTGCTCCGATCGCATCTGTTTCTCATAGCGTCCCCCGAAAACCTTACCTGCTTTCGGCCGAGAACTGTGGATTTGACTATGACCTGCCTCTGTGTTGCAGAGGAACTCGCCGATCCAGAAGAGAAGCCATTTTCTGGCTTTGCCGCGACCATAGCACTCTCTCCGCCTCACCCTGAGGCGGGAGCGCAGCGAGCCTCGAAGGGCGAGGTGGCCCGGAGAGTTGACGTTATCGCTATTTCGTTGCGGGTCCCCGTCGCGACAAGGCAGGTAAGGCTTCGTAATTCAAGGCAATCAAGGCTTCCTTCTTCCGGCGCGACCAACCCTTGATCTGTCGTTCTCGCGCAATCGCATCGATGATCCGATCATAGACTTCATGAAACACCAATTCGACCGGCCGGCGTTTGGCGGTATAGCCATCGTAGATGCCCGCATTGTGCCCCCATACCCGCGCTTCGATCTCCTGTTTGGTGAGACCGGTATAATAGGAGCCATCACTGCAGCGAAGGATGTAGACGGTAGCTTCCATGACGAGCTTTCAAGCAGGGATGAATTTCTCTACCATTAAGTGTACTGAATGATCAATTCTTTTCCCTCATCCGCCCTCGTGGTTCGAGGGTCGCTTCGCTCCCGCCTCACCATGAGGGCTAATCTTTCCTGGCCTTCCAAAACTCGGCACAGAATCCCAAACTCGTTCCGATTTTGTCGAAGAAAGAGAAGGTTGAGATGAAGACTATGCGATCTCACTCCGCCCTCATGGTGAGGAGGCCCGCAGGGCGGTCTCGAACCACGAGGGTCGGCCCCCAAGTTCGTGTCGTCACTTCTCCAGCGCCGCCACCACTTCAACGTGTGAGCTCCACAGGAATTGGTCGATGGGCGTGACCCTTGTGATGCGGTAGCCGCTTTCAACCAGCAGGGCCAGATCGCGCGCGAGCGTCAGCGGGTTGCAGGAGACGGCGACGATTTTTTTGACGGCGGAGCGAGCCAGTTCCTTGCTCTGGAACTCCGCACCGGCGCGCGGCGGATCGAAGACGACGGCGTCGTAGGCTTTCAGTTCCTGCGCCATCAGCGGCCGGCGGAAAAGGTCGCGGCGTTCGATGGTTACGGGCTTCAGCCCCTGCGTGTTGCGCGCTGCGTAGTCGAGGGCGGCCAAAGGCTTGTCTTCGCCTTCGACGGCATGCACGCGGCCGATGCGCGCCAGACGCAGCGAGAATGTGCCGCTGCCGGCGAAGAGATCGGCGATGCGCTTCGCCTTGCCGACATGGGCAGCAACCAGCTCGGCCATAGCCTCTTCGGCCGGCTTTGTCGCCTGGGTGAAGGCGCCCGGCGGCGGCGAAACCTGCACGCCACCGAAATCGACCATCGGCTTCATCGGCTCAACCAGGATCTCGCCGTTCAGGGAGACGCGGGCGATACCGCGAAGGGCAAGCACGGTTTCGATGGCGCTGCGCCGCTGTTTGTCGGAGAGTTTCTTGACCTCATCGACAGCGATATCGAGGCCGGAGAGCGTCTCCAGAACGGAGATGCGAAATGCTTCCGCGCTGACAGCGAGAGCCGCGCCGACAGCCCTGATCGCCGGCAGTCGCGACATGATCCCGGCCGAGGCGATCGGACACTCCTGAATGGCGACGATATGGTGGCTTTCGGCCTGATTGAAGCCGATCAGCATGTCCTTCTCGGTCTTGCGTGCGGCAAAGACCACGCGCCGGCGCTCGCCCGGATGGGCGGCGATGAGCTCGTCCACCTCTGGCGTCAGCCCTTTGGAGCGCAATGCATCGATCACGAGCTGGCGCTTGAAGGCGCGATAGGGCGCATCGGCATAGTGCTGCAGCGTACAGCCGCCGCAAGTGCCATTGACGCCGTCGGGGCCGAAATGCCGACAGTGTGGCTCCTGCCGGTCGGGCGAGGCCGCCGCGATCGACATCAACGTTCCATGGCTCTTCACTCGCGCGATGGCAACCGTCTCGCCGGGCAGCGTGAAGGGTACGTAGATCGGCCCGTCGGCGCCTTGCGCGATGCCGTCGCCCTGGGCGCCGAGCTTCTGGATGGTCACGGTTTCGGTGCTCATGGCTTGATCCCTGCGAGAAGAAATTCCTGGTTGCCGTCGCCGCCCGCGATCGGCGAGGGGATGAGGCCGAGGCTGCGCCAGCCCATGTCCTCGATGAGCCAGCGTTCCAGCTCCGCCGCAACCGTTGGCGCGGAGGAGGGGTCCTTCAACAAGCCGGCCTTGCCGATCGCCTCGCGCCCGGCCTCGAATTGCGGCTTCACCAGCAGCGCGCAGCGCGAGCCTGGTTCTGCAAGGCTGAGAGCCGGCGCCAGCGCCAGCTTCAGTGAGATGAAGGAGACGTCGGAAACGATGAAAGTTACGGGCTCGCCAATGTCTTCGGCTGTCAGATTGCGGGCGTTAAGTCCCTCGATATTGGTCACGCGCGGATCCGCTGATATGCGCGGATGCATCTGCCCATGGCCGACATCGATAGCGGTGACATGAGCCGCACCTCGCTGCAGCAGCACTTCGGTGAAACCGCCGGTCGAGGCGCCGACGTCGAGACAGTGCTGCCCCTTCGGATCGAGTTGGAAATGATCCAGCGCGGCCACCAGTTTCAGCGCGGCCCGCGAAACATAGTCCTGAGCGGGATCATCGATCGCGATCTCCGCATCTTCCGTAAACAATGCGCCGGGCTTGCTCACTATCTTGCCGTCAACCGTCACCGTACCGCGCTGAATGGCGTCGCGCGCCCGCGAGCGGCTGGCGAAAAGCGAGAGGGAGACGAGAAGCTGGTCGAGGCGTTGCGGTTCGGACATGGGCTGTCCATGCCGGGCAATGGTCTGCGTTGCAAGCGTTTTGTGTTGATGGCGGCCAATGTCGGCGTTGACGCTATGCGGTATCTCGCCATAATCGCCGCAAACCGGCAGCAGATGGGGGCTCGAATGCGCGGGATTTGCGGCTATGCGACGGCTCTGGCGATGCTTGCCACGCCGGCCTTGGCGAATGATAGCATGGCGGAGCTGAAGACCGGCGGCCTCGCCTATGTCCGCACCGGCGATATCAGCATGGATGACGAAAAGCTCTTCATTTCTCCGACGGAGGTGAAGGTCGATTATATCTTTGAGAACACCTCGGATAAGGATGTCGAAAGCGTTGTCGCCTTCCCCATGCCGGATATCGAGGGCGTCCTCGACAGCACGGTCGCCATCGAGGACGCCGATGCCGACAATTTCCTCGATTTCACCGTCACGCAGGACGGCAACCCGATCACGCCGACTTTGCAGCAGAACGTGACAGTCTCCGGTATCGATCTGACGGCCGAGCTGAAGGCGCACAATATTCCGCTGCGACCGCTCGGCGCAGCCGCGTTCAACGCGGTTGCGAAGCTGCCGCCTGATGTGCTCGAGGACTGGAAGGCGCGCGGCCTCATTGCCGATGACGAATACGACAGTGACGGCCAGGGCATGAAGCATCACCCGACGCCGATGTGGATCCTGCACACGACCTATTGGTGGCGCACCAAATTTCCGGCCCGCGCCAAAATCAGTGTGCAGCACCGCTATAAGCCGAGTGTCGGCGGCACGGTCGCCATCACCTTTGCTGGCAACGAGGACTACGAGAAGGAGCAGCTCAAGATCTATCAGACCAAATATTGCGTGGACGACGCTTTCCTTAAAACCGCTACCAAACTATCCGCAGCCTCCGACAAGGGCGGCCGCGCCTATACCGAAAGCTGGATTTCCTACGTTTTGAGCACGGGCGCCAACTGGTCCGGTCCGATCAAGCATTTCCAGCTAACGGTCGATAAGGGCAGCCCGGATAACTACGTCAGCTTCTGCGGCAGCGGTGTCAAGAAGATCGGCCCCACGAGTTTTCAGATGACCGCAGAGGATTTTTCTCCTGAGCACGATCTCGATATTCTGATCCTCAATGCCGGATCTCAGAATTAGAGTATTGTTGCGCCTCTTGCACTGAGCAGAGTTAAATAATTTTAAAGCTGTAGCATCTAGTTATGCATGCGATTGCGATTGTCCTTTTCGGGGATAATCGCCTGCCATGACGGCTCCGCGCCTCTCGCGCCCAATCATGCCTCTTCCCAGAATTTTGGAGCATCCGGCTGCGCTCTCCCAGCGGGTTCGTCGATGTTCGCCAGGACCGGCGCTCAGGAGGCGCTTGCCCATGTTTGCGAAGAACCTTTCCTTGAATGGCAAACTCGCCATCACCTTTGCCGCACTTATCGCTATCTTCGCCTGCGTTTCCGCATTCGTTTACGCCAAGGAAGAAATATCGACCGCGGCCGCCGCCGAACAGGTCAAGTCACAGCAGCTCGTCAATCTGATCGACGATTCCCTGCAGGCCATGCTGGAACAGGCGGTCAACTTGCGCGGCTTCCTGCTGCTGCGCAGCAATAGCACCTATGGCGACGTTGGCACCAATCGCGATCGCATGCTGAAGAGCATGGCGGCCGCCAAGACGGTTGCCGCCGACGAGCCGGACCTGCTTGCCGCGATCGACGGCATGCAGAAGGCCGCGGATCTCTATTTCCATCAGCTCGCCGAGCCGCAGATGAAGGCGCGCAAGGAAACCGAGATGCCGCTCGACCAGATCGTCAAGATCGGCCAGAACGAGACGAAGGGTCAGCTCGACGGTTTCCGTGAGGCTGCAGCCAAGATCAAACAGGCTGCCCGCGCCAAGGCAGATGCCCAGTCGGCCATCCAGGATGATGCCAACAGCGAACTGCGTCTGACATTGATTGCCGGCGGTATCATTGCCTCGCTGGCCGCAGCCGTGCTTGCCTGGCTGCTCGCACGCACCATCGTTCGCCCGATCGTCGGCATGACTGCCGCCATGGCCCGCCTTGCCGGCGGTGAGCATAATATCGACGTGCCGGCCATCGGCCGGGGCGATGAAGTCGGCCGCATGGCTGACGCCGTCGTCGTCTTCAAGGAAGCGGCGATCGAGAAACTGCGTCTTGCCGGCGAGACCGACCGCATGCGCGGCGATGCCGAGCGTCAACGTCAGATGAACGACGAGCAGAAGGCGCGGGAAGAGGGCGAGATCCGCTTCGCGATGGAGGCGTTGGCCGGCGGGCTTGCCGCCCTGGCCTCCGGCAATGTCGCCGCGCGCCTCGAGCGTACCTTCGCACCGCAGCTCGACGGCGTCCGCGTCGACTTCAACAATGCCGTCGAAAAGCTGGAAGCCGCCCTGCAGTCGGTCGGCCACAATGCTTCGGCGATCAATGCCGGTGCCGGCGAAATTCGTTCGGCCGCCGACGATCTTGCCCGCCGCACCGAGCAGCAGGCGGCCGCCGTCGAAGAGACCGCAGCAGCCCTCGAAGAGGTGACGACGACGGTTCGCGATTCCGCCAAGCGCGCTGAAGATGTCGGCCATCTCGTCGAACGTGCCCGTCAGGGCGCTGAGAAGTCCGGCGATGTCGTGCGCAAGGCGGTCTCCGCCATGCAGCAGATCGAAAAGTCCTCGGGTGAGATCAGCAACATCATCAGCGTCATCGATGATATCGCCTTCCAGACCAACCTCCTGGCTCTGAATGCCGGTGTCGAAGCTGCCCGCGCCGGTGATGCCGGCAAGGGTTTCGCGGTCGTCGCCCAGGAAGTCCGCGAGCTGGCCCAGCGTTCCGCCAGCGCCGCCAAGGAGATCAAGGCACTGATCACCACCTCGAGCGATCAGGTCAACACCGGCGTGTCGCTGGTCGGCGAAACCGGCAAGGCGCTGGAACTGATCGTTTCCGAAGTGCAGGAGATCAACCGCCACGTCGGCGCCATCGTCATCGCCACCCGCGAACAGTCGACCGGCTTGCAGGAAATCAACACTGCCGTCAACAATATGGACCAGGGCACGCAGCAGAATGCCGCCATGGTCGAGGAACAGACGGCGGCGAGCCATGCACTCGCCCGCGAGGCAGCCTCCCTCAATGAGCTCCTGCACCAGTTCCGTCTGAGTGACATGCCCCGCGAATCCAAACGTCCTGCGGCCGTTACCGCCCAGTCACGACCGGCTGCTTCGCCTGCGAGGGCATTGGGCCGCACGGTTGCCAAGGCGTTTGGCGGCAAGGCCACCGCGGCGGCTGTTGCCCAGGATGAGTGGGAGGAGTTCTGAGGCTGGCGTCTTGATGACGCCGAACCTCTGATGCTCTTTCTGACGGGCATCGGAGGTCGGGGAGATCTGTCTCGCCTGTTTCGAGGCGAGACAGATATCAGTTAGCGGTAGCTGCCGAGGGTGGCTATGACCCTTGGCCAGTGCTACCGCGAAAGCGTTCCCTAGTACTTGGACGGAACGTAAAGCTCCGGCGGCAGCACCTTGCGCTCATAGTTGGGGTTGAAGACGCGCTCCGGCAGGGTGATGTCCTCGTGAGGCACGTCCTCATAGGGAATCTGCCTGAGCAGATGGTCGATGCAGTTCAGGCGGGCGCGCTTCTTGTCATTGCCTTCGACGATGTGCCAGGGCGCTTCCGGAATGTTCGTGCGCGCGAAGGTTTCTTCTTTCGCCTTCGTATAGGCTTCCCACCGCACGCGGGACTGCAGATCCATCGGCGAGAGCTTCCACTGCTTCAAGGGATCGTGGATGCGCACGAGGAAGCGAAGCTGCTGCTCCTCGTCGGTGATCGAAAACCAGTATTTGACAAGCCGAATCCCGGAGCGAACCAGCATGCGTTCGAACTCGGGTACGTCGTGAAAGAACTGTTCGACCTGATCTTCCGTCGCAAAGCCCATCACACGCTCGACACCGGAGCGATTGTACCAGGACCGGTCGAAGAGAACGATCTCGCCGCCCGCCGGCAGATGGGGCACATAGCGCTGGAAATACCATTGGGACTTTTCGCGGTCGGATGGCGCTGGCAGCGCCACGACCCTGGCAACGCGCGGGTTGAGCCTTTGGGTGATCCTCTTGATTGCCCCGCCTTTGCCCGCCGAGTCTCGGCCCTCGAAGATCACGACGACCTTCTCCTTGTGATAGGTCACCCAATCCTGGAGCTTGATCAGTTCGGCCTGTAGCGACAGCAGGGTGCGGAAGTAGTCGATACGCGGCATCGCAGCCGGATGTGCCTTCTGGTAAATCTTTCGGATCTCTTCGGAAAGAGCCGGTTCCGAGAGTTCCAACTCATAGTCTTCGTCTAGCGTATCGGCCAGTTCCGCTTCAAGCCAGTCGGAATACTGGTGCTCTTTGTCTGAATTGTTCAAGGTTCTCTCCGCTTCTCGATGGCAGCTAACGACAGCAGTCGATGCATGATCGCTCTTAAAAACGCGAACATGCCCGTTCCTGCATTGCTGCAAGTTCCGCTTTGTTCATGACAGTTAGATGACTGATTGCCGCAGGGCGAAGAGACGAAGCACGCCGCACTCAATTCTAATCAGCAAAAGCGGACTAGATGCCGTGGAGGCAAAGCCAGCGACCTTTCCACATTCAAATCAACGCGCTTCGCCCACAGGGCGACCACGCCTCAGGGCGCGCCTGTTAAAGTGCCGGAAGATCGACATCCGAACAAACGGTAGATCGATGGCGGGCCAAGCCGGATTTACCCGACGACCTCGATAATCCGGCTGCGGCCCAGCGCCTTGAACACCGTCTGCACGATGCCGGCCCGGTCGAGACCGGCTTTGGCATTCATGACTTCGGGCTTGGCTTGCTCCATCCAGATGTCGGGCATGACCAGCGTGCGGATCTTCAAACCATTGTCGAGCAGGCCTTCCGTGGCGAGGAATTGCATGACCTGGCTGCCGAAGCCGCCGACCGAGCCTTCCTCGATGGTGATCAGCACCTCATGATGGCTGGCAAGCTGGCGGATCAGATCGTGGTCGAGCGGTTTGGCGAAACGAGCATCGGCAACCGTTGTCGGCAGTCCGGCCGCATCGAGATCTTCGGCGGCGGCAAGGCTGTCGGCGAGCCGGGTGCCAAAGGATAGCAGCGCCACTTTCGAACCCTGCTTGACGATGCGGCCCTTGCCGATCTGAAGAATTTCGCCGCGTTCCGGCAAATCGACGCCAACGCCTTCGCCGCGCGGATAGCGGAAGGAGATCGGGCCAAGATCGTAGGCAGCAGCCGTGCGCACCATATGCTTCAGCTCCGCCTCGTCGGCGGCGGCCATGACCACGAAGCCGGGCAGGCTGGCGAGAAAGGCCGTGTCGAAGGAGCCGGCATGCGTCGGCCCGTCGGCGCCGACGAAGCCGGCGCGGTCGATCGGGAAGCGCACTGGTAGCCCCTGGATCGCGACATCGTGCACCACTTGGTCATAGGCGCGCTGCAGGAAGGTCGAATAGAGCGCCGCGAAGGGCTTAAAACCCTCGGCGGCCAGGCCGGCCGCAAACGTGACGGCATGCTGCTCGGCAATACCGACGTCGAAACAGCGGGCCGGGAAAAATTCCTGCAGCTTGTCGAGACCGGTGCCGTTCGGCATGGCGGCGGTGATGCCGACGATCTTTTCGTCCAGCATCGCTTCCTGCACGAGCGCATCGGCGAAGACGCTGGTATAGCTCGGTGCATTCGGCTTCACCTTGGCTTGCGCGCCGGTGATGACGTCGAACTTGTTGACGCCGTGATATTTGTCCGCCGCCGCTTCGGCAGGGGGATAGCCCTTGCCCTTTTGCGTCACGACATGGATCAGCACCGGGCCCTGAGCATGGTCCCGCACATTGCGCAGGACCGGAAGAAGATGGTCGAAGGAGTGACCGTCGATCGGGCCGATGTGGTAGAAACCCATCTCCTCGAACATCGTCCCGCCGGTGACATAGCCCCGCGCATGTTCGACGGCGCGGGTAATGGCGCGGTCGACATTCTTGCCCAGATAGGCGGTGAGCTTCTTGCCGAAATCACGAAAGCCCATATAGGTGCGGCCGGAGGCGAGGCGCGCGAGATAGGCGCTCATGGCTCCGGTCGGCGGGGCAATCGACATGTCGTTGTCGTTGAGAATGACGATCAGCCGCGCGTCGAGCGCGCCGGCATTGTTCAGTGCCTCATAGGCCATGCCGGCCGACATCGCGCCGTCGCCAATGACGGCAATGACGCGGCGGTCGGTATTGTCGAGTTCGGCGGCGACCGCCATGCCGAGACCGGCGGAAATCGATGTGGAGGAATGCGCTGCGCCGAAGGGATCATATTCGCTCTCTGCGCGGCGGGTGAAGCCGGAAAGTCCGTCCTCCTGGCGCAGCGTGCGGATGCGGTCGCGCCGGCCGGTCAGGATCTTGTGCGGATAACATTGATGACCAACGTCGAAAATCAGACGGTCGTTCGGCGTGTCGAAGACATTGTGGATGGCGATGGTGAGTTCCACGACGCCGAGGCCGGCGCCAAGATGTCCACCCGTGCGCGATACCGCATCGATCATCTCGTCGCGGAGCTCGCGGGCGAGTTGCGGCAAATCCCGGTCCTCCAGCTTTCGCAGGTCGGAAGGATAGTGGACCTGGTCCAGCAGGGGCGTCTCTGGCATATGTGTCAAGGCTGAAGCCTCTTTCTTACTATTCTTGGGCAGCGGCCCGCCTTTATCTCAAAAAAGATTGCGACAAAAGGCGACGAATTCAAGGAGTGCCTGAACAAGAAACATTTGGCATTGTTATGAACTCGTTAGCTTTCCGGCAAAGGAATAAACTCTTCCTCGTCTCCCGGCACGATATCGAAACGGCCGGTGCGCCATTCTTCCTTGGCTTTTTCGATGCGTTCCTTAGAAGAAGACACGAAATTCCACCAGATATAGCGCTTTGAATTGAGTGCCGCACCACCAAAAAGCATCAAATGACAGCCTTTTTCAGCCGCCTCCAGGGCAATCGCATCGCCGGGGCGGAAGACAAGGAGTTGATCCTGTTCGAAACGGTCGCCCGCAACAATGAGCGAGCCGGAGAGAATATAGACCGCACGTTCCTCATGCCCGGCGCCGAACGGAAACTTTGCGCCGGGCTGAAGCTGAAGATCGACATAGAGCGTGTCGGAAAAGACTTTGACCGGCGAGGTCACGCCCTCGAAGCTGCCGATGACCACGCGGCCCGTCGCTCCGCCGTCGTCGATCAGCGGCATGTCGCTCTTTTCGGTATGGGTAAAGGCCGGATCGATCTCTTCCTTGTCGTCCGGCAGGGCTAGCCACGTCTGCAGGCCGGACATCGCCAGCGGATGGCCGCGCAGATTGTCTGGCGTGCGCTCGGAATGCACGATACCGCGCCCGGCTGTCATCAGGTTGATATCGCCGGGGCGAATGACCTTTTCCGTCCCGAGGCTGTCCCTATGACGGATTTCGCCGTCGAAAAGATAGGTGACGGTCGAGAGGCCGATATGCGGATGCGGCCTGACATCCAGTGCTTCGCCCGGCCGCAGCACTGCGGGACCCATGCGGTCGAAAAAGATGAACGGTCCCACTAGCCGCCGCCGGCTGCTCGGAAGCGCACGACGGACGAAGAAGCCGCCGAGATCGCTGGTGCGGGGAATGATGAGATGCTCGATCGCGTCGCAGGCGAAGGCATCGCCGGGCAGCGGATCTTTTCCAGGGAAGAAGGACATGACGAGCGCTCCATTCGGTTGAAAGCCAACCTAACGGCAATAGGTCGGAAACTCAAATCTTGCGCGCGCGGGCCTCACTGTCCGTCCAGCGGCTCCGTGCCTTGGGGCTTGCCGGCGCGGTCGAGCCTGATCTTCTCGATGCGGTTCTCCGCTGCCGAGAGCAGAGCCTCGCAATGCTTCTTCAGCGCTTCGCCGCGCTCATAGATGGCGATGGATTCGTCGAGCGCGACGTCGCCGCGTTCCAGCCGCGCGACGATGCTTTCGAGCTCCGCCACAGCCTTTTCAAAGGAATAGCCGGACACATCCACTTTGGCGCTTTCGCTCATCATCAACCCTTCATCATGCGCAGAATATGCAGGCCTGCCGATTCGGCGAGGCCTTCCAGATCATAGCCGCCTTCGAGCAGGCTGACGACCCGGTTCTTGGCGCTGCGGTCGGCGGCTTCCAGAATGCGCCCGGTCGCCCAGTCGAAATCCTCGCCGGTGAGATTCAATTGTGCCAGGGGATCGCGATGATGGGCATCGAAGCCGGCCGAGATGAGGATGAGGTCGGGGCGAAAATCGTCGAGTGCCGGCAGCACGCGCGATTTGAAGGCCTCGCGGAAATGGTCGCCGCCGGTATTGGGCGAAAGCGGCGCGTTGACGATGGTATTATGCGTGCCGCGCTCGTCCTTCTTGCCGGTGCCGGGGTAAAGCGGCATTTGATGCGTGGAGCAGAAGAGCACCGAGGGATCGTCCCAGAAGATGTCCTGCGTGCCGTTGCCGTGATGCACGTCCCAGTCAACGATGGCGACGCGCTCGGCTCCATGGGCCTTCTGCGCATGGCGGGCGGCGATTGCCACGTTGTTGAAGAAGCAGAAGCCCATGGCCTTGGACTTCTCTGCGTGGTGGCCAGGGGGGCGGGCCGCGACAAAGACGTTGTCGGCCGCGCCGGAGAATACGTCGTCGACTGCCGCCATTGCGCCGCCGACGCCACGCAGGATCGCCTGCAGCGTCTTCGGGCTGGCATAGGTGTCGGCTTCGAGCTGGTTGATCTCGTCCTCGTCACCCCCGTCGGGGATCGAGCGCATCACAAAGGTGAGGTGCTCTTCCGGATGGGCAAGCAACACGGCGTCTTCATTGGCGATTGGCGCCTGGCGCCGGTCCAGTCGCTCGAAGTTCGGATGCTCCAGCGCGATATTCAAAGACCGCAACCGGTCAGGCCTCTCCGGATGACCCGGGGGGGTAAGATGTTCCAGAAAAATCGGGTGCTCGTAAAGACGTGTGCTCATGAAACCAATCTACAGACGGGATATGACATCTGCTACCGGACATGGGCAGTATCACCATAATGTCAACAATCCATCTTAACCACGTTGGGCTACCAACCGTTTACTTCTTGAGGCGCGATGTTAAGCTTTCATTAAGGTGCGAGCCGTCGGCCAGGGTTTTGCGTGATGATGAGTCTAGAACGATCCGATGTCATCGAAATGCGGGTACCGCCTCGCGATGTCGACAGGCAAGGGCAGATGTTCATCGCCTCCTACATCTCCCAGGCGGAAACGGCGCTGTCGAATTTTTGGCGCGCCCGGCCGCTGGTGAGCGACGAGCCGGTCTACATCGCCACTAAGGCTTCGTGCGCGCTGCACCGGGCGCTGCGTTATGACGATCTCGCCCGCTTTTCGGTCAGCGTCAACAAGATCGGCGGCAAGTCGATCGGCTTCATGGTCCTGGTCGAAACCGGCAATGAGGTGGCGGCGGAGGTGGAAATTCTCTGGCTCGCCGTGCGCGGCGAGGAACACGATCCTGTGCCGCTTCCGGAAGATACCCGCGACTGGCTCTACAAATACCTCGATTGACTTTTGGCTCAGCTTCGCTGCGGCAGCAGGGGGTAGCCAACCATGACGGCGCGGCCGACGAGGGCGGCGACGACAGCTTTGACGAGGTCACCCGGAACGAAGCCCATCGACCCCTTGAACGCGTTGGTGAAGCCGAGATTGGCCCCGATCGCGAGCCAGGCAATGCCGAAGGCGTAGAGAACCACGACGCCGCCGATCACTGAAGCGATGAAGAAGCCGATGCCCTGGGCAAGGGCCGTTTGCTCGGCCTTCACCAGCCGCTCGGAGAGATAGCCGGTGACATAGGCGGCGAAGATCCAGCCGATGAAGAAACCGGCCGTCGGACCGGCGAAGACGGCAAGGCCGCCGCGGCCGCCCGACAGCACCGGCAGGCCGATCGCCACCAGCACGACGACGATCAACACCGCGACGGCGCCGCGCTTTGCGCCGAGCACCACGCCCGCAAGCATCACGCCGAGCGACTGTGCCGTGATCGGCACCGGAATGATGCCGATCGAGATCGGCGGCAGCAGGCCGAGCGCTACGATGATGGCGGCAAAAAGCGCGGAGAGAACGAGGTCGCGGGTGGTCATGACGGCTCCAGTCGAAAACAGTGTCTTTTCAATGCCGCCGAATGCCCCTGGCGTCAATCGCGGCTGCGATATTATCGGCATCGCGCAGCGTCAGGATGATCAGCGGCACCAGCGCTGTTGTCATGCGGATTTTGATCCCGCGAGCTTCATGCGCCTCGCGGATGGCACGGTAACGGTCGAGAATTTCCGGAACGAAGCGCACGACGAGGCCGACCGAAAGACCGATATCGGCCGCCTTCAGGAGGCCGACCTTTTCCAATGGCACGGCAAGCGCCGTGATCTCGTCAATGAAAGCAGCGATCGACGTCGTCGCCGTCACCACGGCCGCGAAAAGCGTGAGCGCGGTCAGCCGCAACACGGTGACAGCAGCGACATGGACGGGATTGAAGATCAGGCTGAACAGCGCCACGACGATAATGGTGAGAACGACCGGCCGCAGCCGTTTCAACGCTTCGCTCACGGGCAAGCCAGTGCTGAAATAGAGGAGGGCGCCGATGGCAACGGCGAGGCCAAGCAGTGCGAGGTTGTCCGTCAGGAACAACAGGATGCCGAGGGCCGCCAGCGCGCCAAGCTTCAGACGCGGCGTCAGCCGGTGCATCCAGGTACTGGCGTCGACGTGCAGCGTCTGCATCAGGCAGCCAACTCCCTGTAGCGGGCGATTGCCTCCGTCGGTGGCGCATCCGCGATTAATCGAGCTTGATCGAACAGCAGCACCCGATCGAAATCCTCTATCAGTGGCAGGTCATGGCTGATGACGATGACATGTTCCGGCAGCCCGGCAATGGTTTCCTGAACCAGCGCCCTGTTCCGGAGGTCGAGCTGATTGGTCGGTTCGTCGAGAATGAGGATGTCGGGTCCGGTGACGAGCACGGAGCAGAGAGCGGCCATCTGCAGCTCGCCGCCGGAAAGTTCATGTGCGCGCCGCTCCGCCAGATGGCGGACGCTGAACCGGTCGAGAATGCCGTCCACCGCCGCCTCGATCTCGCTCTTGCCGAGGCCGCGCGCCTTGAGGCCGAAGGCGATATCGTCGCGGATGATCGGCAGGATGATCTGATTCTGCGGCGACTGGAAGATATAGCCGACCTTGCCGAGCACGGACTTGGCGTCGGTCACGGTGTCGAGCCCATTGACGGTGACCCGGCCGGTCGTAGGCTTGGCAAGCCCGTTGATCAGCCGCGCAAATGTCGTCTTGCCGGAACCGTTGAGCCCGATCACACCGACGCGCCGCTCGCTCAGCGTCAAGCTGAGCGGCGAAAGCGCAAGCCGCGGGCCGAAATTGACGCCGGCATTGTCGAAACGGATATCCAAGCTGCTGGCCCTGTTCCATCGTGATATCGCGGTCCTATAGCCCATCATAACGAATTATCAAATCAACGCCGTTTGAAAGCATGGGAATTAATGCCTATGATCTGAGCATGACGAATCTGCTTTCAAACCGAGATGCCCGCCGCGTCTTCCTCGCCAAGCAGGGGCTTTCCAATCCGCCGAACCGTGCCCTGACCAAGGCCGGGCTGCTGCAGTTGATCCACGATATCGGCTTCGTGCAGGTCGATAGCATCTCGACGGTCGAGCGGGCGCATCACCAGATTCTGTTTTCCCGCAACCAGACCTATCGGCGCGAACATCTGACGGAACTGCTCGAAAAGGACGGCGCGCTGTTCGAAAACTGGACGCATGATGCCTCCATCCTGCCCAGCGCCTTCTTCGTCTATTGGAAGCACCGGTTTCGCCGCGAGGAGCTGGCGATCGTCGAGCGCTGGCGCAAATGGCGGGGCGAGGGGTTCGAAGCCGCCTTCGAGGAGACCTACGAGCGCGTCCTGAAAAACGGCGCCATTACCGCCCGTGAGATCAAGGACGAGAACCATACCTCCGGCGGCTGGTGGAACTGGCATCCGAACAAGACCGCGCTCGAATATTTCTGGCGTACCGGCAAATTCGCCATCGCCGGCCGCACCAATTTCCAAAAGGTCTACGATCTCGTCGAGCGCGTACTGCCGGAAAATTTCCACACGCCCGAAGTCGGCCACGACGAATTCGTCGACTGGGCTTGCCGCAGCGCTTTGCAACGCCTTGGGTTTGCCACGTCAGGCGAAATCGCCGCCTTCTGGGACTTGGTGACGCCGCAGGAAGCGAAGACCTGGGTCGACACGCATCGCGCGGAACTCGCCGAAATATTGATCGAGCCCGCCATGGACGGCAAACCGCGCCCTTCCTTCGGCTTTGCCGATTTCCCAGCTACGCTCGACAGCTTCCCCGAAGCTCCCGCCCGGATGCGCGTCCTCAGCCCCTTCGATCCGACGATACGCGACCGCAACCGCACCGAACGCCTGTTCGGCTTCTTCTACCGGATCGAGGTCTTCGTGCCGGAGCCGAAGCGTGAATATGGCTATTACGTTTTCCCGCTCCTGGAAGGAGACCGGCTGATCGGCCGGATCGATATGAAAGCCGACCGCAAGGCGGGCACGCTGGACGTCAAACGCCTGTGGCTGGAACCAAGTGTCCGGGCATCCGCCGGACGGCTGGAAAAGTTGGAAGCGGAATTGGAGCGGGTGGCGCGTTTTGCCGGGGTGGAGAAGGTGGTGTTTCTGGAGGGGTGGCGGGGATAAATTGCCTGTTCTTCCGTCCTGATTTCCCGCTGGTTTCCGAGAGGACTGCGTAGGCCAAACTGCACTTGAACCTTGGGGCAGAGATCACATGAGCAGCATTTATGTATTCGATGGGCATAATGATGCGGTTCAGTTCATGGTGGATTATAAATCTACCGGCCGGGATTTTATGGTCCGATCGGAGATGGGGCATCTTGATCTTCCGCGAGCGCGTGAAGGCCGCTTGGCTGGCGGATTGTTTGCAATGCATGCCTCTCCAGAACACGAGCCGGTGGATGACCTTACTATCACTCGTGATGGATACGAAGTTCGTTATGCCGATGCCGTCCATCCGGACTATGCCCGTGGACAAATCGATGGCCAGCTTTCCGCGATGAGGGGTTTGATCGAACGCTCCAACGGCCAGATCCGCCTCGCCACAAGCGTGAATGATATTCGGACTGCCCAGATGGACGCCGCCTTTGCCGTCGTGCTTCATATAGAGGGGGCAGAGGCCATCGGCCCTGATTTCGGATATCTGGATGCCCTATATGACGCGGGCCTCCGATCTCTCGGCATCGTTTGGAGCCGTCCGAATATTTTTGGCTATGGCGTCCCGTTCGCTTATCCGAGGTCTCCCGATACTGGGCCGGGGCTTACGGATTTAGGCAAGAGCCTGGTCAAAAGATGCAATGCTCTCGGAATAATGATCGATGTTTCCCATCTGAACGAGCGTGGGTTTTGGGACGTGGCCGCCCTGAGCACCGCTCCGCTTGTCGCCACGCATGCCTGCGCTCACGCCCTATGCCCATCGACCCGAAACCTAACCGATCGGCAGTTAGATGCCATTCGCGATACTGACGGGGTCATCGGATTGAACCTGGCCGTCAACGACATTCGCCCCGATGGCCACCTTGAAGACGACACGCCTCTCGACCTTGTTGTTCGTCATTTCGACTATCTCATAGGTCGCGTCGGAGCGGATAGGGTCGCTCTCGGATCAGATTTTGATGGCGCGGTCATGCCCCGCCAAATCAAGGATGCAAGCGGCCTGCCACATCTCATAGACGCCATGCGCAAAAATGAATTCGATGAGTTGACCCTGCGAAAATTCGCCTATGACAATTGGCTTCGCGTGTTCGGCCTGACTTGGAGATAGCTGACTACGGTTATTCAAGAATGCTGACCCATTAACAAGATCAGCAAATCTCCGTCCGGGCGATCTCGATGCCGAACCCTTCCAGGCCGACATAGTGCCGTTCGCGGCTGGTGAGCAGTTTGATCGAGCTGACGCCGAGATCTTTCAGAATCTGCGCGCCGAGGCCGATTTCCAGCCATTCGCTGTCGCGGGCCTGGGCCTCGGCATGGGTCTCGTGGCCGGCCTGGCGGGATTTGCGACCATTGTCGATATGGCCGACGCCAACGGAACCTTCGCGGAGATAAACGATGATGCCGCGGCCTTCATCAGCGATCTTCTTCATGTAGAAATCGACCGGACGGCGCTTTCCGAACAGGTCTTCGGCCACATTTTCCGGATGCAGGCGCACCGGAATGTCGATGCCGTCGCGGATGTCGCCAAAGACGACTGCGAGATGCTGCATCGGGTCCCAGGGTAGCGAATAGGTGTGAGCGCGCGCCTTGCCGAACGGCGTTTCGATATCGAAGCTGGCGCCGAGTTCGATCAGCGTTTCCTTGCGCTGGCGATAGGCGATGAGGTCGGCGACGGAGATGAGCTTCAGCTCGTTCCGCTCGGCAAATTCCACCACCTGCTGGCCGCGCGTCACCGTGCCGTCGTCATTGACGAGCTCGCTGATGACGCCGATCGGCGGCAGGCCGGCGAGCTTGCAGAGGTCTACGGCGGCTTCCGTATGGCCAGAGCGCATCAGCACCCCACCTTCCCGCGAGACCAGCGGGAAGATATGGCCGGGTCGGAGGAAATCGGTCGGGCCGACATTCGGATTGGCGAGATTGCGCACCGTCAGCGTGCGGTCGTCGGCGGAAATGCCCGTCGTCGTGCCGTGCTTGAAGTCGACGGAAACGGTAAATGCGGTTGTATGCGCGGAATCGTTTTCCGCCACCATGGCATTGAGGTTCAGGCGCTTGGCCTCCTCGCGCGGCATCGGCGTGCAGACGATCCCCGACGTATGGCGGACGATGAAGGCCATCTTCTCGGGCGTGCAATGGACGGCGGCAACGATCAGGTCGCCTTCATTCTCGCGGTCGTTATCGTCCATGACGACGACGATCTCGCCGGCCTCGAAGGCTCGGAGGGCTTCCACCACGCGCTTCTGATCATAGGGCATGAAAACGTCCTTATTTCAGCCGGCCGGTCTGGCCGCGATCCCTAAGGTAATGATCGGCTATGGCGCAGGCAACCATCGCCTCGCCGATCGGCACGGCGCGAATGCCGACGCAAGGGTCATGGCGGCCCTTGGTGCGGACATCGACATTGTTGCCGTCGGCATCGATCGATCGGCGCTCGGTCAGGATCGACGAGGTCGGCTTGATGGCGAAGCGGGCGATGACCGGCTCGCCGGTGGAAATGCCGCCCAATATGCCGCCGGCATGGTTGGATAGGAAGATGCGGTTGCCGTCATTGCCCATGCGCATTTCGTCGGCGTTTTCCTCGCCGCTCATTTCGGCAGCAGCAAAGCCATTGCCGATCTCGACGCCCTTGACGGCGTTGATCGACATCAGCAGCGAGGCGATATCCTGATCGAGCTTGCTGTAGATCGGTGCGCCAAGACCGGCGGGCACGCCTTCGGCAATGACTTCGACAACGGCGCCGATCGAGGAGCCGGCCTTGCGGATGCCGTCGAGATATTCCTCCCAGACCGGCACGATTTCCGGATCCGGCGAGAAGAACGGGTTCTGATCGACCTGTGCCCAGTCCCAATTGGCGCGATTTATCTTGTGCTTTCCGATTTGTACCAGCGCGCCGCGCACGGTAACGCCGGGCACGACGAGGCGGGCAATACCGCCGGCGGCGACACGCGCCGCGGTCTCGCGGGCCGACGAACGGCCGCCACCGCGATAGTCGCGAATGCCGTATTTGACGTCATAGGTATAGTCGGCATGGCCGGGGCGATAACGCCGCGCGATCTCGCCGTAATCCTTGGAACGCTGGTCGGTGTTTTCGATCAGCATCGAGATCGGCGTGCCCGTCGAAATCATCGTCTCGCCGTCTTCATCCAGCATCACGCCGGACAGTACCTTGACGAGATCATCTTCGCGGCGCTGCGTCACGAAGCGCGACTGTCCCGGCTTGCGCTTGTCGAGCCAGACCTGAATGTCCTCAAGCTTGAAACGGAGCCCCGGGGGGCAGCCGTCGACGACGCAGCCAAGCGCCGGCCCGTGGCTTTCGCCCCAGGTGGTGACGCGGAAGAGATGACCGAATGTATTGTGCGACATGGGAAACGACCGGATTACTGTGGCCCGGCGGCGGCCGCGCCTTTGTCTCTTGGAATTGCGGCACACTCATAGGCCAAAAAGCTGCCGAGGCAAATCTTTCTTTCCGTGATGGATCCCGCACGGCGAGAACCCGCAAACGCTCGATATGGTAAACGAAGATTAATCCATGCTGTGGATCGTGAAAACACATTCATCAATTAGGCGACGAAAGCCATTGTTGCGGGCAACTTCCGCCATATTCAAAGCGTTACCTTGGAACGATCAAATTTAGCACTGATAATGAATCAAAAGGGTACTCCCGATGCGCTTCTTTGTTGCGACGCTCCTGGCCACGGCAAGTCTCCTCGCCCCCGTCGCCGGCTTTGCCGAAAGCGCTGACGTCGAGGCCACGATCAAGAAGGTCGATGAGAAGAATTTCAGCATTACGCTGGACGACGGCAAGAATTATCAGGCGCCGCAGGATTTCGATTTCACGGGTCTGAAGGCCGGCGTCAAAGTGGTCGTCTTCTATACCGAGGTCGACGGCAAGCGCGTCATCAACGATCTCGATATCGTGCAGTAGGGAACGGGGATTATTCCTTTAGCCGGCGGCGTTAGATCCAGCCGATGATGTTCAACTGCGTATCGACCTTCAAAATGCGATCCTGCGGGATTTCCGCTTCAGCGGCATCTTCTTTCGAGACATCGGCGATCAACCGGAACAGCGAGCGGATGACGCCGCCGTGGGTGACGCAGACGGTGGGCCGATCGACCGAAGTCAGCCAGGAGCCGACGCGCCAGGAGAGAATCTCATAGCTCTCCGCATCCTCGCCGGGCGGGATGAAGTCCCATTTGCCGGCATTGCGCTCGGCAAGACGTTCGGCCTCGGTCGCCTTCAATTCTTTTAGGGTGAAACCTTCCCAGGCTCCGAAGGAGACTTCTACGAGCCGTTCGTCGGTGCGATAGTCCTTCGGCGGTAGCCCCATGGCTTCGCGCGCGATCTCCATGGTTTCGCGGGTGCGCCTTAGCGGGCTTGCGACAAAGTCGAAAGGCTGATTTTCAAAGGCGAGAATTTCGCCGAGCTCAACACCATTCTGCCGCGCCTGCGCGCGGCCGATGGCGTTGAGATCGATATCCTTCTGTCCCTGCAGCCGGCGCTCGGCATTCCAGTCCGTCTGACCGTGGCGTATCACATAAAGAGGCGGCACGGTTCAGACTTCCTGTTGATCAATCCTTGATGACGGCGATGTCAGGCGCATCGACGGCCTTCATGCCGATGGCGTGATAGCCCGAATCGACATGGTGCACTTCGCCGGTGACGGCGGTGGAAAGATCGGAGAGCAGATAAAGCGCGGAGTTGCCGACTTCGTCGATCGAAACCGTGCGCTTTAGCGGCGCGTTATATTCGTTCCATTTCAGAATATAGCGGAAGTCGCCGATGCCGGCGGCGGCCAGCGTTTTGATCGGGCCGGCCGAAATGGCGTTGACGCGAATGCCGCGACCGCCGAGGTCGACGGCAAGGTAGCGCACGCTTGCTTCGAGCGCAGCCTTGGCGACGCCCATGACGTTGTAATTCGGCATGACCTTTTCCGCGCCGTAATAGGTCAGCGTAATGATCGAGCCGCCATCGTTCATGATGCGCTCGGCGCGCTGGGCGACGGCGAGCAGCGAATAGACGGAGATGTCCATGGTGCGCGCGAAATTATCGCGGCTGGTGTCGACATAGCGGCCGGTCAGCTCATCCTTGTCGGAGAAGGCAATGGCATGCACGACGAAATCGATCTTGCCCCATTTCGCTTCCAGCGAGTCGATGACGGCGTCGATCGTCGCGGGTTCCGTAACGTCGCAATGGCCTGCCATGAAGGCGCCGAGTTCCTGGGCGAGCGGCTCGACGCGCTTCTTCAGAGCGTCGCCCTGCCACGTCAACGCGATTTCGGCACCGGCTTCGGAACAGGCCTTGGCAATACCCCACGCTATGGAACGGTTGTTTGCAACGCCGAGGATGACGCCGCGCTTGCCTGCCATGAGGCCAGTGGCTTGAGCCATATTCTGCTCCCTTGAACTTTCGAATGATCCTGCCTATGGCATAGGCCGATCCCCTGTTCAAGCATCGGAAAGATCATCAACTGTTAGGGATCGTAACAAAGGGTGCGGTTGTCACTGAAATTTCACAAAAAAAGCCCCTCGCGCATGCTGCGCATCAAATCGGTAACTTTGTCGTCCGGTTTTTCCCACAGCATCAGGCGCAATTCCACCACGAGATTGCCTTTTGCACCATGCCCGTCCGGTAGTCCCTGGTCGGAGATTCGGATGACCTGATCCGAACCGGACCAGGGGGGGACTGTCAGCTTGACCGGCCCGTTCAATCCCTCGACCGTTGTCTCATAACCGAGCACCGCATTTTCGATGGTCACGGGAAGGGTCGTGTGGACGTCGAGGCCATTAAGCGTGAAGCGGCTGTCGGTGGAGAGATGGATGGTGATCGCGACATCGCCGCGCAGCATCCCCTGCAATTTCATCCCCTGGCCCTTCAGATGCACCACCTGGCCGTTGCTGATATCCGTCGTCGCCTGAAAGCGCGCCTCCCGTCCGTCGGACAGCGGTACGGTGATCCAGTTTCCCTTCAGCATGTCATCGAGAGTGACGGTCGCTTCGGCAGCGATCTCCGGCGTCTTCTCCGGCACCTTGTCCTGAGCGCCGCCGCCCGTAAAGCGGCGCACGAGCGAGCCGAGAATGCCGAAGCGCGAGCGGAAGACGGTTGAGCCGGTCCCCGTCGCGAGCTGCTCCTCTTCGGCAAAGTTTTCTTCCGTCTCGCCGCTCTCCGGTTCGCGTGGCTTTTCCGTCTCCGCGGCACTGGCGGCAGTCTCTGCCTGGTTCGGTGCGGCACGGGCGGCCTTGGCGCCGAAAATGCGCTCGACCATATCCTCGGGTGACTCGGCCCCGGCGGCCTGCGGATTGGCGGCCGACGCAGCCTTCTGCGCCTTCTGGGCATTGGCGCGGGCGAGTTCTTCCATGATCTTTTCGGCGTTGGCGCGCGCAGCCTTGGCACGCTCCGCGGCTTCGCGCGCAGCCTGACGCTGCTGCATGATGGTCTGCTCTGTGCTTTGACCCTTCGCCTCGGCCATGCGCGCCACCTGATCGTAACGGCTGCGCTTCTGCGGATCCTTCAGCGTTTCATAGGCGCGGCCGATCTCGGCAAAGCGCTCCGTTGCCGTGGGATCGCCGATGTTGTGATCGGGATGCACGGCCTTGGCGAGATTGCGCCATGCCGTCTTGATTTCATCCGCCCCGGCATCGCGCTTTACGCCAAGCACCTTGTAAGGATCGCGCATCATCATAACCACCGTTTTGAAGGGTGTGCCCGGCCTCGTTGCGGCACCCCAAAAGGAAGAAAACATATGGATCGCGCCGTATTCTCACTCCCCCGGAAGCAAGAAGGTTGACGCGCATATGGTGTGATCCTGCGCGAGCAGTTGCTAATCAGTTGTTACGCCCGGCTGGCGGCAAGGGTTCGATCTGCCGCAATGGTTAGCCGTTCGCTAAGGAAGCCACGCCCTGCTTAAGACTGAAGGCACGGCTTTCGCACCGGATTTGCCTTGACAATAAGTATAGACAACTCATTTCATGATGAGGCGAGCATAGCGACAAGCGGAAGGGTCAGGGCATCCCATGCAGGAAATTTGGATCGACTATCTGAACGCCATCGATACCAAGGCGCTGGCGCTGACCAACGACGAAATCCTCGATGCCGTCAGCAAAGCTTTGGACGCGCAGGGTCGCGGCGAGACAGTGATCGAACCGCGCGTGCATCTCGTGCCCGAAAGTTCCGACAAGGGCCATTTCAACGTGCTACGCGGCTATGTGAAGCCTCTCGACTATGCTGGTGTCAAAGTGGTCGGCGATTTCGTCGATAACTATAAGCAGGGTCTTCCTTCTGAAATGGCCGTGCTCAACCTTTTCGATCCGCGCACCGGCATGCCGAAGGCGATCATCGATGCCACCGCGATTACCGATATGCGCACGGGCGCGGTCACCGCGATCGGTGCCCGCCATCTCGCCCGCAAGGATAGCAAGGTGCTTGGCCATATCGGCGCGCGCGGCACCTCCTATTGGAATGTCCGCCTGCTCGACCATCTGTTCGATTTCGAGGAAATCCGCGTCCATTCCCGCCGGCCGGAAAGCCGCGACGCTTTCGCCGCCCGATTGGAAGAAGACCTGGGCAAGAAGATCATCGTCACCGACAATTGGGAAGACTGCCTGAAGGACGCCGACATCATGGTAGAGGCCAGCCGCCTGCCGGAGCCGACGCCGCTCTTCAAGACCGCCTGGGTCAAGAAGGGTGCTTTCGTCGTTCCTTATGGCACGATGAGCGCGCTGGAATTCGATCTGACCGACATCATGGACAAAGTCGTCGTCGACGATTGGGGCCAATGCGGCCCCGGCCGTCCCTTTGGCGCATTGCGCCGGCATGTCGATGAGGGCAAGGTGACGGCGGAGACGCTGCATGCCGAAATCGGCCAGATCGTCTGTGGTGCGCGGCCTGGCCGCGAAAACGACGACGAGATCATTCTCTTCTGGCATCGCGGTCTCAGTACCACGGACGTTGCGCTGGGGGCCGCCATGGTCGACAAGGCGAAGCGGATGAATATCGGCCAGCGCCTGCGCTTTGCTTGAAAACCGACAGTTTGAGAAACGGACAGACGGATGGGTGCTGACGCCAAAAGCGTGATCTTCGATGCGTCCCGCGCGGATATCGACGCGATCTGCGCCGTGGCTCGCAATGGCGCCGAGGTCGAGATCGGCGCCGATGCGATCGCAGGCATCGAAGCAGCCTATGCCTGTCTCCTCCGCCATGCGGGCGCGGGCAAGGCGATCTATGGAGTCAGCACCGGTTTGGGTGCGGCTGTCGATACGCGCCTCGATCCCGCGAAGGATTCCGGGCAACATCGCATTCCGCGCCCCCGCGCCGTCGGCGTCGGGCGCTTTGCCGAAGCGGACGAGGTCCGCGCCATGATGGCGGCGCGCCTAGCCCGCTTCTGCCTCGGCTATTCGGGTGTATCGCCAGAGGTGGCGCAAGCGCTTGCCGGCATGCTCAATTGTTCCGTCCATCCGAAGGTGCCGATGACCGGCTCGATCGGCGAGGCGGATCTCCCGCCGCTTGCGCATATCGCCTTGGTATTGGTCGGCGAGGGGAGGGCCATTCTTCCGGATGGGCGTGAGGTCTCCGGCGCCGATGCCTTGGCGGCGGCCAGCCTTGTGCAGCCGTCCTTCGGCATAAAGGATGGACTGTCGCTGATCTCGTCCAACGCCGCATCCGTCGGCCTTGCGTGCCTGATGCTGCAGGATATTAGGCGTATTTTCGATGCGCATATCGGTGCGGCAGCGCTGTCCTATGAAGGATTTCGCGCCAGCCTTGATCCGCTCGATCCGCTGGCAAGTCGCTTGCGGCCCGGCCCCGGCCAGGGCGAAGTCGCGGCAGCCGTCCGCTCACTCCTCGAAGGCGGCGATCTGATGAAGCCGGGGGCAGCGCGGCGCCTTCAAGACCCGCTCAGCCTTCGCTGCGTGCCATCGGTCTCCGGCGCCGCATTACATGCGCTGAGAGCGGCGTGGACTGCTACCGAGCTGGAACTGGGCTCCAGTGACGACAACCCATCGGTTCTTGCCGATGAGGATGTCGTGCTGCCGACCGGCAATTTCGATCCCACCCATATGGTGCTGGCCTTCGACACGCTGGGGCTGGCGCTCGCCCGCCTTGCGGCTATGGCGGCCGAGCGAATCATGAAGTTGCTGTCGCCGGGCTTCTCCGATCTGCCGCGTTTTCTGGCGCCGGAAGGTGTCGGCGCCAACGGCTTTGGCGCCTTGCAGAAGACCGTTGCGGCGCTGACGGCGGAGATCGGCCACCTGGCGATGCCCATGCCCTTTGCTGTGACGCCCGTCGCCGATCGCGTCGAGGATTATGCATCGCTTGCCATGTCGGTGATCGACAAGACCGGACGGCTGGCGGTGAAGCTGCGATATCTGACGGCGATCGAACTGATCATAGCCGCGCGGGCCATCGATCTGCGAGGCGCAATCAGGTTGGGTGAGGGGACCGGGATGCTGTTTACCGTTGTCCGCTCGATAGTCCCACCGCTGGAGGTGGACCGTTCGCCCAGCAACGACATCTACGCGCTTGCGGACTGCATTGCGGCGGGCACGCTAATCGGCCCGCTTCTGACTATGAAATAAGAAAGAGAGGAGGCGATCAGCCGTCCTGCTGGAAACTCAGCAATTGCCATTCGCCTTGGCCGATAAGACAGGTCTTGCCGAAGAAATTGGCGATGCCGTCATAGGAGTGACGGGTGGTGCGGAACTGGCGGCAGACCTGTCCCGAGGCGTTGTTTTCAACGATCGTGTCGATGACGCCGGCGCTTCCCGTCGAGGCATTCGCCCAGGGCACGGGCTGTCCGTTCAGCTTGGCGAGATCTGCCGAAGTCACCGCATTGCGCACGGTTGTCTCGTCTGAAACGCTGTCGGTTGTCACAGGAGCGGTCGGGATGGTGCCTGTTGAAACGCTCCGATCCACCTTCGTCGAACTCAGCATGTCCATGCCGCCGCCGACGCAGCCGCCAAGGGAGAAAAGGGAGAAAATGGCAATCGCCATCGTCGCGCCTTTTGCAAGCTTGCGCTTTGTATGAACCGTCGACTTTGCTATGACTTCCACCCGAGTATCTTGGCCAGTGTTGGGGCTGGCGATTTTAGGAAATGCGGAGAATTTGAGCTAATATGTCGGAAAACGAGTTAACAAGCGGTGACTTCACCGAGCAGAACGAGCCCTTTGCGCTTTTCGCTTCCTGGCTGCGCGACGCTGAAGCCAATGAGCCGAATGATCCGAATGCGGTTGCCTTGGCAACGGTTGATAAGGATGGATTGCCAAATGTCCGCATGGTTCTTCTGAAAGGTTTCGATAGTCAGGGATTCGTATTCTATACAAATTTCGAAAGCCAGAAAGGCCAAGAAATTCTTTCCCAAAAGAAAGCGGCCATGTGCTTCCACTGGAAGTCGCTCCGGCGTCAGGTAAGGCTGCGCGGCCTGGTTGAAGTGGTCAGCGACAACGAAGCCGATGAATATTTCAAGACGCGTGCCCGCGGCAGCCGCATCGGCGCCTGGGCGTCGAAGCAGTCGCGCCCGCTCGAGGGCCGCTTCGCCCTGGAAAAGGCGGTTGCCGAATACACCGCTCGCTACGCCATCGGCGACATACCGCGCCCTGCCTATTGGTCCGGCTTCCGCATCCGGCCGTTGTCGATCGAATTCTGGCACGATCGCCAGTTCCGCCTGCACGATCGCGTCGAATTCCGCCGCGACGTGCCGGAGGGCGCCTGGGAAAAGGTGCGGATGTATCCGTAACGGATCATGATGAGGCCCGGCACCCCATCAGCCTCATGGGGATGCCGGAGGCAAGTGCCGATGCATATCGGGCCTTCTGGTAGTGACCGTTCAATGACAGCCGCGGCAAATGGGTGATCGTGGCGGCGCTCGCCGCTCCGATCGTCCCGGGTCGGGTCGTCACGCCGACGGAAAAGCCGAGTTCCGCCGCAAGCCGGGCTTCGCGAGGAGAGACCGCATCGGCGGTCCCATAGGGATAGGCGATCGCCACCGGCCGCTGGCCGATGAGGTCAGCGACATAATCCGCCGACAACGCCATTTCCGCCGCGGCTTCCGCTTCCGGAAGACGGGCAAGCGCCCGGTGGCTGACCGTATGGGCGCCGAGCGAGGCGAGGGGGTGACGGATAAGCTGCTTCAATTCTGCCCGGTCCATGATCGCTGCGCGCACGAGATCGAGCGGCTCCATGCCGTTCGCCCGGGCGAACTCGTCGATCCGGGCAATCGCCTCCAACTCGTCATGGGCATGAACATAAGCGGCAAAGCGGGCAAACGCGGCTTGCCGTTGGCCGGTTTTGTTGAGGTCGAAGCTCTCTGCGCCCGTACCGAAATCGAAGGTCAGGCGATCTCGTTGGGAAAGCAGCTCGGCCAGCGTTTCCCACCATATGCTGTGCGTCCTCTCCGACAGACCTTGGGTGACGAAGATCGTGAAGGGCGTACCGTGGCGGGCAAAGACCGGCAGCGCATAATCGAAATTGTCGCGATTACCGTCGTCGAGTGTGAAAGCAGCAAAGGGTGGCTTGTTGCGATCACTTGCGATACGGTCCGGCAACGCATCAAGAGAAATGAATTCGTAACCATCCCGTTTCAGTCGCGTGATCGCGCTGTCGAGGAATTCGGGCGAAATTTCCAGATGCGCATTCGGGGCAAAGGTTCGGGGCAAGGGAGGGCGGACATGATGCAGGGTGAAGATGGCGCCGAGGCCGGCGACGTCGCGCATCAGGCCGAGGTTTTTCAGAATTGCGGCGGTTTCCAGCCCGCCGGAGATCGCCGCGCGCTTGAGACGAATTCTGATGCCCTGTTCCATGGGGATTGACCCGGTTGAAGAATGCCCATGCTCTAGCCCATCCGCCGTTAAGTCTTGCTGAATCTGCGCCATCTTTTCAATGTGTTAACGGTTATTTTACCAGCAAAGGCAAAATTGGAATTCTGTCGAGGGTGTTGCCTCAATATCGCACCGAAATCAGGCTCTTGTCGCAAATGCGCACAACAGGTTGATGCGGTGTATTGGCATTTGTTTCAGTTGGGGACGAATATGAAAAAACTTTTGATGGCCCTTTCTGCGGCCGTCTTACTGTTGAGCGCACCGGTAGCGAGCTTTGCGGGCAGCGCCTATTTCATCATGGACGCGAAATCCGGCAGGGTGCTGGCTTCGGATAATGCCGATGATCTCAACCACCCTGCTTCGCTGACCAAGATGATGACGCTGTACCTGACGTTTGAGGCTATTCATCGTGGTAAGCTGGGTTGGAACACGGCGATTCCGGTCTCGAGCAACGCCTCCGGCAAGAGCCCGACCAAGCTCGGCCTGAAGCCGGGCAGCACCATCACCGTCCGCGATGCCGTCAATGGCATGATCATCAAGTCCGCCAACGATGCCGCCACTGCCATGGGCGAAGCGCTGGGCGGTAGCGAAAGCGGCTTTGCCCGCATCATGACGCAGAAGGCGCGCGAACTCGGCATGCGCCGCACCGTCTTCACCAATCCATCGGGCTTGCCGAGCATGGAGCAGGTGACGACCGCGCGCGACATGTCGACGCTCGCCGTTGCGCTCATCAACAATTATCCTCAGGAATATCGGCTGTTTTCGCAGTCGAGCTTCACCTATCGCGGCAGCCGCGTCCGTGGCCATAACAATCTGATGTATCGCTACGAAGGCATGGACGGCATCAAGACCGGCTACACCAATGCCTCCGGCTTCAACATAGTCAGCGCCGTGCGCCAGGGCAACCGCCGCGTTATCGGCGTCGTCATGGGCGGCGCGACTGCCCGTGGCCGCGATGCCTTCATGGCTTCCCTTCTCAATCGCTATGTGCCGAAAGCGACCTCCGCCACTTCATCGCGCCTCATGGCAAGTGTTGGCGGTGCAAAGCAGGTCGAAGTTGCTTCGGCGACGGATGATGTTGCTGCCGATGTCGATGCGCAAACCACGGCCACGACGACGCGCAAGCGCGCCGAGTTCACGCCGGCTCAGGCCCCGCTCGCTTATGCCGCCACGACAAATGTGACCGTGCCGATGGATCGCCCGATGGCGATGGATGAAATCCAAAATGCCGGCAAACCGGCGACCGGCGGTTGGCAGGTGCAGATCGCAGCTACTCCGACGGCGCAGGCCGCCAAGGACCTGCTGTCCGAGGCTCAATCCAAGGCGGGCGGCGCTCTTGCCAACGCTTCGCCCTATACCGAAGCCGTCGGCAAGGGCAGCAACACGGTCTATCGCGCCCGTTTCGTTGGCTTCGGCAGCCGCGATGATGCGAATTCCGCCTGCGCCGCGCTGAAACGCAAGGATTTCAACTGCATGCTGTTGCCGACCAAGGGCTGAGCGGAAATCAAGTTTTGAAACTATCAAGACGGCGGGGCACAAGCTCCGCCGTCTTGCTATTTCCGGCAGAATCGTTCACTTCTGTTGAGAACATACGGGGAACAATATTGATGTTATCCGATCTGATCCAGCAGTTCGAAAAGGCTTCCGCCACCTATGCCGCCGCCAACGGATTGGAGCGCGATGCCGACTGGTTTGTTTTGAAATTGCAGGAGGAGATGGGCGAACTCACCCAGATCTGGAACAAAACGACCGGCCGCGGAAGACGCAAGGGCATGTCGGACGAGGATCTGGCTACTGCGTTGGCCGACGAAACCGCCGATGTGCTTGGCCATATCCTTCTCTTCGCCCACCGCAACAGCCTCGATCTCGCCGCTGCCGTCGAGCGGAAATGGCGGTTCCGGCCGGAGGAGGGGTGAGAGCGGCCACTGGGTTGCCACGTTCAAGAATGAGAGAAGTCGACCTGTGCTTCCGGGCGTGCAAGCCGAAAGGCTTCGAGTTCGTTGCAGCGTTCTTCGACTGCCAGGAGTGTGGAATAACGGGATAGATCTACGCCAAGACGGCGGGAGGCGCTTAGTTGCGGCACAAGATGCAGGTCCGCCCATCCCGCTTCTGCGCTGAAGCAATACGGCCATTGGACCGGTCGGCGCCGTAGGGTTTCCTCCAGGGCGTCAAGGCCTAGAGCCAGCCAGTGGCTGACCCAGGCCGAAACTTGATGATCGTCGGCACCTATGTCCGATTTCAAAAAGCGTCTGACACGCAGAACGGTCAGAGAATGCATTTCCGATGTGATGAGGCCGGCAAACGCTTTTGCCTCCGCGCGGACGACGGGATCGGAAGGTAGCAGACATGGCGCTGGATACGCTTCCTCAAGATAATCCAGGATAGCAGACGATTGCGCGATGATACGTCCACCGATGTCGAGAGCAGGTAGAAGACCTTGAGGGTTCAATCGCTCATATTCGCCGGGCGCCAATGAGCTTACCGGTGTATAAGTGAACGGAATACCTTTGAGGTAAAGTGCTATACGCACCCTTTCGCCTGCGGAATTCTGCCAGCGTGACAGCAAGCGCATGGAGGTCCTCTTCGGTCAAAAGCTATCAACAGCATCAGCCTCCGTCGAAGGCTGATGGCCACTGCTATGGGCATAGCTTTAGGCAGACTTCAAGCCTTCGTCCCGCCGACCGTCACCTGATCCATCCGCAGATGCGGCTGGCCGACGCCGACGGGGACCCATTGGCCGCCTTTGCCGCAATTGCCGATGCCGGTGTCGAGTTTCATGTCGTTGCCGATCATGGAGACGCGCTTCATCGCTTCTGGGCCGTTGCCGATGAGCATGGCGCCCTTGATCGGTGCGCCGACCTTGCCGTCTTCGATCAGATAGGCTTCGGTGCAGCCGAAGACGAATTTGCCGGAAGTGATGTCGACCTGGCCACCGCCGAAGGAAACGGCATAGATGCCCTTCTTCACCGAGGCGATGATCTCTTCCGGTGTCTTGTCGCCGCCAAGCATATAAGTGTTGGTCATACGCGGCATTGGCGTGTGGGCATAGCCTTGGCGGCGGCCGTTGCCGGTTGCCTTCATGCCCATCAGGCGGGCATTCTGCCGGTCCTGCATGTAGCCGACCAGCTTGCCGTTCTCGATCAGCACATTGTAGGCCGAAGGCGTGCCCTCATCGTCGACGGTGATCGAGCCGCGGCGGTTTTCGATCGTGCCGTCATCGACGACGGTCACGCCGGGAGCGGCGACCATCTGGCCGAGCAGCCCTGCGAAAGCCGAGGTCTTCTTGCGGTTGAAATCGCCTTCCAGCCCGTGGCCGACGGCTTCGTGCAGCATGACGCCCGGCCAGCCGGAGCCGAGAACGACGTCCATCGTGCCGGCCGGCGCATCGATCGCCTCGAGATTGACCAATGCCTGGCGCAAAGCTTCGTCAGCGCCGCGGCGCCAGTTCTCTTCCGTGACGAAATCGCCGAAGCCGACGCGGCCACCGGTTCCGAAGGAACCTGATTCCTGCCGGTCGCCTTCGCCGACCATCACCGAGATATTGACGCGCGTCATCGGCCTGACGTCGCGAACGCGATGGCCGTCGGCGCGCAGGATATCGACCACCTGCCAGCTCGCGGCAATGGAGGCCGTGACCTGACGCACCTTGCCATCCTTGTCGCGCAGATAGCTGTCGATCTCCTGCAGCAGCCTCGCCTTGTCCTCGAAGCTTGGGCTCCCAATCGGGTTTTCGTCGCTATAGAGTACTTTATTGGTGCGCTGAGGCGCGGCGGCGTAGGAACCCGCATAGCCGCTCGTGACCGCGCGCACCGCATCGGCGGCGCGCTTCAGCGCGGCTTCGGAGAGATCGCCCGCATGCGCATAACCCACCGCTTCGCCGGCGACGGCGCGCAGGCCGAAACCCTGTTCGGTGTTGAAGCTGCCGCCCTTCATGCGTCCGTTGTCGAAGGTCAGCGATTCCGCCTGGACATGCTCGACGAAAAGCTCGCCATCGTCAGCGCCGGCCAGTGCTTCGGCAACGATGCCGCGCAGCTTGGTTTCGTCGGTATCGAACAAGGTAAGAAGATCGGTATTCATGGATCAAGTGCTCCGTTCAGAGCCGATGTAGGTTTCGGACGGCGAGAGAGCAAGCCCTGTCGATTTACGGAAGCGCGTCGTAGCCTTCGGCAAAGCCCTTGAGGTCGACAGGAATGCCGATGCCTTCTTCCGGCGACTGGAAGACGATGAAGGTGGCCGTCGCGCCGCTGCGCAGCGTTTTCAGCAACTCGTCCTCAAGCACCACTTCGGCATAGCAGCCGTCCGAGAAGCAGCGCACGAAATAGGCGCGGCCGATATCCTTGCCGTCGACATTAAGGCCGAGCCCGTTCGGCAGCAGCACGCCGAGCGGCGCCAGCACGCGAAGAATCTTCGACTTGCGATCGGCGGTCTTCAGCACGACGACCGAAAGACCGACTTCCGGCCGGTCCTCGGCAATGACGTTCTGCATCAGCGCGCATTGTTCGGTCGATGCGCCGGCCGGCTTGTCGCAGACCACGGACCATGCACCATGGCTGGAGCGCACCGTACCCGGTGGTTGTGGAACCTGGTTGGTCGGAAGCTGCTGGGTATGGGCTGGCGGCTGTTGGCCTGACTGCGGCGGTTGCTGGGTTTGCAGTTGCTGAGCCTGCGGCGCCGGCTGTGTTTGCTGTGCCTGCTGCGCCAGAACGGGTGCTGCAGCCGCAGCAGCGATGCTGGCGGTGACAAGCCAAAGCCGGGCGAGGGAACGAAAACCCATGAAAACCTCTAGATTCGAATCAGTGCTGCTATTGTTGAAGCCCATGCCGGCAAATGAAAAGCCCCGCATGCTGAATTCCAACCGACTGCGGCGGAAATACGACCTCTATCTCATTTTGCCCCGGCAATGCGATGGACCACGATGCAATTTTTCGTATGATGATGAAATGCTTGCCATGTTTCGGCGGGCCGGGGGAATATACTTCGCGCAAAAATGCCGCACGGACAACGCTTGTGAGTTGTTGCGGAGTGCTCCAAACTGTGGTTTGAAGCGCAATGGAATGTAGGGATACTGCGTTTGAGTGATCTGGGATCAAACGCTGGAGGGAGAGACATCGTGATTAAGAGGGCTTACGCAGCTCTGGCGGCTATCGCCTGTCTGCTTTTTGCGACCGGCAGCTATGCCGATCAGCCAAAACCATGGGAAACCGGCCTGCAAGAGGCAGCAACCGGCAACATGCATCAAATACGCTGGTTCGAAGCATACACGCTTTGGTTTATCGTTCCCATTACGCTGCTGGTGCTCGTCCTTTTGATCGTCGTCATGGTCAAGTTCCGGGCATCGCGAAATCCGGTGCCCTCCAGAACGAGCCATAACACGCTGATCGAGGTCATCTGGACCGTGGGACCGGTCCTCATTCTTCTGTTCCTGGCTGTTCCGTCCTTCGATCTTCTGACCGCGCAGCTAACGTTCCCACAGAATCCTGACGTGACCGTCAAGGCGACGGCGACGCAGTGGCAGTGGAACTATGAATATGAAAACAGCGGCAACACGCCTCTGGCTTTTGATTCCTTCCTGCTGAAGGATCAGGACCGCGCTGCGGCCGGCAAGGAAGACAAATCGAAATATCCGCGGCTTCTCGCCGTCGACAACGAGCTGGTGCTGCCCGTGGGCAAGGTCGTGCGCGTCCTTGTTACCGCCGCACCGACGGATGTCATCCATTCCTTCGCGATGCCGTCCTTCGGCGTCAAGATTGACGCCGTTCCGGGCCGTTTGAACGAAACCTGGTTCAAGGCCGACAATGAGGGCCTGTACTACGGTCAGTGTTCCGAGCTCTGCGGCAAGGACCATGCATTCATGCCGATCGCCATCCGCATCGTCTCTCAGGATCAATACCAGCAGTGGCTGACCACTGCTGCCGGCGACCTGAGCAAGGCCAACAAGGCCCTGATGGCCGCCGTCGATCAGCCGGCTACTGTCAACGTTGCTGCGAACACGGCTGAGTAAGAGGGATAGGGATAATGGCTGGATCTACGGCACACGACGATCATTCGCACGCTCTTCATGACGCTCACGCGCATGACGACCATCACGCTCACAAGCCCAGTTTCGCGAACCGCTGGCTCTTCTCGACGAATCACAAGGACATCGGCACCCTCTATCTGATCTTTGCGATCTTTGCCGGTATCATTGGCTTCCTGCTGTCCGTTGCGATCCGCATGGAATTGCAGGAGCCGGGCATCCAGATCTTCAGCGGTCTGGCTTCCATGGTCTACGGCTATTCGGGCGACGCCTCCATCGATGGCGGCAAGCAGATGTACAACGTCTTCGTCACCGCCCATGCGCTGATCATGATCTTCTTCATGGTCATGCCTGCGATGATCGGCGGTTTCGCCAACTGGATGGTGCCGATCATGATCGGCGCGCCGGACATGGCTTTCCCGCGCCTGAACAACATTTCCTTCTGGCTGATCGTTCCCGCCTTCCTGCTGCTGATCCTGTCGATGTTCGTCGAAGGTCCGGCCGGTGCCTACGGCGCGGGTGGCGGCTGGACGCTGTATCCGCCGCTGTCAGGCCTCGTCGGTCATCCCGGCCCGGCGGTCGACCTGGTGATCTTCGCACTGCATATTGCCGGCGCCTCGTCGATCCTCGGTGCGATCAACTTCATCACCACCATCCTCAACATGCGCGCCCCGGGCATGACGCTGCACAAGATGCCGCTGTTTGCCTGGTCGGTGCTGATCACGGCCTTCCTGCTGCTTCTGTCGCTGCCGGTTCTCGCCGGTGCCATCACCATGGTGCTGACCGACCGCAACTTCGGCACGACCTTCTTCGCGCCGGAAGGTGGCGGTGACCCGATCCTTTACCAGCATCTGTTCTGGTTCTTCGGTCACCCCGAAGTCTACATCCTGATCCTGCCGGGCTTCGGCATGATCAGCCACATCATCTCGACCTTCTCGCGCAAGCCGATCTTCGGCTATCTCGGCATGGCCTACGCCATGGTCGCGATCGGCGCCGTTGGCTTCGTCGTCTGGGCTCACCACATGTATACGGTCGGCCTGTCGCTCGATACGCAGCGTTATTTCGTCTTCGCGACGATGGTCATCGCCGTTCCGACTGGCGTGAAGATCTTCTCCTGGATCGCGACGATGTGGGGCGGCTCGATCGAGTTCCGCACGCCGATGATCTGGGCGATCGGCTTCATATTCCTGTTCACGGTGGGCGGCGTCACCGGCGTGCAGCTCGCCAATGCCGGTCTCGACCGCGTATGGCAGGATACCTATTACGTCGTCGCGCACTTCCACTACGTTTTGTCGCTCGGCGCCGTCTTCGCCATCTTCGCTGCCTGGTACTACTGGTTCCCGAAGATGACCGGCTACATGTACAACGAGAAGATCGGCAACTGGCATTTCTGGATCACCTTCATCGGTGTCAACATGATATTCTTCCCGCAGCACTTCCTCGGTCGTGCTGGCATGCCGCGCCGTTACATCGACTATCCGGACGCCTTCGCCGGCTGGAACTTCGTTTCCTCGATCGGCTCCTATGTTGCAGCCGTCGGCCTCTGCTTCTTCTTCTGGGGTGTCATCGATGCGTTCGTGAAGAAGCGCGTCGCCGGCAACAATCCCTGGGGCGAGGGTGCGACCACTCTGGAATGGCAGCTTCCTTCGCCGCCGCCTTACCACCAGTGGGAAGAGCTGCCGCGCATCAAGTAGCTTATTTCCGGACGCCGTGATAAACGGCGTCCGGCTTAACGGACATTGGATGAAAGAATGACGGTGATCGACAATCACGAAGTACTCGCGAAGAAAGGCGAAACCGGCCTGTCTGAAGCGAGTGCGCGCGATTATTTCGAGCTTTTGAAGCCGCGGGTCATGTCGCTGGTCGTCTTCACCGCTTTTGCCGGCCTAGTGCTGGCGCCGGGCCACATCAACCCGGTTCTCGGCTTGATCGCCATTCTCTGCATCGCCGTCGGCGCAGGCGCTTCCGGCGCGCTGAACATGTGGTACGACGCCGATATCGACGCGGTCATGAGCCGTACGGCGCGCCGTCCGATTCCCGCCGGCCGCGTCAAGGCTTCCGAGGCGCTTGCCTTCGGCTTGGTGCTGTCGGGCTTTTCGGTGACGATCCTTGGCCTCGCCGTCAACTGGCTTTCAGCCGCGATCCTCGCCTTCACCATTTTCTTCTATGTCGTCATCTATACGATGTGGCTGAAGCGCTCGACGCCGCAGAACATCGTCATCGGCGGCGCTGCCGGCGCTTTCCCGCCGGTCATCGGCTGGGCCTGTGTCACCGGAAACGTGACGATCGAGAGCATCGTGCTCTTCCTGATCATCTTCCTGTGGACGCCGGCCCATTTCTGGGCGCTGGCGCTGTTCAAGATGCGTGACTACGAAGCCGTCGGCGTCCCCATGCTGCCGAATGTCGCCGGCGTGCCGGCCACCAAGAATCAGATCGTCGCCTATGCGGTGCTGACGGCCATCATCGGTGTTGTGCCGGCATTCATGGGCTTTGCGAGCTTCGGCTATGGTGCCGTCGCCGCCGCGCTCGGCGCAATCTTCATATACTGTTCCATCGCCGTCCGGCGTATGCCGGATGGCGATGTCAAGATGATCCCGGCGAAGAAACTTTTCGCCTTCTCGATCTTCTATCTCTTCGCAATCTTTTCGGCACTGCTGATCGACCGGCTCGTGATAGTGCTGATATCAGGCGGTGCGGGAGGCTGGCTGTGATCGAACTCGTCAAGCTCACGGAAGCCCAAAAGAAATCACGGCGAGGGCGCAACATCGCGCTCGGTTTGGTGCTCGCCGGCCTGGTGATCCTGTTCTACGCGATCACCATCATCAAGGTCGGCACCGGACACGTTTGAGGAGGCGTGATGGAGGAGGGGACAACAAACAAGGCAAGAAACAACGGCCTGGTGGTTGCCATGTGCTTGAGCTTCGTGGTCGGCATGAGCGCCATGTGCGCCGCCGCCGTGCCGCTCTACCGCATCTTCTGCGAGGTAACCGGCTTCAACGGCACGACGCAGCGCGTCGATCAGGCTTCCAGCGTCATTCTTGACAAGCCGATCAAGGTTTCCTTCGACGCCAATGTTGCCCCGGGGATACCCTGGGACTTCAAGCCGATGCAGAAGGAAGTTTCCCCCAAGATCGGCGAGACGGTCGAGATCAAGTTCCTGGTCGAGAACAAGTCCGACCAGCCGACGCGCGGACAGGCTATTTTCAACGTCTCGCCGGTGGAAGCGGGCGCCTATTTCAACAAGGTGCAGTGCTTCTGCTTCAACGAGACCGATCTGGCACCGGGGGAAAAACGCGAGATGCCGGTGGTTTTCTACGTCGATCCTGAGATCACCAAGGCGGAAGAAACCAAGACGATCACGGCGCTGACACTATCCTACACCTTCTATCCGCGCGACGGTGCGAAACCTGTGGCTTCCAACGAAGGCGCAGCGAAGGTGGTGGAAAAGAAACTTTGATGGAGAGTGCTTTCGGCTCAGCCGGAGGCGATATGGGAAAAGTCATTCGGGGATTGCTGACATGGCAGAGGCGCATACCAAGAAACACGATTACCACATTATCGATCCCAGCCCGTGGCCGATCATCGCGGCCTTCGGGGCCTTTGTCATTACCTTTGGCGGCGTCTGCTTCATGCGCTACCTGAACGGCGGCGCGGTGCATCTGTTCGGGATCAACTTCGCACAGCCCTGGCTGTTCTTCATCGGCCTGGCCGTGATCCTCTACGTCATGTACGGCTGGTGGTCGGATACGGTGAAGGAAGCGCATGAGGGCGCGCATACCCGCGTCGTCTCACTGCATCTGCGCTATGGCATGATCATGTTCATCGCCTCCGAGGTGATGTTCTTCGTCGCCTGGTTCTGGGCCTATTTTGACGTCAGCCTCTTCCCGAACGAAGCCATACAGGCTTCGCGGACGGCCTTCCTCGGCGGCCAGTTCCCGCCCAAGGGCATCGAAGTCCTCAATCCCTGGCATTTGCCGATCTACAACACCATCATCCTGCTGCTCTCGGGCACGACGGTCACCTGGGCGCACCACGCGCTGCTGCACAATGACCGCAAGGGCCTGATCCAGGGCTTGGTTCTGACCGTGCTGCTCGGTGCGCTGTTCTCCTGCGTGCAGGCCTATGAATATGCGCATGCGCCCTTCGAGTTCAAAAACTCGATCTATGGCGCTACCTTCTTCATGGCGACCGGTTTCCATGGTTTCCACGTGCTGATCGGCACGATCTTCCTGCTGGTCTGCCTCATCCGCTCGATCGGCGGCGATTTCACGCCAAAGCAGCATTTCGGCTTCGAAGCGGCCGCCTGGTATTGGCACTTCGTCGACGTCGTCTGGCTGTTCCTGTTCTTCTGCATCTATATCTGGGGAAGCTGGGGCGCGCCGGTCGCGGCCGGTTGAGCCAGGGCAGAATTGAGATAGAAGGCGGGTGCTTCGGCGCCCGCCTTTTTCATTGCGGGGCCTCTCAGGCGCCGACGGCAAGCCGCTCGAAGGCTGTTGGGCGCGGAACTCCTCGATCCAACAGTTGCCGTATCTGTTCGGCGCAGGCCTGTGGACTTTGCGTGGATGTATCCACTTCCAGATCGTAGATGCCTGGTTGATGCACCTGTTCTTGCCAGGCGATGACGGGAGCGGGGATCGGTGCGTCCGCTGAAACGCTGACATAGTCGCCGTGCCTTTCAGGGCCTTCCGCCAAACGTCGCTGCATGATGGTATCGATCGGGCAGTGCACCCCGACGAAAAGGACGGGCAGGCCGACAAGTTGGCGGGCGCAATCCGAAAGGATTTCGAGCGGCTTTGAATAGGCGTCATGATGGCCGAATTCGGCAATGACATTGAGCCCAAGGCGGCTATGGGCGGCAATCGAGGCATAGAGCGCCGAATAGAATATCGGAACCAGCGGTTCCAGGTCAGGCCGTTCGCCGCCCGGCCGTACACCGATCCCCGGCCGGTAACGCGGTGGCGTGATATGCCGCACATAGGCGTCGACGCCCAGATTCATCCATGGGCCGTCGAAACCTGCCTGTATGGCCTCGACAATGCTCGATTTTCCGGATCGCGGCGCGCCGTTCAGAATGATGATCTGGCCGGCCTTCATGTCTTGCTTATTGTCCATACCCTCTTTTTATGGCCGCGATGACGATTTTCAAGCGGCCTGGAGGAGACGACCGCGACATCATGATGCGGGATTGGGGCTTGTTTGGCTGCTGTGCTGACGTCACCATGCTTTTGAATTGGACGGATGGCCGCGTCGCGGTTACTGATGATGACAGGACGAGACCCGGATGCTCGTCGTGAATGGCAATCGATCGAGATCAAACCTTGAGCCCAGAGCAAGACACAGCCCCAGGTCACGGGACAGACCCAAATCAAGGGGCAAATGGTGACAGCGCCCTCTTTCCACCCGTCGATCCGTTCCGGGTCGGCATTCAAGGATGCTGTCCGCGTTGCGGTCATGGCAAGCTCTTCGACGGTCTGCTCTCGCTGAAGCCGCGTTGCGCAGCTTGTGGGCTCGACTATGCCTTTGCCGATGCGGGCGATGGCCCGGCGGTCTTCGTCATCCTCATCGTCGGCTTCATCGTCATCGGCTCGGTGCTATGGCTGCAGGTCAACTATGCGCCGCCGATCTGGGTGCATATCCTGCTGTTCGGCCCCTTGACCATCATCCTGTCGCTTCTGTCGCTACGCTGGTGCAAGGGCATCCTGATCGCGCTGCAATATCGCAACAATGCCAGCGAAGGGCGCCTTCATCGTGACTGAGGCCGCCATGCCCGCTCGCCGCGCCAACCCTTTCTGGCAGTTTGGCAAGGTGCTGATCCTGCTCGTGGCGCTTGGTATCCTGCTGGCTCTCGGCACCTGGCAGGTCGAGCGGCTGCACTGGAAGGAAGGCCTGCTCGCCGACATTGCCGAGCGCCAGGCCGCAGCCCCTGTACCGCTATCGGCGATCGAGGCCATGGCCGCATCCGGCGGCGATATCGAATACCGCGTCGTCACTGCGACCGGTCGCTACCTCAACAACAAGGAACGGCATTTCTTCGCAACCTTCGGCGGCGCTTCCGGCTTCGATATCTATACGCCGCTGCAGCTTGCGGATGGGCGCTACCTCTTCGTCAACAGAGGTTTCGTGCCCTACGACGCCAAGGAGCCGGAAATGCGCATGCAGGGCCAGTTGACGGACGAACAGACCGTCACCGGCCTTGCCCGCGCCAAGCTTGCCGGCCAGCCCTCGGGTATGCCGGACAATGATCTGGCGAAGAACATATTCTATTGGAAAGACCTGGACGCCATGGCTGCCAGCGATGGGCTTCCGAGGGATAAGGTGCTGCCCTTCTTCATCGATGCCGACAAGACACCCAATCCTCAGGGCCTGCCGATCGGCGGCGTCACCATCGTTGATCTGCCGAATAACCATCTCCAATATGCCGTGACCTGGTATGGCCTGGCCGCGGCGCTGGTTGCCATCGTCGCCATCTCCTGGTGGCGCAAACGTCATCCGGACGCACCCCGGCAATAGTTTCGCGCAATAGAATAGCTTCATTTCGATGGAATATTCGGCTAGAGCATGGTCCCAAAAAGTGCGCAGCGGTTTTTGGATAAGATCATGCGGACTAAATGGAGCAAGCGGCAAGGCGAACCTATCTATAGCCTCGCCATCGTCCCGGATTTCGGAAGAGACATGAATATAGCGGTTTCCAAACCTGACCTGACCATCCGGCTCTGCGGCCCGCGCGGCTTCTGTGCTGGTGTCGATCGTGCCATCCAGATCGTCGTGCTGGCGCTGAAGGCCTATGGTGCGCCGGTCTATGTCCGTCATGAGATCGTGCATAATCGCTATGTCGTCGAAGGGCTGGAGGCCAAGGGCGCCGTCTTCGTGGAGGAGCTGGACGAAATCCCCGCCGAGCATCGCGCCCAGCCCGTCGTCTTTTCCGCCCATGGCGTGCCGAAATCCGTGCCGGCGGATGCGGACGCGCGCAACCTCTTCTATCTCGACGCCACTTGCCCGCTGGTGTCCAAGGTGCACAAGCAGGCCATGCGGCATAATCGCCTCGGCCGCCACGTCATCCTCATCGGTCATGCCGGCCACCCGGAAGTGATCGGCACCATGGGCCAGCTTCCCGAGGGTTCCGTGTCTCTGATCGAGACGGTGGAGGATGCCGACGCCTATCAGCCTGCCGACCCCGACAATCTCGGTTTCGTCACGCAGACGACGCTCTCGGTCGACGACACCGCCGGCGTCATCGCGCGGCTGCAGCAGCGTTTCCCCAATCTCACCGCGCCGGCCGCCGATTCGATCTGCTACGCCACGACCAATCGCCAGGAAGTGGTGAAGGAAGCCGCTCCAGGCTGCGATCTCTTCATCGTCGTCGGTGCACCGAATTCGTCCAATTCCAAGCGTCTCGTGGAAGTCGCGCTCCGGGCAGGGGCTAAGAAATCCGTGCTTGTCCAGCGCGCCTCCGAAATTGATTGGGACGATATCGGCGATATCAAAACCGTCGGCCTCTCCGCCGGCGCATCGGCACCAGAGGTCATCGTCAACGAGATCATCGAGGCCTTTCGCGCCCGTTTTAATGCCGTGGTGGAGCTTGCCGAAACGGTCAAGGAGACCGAGAATTTCCTCGTCAATCGCGAGCTGCGCAATATCGAACTGACGGTGGCCGACATGGCCTTTGTCAATGGGGATTGAAGAACGGCCACCTCGTCCTTCGAGGACCTGCCGCTTGCGCTGACGCTGCATCGGCAAGGCATTTTCGGATGAGGTGAAGAGAGTTTCGCCGCCAGACACCGAATCAGCCCTCATGGTGAGGAGGTCCGCAGGGGAGTCTCGAACCACGAGGGCGGGCGGCTAGGTGGCTAGCATGTATCAAAGGGAATAATTCGTGGCCGTTTATACCGATATTACTGAAGACGATCTGAAGTGGTTTCTGACGGAATATGATGTCGGCACGTTGCTCTCCTACAAGGGCATTGCCGAGGGCGTCGAAAACTCCAACTTCCTGCTGCACACGTCGCGCGAGCCGCTGATCCTGACGCTCTATGAGAAGCGCGTGGAGAAAAGCGACCTGCCGTTTTTCCTCGGTTTGATGCAGCATCTGGCAAGCCGCGGCCTGTCTTGCCCGTTGCCCTTGCCGCGCAAGGATGGCGCGTTGCTCGGCCATCTCTCGGGCCGCCCGGCCGCGCTGATCTCCTTTCTCGAAGGAATGTGGCTGCGAAAGCCAGAGGCAAAACATTGCCGCGAAGTCGGCAAGGCGCTGGCCGCGATGCATGTCGCCGGCGAAGGCTTCGCCATCAAGCGGCCGAATGCACTGTCGCTTGAAGGCTGGCAGGGGCTTTGGGAAAAATCCGAAGCCCGCGCGGATGAGGTCGAACCTGGCCTGCAGGACGAGATTCGCGGCGAACTCGATTTCTTGGCGGCGCATTGGCCGAAGGACCTGCCGGATGGCGTCATCCATGCGGATCTGTTTCCCGACAACGTCTTCTTCCTCGGCGACGAGCTTTCCGGCCTGATCGACTTCTATTTCGCCTGTAACGATCTGCTTGCCTACGACGTCTCGATCTGCCTCAATGCCTGGTGCTTTGAGAAGGACGGCGCTTACAATATCACCAAGGGCATGGCGCTCCTGGAAGGCTATCAGAGCGTGCGGCCGCTGAACGACGCGGAAATCGCCGCCCTGCCGACGTTGTCGCGTGGTTCGGCGCTGCGCTTCTTCCTGACCCGCCTCTACGATTGGCTGACGACGCCGGCCGGCGCCTTGGTCACCAAGAAGGACCCGATCGAATATCTGCGCAAGCTGCGCTTCCACCGCCAGATCGCCTCCAGTGCCGAATATGGGCTGAAGGCATGAAACACGTCGATATCTTCACCGACGGCGCTTGCTCCGGCAATCCCGGTCCTGGCGGCTGGGGTGCGGTGCTGCGTTATGGCGATGTCGAAAAGGAGCTTTTCGGCGGCGAACAGGAGACGACCAACAATCGGATGGAACTGATGGCGGCCATCTCCGCGCTTGGCGCGCTGAAGACGCCATGCGAAGTCGATCTTTATACCGACAGCGTCTATGTCAAAGATGGCATATCCAAGTGGATTTTCGGCTGGAAGAAAAACGGCTGGAAAACCGCCGACAAGAAGCCGGTGAAAAACGCCGAACTCTGGCAAGCGCTCGAGGAAGCCCGCAACCGGCATCAGGTGACATTGCATTGGGTCAAAGGCCATGCCGGGCATCCGGAAAACGAGCGCGCCGACGAACTGGCGCGCAAGGGCATGGAGCCGTTTAAGAGGAAGTAGCGTCGCGAGGCGATGTTTGGATGGTCGCTTTGCGCCAGCCGACGGAAGAGGAGGAGCGGAAGTTCTTCGCTAAAATCCTTCGAGACACTTTTGCGGTGTCAATAGCTGTGACGTTCATAGCGGAATTGCAATCATTTAGGTTCACAACGGTGGCCCTGGAGGTAGCAAAGAGCCATCGCTTGCTGCTTGCCCTGCTTTCAGGGGGCGATCAGATAAGTATGACGACGAGAAATTGAACTCTTGTTCAATAAAAAAGCGAGCAAGGCGGCGAATTACCTCCGACGCATTCAACAACCGCCGCAACTCTTCAGCTCCATCCGGATCAGATGGCCTATCTCGCGCCGCATGGGCGGTCGCTACGCGGCAATTCTCGTAGATGTATGTGCCCGCGTCGACATTCGCCGATAAGCGGTCTGCCTCAAACGCCATAAGAGCACTTTCCCGGATCGATTTCTCGACGTCAGAAAAGTTGGAATTGACCCAGTCGATAACCTTTTTCTTCTTATCATAGCGGGTTTCAAAGACACGAAAGAAGCTGAGAACGGCGTGGCTACCCAACCCCACCGAGTCCGCGTTTAATCCATCGCGATAATATGCAAGGCATCGCGTCAGGTTCTCATCGGACGGCAGTGTGCGATAGAAATGCCACTCGTTCATCGCCATAGAGGCCAGATCCCTCCGTGACACCGGCATGGGAACTGGATTGCCGGACCAGCCCTCATGCACCGACGCGGGCTGATCATAGCACCAAGACATGATGCTCAGCATCCGGCTTATCAATGTACGCGCGGCTTCCGCTGACATGCGTTCATGCGTGAGATCGATGCTAACTGAATGCGAATAGTCCCTTGTCTTTGGGAAGAGCACAAGGTTATGCCCGCCGAACTGCATTCTCGTCGGTTCTTTTGGCCATGCAACTTGGGCATCGACACGGAGATTAAGGAAGTGGGATGAGGTGCGGGCACCGAGTCTTTTGTGAAACGCGGCTGTTTCTTCTTCGGTTTCGTACTCACGCCAATCGGTTTTGAACGGTTGGTCTATATATCGGGAAATTGCAACATCACGCGCTAGGTCCTGAAAAAACCTCGGACCTAGCGCCCTCTCGACCGCCGAAAGCCTGTCCAACCTATCGTGATTGTATCTCTCCTCGGCTCCTGGTCGAAGGAGGCTAAGGGCATATTTTGAAACGTAGGAGGTCGTCTTTATTCCTTCCGGCCCTTTGGAGCGGATAACCGCACCATATTCATCACTTCCAAAATCCCGTTCAACAGACAGGGTGAAACGAACGAGATCGGAAGCTTCACCGGTGTCTCCGACAAGAGCAGCGACTGCGTCTCGCAAAGACTTCGTGCCGCGATAGGCAGCCGATTCGCCGCCAACGGGGCACAAGTTTCCAAGAATAAGCGATGCATGACCTCCGTAACCCGGGAGCGGATGCCCAAACGATAGAACAGCGTTCGCGATATGCTCGTCGGATAGCCTTTGGTCCGCGTTTTCTTTCCCGCGAGGCAACAGGTTATGGCCCCTAAGTGTCTCAAAGCGCTTCTGCATTTGGTCAAAAGTGCCGACTTGCGCAAGTCGGTCATGTAGCCAGATCATTAAGTCGCGTGCGTACATCGAAATTCTCGAGTTGAATCAGTGAAAGGGAATCGAGCTCAACGTCAGCACTATATCCGCCAAGATGCGATGGGCTGCATCCAAGGACGTAGGTGGTATTAATGTCTGGTGCGGCTTTCCGAGTTCCCACCATTGTAAACCGACAGCCGCAATAGCCCAAAAGCCGCTATAGCGGGCGATCACCAAAAAGCCCAAACATCGTAACCCCACATCTTGCCCCTCAGCCCTTTCCCTCTATGCTGCGCCAAAATAGCTAGGGAGATAAATATGATCCTGCATTGCGTTTTCCTGCGGCTCAAATCCGCCATGACACAGGATGAGAAAAAGGAGCTTTTCGAATCCGTCGCCGCCTTGCAGCAGGTCATTCCCGGCATTCTCGATGTCAAATACGGGCCGAATGTCTCGCCGGAGGGGCTGCATGGCGGCTTCGTTGATGGCTTTGTGGTGACGTTCGAGAGCCCTGAAGCGCGCGACGCCTATCTCGTGCATCCCGAACACGTTGCCGTCGGTGAGCGTCTCGTCTCCTCGACCGATGGCGGACTTGCCGGCCTGCTGGTCTTCGATCTCAATATTTAACTAGAGCGACAGGCCCTGATCACGCTGACTGCCGGGGCGTGACGATGGTGAGATTCATCTCGGAACGCAGGCGAAAACCCATCGCCTTGTAAAGCGAGATGGCCGGCGCGTTCGTTGCATATGCATGCAGATAAGCGGTTTCGTTCCTCGCGGAGATCTCGCCGGCAACGAAGCGGAAGAGCAGGGTGCCGAGGCCGCGTCCCCGAAAATCGGGATGGGTACAAAGGCCGCTGAGTTCGGCAAAACCTGGCTGGCGCATGCGCTGGCCAGCCATGGCGACGAGGCGGCCGTCAGTCTTCACGCCCCAAAAGGTGCCAAGGCTTTGGGCGCGGAGCGTAAAGGGACCGGGCTTGGTCAGCGTAGCCAATACGAGCATCTCCGCTGCATCGGCTTCCGTCAGCGGCTCGATCCGGCTGTCCGAGATCTGCTGATAAGGCCGTTCGGCGATCATCTGTACCAGTTTGCCTTCGGAGACGACCGTCAGTCTCGGCGGGATTGCGATGGGATTGGCTTCGACGAGTGCCATGGCCTCGTCAGCGGCCGGCAGATTTTCCAGAGCCTCGAGGCTTTCCGCCGTATCATCGGCGGGGGCTGCGAAGGGCACGATGGAGGGCGGATAGCGGCGGGCGCGCTCGTTGCCTTCCGCCAGTGTCGCATGGGCAGTTCGAAGGGCGTTCCAGGCCGGGCGGTCGAGAATATGGCTCATGGTTTCTGCTCCTTGTCGAGTTTGCCTCGACGGGCAAGCGGCGCTTCGGCAAGCCCGTTCTCGATTGCAGTAAGCTGTTCCAGGATCGGCCCGGAACTCTCGCCGCAGAGCTCGATGACAGCCTGTTCGATGCGCGGCCAGACTGATCGTTTCGAGTAATCGACGAGTTCCTGTCCTTCCGGTGTTAGGGAAACCAGTCTTCGGCGCTGATCCTCGGGTGAGGCCTGCATGTCGACGTAACCCAGTTCCAGAAGCTGCGAGACGGTCCGCGTGGCCCCTGGCTGGGTGATGCCGACAGCCTGGGCAAGCTCACCGATGGTAAGCGGGCCGGCGCGGTCGATCGCCGCGAGGAAAGGATATTGGGCGGATTGGAGGGAGACGCCGAGCTCTCCCATAATCTGCTGGGTATCGGCCTGAAGGCGCTCGCCGATGCGGCGAAAGCGGCTGCCGAGGCAGAGGAAACCCAGCGATTTCACGATATCTTCAGCCACGCCGCATTCCTGCTTCAATTTACATAACTGGTTATATAACTTCTTATGAAACAATGGTCAAGCGGCGCGTCCCCGACCTGCTGGTCTTCGCTCTCGATCTTTGAATGAAAAGGCCGCAGGCAAATGCCTGCAGCCATGCTCGTCCTGCTGTCTCAGCTCGATTTCGCCATCGCCGCGGCGAGTTGATCAACGTTATAACGGAACATTTTTTCATATGTCGGAGCCGGCCCATTGGCCTTGGAGAGGGCCTCGACGTAGAGTTCGCCGCCGGGCTGCGCGCCGGTGGCCTTGGCGACCTGCTTGACCAGGCGCGGATCATTCGAATTCTCGAAGAAATAGGTCATCACATGTTCGGTCCTGATCTGCTCGATCAGCTTGGCGACGCCGGCGGCCGAGGCTTCGGTCTCGGTCGAGACGCCGAGCGGCGACAGGAAGGTGACGTTGTATTCACGCCCGAAATAGCCGAACGCGTCGTGGCTGGTCAGGATCTTACGGCGATCCTCTGCAATCTTGTCGAACTTGCTGTGCGCATAGGCGTCGAGATCCGTCAGCGTCTTGGTATAGCGCTCAGCATTGGCCTTGAAATCGGCGGCGTCGGCCGGATCGGCGGCGGATAGCGCCTTTTCGATATTGGCGACCCAGATCTTCACATTGACCGGGCTGTTCCAGACATGCGGATCGGTGACGGTCTTGCCGTCGTCGACCATGGTGCGGGTATTGATGCCGTCAGAGACGACGATCGGCGTGCCCTTGTAGCCGGAAGCCTTGATCAACCGATCCATCCAACCTTCCAGACCTTCGCCGCTAACGAAGGTGACCTTGGCGGCATTGAGCCTCTTGGCATCGGTCGGCGAAGGCTCGAATTCATGGGGGTCGCCGTTCGGGCCGACAAGGCTCGACACCTTCACATGCTCGCCGCCAACCTGCTTGACGACATCGGCAAGCACGGTGAAGGAGGCGACGACATCCAAGGTTTCCGCCGAAGCGGGCGCCGCTATGCCGAAGGCGATGAAGGCCGGCAGCGCAGCGGAGAGAAGCAGTCTGTGTCTGGTCACGATAATCTCCTTGATCGAAATTAGCCCCTGAGATGGGGACGGGGAATAAACCGGCGGGCGAGGCCCGAGGGTGCGAAGAGAATGGAAAAGCCGTAGATCAGGCTCGCCGTGATGATGATGGTCGGACCGGAAGCGAATTCGAGGTGATAGGAGGCGATGAGCCCGATATAGCCCGACGCGGTCGCGGTTGCCGCTGCGATCGCCATCATCGCCGGCAGGCTGCGCGACCAAAGCTGCGCGATCGCCGCCGGCAGCATCATCAGCCCGACCGCCATCAGCGTGCCGAGTGCCTGGAAGCTGGCGACGAGATTGAGCACCACCAGCAGCAGAAAGAGGAAATGATAGACCGCGCCCCGGCCACCGACGGCGCGGAGAAAACCGGGATCGAAGCATTCCACCACCAATGGCCGATAGATGACGGCGAGCGCCAGGAGTGTCACCGTGGTGATCGCGCCGATTTGGTAGAGGGCAGGGGCGTCGATCGCGAGGATGGTGCCGAAGAGCACATGCAGAAGATCGATATTGGAGCCGCGCAGCGATACGATGAGCACACCGAGCGCGAGCGACGTCAGATAGAAGCTGGCGAAACTCGCATCCTCCTGCAGCACTGTCATGCGGCTGACGAGTCCCGAGAGCAGCGCCACCGACAGGCCGGCGACAAGCCCCCCAAGACCCATGGCCGTCAGCGACAGCGAGCCGGCAATCAGATAGCCGATGGCCGCCCCCGGTAGTACGGCATGGCTCATGGCGTCGCCCATCAGGCTCATCCGCCGGAGCATCAGGAAGACGCCGATCGGTCCGGAGCCGAGCCCGAGGCAAAGGCAGGCGACGAGCGCGCGCCGCATGAAACCGTAATCGGCAAAGGGCGCGAGGAAGATGTCATAGGCCGTCATTCGGCCGGCTCCCGCTTCGCTAACCCCCGATGGGTAGGCGCCCGTTCCGGCAAGCAGTCTTCGGCGTCCTCGTCCCAACGCTCCGCCATGGCCCGCGCCTTAATGAGATTATCGGAGCTCATCACATCCTCTGTCCGGCCCCAACTGACGAGTTCACGGGCGATCAGCAGCGTCTCCGGAAAATGCGCGCGCACCTGATCGAAATCATGCAGCACCGCAATCACCGTGCGCCCGTCACCGTGCCAACGTAAGACAATATCGAGCAGGTCGCGTGTCGTGCGCTGGTCTATGGCTGTAAAGGGCTCGTCGAGAAGGATGACGCGGGCATCTTGCAGCAGCAGCCGCGCAAAAAGTACGCGCTGGAATTGCCCGGCCGAGAGTGAGCCGATGTGCCGACGCTCGAAGCCCGCCAGGCCCACGACCGCCAGCGCATCACGGGCACGCTCGGCATCCGCGTGTGAGAAACGCCTGAAGGCGCCGGAATTTTTCCAGGCGCCGAGCATGATGGTATCGGCCACCGAGATCGGAAAACGCCTGACGATATCGGCCGCCTGCGGCAGATAGCCGAAATCATTGCGCGTCAGCGCGCCTCGATCGATCGAGCCTTCCGCCGGTCTCAATTCGCCGATGATCGCCTTCAGGAGCGTCGACTTGCCCGCCCCGTTCGGTCCGGCAATCGCCGTCAGGCTGCCGGCCTGAAAGGCACCAGAAACGTGATGCACGGCTGGATGGCGTTCATAGGTGACGGTGAGGTTGTCGAGACGGATCTGAGCACTCATGCCAACGCCACCGCCCAGCCGATCGTGGCCCAGAGAATTGCGATGCCGATTGCAACGAAGGCGAGGCGCATCAAGGCCGACCGCCCGATCAGGGATGCGGCGAAGGGGTTGTTAAAGGGCATGGGTGGTTTCCATAATGTAATAACATTACGTGTTGTAACGAGGAGAATGCGGCGAAAAAGAGGCGGGTGGTGAGCATATGTCATTCATCGCTGGCAAACGTGCTGCGATTTGCACCGATGCAGCCGAATGCTATATACTGCGCATTATGTGTTATTTGGCTAAGGACCGAAACTGCAAGAAGGATGATCCCTATGAACGTCTCGATTGGTGATCGTTGGGAAAAGTTCATCGAAAAAACAGTCGAAGAAGGGCGCTACAGCTCTGCCAGCGAGGTCGTCCGCGAAGGTCTCCGTCTTGTAGAGGAGCGTGAGGCGAAAATCGCATCGTTACGGCTCACCCTGGAGGCATCAATTGCGAGCGGGGGCGACATCTCGGATGAGGAGCTTGGTGCAGCTTTAGATGCCAGAGCAGCTGAACTTGCCAAAGAAGGGTATTGAGTGGCTCGGCTTCGCTATACGACAGATGCGCAAAACGACTTTCTCAATATCCTGACATTTATCGCGCATGAGAGTGGTAGTCAGAAGATAGCTTTGAAATTTACGACCTCATTGCGCCGCAAATGCTCTGATCTTGCGTCGCTACCTGGCCGTATGGGGCGTCCCCGGCCAGAACTCCGACATGATATGCGTAGCTTTGCCTTTCGGGGCTACATAATCTTCTTTCATTATGTCGACGATGTTTTTGAAGTCTTGAATGTACTTGAAGGCCATCGTGATCTCGACAGCTATTTCCATCAAGATGATTGAGGCAAAGCAGCACTCCACGCGCTCCTTTGCCTCTTTGCCGAAATCGAAGACTAAAGCTGCTCGATCATCGCTGCCGCGGCCGACACGGTTGCCTGGCCGGGGCTTTCCTCGATGTTGAGCGTCTTCACCACGCCGTCTTCCACCAGCATCGAATAGCGTTTCGAGCGGATGCCGAGGCCGCCGGCGGAAAGGTCGATATCGAGGCCGAGCGCCTTGGCGAAAGAGGCGTTCCAGTCGGCGAGGAAGTGGATTTTCCCCATGCCGCCGGAGGATTGCGCCCACGCGCCCATGACATGCCAATCGTTGACGGCAACGACGGCGATGTCGTCGACGCCCTTTGCGAGGATAGCATCACGGTTTTCCAGATAGCCCGGCAGATGGTTCAGCGAGCAGGTCGGCGTAAAGGCGCCGGGGACGGCGAAAAGCACGACGCGCTTGCCGGCAAAAAGCTGGTCGGTGGTGAGCTCCACCGGACCGTCGGCGGTCTTTTCCTTAAAGGTGGCGGCAGGCAGTTTATCGCCGATAGCGATGGTCATGGCACTCTCCTTGGGGTCGCAATTTAGGGCGGCTGAACCGCCGCCCTTTGAGTGAAAATGGTCGGGCGAAACTATAGATCCGCGCTATTCGAACGCAAGCGTGGTTTCCATGGCGCGTTCACCGTCGATGACGAGGATGCCCCAGCTTTTGCCTTTAATATCGTAATTCTTCGGAAGCTTGCCGATCGCGATGTCGGTCGCAAAAGTCCTGCCGTCGCGTGTGCCGTTGGCCTGTTTGAAAAAGACATACCCGGACGGGCCGGTGACATAGATCAATGGAGTGCTTCCTGTTGCCTCCGGCAGCGTCAGGCGCAGTGAAAGAGTTTTTGCATCGGGCGAAAGTTGGTGATTTTCGACGGCAAAATCCGAGGAAGGAGCCTGCGGCAGCGACGCATCGGCGGCATCCAACAGGGCTTGTTCGTGCGGCGTCGATTGGCCGGCAGCCGATAACGGCAGAGAGAATTGGGTCTGGAAGGGAATACAGATGTCCTTGCAGAGTCCGATGAAGGCGGTGAGGTTGAGTGTCACCGGCTGTTTGCCGTTGACACGGAAATCGAGCGGCAATGTCACCGGCTCATCATAGCCGATTTCCTGGATCTTGCCGACGACGATCGGTTTGGGCGTTGGGTAGCTGGTTTTTTCCAGCGTAATGCCGCCATCGGGCGCCGGGTTTACCTGCGGCGCAATTCCGCTTTCGCCGGGTTCGCGCCAATAGGTGATCCAGCCGGGTGCAGGCTCGATCTGCAGAGCAGCACGGATATGGCCCTGAGCATCCGGCGCCAGCGCCACCAACCGCATGCGCCCGCCCTCGTTGTTTGCCCAGTCGCTCATGGCGGCATGGGCGGTGCCGTCGGTCAGCGTTGCGGCGGTCAGCATTGTCAACAATGGGATAAAAGAGAGTTTTCCGGTCATGGAACAAGGATTTACCGGATGGCGCAGGCCTGTGCCAGAACGGCGCGAAAAAGAAATGATCATTTTCAGTTGATTGATTTATGACATTGCCCCATCTTCTTTTCGAGGGGCGCAGTTACAGACTGCAGTCAGGAGGTACGATGTCCCTATCGACGCTGAAGAATAGAAGCGAAAGAGGTTTTCTCGACGGCCAGTTCCTGATTGCCATGCCTGGTATGGAAGACCGGAATTTCAATCGCACAGTGATCTATATCTGTGCTCATTCCGCCGCCGGCGCCATGGGCTTCGTCATCAATCGTGCGCAGAACCTGACCTTTACCGACGTGCTGCTGCATCTCGAAATGATCAAGGATGACGACGCTATTCTTCTGCCGCCGGTCGCCCGTGATTTCCCGATCCAGACCGGGGGCCCGGTCGAAAGCGGCCGCGGCTTCGTCCTGCATTCTGATGACTATATCAGCGACAGCAGCATTCCGGTGAGCGACGATATCAGCCTGACGGCGACCTTGGACATCGTGCGCGCCATCTCCAAGGGTGGCGGGCCGCGGCGCGCTACCATGCTGCTCGGCTATGCCGGTTGGGGCGCGGGTCAGTTGGAAGCGGAAATCAGCAATAATGGCTGGCTCAACTGCCCGGCCAATGAGGAGCTGATCTTCGATCGCAGCCTTGACGATAAGTATGAACGCGCCCTGGCCTTGATGGGCATCAATGCCGCCATGTTGTCGCCGCATGCGGGGCATGCCTGAGCCGTCCACGCCCTTGTGGAACGAAATATTGTTAATGACGTTTCCTTGTCACCGCACCGACAACTCCGCCGGTGCTGAATGAGGAGGCGTTCGCTATGGGCAGCATGAGTGACAAGGTATCCGGCAAAGCCAACGAGGCGGCTGGTAAGGCCAAACAGGTTGCTGGCAAGGCTACGAAGAGCAAGAGCATGCGCGCCGAAGGCACGGCCCAGAAGGCCAAAGGTAAGGCCCAGGTAGCTGTTGGCAAGGCCAAGGATAAAGCCAAGGGCGCAGTAGACCGCATGTAATCCAGCGGTTCGGTATGCGACAAGTCAAGTGCTGCGCCCTTTCGCGTGCCGTCAAACGCGCGGCGCAGTAAAAGAGCCTGTCACGAATTCGCGACAGGCTCTTTTTATGCTCGTCTTTTATACCCGTCGTGGCCAAGTTTTGGAGAGCTTTCCATGAGGCTTTTCGCCTGCGACCATTGTGGCCAGCCAGTGCATTTCGATAACCGGCAATGCGTGCGCTGCGGCTATCAGCTCGGCTTTGTTCCCGAGCGTCTTGCGATGTATGCACTGGAGGCTGATGAGGTGCCGAATTGGCGTCTTGTTGCCGAGCCGACGCGTATTGTCCGCTTCTGCGCCAATGCCACGCTCGATATCTGCAACTGGATGGTCGAAGCCCAAGACCCCGACCCCTTTTGCATTGCCTGTCGTCATAACCGGCTGGTGCCGAATACGGATAGCCAGCAGGGTATAGACCGTTGGCGGCGCATCGGCCAGGCCGAGCGGCATCTGTTCTATTCACTGTTGCGCTGGAACCTGCCGCATCCCAATCGCCAACAGGATCCCAAGGGTGGGCTGGTCTTCGACTTCCTCGAGGACGAGGTGCAGGGCGGCACCGTTGTGCCGGCGACGACCGGCCACGAGGAGGGGCTCATCACCATCCGCGCCGCTGAGGCCGACGATGTGACACGCGAACAGGCACGCACGTCGATGAACGAGCCTTACCGCACGCTGCTCGGGCATTTTCGCCACGAGACCGGCCATTTCATCTGGAACAAATTGATCCGCGACCGCAATCGGTTCGACGCCTTCCGCGCCGTCTTCGGCGATGAGCGCGTAGATTACGGCGCGGCCCTGCAGCAACACTACGACCAAGGCCCGCCGCCGAATTGGCAGGAAAGTTTTATCAGCGCTTATGCCAGCGCCCACCCCTGGGAAGATTTTGCCGAATGTTTCGCGCACTATCTTCACATCGTCGACACGCTGGAGACCGCTCGCTCCTTCGGCTTGGCGGTCGATCCCCGTGGCTATCACGAAATGGCGGTGGAGGTGGATTTCAATCCTTACAAGGCTGAGAGTGCCAAACAGCTCGTCAGCGCCTGGATACCGCTGAGCGTCGCGATCAATTCCATCCAGCGCAGCATGGGGCAGCCGGATTCCTATCCCTTCATCCTGTCGCCCCCGGTCGTGACGAAGCTGGAATATATACGGCAAGTGATTGGCGAAGCATGATTTTGCCCTCTCTCCAAAGGAGGAGGGCGTCTGAAGCGCGAGCGCTGTACAAACCTTTCCCAGGCGTGGGAGGTTATCGGCTACGCGCGCTTCGTCAGCGGAAAGCGTTCCTTCAGCAGCCGCAGCACCGAGTCCGAGCCCATGGGCGGGCCGAAGATGAAGCTCTGGCCGTAGGCGCAGCCCATCTTGGCGAGTTCCAGCGCATCCTCTTCCGACTCGATGCCTTCGGCGACGACGCGCATGTTGAGCTCGCGGGCCATGGAGATCACCGAACGCAAAAGTACGGCTTTCTTGTCGCTTTCATCACGCACCATCGCTTTATCGAGCTTGATCGTGTCGAACGGGAAGCGGGTGAGATAGGAGAGCGAGGAATAACCGGTGCCGAAATCGTCAAGCGCCAGGCCGATGCCGGCTTCGCGCAGCTTGCCGAGCACGAGGCGGGCCTGTTCCGGATTCTCCATCACCTGCGATTCCGTCAATTCGAGCTTGATGCGGTTCGGCTCGCAATGGGTTTTGGCGAGCAAGGCGCGGACATCATCGTAGAGCTCGTTGTTGAGGAGCTGCACGCTGGACAGATTGATGGAAACGAAGAGCGGCAGGTCGCCGGTCTGGCGCTGCCAGGCCATCAGGTCGTTGGTTGCCTGCTCCATCGCGAACATGCCGAGCGGGCCGATAATGTCGGAAGCCTCGGCGATCGGGATGAATTCCGACGGCGGAATATTGCCGCGTTTCGGATGCTCCCAGCGCATCAGCGCCTCGAAACCGGCGACTTCGGCATCTTCCAGCCGAACGATCGGCTGATAGACCAGCGACAGTTCCTTGCGTTCGACGGCGCGGCGAAGATCCGTTTCAAGCTGCAGACGGTCGGTGCCAAAGCTGCGGAATGCAGGCTGAAAAGGCTCGACGCGATTGCCGCCGGCGCGCTTGGCGCGGTACATAGCGAGTTCGGCATCGCTCAAGAGACCCATAGCGCTTTCCTGCTGGTCGACCCAGGACGTCAGTCCGATCGACGCCGTCAGGATGATTTCGCGGTTGGCGAAATTGATCGGCACCATGATCGCCTTGCTGATCGCATCGGCGAAATCGGCGACCTTGGCCGGGTCGCGCTCGGAAACGAGGATCAGGCCGAACTGATCGCCGGAGAGCCGCGCCAGCGTGTCCTGCGGCTTCATCAGGCGGCGCAGGCGCCGCGTCAGCGCGATCAGGATATTGTCGCCGGCAGCGACGCCGAGCGTATCGTTGACCAGCTTGTAGCGGTCGATGTCGATCACCATCACCGTCGGACGCACCTGATTGCCTTCCGGCGCCAAGGTGAGAACGGCCTGCAGGCGGTCGATGAAAACCTGGCGGTTCGGCAGGCCGGTCAGATTATCGTGCAGCGCGTCGTGCAACAGCCGCTCGATCGAGTTTTTCTGCTCGGTGACGTCGACGACGGTACCGACGCAGCGGATGATTTCGCCGTTCGAGCCAAGCACCGGCCGGGCGCGGATCGACAGCCAGTGGAAATGCCCATCCTCGGCGCGAATGCGGAATTCGTGGTTCAGCCGGCCGCGACGATGTTCAAGCAGTACGTCGAGCGTCGCGCGAAAACGATCACGGTCGTCGGGGTGCAAGCGCGGCAGCCAGTTGCGCGCCGCGCCATGCATGGTGCCGGGCGACAGGCCGAGTTTCATCGAGATATCCGGCGTCGTCACCACGCGGTCGCGCGCCACGTCCCAGTCCCAAACGGTATCGCCGGAGCCGGTGAGCGCCAGGGATTGCCGCTCGAGATCGGAAAACAGGCCTTGCTGAAATGCGCCGCCGGCAAATGCGTGCTGCATCACGGTGAAACCGATCAGGAGCACGATCAGCACGAGGCCGCCGCCGAGCGCCGGCTGGATGATGTCGTTGTCGAGCTTGCCCGTGATCGTCATCCAGGCGCCGAACAGCCAGACCAGGATCAGCGCCCAGGCGGGCACCAGCAGAATGGCGCGGTCATAGCGGCTGAAGCCGAGATAGATGATCAGCAGCAGGCCCGCCGTTGCCGTCAGCGCCAGCGATAGCCGAGCGACGCCGGCCGCGATCGACGGATCATAGATCGCGACGCCGAAGAGAAGCGCGAGACCGAGCACCCAGGCAAGGGTCACATAGCCCAGATGCGCATGCCAGCGATTGAGGTTCAGATAGGTGAACAGGAAGATCACCAGGCTCGATGCGAGCGCCACCTCCGCACAGGCGCGCCATATTCGCTGATCGCTGGAGGTGATGCTGATGAGTTTGCCGAGAAAACCAAAATCGACGCAAATATAGCCGAGCACCGCCCAGGCAAGCGCCGCTGTCGCTGGCAGCATTGAAGTGCCTTTGACAACAAAGAGAATGGTCAGGAACACCGCGAGCAGACCGGCAATGCCAAGCACGATGCCGCGATAGAGCGTGAAGGCGTTGACCGTGTCCTTGTAGGCGTTCGGCTCCCAGAGATAGAGCTGCGGCAGGTTCGGCGAGGAGAGTTCGGCGACAAAGGTGACGACTGCGCCGGGGTTCAGTGTGATGCGGAAGACATCCGCCTCGTCGCTCGGCTGCCGGTCGAGAGCAAAGCCTTCGCTCGGCGTAATCGCGATGATGCGTTGCGAGCCGAGATCCGGCCAGAACAATTTCGAATTCACCAGACGGAAGTGGGGCGCGACGATGACGCGTTCGAGCTGTTCTTCCGAGACATTGGCGAGCGCAAAGACGGCCCAGTCGCCCTGATGGTTCGGCGACGAGGATCGTACCTCAATACGGCGGCGAATACCGTCGGCGCCGGCGGCGGTGGAGACCTGGAAGGCCTCGCCCTGATTGGTGTAGATTTCGGTCGTCGCCGTCAGGTCAAGCGCGGTGTCGTCGCGTGAAATCTTCACGGGTTCGGCTGCATGCGCCATGCCTGCAAGAACGAACAGCATGACAGCCGCGAGCGTCGCGACGATCGCGGAGAACCATTTCGTCAACGGCGGGGCAGGCGGGAGATCGGCCGTCATCGCTTGTCGGATTTTCTAATCGGGTCGGCGTCGGACGCCAACCGGGAAAACATCACGTGATCACGCCACTGACCGTTAATTTTTAGATAACCGCGCAAATGACCTTCTCGCTGGAAACCGGCCTTTTCCAAAAGCCGCATGCTACGCTCATTATCCGGAATACAGGCTGCTTCAATACGGTGCAACTCAAGTCCGGAAAAGATATAGGGTATAACCAACTGAAGTGCGGCGAACATATGGCCCTGGCCTGAATGCCGCTCACCCATCCAATAGCCAATCATGCAGCTTTGTGCAGCACCACGACGGATGTAACCAATCGTAATGCCGCCGAGCAAGGTCATATTCTCTTTAAGGAAAATAAAAAGTGGAATGGCCTGGCCGGAACTGTATTCCTGTTTTCCCCTGATGACACGGGCGCGGTAGGCGCCCTCGGTCAGTTCGTCATGTCGCCAGGTCGGCTCCCAGGGTTCCAGGAAGCGCCGGCTTTCGGCTCGCAACCGGTGCCATTGATTGAAATCGGAATAGCGTGGCAGACGCAGCAGATAGGTCGCGTTTTCGAGTTCAACCGCGTCCGGATGACGTGACAGAAACCGAAAGACCGATTTTTGCATTCCGCCCAGTACTCCCCGGAAGATTGAACCCATCGGCGCGCGATGCGGTTTTAGCCGCTCGCGCTTATGGAGGCTGGGGTCGACGATGATAAGGATGTCACGATATCTTCCATCGGCGCCAACTGCTCCAAAGGCCCGATCGCCGACAGCGTCGGCACCGTGTCGAAGAACAGGCGGCCGGCAAGATCCGTCAGCCGATCGATGGTAATGCCCTGCAACCGTTCCAGCATTTCCTGGTTCGGGATCGGTCGGCCGTAGAGCATCATCTGTCGCGCGATCTGGCCGGCGCGCGCCGCCGGGCTTTCCTGACCCATCAGCAACTGCGCGCGGATCTGGGCGCGGGCACGCTCGATTTCCTGCTGTTCGATCTTGTGGGAGGATTTGTGCAGCTCGTCGACGATGACCGGCAGCAGCTCCGGCAGGTTTTCGCCGCCGGTCGCGGCATGGATGCCGAAAATGCCGGTGTCGGAAAAGCCCCAATGGAAGGCATAGACGGAGTAACAGAGCCCGCGGAATTCGCGCACTTCTTGGAACAGCCGTGAGGACATGCCGCCGCCGAGGATGTTGGCAAGGATCTGCGAACAATAGAAATCGCGCGTGTGATAGGCGCGTCCCTCGAAGCCGAGCAGGATCTGCGCATCCATCAGGTCGCGCGTCTCGCGGATATTGCCGCCGATATAACGCGCAGGCTCGATGACGGGCGGCGCCGACGGCTGTGTCGGCAGGGTGGAGAAGCGCTCTTCGACCTGGCGCACGAAGCTTTCGTGATCGACAGCGCCCGCGGCCACCACGAACATGCGGTCGGTCGTGTAGTTGCGGCTGAGATAACCGCGGATTTGTCCCGGCGTGAAGGAGACGACGGTTTCCGGCGTGCCGAGAATCGCCCGGCCGAGCGTCTGGCCGCGATAGGCGACTTCGGAAAATTTGTCGAAGACCACATCGTCGGGCGTGTCGTTTGCAGCGTTGATTTCCTGCAGGATGACCTGCTTTTCGCGCTGCAATTCATCCTCGTCGAAAGCGGATTCGGTCAGGATATCGGCGAGGATATCGACGGCGAGCGGCACATGATCCTTCAGCACGCGGGCATAATAGGAGGTTGTCTCGGTCGACGTGGCGGCATTGACCTCGCCGCCGACATTCTCGATTTCCTCGGCGATCTCACGCGCCGTGCGACGGGCCGTGCCCTTGAACGCCATGTGTTCCAGCAGATGCGCGATGCCGTGTTCCGCTTCGGTTTCATTGCGCGAACCCGATTTGATCCAGACGCCGAGTGCCACGCTTTCGAGGTGTGGCATCGTCTGGGTCGCTACTGTCAGCCCGGACGCAAGCCGGGTGCACTCCACTGTCATCGTCTGTCTTTCTGCGTTTATCATTCCCCCGCCCGGGCATGTTTGCCGATGAAAGTTTCAACGGCTTTCAGCTCGGGATCAAGGACGTCGAAACGCTCCTCCCTGTTCATCAGTCCAGCAAGCCACGTCGGAAGCGCCGGGTCAATACCACATGCAGATTTTACTGCGGCGGGGAATTTTGCCGGATGTGCGGTCGCGAGCGTCACCATCGGGCTCGCCGGCTTCTCGTTTTTCTCCGCCACAAAGACGCCGATGGCGGTGTGCGGATCGATCAAATAGCCGGTGTTGTCGAGTGTTTTGCGGATCGTCGCGGCGACCTGTTTTTCGCTGGCGCGGCCGGCGCGGAAGTCCTTCTTGATGGTCTTCAGAGCGCCTTCGCTGATCGAAAAGCCCTTCGATTGTTTCAGGCTTTCCATCGCGGCGCGCACCTTCGACGCGTCACGGTCATGGGCTTCGAACAGCAGCCGTTCGAAGTTGGAGGAGATCTGGATGTCCATCGACGGCGCGGTGGTGGCCTTGACCTCGCGCATCTCGTAGCGCCCGGTTTTCAGCGTGCGAGCCAGGATGTCGTTCTCGTTGGTGGCGATCACCAGCCGGTCGATCGGCAGGCCCATGCGCTTTGCGACGTAGCCGGCGAAAATATCGCCGAAATTGCCGGTTGGAACGGTGAAGGAAATCTTCCGGTCGGGGCCGCCGAGCGCGACGGCAGTAGTGAAGTAGTAGACCACCTGCGCCATGATGCGCGCCCAATTGATCGAGTTGACGCCCGAAAGCTTGACGCGGTCGCGGAAGGCGGTGTCGTTGAACATGGCTTTGACCAGATTCTGGCAATCATCGAAATTGCCGTTGATCGCCAGCGCATGCACATTGGCCGCCGTCGAGGTGGTCATCTGCCGTTGCTGCACCGGCGAGACCTTGCCATGCGGGAAGAGGATGAAGATGTCGGTGCGTTCGCGTCCGGCAAAGGCATCGATCGCCGCTCCGCCGGTGTCGCCCGAGGTGGCGCCGACGATGGTTGCCCTTTGCCCGCGCTTTTCCAGGGCATAATCCATCAGCCGTGCGAGCAACTGCATGGCGACATCCTTGAAGGCAAGCGTCGTGCCGTGGAAAAGCTCCATCACGAAGCTGTTCGGACCTGTCTGCACCAGCGGCGTCACGGCCGGATGGCGGAAGGTGGCATAGGCTTCATCGATCATGCCGCGGAAGACGTCATCCGGAATTTCGCCGTTGGTGAAAGGCGACAGCACGGCGAAGGCGACGTCCTGATAGCTCTTGCCACGGAAAGCGCGAATCTCTTTTTTCTTAAGCGTCGGCCATTCACGGGGTACATAGAGCCCGCCATCACGAGCAAGGCCGGCCAGAAGGGCGTCGCAGAAGCCAAGGGCAGGGGCTTCTCCCCGCGTTGAGATATAGTCCACGGTCTAGAATTCCTTTGGTCGCAAAATTGCCGGAGTGGTGAGGTGAGAGAGTAAAAGAACGAAGCGATGGCAGCCCGTCTTTTTGCGTCGGATCAGCCGCGTGGTTTTCGCGTTTGCGCAATGCCCGCACGGCTCCGTCCGGTGGGCGGCGGCTTGCGCCAATCTGTCGAGGTCGAAAAGTGAGCCAAAACGGTGCCTACCCAATCGATTTTTCGCTGCGCCGCTGGTATAGACCATCGCCAAGTGTCATAAAAGGCCCGTCGAACAGGCTGCAGGCCGATAATGTAAATTATTGCAGAGGGTGGAATATATAGTGTTTGGCAGGGTTTCGCGTCGTCTTTTTTCCGCTTCGCTTCTGGCATTGTTGGCTGGTTGTAGTTCTCTTGGTTTCGGCGGTAGCGACAAGCAGTCCGGAACGGATGTGACGGTGGCGCCGCAGGCAGCGGCGGGCAATCCATCCGCCGCCAGCCCCGCGCCGCAGGTGACCGGCGGCCAATCCTATGTCGCCGGCAAATGCCCACAAGTCGTCATCCGCGATGAGGCGTCCAGCTACCGCACCTACGCCAAGGGCGCCAAGGACGATCCGAACCAGTTGACCTATCAGGCATCGCTCGCCCAGGCGACGCGCCAGTGCACGACCGACGGCACCAGCCTCAGCATCAATATCGTTGCGCAGGGCCGTCTTGTCGCCGGCCCGGTGGGCGGCCCCGGCAAGGTGACCATGCCGATCCATGTCGCCGTCATGGACAACAACACCGCGCTCTATAGCAAGACCGTCAATTTCACCGCCGAAATCCCGCCGGGCGAAACCACGACGCAGTTCCTCTTCACCGACAACGACATCAACGTCGCCGGCGGCTCCGGTGGCTTCACGGTTGTTCAGATCAGCTTCGATCAGGGGCCGCAGAAGGCCGAAAAGGGCCAGAAGCCCGTTCGCAAGAAGCATCAGTAGGGTTGGAATCAGGCAGTAGGCAGTAGTAAAAGGTCACCTTGTCCTTGCTACTGCCGGCAATATAGCTGCAACATCTATTGCCTATTGCCTATTGCCTATTGCCTATTGCCTATTGCCTATTGCCTATTGCCTATTGCCTATTGCCTATTGCCTATTGCCTATTGCCTCACAAAACCCCTTCCCACTCCGCCAGCGCCATGACCACGCCGGGCAGATCCATCATCCGGGCGATGACTGTTTCCGCACCCGCATCCGTCAGCCGGTCGGCATGCGAAGGGTAGGTGTGCGAAGCGCCGGTGAAGCCGATGACGCGCATGCCGGCGGCACGCGCTGCTTGGACGCCATGGACCGAGTCTTCGACGACGATGACGTTGGCCGGCGGAACGTTCATCTGCTTGGCACCGTGCAGGAAAATATCCGGCTTCGGCTTGACGCGATCGGCACCGAGATCCTTGGCGGAATAGATGTGCGGCGCAAACAGCTCCTTGTAGCCGACCTTGGAAAGCATCATGTCGATCCGCGCGGAGCTGGAATTCGAGCAGATGCAACGCGGCATTGGCAGGCGCGACAGGGCAAAAGGAACGCCCGGGATAGCCTTGACGTCATTGGCGAGCCGCAAGTCGAGTAGCTTCTCGGACTTGTCGAGCAGCGAAGCCGAGAGCGGAATGCTCGCCTCACGCTCGACTTCGAACAGAATGTTCTGCCAGGTCATGCCGGAAAAACGCTCGCCCATTTCTTCGGCGCTGATCGGGTAACCCGCTTCCGTCAGGAGCTTGGATTCAACATCCGCTGCGATGATTTCCGAATCGACCAGAACGCCGTCGCAGTCGAAGATGATGAGATCGAAGCCATTGCTCATGAGAATACACTGCCTTTGAAGGGGCTCTGGATTGGCATGGCCTTGTGCAAAACCGCTTCGCACTTTTTGGGGCCTGCTCTGAAATGGATCGTGCGGCTTTACACGATGCTCCGGCAAAGCTCAACCAATGAGCAGACATGGCAGTAATGCACTGGCGGAAAGGTTCGGGCCTGACTTAATGTGTCAACCGTGGTGGGTCATGTTGAAAAAGTCGCTGCGCAGGCTTTTTGCGTGCAGTTGGCCAACCTGCGACTCATATTCCTCTTGAGCCGCCCGCCAGCAGGGCTCCGCCTCTGCAATCTTGCTTTCCCCGGCCGGCGATAGCTCCAACAGCAGCCGACGGCTCCCTTCCGTTTCGGGCGCGCTGATGATCAGCCCCTGTTGTTGCAGCGGCTTTACGGCCCGCAGCAGGGTCGTGCGGTCCATTAGCATTGCTGCCGCCAGTTCGTTCATGGTCATCCGCTCATTCTGGCGGAGGAAATTCAGGAGTGAAAACTGAGTGCTGGTTATGCCGGTTGGCGCCATATGGCGCTCGTAAAGTTTCGAGACGTGCCTCGCCAGTTGCCGAGTCGCCAGGCAATGGCACGCAAGGGGACCAAGATCGTCTTCGGTTTGCATGAACTTACTATGCTTGTGCATATGCACCAAGTCAAGTTGTCACCGCGCTTGATCAGGATGGCTCGACAAGGCCGATCGTCATCTTTAAGGATCGGCCATGGCCAAAGAGCGCGACGACACGATTGCCAGCCGTATCAGCCGGGTGCTTGCCGACCGCATCATCCGCGGCGAGATCGCACCCGATGCGCGGTTGCGGCAGGATCATATTGCCGAGGAGTTCGGTGCCAGCCATGTGCCGGTGCGCGAGGCATTCCGGCGGCTGGAGGCTCAAGGCCTGGCGATCAACGTGCCCCGCCGTGGTGTCCGCGTCGCCTCCTTCGATCTCAAGGAAGTTCGCGAAGTCGCGGAAATGCGGGCTGCCCTCGAGGGGCTGGCGCTGAAGCATGCCGCGCAGCACCTGACGCCGGCAATTCTCGATGCCGCCGAAGAGGCGACGCGGGAAGGGGATGCGGCTGCCGATGTCCGCGCCTGGGAGGAGGCGAACCGCCGCTTCCACCGCCTGATCCTCGCGCCCTGCGGCATGCCGCGGCTGCTCGCATCGATCGACGATCTGCATGCCGCCAGCGCTCGCTTCCTCTTCTCCGCCTGGCAATCGGGCTGGGAAAAACGCACAGACCACGACCATCGCGCCATCCTTGCGGCCCTGCGCCAGGGGCGGACGGAGGAGGCTGCGTCTATCCTGCAGAAACATGTGCAGTGGATCGGCCGATCCCCCGTACGGACGCCCTCGGGTTCGACGCGCGAAGCTTTTGCGATCGTTGGGTAAATCATAGTTTGGATGTTCTGGCGCCGATGATGTTGCGCCCTTCATTGGAGCGACGTCTCAACACTCAGGCGTCGACACCGTCGCGTTCTTGGTTCGTCGCATCCGCGTCGATGGGAAAAAGCGCCAGAAACCGGCGTTCGCCTTCTGATGTAAACAGGATCGAGCGGCTGTTTTCCGATCGCCGCGCCCAGCCCTTGTCGAAGAAGTTGGAAAGCAGCGCCTTGCCGAGGCTGCCGGCGAGGTGCGCCCGGCGTTCGCTCCAATCGAGGCAGGAGCGGCAGAGCGGGCGCCGCGTCGAGCGCAGCCCATTCACATCAATGCCGATCGAGGTGAGATGCTTTTCGCCGCGCTCCGTCAGGCTCAAGCCGTCATCGAGAGCCGAGATCGCACCGGCCGCAATCAGGCTGTCGAGCATGCGCACACCGTAATCACCGGCGAGATGGTCGTAGCAGATGCGTGCCTTGCGAAGGGCCGGCTCTTTCGGACCGGGGCGGTGGCGCAGGTGCCCTCGCGTAGCGGCGAAGCCCATGATACTTTCGAGCAGCTTGCCGACGCCGTCATCGGCCAGCGCGAAATAGCGGTGCCGGCCTTGTTTGCGTTGCGCGAGCAACCCGCCTGCTTCGAGCTTCGACAGATGCGTGCTCGCCGTCTGCAGCGTGATACCGCCGGCCGCCGCCAACTCCGTTGCAGTCAGGGCACGGCCGCCCATCAGCGCGGTCAGCATATTCGCCCGCGCCGGATCGCCAATGAGCGCACCTATCTGCGCGATGTCAGGACCTTCCTTCATACTTCGATCGTAACCGAAGCATAGACGTCGCGCAATGTGCGACAACATCTCCATCACCAAAGGAGACAACCATGATCACCTGTTTCATCCGCTATGAGATCGATCCCTTCAAAAAGGACGCCTTTGCCGAATATGCCAGGGCCTGGGGCCAGGTCATCCCACGCAACGGCGCGGACCTCATTGGCTATTTTGCCCCGCACGAGGGCTCGGCGACGACCGCTTATGGTGTCTACAATGTCGAGAGCCTGGCTGCCTATGAAGCCTATCGCGCCCGCCTCGCAGCCGATCCGCTCGGCAAGGCGAATTACGATTTCTCCCGCCACGAACGCTTCATCATCAGGGAAGATCGCATCTTCCTGAAAAACGTGTCTCTACCGCACGGCCCAAAGGTGACGCCATGATCGCCGTCATTTTCGAAGTCATTCCCTATCTCGGCGAGCGTCATCACTATCTTGATCTTGCCGGCAAGCTGCGCGCAGAACTCGAAACGATCGACGGTTTCATCTCCATCGAACGCTTCGAGAGCCTGACACAACGCGGTAAGCTTCTCTCGCTTTCCTTCTGGCGCGATGAGGCGGCGGTCAAGGAATGGCGCAATCGTGAAACGCACCGGGCGGCGCAAAAGGCCGGGCGAGGGGTGATATTTGCCGACTATCGGCTGCGCATAGCCCATGTGGTGCGTGATTACGGAATGAATGAGAGGGAAGAGGCACCGGCGGATAGCCGCGCGGTGCATGACGAGCTAATCAACACCGAACCGCAGGCAAAGGGCATCAATAGCAATTTCTAGGGCCGGTAGCTCGTCGACGACCACGCCCCAGATGATCTGGTCGGATAGGCCATGATATTGATGACGCAATATGTTTCCTATGGTCTTGACTTGTTGCCACGGAATCTCCGGCCTCAGAGCTTTGATATCGTCGGGCATGGCCCGACTTGCCTCCGAAATGATTTCTATGGCGCGCTGGACGGCGTGTTGAAACAGCCAATCGCTACGGTAGTCGTCCAGTGTTTTTCCCATGGCGGCTTTGCTGATACCGCGGAGTTCTGCGCGTATGTCCTCGAGCGCGTGTCTAAATTCCCGCGGCATCAAAATACCCGCGTCGCCGAGCGTTCGATCGCCGGTCTCAGGCGGGGATGTAGCCCATCTCTGGTCGTAATGTCGACAGGCGCATGAAGATCTTCTTCGAGCAAGAACTTGATACTGATCAGATCGAAAGCATTGAAACGACTAGCCGGGTCATAGTCGACAAAAATATCCACATCACTCGATGGTTGCGCCTCATTCCGGGAAACAGAGCCGAAAAGGTAAAGCGACGTTGCACCGAGCGCCCGGATGGCGTCCGCGTTGTTTTTAAGCCGCGTTATCGTTTCGTTTCGATCCATGAGAATGTTCTATCGCATTCGCTGTTATTTTTCTATGCCGCGAATAATTTCTCAAATCGCCCGCCGCTTTAGCCTTTGGTAACCAACTTAGGTAACCATAACACTCAGTTAATCGTATCGAGTAAGTGTAACAGCGAGTATCACATGGCGTCAGTTTTCCCGCTTGCCGACCTCAGGACTTCCGCAACGCCGGGCTCTTGGGTCGACACGATCATCAAGGGCGATTGCGTAGCCGCTCTTGAAGCACTGCCCACCCATTCCGTCGACGTCATCTTCGCGGACCCGCCTTACAATTTGCAGCTCGGCGGTACGCTGCACCGCCCCGATCAATCGCTTGTCGACGCCGTTGACGACGAATGGGACCAGTTTGCCTCCTTCGAGGCTTATGATGCCTTTACCCGCGCCTGGCTTCTCGCCTGCCGTCGCGTGCTGAAGCCGACGGGCACCATCTGGGTCATCGGCTCCTATCACAATATCTTCCGTGTCGGCGCTACGATGCAGGATCTGAACTTCTGGATCCTCAACGACATCGTTTGGCGCAAGACCAATCCGATGCCGAATTTCAAGGGACGTCGTTTCCAGAACGCCCATGAAACGATGATCTGGGCGAGCCCGAACGCCAAGGCCAAGGGCTACACCTTCAACTACGACGCCATGAAGGCAGCCAATGACGATGTGCAGATGCGCTCCGATTGGCTGTTCCCGATCTGCAGCGGCGGCGAGCGGTTGAAGGATCAGGACGGCAAGAAGGCGCATCCGACGCAGAAGCCGGAAGCCCTGCTTGCCCGTGTCATCATGGCATCGTCCAAGCCCGGCGACATCATCCTCGACCCCTTCTTCGGCTCTGGCACCACCGGTGCCGTCGCCAAGCGTCTCGGCCGTCATTTCGTCGGCATCGAACGCGAGCAGGATTACATCGATGCGGCCAGCGCCCGCATCGCCGCCGTCGAGCCGCTCGGTAAGGCGGAACTGACCGTCATGACAGGCAAGAAGGCTGAAGTTCGCGTTGCCTTCAACGTTTTGATCGAAAGTGGCCTCATCAAGCCCGGCCAGGTGCTGACGGATGCGAGGCGTCGCTACAGTGCCATCGTGCGCGCCGATGGCACGGTCGCCTCCGGCGGCGAAGCGGGCTCCATTCATCGCCTCGGTGCGAAAGTCCAGGGCCTTGATGCATGCAACGGATGGACGTTCTGGCACTTCGACGATGGGCATTCCCTGCGCCCGATCGACGAGCTGCGTTCGATCGTCCGCAATGATCTGGCCAAGGTGGAATAATTCCAACTATTTTCAGCGGCATAATTTTACCCGAAAGCCTTTCCCGACTATCGGGATGGTGCCGCGGCCGGATCCGCATATCCGCCTTCTTCCGTCGAGTACCTCCAGTTAGGGAGGAAGGCGAGACGCCCAGGATTCTCGAATCCTGGGCGCCATTTTTTTGCCTGACGGCTTAGAATTCCTGATAGTCCGTCACTTCGACCCGGACGACGCGTCCGTCTTCGTCGAAGGTGATCGTCTCTTCGCCCTCGCGGATCAGCGGCTTACCGGTCTTGCTGTTCGTTGCCCGGACGGACCAGACACTCCGGCCGGAAAGCGGCGTCAGCGTTTCCACCAATGAATTGACTGCGGTTTGATCCGGATAGGTATCGAAATAGCCGCGGAAGGCCTCCATGATTGCCTCGCGACCTGCGAGGCTGCCGACGCCGTTCGAGACATAGGTGGCGTTCTCCGCGAAGAAATCCTCGATTGCTTCGAAATCGAGCCTGTTGATCGCGTCATGAAAGAGGGTGATGCGTTCTGCCGGATCGAAAATCATGGGCTCAAACCTGGATGCCGTAGGCGGCGAGATCGCTGCGCAGCTTCTCGGCGCCGGTGAAATGGACTGCATTCCAACCCGCAGCCTTTGCACCTTCGACGTTGGCAAGCGAATCGTCGATGAAGATGGTCGAGGCCGGATCGAGCTCGAAACTCTTCACATGCGCCTCATAGATAGCAACGTCCGGCTTGATCAGGCCGATGTCGCCGGACACGGTGACGCCGCGCGGCTTGGAGAGGAAATCGAAGCGCGTCTGCGCTTCACGAAACGTATCGGAGGCAAAGTTGGTCAGCATGGTGACGTCACGGCCCTCGGCAATCAGCTTCTCCATGATGGCGACGCTATCGTCATAGGCATGCGGCACCATATCGTGCCAATATTTGCGGAAGGCACGGATCTGTTCCTCGCGCTCGGGATGGTCGGCGATCAGCAGCGCTTCGGCTTCTTCCCACGTCCGGCCGCGATCCTGCTCGATGTTCCATTCATTTGTGCAGACATTGGCGAAGAACCAGGTTCGCTCTGCTTCATCGGGGATGAGGCGGCCATAAGGAATGCTCGGATCATAGTGAAGAAGCACTTTGCCGATGTCGAAGACAATGTGCCGGATTTCCGTCGTCATGAATTATGTCCTGCCTTTTCGAATGTCTTGGTCTTTGTGAATGCGCGTGGAATAGCCTGAATGATCGCTTTTTTCATGACGGTGGGCAGCGCCTGGGCTTCAAGATTTGTAACCGGCTCCCACCATCCGTCATTGTGGGTAGTGTTCGATGCCACTTGAGCGCGATAGATCGATAGCCGCAGTTTGAAGTGAGTAAAGACATGCGTCACGCTCCCCGCCGCCTGCCAGTCGGCCGGGAAGGGGGCGGCCGCAGCACTGGTCTCGCCGTCAAGCCGTGCTGTCCAGCCGGTGGTCGGCACTTCGGTCATGCCGCCGAGCAGGCCGCTGGCGATGCGCCGGCGCAGGTAAATTTCACCATCGTCATTCACCGCCACAAAAGCGGCACCCTGGCGCATCGGCTTTTCCTTCTTTGCCGCTTTGACCGGAAAATGTTCGGGATCATGCAGCCGCAATGCCTCGCAGGCATTGTTGAAGGGACAGAGCGAACAGGCCGGCCGTTTCGGCGTGCAGATCGTCGCCCCCAGATCCATCATCGCCTGCGCGAAATCGCCGGGACGATCGGCTGGCGTCAGCAATGCCACCTTCTGCTTCATCAATGGTTTCGCGGCCGGCAATGGCGTGGCGATGGCATATAGCCTGGAGATAACCCGCTCGACATTGCCGTCCATGACAGCCGCCTGCCGGTTGAATGCAATGGCCGCGACCGCCGCTGCGGTATAGTCGCCGATTCCGGGCAAGGCCCGCAGCCCGTCCTCGGTGTCGGGAAACCGACCGTCATGTTCCGCCGCCACAGCCTCCGCGCATTTCTTCAGGTTGCGGGCGCGGGCGTAATAGCCGAGCCCGGCCCAGGCGGCCATGACATCGTCGGTGGGCGCCGCCGCAAGATCATCAACCGTCGGCCAGCGCTCCAGGAATTTGGCGAAATAGGCTTTGACCGCCGGCACGGTGGTCTGCTGCAACATTACCTCGGAGAGCCAGATATGATAGGGATCGGGCCGGATGCCGCGCGCTGCCATCGGCGGCGAGACGCGCCAGGGCAGGTCGCGGTGATGGCGGTCGTACCAGGCAAGCAGCTTTCCAGACAGGGAGGATATTTGCGATGAAAGGTCCATAATTTCCTTCGATCAAGCGATTACATCCAACTCTCTAGACGCAACTATGCTGGAAACGGAAGTCGGAAAATATTGGGCTGCCTAGAAGTCAGCCATCAAGGAGAATTCATCATGCTTATCGAGCTTTTCGATCGTCTACTGAATGCGAGTCCCAACCTGGGGCTTCTGAATATCTGCGCAGCGGAAATTCTTTTCTTGTCGCTTGTCTACTACGCGATGTGGAAGTTGTTGCACACGCAGCCATTCAAATTTCTTACCGTCTATCTCAAGCAGGAATTTCAGCCGCAACGAACGAAGCGCTCTCGTCGTTCGCAGTTGATTTATCATGCGTTTGGTGTGTTTTTCTTCCTCATGATGGCGGTATGCGTATATGCCGCTTCCTCGGTCGTATTGCTCGTTGCTGCCTGGCATACCGGTCAGAAGGATGTGTTCCCTCTACAGCTATTGGCTCTGGGGTTTTTCCTTCTTGGTCTTGTTGTAGCGGGGCTGATGCGTAACAATGCAGTGCAGGAGTGGAGATCATTTCACGCTCTTTTACAGAACAGAAAAGGCGGTTCTCTTTGACATTCCTGCTGCGCCAATGCTTCGTTGAGACGCTGGGGAGCGAACTATAGCCTCAAAATGAGCGAATATCGCCTGTTAAAAATGCCGCGTCGTGGCGAAAAGCAGATTTCCGAGCTGACCAACGGCATCGTCGATCCCGTCTTGGCCAAGCGCGCTGGCATCAACACGGCGCTGCTTGGCTCCTGGGACGAGATCGCAGGCGAGGATTTTGCCGAATGCACGCGGCCGGAAAAGATTGCCTGGGCCAAACGCGGCGGTTCGGGCGAGGACGGCGGTTACCAGCCCGGCGTGCTGACCGTCGCCTGCGAGGGCGCCCGCGCCCTGTTCCTGACCCATGCGCAGGGCGAACTGATCCAGCGCATCAACGGCTTCTTCGGCTTCCATGCCGTCAGCCAGATCCGCATCGTCCAAAAGCCTGTTTCCATCACTTCAAAACGCTCCCGCACTCCCCCGCCGCTAAAGGGCGAGGCGGCGCGAAAGCTGGAAGACATGATGGACGGGATCGAGGACGACAAACTGCGTGCGGCAATTCAGAGATTGGGCACCGCGATGGTTTGGAAGCGGGGTAAAAGATAGCTCTATTTTGGGAGATAAGATGATGTTGGCCCTGCGGCTTCCGCCGGAAATTGAAGCAAGGCTCGATGCGCTTGCCAAGCGCACCGGGCGCAGCAAAAGCTTTTATGCTCGTGAGGCAATCCTCGAGCACCTGGACGATCTTGAGGATATCTATCTTGCGGAGAAACGCCTGGAAGAGTTTCGCCGGGGCGAGAGCGATACTGTTTCTTTGGCTGAGTTAATGGCGCGCTATGGCGTGGACGATTGAGTTTCAGCGATCTGCGGAGCGCGAACTCGAAAAGCTCGGACATGAGACTTCGCGACGCATTCTTAAATTTCTCCATGAGCGTGTTTCCAAGCTGGACAATCCGCGCTCCATCGGCGAGGCCTTGAAAGGTTCTGATCTTGGTGACTTTTGGAAATATCGGGTCTGAGACTGCCGGGTAATCGCGCATATCGAAGATAGCGCTATACGAATTCTGATTGTTCGAATCGGAAATCGCCGTGAGATTTATCGAAGATAGTGCCGCATAGTGGCTCATCTTCACGGCCGTCTGCCCATCCCTGCGAATTCTGACGATAATTTAACCTCTTTGTCTTCGGTAGGTCACAATTCTTTGAAGAAAGTTGGTCAACCGTGCCTTGTTCGCAGCAACTAGCCGTTATATCGCAGTGAACCATTCAAAGACCTCTTAAACGACGGGTGACTATATGCCGATGTCCGACATGCTCTTGACCAAACGCCACCTGCTGGGCGGCACCGCCGTTGCGGCCCTCTCTATGGCGTTCGCTGCCTTTGCCGACACCGCATCCGCCGCAAACGCCACCACGGTCGGTGGTGCGCAGGAGACCACCAACACCGCTGCCTCGCCGGAGGATGAAGTCCCGTCGTCGGAAGGCAATGTCGACATGAACGAGGTGCTGAAGCCCGGCCCCTTGCCGGAAATCGCACTCGGCAAGGAAGACGCGCCGGTCAAGATCGTCGAATACATGTCGCTGACCTGCCCGCACTGCGCGCATTTCGCCGTTACCACCTTCGACGCGATCAAGCAGAAATACGTCGACACCGGCAAGGTTCGCTTCATCATCCGCGAATTCCCCTTCGATCCGCGCGCTGCCGCCGCCTTCATGCTGGCCCGTTGCGCGCCGCAGGAACAGTACTTGCCGATGGTCGATATGCTGTTCAAACAGCAAATCGCCTGGGCTTCACCGGATGTCGATGGCCGTGCCGCGCTGCTGCAAATGTCGAAACTTGCCGGTTTTACTGAGGATAGCTTTACGAAATGCTTGACGAACCAGAAGCTTCTGGATGATGTCAACTCAGTTAGGGAACGCGCAGCCAAAGACTTCGGCGTCAATGCTACGCCGACCTTCTTGATCAACGGCAAGCGTTATGCAGGGGACATGTCGGTTGGTGCCATGTCGAAGCTCATCGATAGCCTTCTCTGATCCGTGCCTTTTCGAAACGGCGGGCGGCGGGGAAACCCGCGCGCCCGTTTTTTTGTGCCTCACTTCTGATGGGGTTTCTTCCTTCCCCCGCTGTCGCGGAGAGGGGGAGTGGCGCTTATGAAGTTCAACAGGCTTCGTCTCGTCGGCTTCAAATCCTTCGTGGAGCCGGCGGAATTCGTCATCGAACGCGGCTTGACCGGCGTCGTCGGCCCGAACGGTTGCGGCAAGTCCAACCTGGTCGAAGCGCTGCGCTGGGTGATGGGCGAGAACTCCTACAAGAACATGCGCGCTTCCGGCATGGACGACGTCATTTTCTCCGGTTCCGGCAATCGTCCCGCGCGCAATACCGCGGAAGTCGGCCTCTATCTCGACAATAGCGACCGCACGGCGCCGGCCGCCTTTAACGACAGCGACGAAATCCAGGTCACCCGCCGCATCGAGCGCGAGCAGGGCTCGCTTTATCGCATCAACGGCAAGGAAGCCCGTGCCAAGGATGTACAACTGCTATTCGCCGATGCCTCGACCGGCGCGCGTTCGCCGTCGATGGTTGGGCAGGGGCGCATTGGCGAGTTGATCCAGGCCAAGCCACAGGCCCGGCGCCAGCTTCTTGAAGAGGCCGCCGGCATTTCCGGCCTGCATTCGCGCCGGCATGAGGCGGAGCTTCGTCTGCGCGCCGCCGAAGGCAACCTCGAGCGTCTCGACGACGTGACCTCGCAGCTTGAGAGCCAGATCGAGAGCCTGAAGCGCCAGGCGCGGCAGGCCAACCGGTTCAAGATGTTGTCCGCCGACATCCGCGCCCGCGAGGCGATGCTCCTGCATATCCATTGGGTGCAGGCGAAGGAGGCGGAAGCGGAGGCCGACAACGCGCTCAAGCAGGCAACCGTTCTGGTCGCTGAAAAGGCGCAGATACAAATGGAGGCGGCGAAGGCGCAGGGCATTGCCAGCTTCAAGCTGCCGGACCTGCGCGAAGAAGAGGCAAAAGCCGCCGCCGCATTGCAGCGTCTGCAAATTGCTCGCACCCAGCTTGAAGAGGATGCCAACCGCATTCTGCGGCGTCGAGACGAGCTGACCCGGCGGCTGGCACAACTGGCCGAAGACATCAGCCGTGAAGAGCGCCTCGTTGCCGATAATGCCCAAATCCTGGCAAAGCTCGATGCGGAGGAGGCCGATATCGCCGATATTCTCGCCGATTCCGGCCGGCTTGCCGAGGAAACGCGCGAGGCTTTCGAGGAGGCTGCCGCGAAGCTGGCCGATAGCGAGCGTATCTTTACCGGGCTGACTGCCGAGCGCGCCGAGGCCGCCGCCGCCCGCAATCAGCTCGAGCGCGCCATCCGCGATCTTGCCGACCGGAAGATGCGGCTGGAACGGCAGATGGATGAGGCCAACGGGGAGCTCGCTGCGATCGATGAAAAGATAGCCGCCCTGCCGGATCCTGGCGAAAAGCGCGACGTGGTCGAAGCCGCTGAAAATGTCGTCGCCGACACCGAGGTGGCGATCCAGTTCGTTGAGGCGGCCCTCTCCAAGGCTCGCGAGACGGAGGCTTTATCGCGCGCGCCGGTCGATGAAGCCCGTTCGCGGCTGAATGCCTTGGAAACGGAAGCGCGCACGATCTCCAATATGCTCGCGGCGGGAGCCACCTCGGGCGCATTTGCACCCGTTGCGGAAGAGCTGCGCGTCGACCGTGGCTTCGAGACCGCGCTCGGCGCAGCTCTTGGCGACGATCTGGAATCGCCGCTGGATCCGCAAGCGCCCGCCCACTGGTCCGACAATGGCAGCGGCGCGGCCGATCCTGCCCTGCCGGACGGTGTCGTGCCACTGATTTCGTATGTGGGCGCACCGGCGGCATTGACGCGACGCTTGCGCCAGATCGGCCTTGTCACTGCCGCAGACGCTATGCGCCTCATGCCGGCATTGAAGCCAGGCCAGCGGCTGGTGACGAAGGACGGCGCCGTATTTCGTTGGGACGGGCATGTGACCGGGGCAGACGCTCCCAGCGCGGCGGCTCTGCGGCTGGCACAGAAGAATCGTCTTGCGGAGCTTGAGGCCGAAGCCGAGGTGGCGCGCGATATCCTGGCTGAGGCTGAGGAGCGTTTGGCGATTGCCGGCGACGCGATCCGGGCCGAGGAATCCCGTCTTGTCGTTGCGCGTGATACCAGCCGGCTCGCTGCCCGCCACCTTGCGGAAGCTCGCGAAGCATTGGCGATGGCCGAGCGCGCCTCCGGCGATCTGATCCGCCGTCGCGATGTCATCACGGAAGCTGCCAGCCATCTGCAGGCGCAGATGGAAGAGGTGGCGGTGCGAGATGAAAATGCCCGTATCGAACTAGAGGATGCGCCCGATCTGGCGGACATCGACTTGAAGCTGCGCGACCAGCAGGCGGAGGTCGCCACGGATCGCGGCGCGCTTGCCGAAGCGCGTGCCCGTTACGAAGGGCTGAATCGGGAAAATGAGGCCCGGCAGCGCCGCATCCTGGCGATTCGCCAGGAGCGTGACGGTTGGCGCCAGCGCGCCGCCAGCGCCGAAGAGCATATCCAGACCCTGCGCGACCGTGAGGAAGAGGCGCGCGATGAAGCTGCCGAGCTGGACCTTGCCCCGGATGAATTTGATGACAAGCGCCGCGCGCTGATGAATGAATTGCAGAAGGCGGAGGAGGCGCGCCGCACCGCGGCCGACCGCCTGGTCGAGGCGGAAATCGTTCAGCGCGAGGCCGATCGTCAGGCCGCCACGGCACTGTCGGAATTGGCGGAAAGCCGTGAAAAGCGTGGCCGTATCGAGGAGCGCCTGGTTTCCGCCCGCGAGCGCCGCCAGGAAAGCGAGTTGCGCATCCGCCAGACGCTGAATGTCGAACTGCATGAGGTGCTGCGGCTTGCCGGCCTGTCGGCGGGGCAGAATATTCCCGATTTGCGCGAGGTCGAGCGCGAGCTGGAGCGGCTTAAGATCGAGCGCGAGCGCCTTGGTGCCGTCAACCTGCGCGCCGAGGAGGAAAGCAGGGAACTGACAGAACGGCTGCGGGCCTTGATCAAGGAGCGTGATGATGTCATCGACGCCATCCGCAAGCTGCGCGGTGCGATCCAGAGCCTCAACCGCGAAGGCCGCGAGCGGCTGATCGCTGCTTTCGACGTTGTCAATGTGCAGTTCCAGCGGCTGTTTACCCATCTCTTCGGCGGCGGCACGGCCGAGTTGCAACTGATCGAATCCGACGATCCGCTGGAGGCGGGCCTCGAAATTCTCGCTCGTCCGCCGGGTAAGAAGCCGCAGACCATGACGCTGCTTTCCGGCGGCGAGCAGGCGCTGACGGCGATGGCGCTGATCTTTGCCGTCTTTCTCACCAATCCGGCCCCCATCTGCGTGCTGGACGAGGTGGACGCGCCGCTCGACGACCATAATGTCGAGCGCTATTGCAATCTCATGGACGAGATGGCGGCCTCGACCGAGACGCGTTTCGTGGTCATCACCCACAATCCCATCACCATGGCCCGCATGGACCGCCTCTTCGGCGTGACCATGGCCGAACAGGGTGTCTCACAGCTTGTTTCCGTCGACCTGCAGACCGCGGAGCAACTGCGGGAAATAGCTTGAGGCGCCTCTTTCCGATTGGAAAAAGGAAAAGCTATTCCCATATCGACAAGAAATTGCCGCCTCGGCTGCCGCACAGCCAAAAAGCGTGTTAGATTTGTTCTCGATCAATAATACGTGGCGCTAATCCGCCCGGAAGGGAAGTATGTCTGGATTTGATGGCGGTATTTTCGATTTCCTCGGAATACTCGCCGTATTGCTGCTCGTCGCTGCGAATGGTTTCTTCGTTGCGGCCGAATTTTCGCTTGTCTCCGTTCGGCGCAGTCGCGTGGCCGAACTAGTTTCCGAGGGGCGGATGAACGCGACCGCCTTGCAAAGGGCAGTCGACAATCTCGACGCCAATCTCGCGGCTACTCAGCTCGGCATCACCATATCTTCGCTTGCTCTTGGCTGGGTGGGAGAACCGGCGCTTGCCCATCTCCTGGAGCCGCTTCTCGATTTTCTGCCTGGCTCCTGGGCCGCTGCCGGATCGCATGCCGTGGCTGTCGTGATTTCCTTCATCATCATTACGGCCCTGCACATCGTCCTTGGCGAACTTGCGCCGAAGAGCCTGGCATTGCAGCGCAGCGAAGGCACCGCCCTCGGCGTGGTGCGGCCGCTGGGCCTGTTTCTGTTCTTGCTCCGCCCGGCGATCCTCGTGCTGAACGGTCTCGGCAATATGGTTTTGCGCCTCTTTGGCCTGCGGCCGGGCGCCGGTGAAGGCTCGCTGCATTCGCCTGCGGAAATCAAGATGCTGGTCGCCGAAAGCCAGGAAGCAGGCCTGTTGGAACAGGCGCAGCAGGAATTGGTCGAACGCGTCTTCAACATCGGCGACCGCGATGTCTCCGATATCATGACGCCGAGGTTGGAGGTCGATTGGATCGATGCCGAGGACTCGCCAGAGGAGATGCTGAAGGCTATTCGCGAAAGCCGTTTCGACCAACTTCTCGTCGGTCGCGGGACGATCGACGAACCGATCGGCATGATCCTGAAGAAGGATCTTCTCGACCAACTCCTCAACGGCCAATCGCTCGATCCGATAGCGGTTATGCGGCAGCCTCTTATCGTTCATGAAGCAACTGCCGTTTTCAAGGTTCTCGAGAGCTTCAAACGCGCGCCTGTCCGTCTCGCCATGGTCATCGATGAATATGGCAGCCTGGAAGGCATCGTCACACAGACCGACCTGCTGGAGGCCATCGCCGGCGACTTGCCGGATATGGAGAACGAAGGACCGGATATCGTCGAGCGGGCCGACGGCTCCTTGCTGATCGAAGGCATGATGCCGGCCTATGACGCTTTCCAGCGGCTCGGCCTGCGCGAGCGTTCCGAAGACAATTTCCACACCTTCGCGGGCTTCGCGCTCTACCAACTCGGTCATATCCCCGAGGTCGGCGAGAGCTTTACATTCGACGGCTGGCTCTTCGAAATCGTCGATTTGGACGGCATGCGGATCGACAAGATTCTGGCGCGGCGGGAGGCGGGAGCTTAGTCGCCGGTTGGCGGTCCTTAGGTTGCGGTCGATGGCGGATCATTTGGCTTGCCTTTGAACGGTGCCACCTTGATTTCTCCCTCCCGTTTCCGGGCTTGAGCAATGTCGTAGCTATTCTGCATCCGCATCAGCGTATCCATAGACACGCCAAATGCCTTCTCGATTCTGAGAGCCATTTCTGGCGATAGGTGGGCTCGTTCATTGAGAAGCGCGGACAAGGCCGGGCGCGTAACGCCTAGCGCCTTGGCTGCGTCGGTGACGGAAAGCTCAAGAGCTTCAATGATCTCGCTTTTGACGAACCCGCCCGGATGGGCTGGGTTTTTCATACGGATGCCCTGTAAAGCGTTCATGGCCATCTCCTAGTGATAATCTTCATAATCGAGGTCGATGATCTCAATTTCTGTCCGGTCTATCCGAAACGTCAGTCGCCAGTTTTTCGTGACAAAGAGGCTCCAAGTGCCTTTGCGGTCGCCGGTGAGTAGATGGGCTTTCCAACTCGGCACCGTCCGCAATTCCTCCTCTTGTTCCATATCCTGGAGGAAGGAAATAATTCGCCGTAGTTTTGGCACGAAGGCCGGCTGCAAGCCGGAGGCATCATCCTCTTCGATGAACCTGCGTCCCCTTATGAATCACGTTTCTGATCTTCATGATTCTAACTAGTTGGGCATGCGTCATGCGTCAAGTGACGCTTTACACGCCTGCTATAGTGGACACGATTTTTAACACTGCGATTTTATATTTATTGTGCAACGCAACATTTCGCCGCATTTGTCGATTTTCATTTCCACCTCAATGAATTAAGTTCAACCTTAGGAGTTGGACGGGGGAAAATGACGAAGTGGGTTTATACATTCGGCGACGGGAAGGCCGAGGGGCGCGCCAAGGACTATGAGCGGCTCGGGGGGAAGGGCGCCAATCTTGCCGAAATGTGCAGCCTTGGCCTGCCGGTTCCCCCCGGCTTGACGATCATCAGCGAAGTCTGCGCTTTCTATTACAAAAACGGCCGCAACGTTCCGGAAGACCTGAAGCTGCAGGTGATGCAGGGGCTGAAGCAGATGGAGGCGATCACCGGGCGCAAGTTCGGCGATACCGTTCGCCCGCTGCTCGTTTCCGTGCGCTCCGGCGGTCGCGCCTCCATGCCTGGCATGATGGATACCGTCCTCAATCTCGGCCTCAACGACGACACGGTGCAGGCGCTCGGCCATGATGCCGGCGACGCCCGCTTCGCCTGGGACAGCTATCGGCGCTTCATCCAGATGTATGCCGATGTCGTCATGGGTCTCGACAACGAGATTTTCGAGGAAATCCTGGAGGATGAGAAGGCTCGCCTCGGCCATGAGTTCGATACCGATCTTTCTGCCGTAGAGTGGCAGCATGTTGTCTCGCTTTATAAGGCCGTCATAGAAGAGGAACTGGACGAGGCTTTCCCGCAGGAGCCCGAGGTGCAGCTCTGGGGTGCCGTCGGCGCGGTGTTTTCCAGTTGGATGAACCCGCGTGCGATCACCTATCGTCATTTGCATAATATCCCCGAAGCTTGGGGCACGGCGGTCAATATCCAGGCCATGGTCTTCGGCAATCTCGGCAATTCCTCCGCCACTGGTGTTGCCTTCACCCGCAATCCCTCGACGGGTGAAAAGGAGCTCTACGGCGAATTCCTGGTCAATGCGCAGGGCGAGGATGTCGTTGCCGGTATTCGCACCCCGCAGAGCATCACCGAGGCGGCCCGTATCGCCTCCGGCTACGACCGGCCGTCGATGGAAAAGCTGATGCCGGAAGCCTTTGCCGAATTCCGTCGCATCTGCGCCGAGCTCGAAGCGCATTACCGTGACATGCAGGATCTGGAATTCACCATTGAGCGCGGCAAGCTCTGGATGCTGCAGACCCGCGCCGGCAAGCGCACCACCAAGGCCGCAATGAAGGTCGCTGTCGATATGGTCGACGAAGGTCTGATCACCGAGGATGAGGCCGTTTCGCGCATCGAGCCCTCGACCCTTGATCAGCTCCTTCACCCAACGATCGATCCGCGCGTGCATCGGGAGATCATCGGCTCCGGCTTGCCGGCTTCGCCGGGGGCCGCGACCGGCGAGGTTGTCTTCACCGCCGAGGAGGCGATTGTCGCAGAAGAGGAGGGCCGCAAGGTCATTCTCGTGCGCATCGAGACCAGCCCGGAGGATATTCACGGCATGCATGCCGCCGAGGGGATTCTCACCACGCGCGGCGGCATGACCAGCCACGCGGCGGTGGTTGCCCGTGGCATGGGCATTCCCTGCGTGGTCGGCGCCGGCACCATGCGCATCGACATGCGCAACGAAAAGCTGATCGGCATCGGCGTCACCCTGAAAAAGGGCGACATTGTCACCATCGATGGTTCCACCGGTCAGGTGCTGAAGGGCGAGGTGGCGATGATCCAGCCGGAACTGTCAGGCGATTTCGGGCGTATCATGGAGTGGGCCGACCGCTCGCGCCGCATGACGGTGCGCACAAATGCGGACACACCGGCGGACGCCCGCGCCGCTCGTTCCTTCGGTGCCGAAGGCATCGGCCTTTGCCGCACCGAACACATGTTCTTCGAGGGCGACCGCATCCATGTCATGCGCGAGATGATCCTTGCGGAAGGCGAGGAGGGCCGCCGCGCCGCGCTCGCCAAGCTCTTGCCGATGCAGCGGCTCGATTTCACCGGCATGTTCACCATCATGCACGGCTTGCCGGTGACCATCCGCCTGCTGGACCCGCCATTGCACGAGTTCCTGCCGAAGACGGACGAGGAGATCGCGGAGGTCGCCGGCATCATGGGCATGGAGCCGGCCATATTGCGCCAGCGCGTCGATGCGCTGCATGAGTTCAATCCGATGCTCGGCCATCGCGGTTGCCGCCTGGCGATTTCCTATCCTGAAATCGTCGAGATGCAGGCCCGCGCCATCTTCGAGGCGGCGGTCTCTGCCGCAAAGGAAACGGGTGCCGCGGTCGTGCCGGAGATCATGGTGCCGCTGGTCGGCCTGCGCTCGGAGCTCGATTACGTCAAGGCACGTATCGAAGAGGTGGCCCGCGCGGTCATGACGGAAGCCAAGATGAAGATCGATTATCTCGTTGGCACGATGATCGAGCTGCCGCGCGCGGCCCTCCGCGCGCACATCATCGCGGAAGCGGCCGAATTCTTCTCGTTTGGCACGAATGACCTCACGCAGACCACCTTCGGCATGTCGCGCGACGATGCCGCCGCCTTCATCCCCACCTATCAGCGCAAGGGGATCATAGAGCATGATCCCTTCATCTCACTCGATTTCGACGGCGTGGGAGAACTGATTCGCATCGCTGCCGAGCGCGGCCGTCGCACGCGCAACGATATGAAGCTCGGCATCTGCGGCGAACATGGCGGCGATCCGGCTTCGATCCACTTTTGCGAGGAAATCGGGCTGGATTACGTGTCCTGCTCGCCCTTCCGCGTGCCGATCGCAAGGCTTGCGGCGGCGCAGGCGGCCATCAGAGGCAAGGCTTGAGCTTTCGTCACGGGAGAGGCGAAACGATCAATGCCAACGGCGATGATAATATCCCGGTCCGACCACGATGGACGGCCCCCAGAAGAAATCATCATTGCTTTCCATGAAAGCACGCTGATCCGCGCGCCGGCTCAGATCCTGATTCATCAGGCAATTGGCGAAATTCTCGGTGCCGCGGCGGAAGCCGTAGCTGCTGCATCTCGCTTCATCGGCCGCGCGAATCTCCTCTGCCGTCTGACAGGCCGACAGCACCGTAGCGATGACGATGAGGGAAAGTGCGGGAAAAATACGCATGACTCGATATCCTCGGCACAAATATGCACGCGGGAACTATAGTCTCCCTCAGTGGGGTGCGAAAGTCGTATTGCTGCCCGCTCATCACGAACGGTTGAATGGCATGCCAGGGTGTGAGTCGTTCAAGCGTCGTCACGCGGCCTTTGCGGCAGGCGTTGCAGCAGATCGACGAAGGCATCGGCGAAGCGGAGCAGGGGTTCGGTTTCCTCATCCGGCTGCAGCAGGCGGATTTCCGCATCGTCTTCGTCGAGCACTGCGAAGATGACGCGCATGGCCTCGCTATCCTCGGGAATCCGCAGGACCGCAATCCGGCGGCAATCCGATATCAATCCCGTGGCGGGGAGATCGAAGAGGAATTCGCCATGTGCAGCCCGGGCCGCATCGCGCACGGCTTCGCAAAAGGCCGCTTCGCCACCGGAAAAACCTTCGAGCGATAATTCCAGCTCCACAAGTTCGAGCGGCAGGGTAGGATCGGCAGCATTGGCGACCGTGCCGGCCGCCGCAGGCAACGGCTTGGCGGCGATGTCCGGCGATTGCATCGTTTCCATCTCCTCAAGTCCTTTCATGGCCTAAGTAAACCCCGAAAAGCATGGCTCTTTTTCAGAATTTAAGCAAGTACTCACATTTTGGGCCGACGGTCCGGGCAGCCGGCTTACGGTCGCGCGTTAATCATGCGTTCCGACATCCGATTTATTTTCGCCATTTCTTGTTCTAAACATGAGGTCGACCTTCGGAATTGGGTAGCATCCGCCTTCCGATCCGACGTGCCGACGAGTTCTTCATGACCATTCGCTTCGACCGTCCCGTTTCGCATGCCGCGCGCGCCTCGCGCCTGATTGCGTCCTTTGCGCTGGTGCTGTGCGGGGTGATTTTGGTTGGCCATCGATTCGGGCCGCTGGAAACGCCCTATTTCGTCCTGCTGCTGCTGATTTCCGCCGGCTTTGCCGGGCTGGCGGTGCTGCTTGCCATCATCGGCCTGACGCAGCTCTGGCGGTTTGCTGCCATCGGGGGCGTTTCGGCTTTTAAGGCGCTGATCTACGCCGCTCTGCCGCTGGCGATCGTCGGCATCGGCGTGGAGCGTTATTGGACACGGCCAGCAATCTACGATGTCTCTACCGATCTCGTCGATGCGCCGGAATGGCTGGCGCCGCCGCAGGCCAAGCAGATCTGGCTGCCGCCGAGGCATTTTGTGACGCCGCAGGACCGCGAGGCCCAATATGCCGCCTATCCGGTGCTGACCGGGCGTCGCTACGAAGGCGCTGCCGACCGCGTGCTCGAGGCTGTGCGCAAGGTCGCGAAGGACAATCATATCACCATCGTCAAGGCCGAAGGCGCCGATGTTGTCGATCCGAACAGCCATGAAAAGCCGAAGCGCCCTGCACGCCGGCAGAACCAGAGCCAGACACCGGACGACAGCGCCGTCACCGACATGCCCGATGTCGTCCCCGTGCCGACGCCGCGGCCTTATCGCGACAGCGTGGCCGATCTGATCCGCCAGAATTCCGACGTCGTCCTGCAGGGCGAGACCCGCACCCGCATTCTCGGCCTGAATTTCGATGTGCTGATCCGCCTGCGTGAAGAGGCGGAGACGACGCTGGTCGATGTGCGCGTTGCCTCGCGCTATGGCCAGGACGATCTCGGCATCAGCGCCAACATAGCCGAAAGCTATCTGAAGGCGCTGGACGCTGAACTCCTGGGCATTGCCGGAAGCTGAAGCCGCTCAGGCCAGCCTATAGGTCCCGAACAGCGCCGGCGGCCCGTCCGTTTCGACCTGACCTTTGCCGACGAGATCCTCCAGATGCGCCAGCACCGAGAGTGCAGCCGCGCCATGCAGGCGTGGGTCGGTTTCGCGATAAATGGCCTTCACCATGTCGGGGATCAGGCGGTCGCCGGCCCTGATCCGCTCCAATACGGCGCGTTCGCGCATGCGCCGATGGGTCCTGAGACCGCGCATGAAGGAGGCGGGTTCCTTCACCGACCCACCATGGCCGGGAAAGAAGAGGCGGTCGTCGCGGGCAAGCAGCCGGTCGAGCGACGCCATGTAATCGGCCATGGAACCATCCGGCGGCGCGACGATCGTCGTCGCCCAGGCCATGACATGATCGGCGGAAAAGACAATGCCGCTGCCTTCCAGCGCAAAGCAGGCGTGATTGGCCGTATGGCCGGGCGTCAGCAATGCGGTCAATTCCCAGCCGTCTCCGGAGACGCTTTCGCCGTCGCCAAGCGCAATATCCGGCCGAAAATCCGTATCCGAGCTTTCGGCGAAGGGATTGACCTCGCCCTCATGCAGCGGCCGCGCGGCGCGGTGCGGCCCTTCGCCAACCGTCAACGCGCCCGTCGCCTCTTTCAGCCGCTTGGCAAGCGGCGAGTGGTCGCGGTGGGTATGGCTGACGAAAATATGCGTCACCTCGCGCCCCTTCAGCGCCGCCATCAGGGCCGCGAAATGCGCGTCATTCTCCGGGCCGGGGTCGATCACCGCCACGGACGAGCCGCCGACGATATAGCTGTTGGTGCCGTGAAAGGTGAAAGCGCTGGGATTGTTGACCGTCATCCGCTCCACGCCGGGCGCAATGGGCACCGCGCGGCCATAGGCTGGCTCAAAGGCAAGATCGAATTCGGGAACGCTCATCTCTTGTATTCAATTTCAATGAAGGACATCGGTTCGGACCCAGCATTGACCACATTATGCTCGACGCCGGCGTCACGCCGGTAGGCCGCGCCCTTGGCAAGATCGACACGGCGGCTTTCGGCCCCTTCCTCGATCAGAAACTGGCAATCCGTCATCGGCACCACGACATAGCCGAGGCCATGGACATGATGGCCGGTATCGGCGCCCGGCTCGAAATCCCAGCGGATAATGCGCACCACGGCGTCGTCGACTAACACCGACGGGACGGCCGGAGGGCGGGCGCGAAACTGGCTCATCAGATCTCCTAAAGTGGATTTTGGAACAGCAAGCCCTATCATAGCCCTGCCGAAAGCACACAGAAATATGCGTTCAGGCATAACTTAGTGATTGTGACCGGAAGCGACCTTTGCTAATCAGACGCCGATTTGGCGCGAACAGTCGCCATGTCGCATTGTTGGGGCGTAGCCAAGCGGTAAGGCAGCGGTTTTTGGTACCGCCATCCCCTGGTTCGAATCCAGGCGCCCCAGCCAACGCGATTTGTGAATAAAATCACGCGACAACGTAATGGAAAGTTCCGAAATCGAAACGCTTTTTCGGTCCATAATTCCGTTCAGAGGCGGCTTTTAAGTATCTGATATCCGCATCCATTCGGTTGGCTATTTGTCCTTGCCCCCACCAACATCGACTTTGAACCACCCGCGTGTGTCCAATTTTATACTCATGCGGTCAATTAACTTGAACAGCAGGCCCTCACGCGGGCGGAATTTAACAGTTGCCCTCATTTCTTGACCGGCCTCAGTGATTGTAAAACCCATTTCACCTTCAACTATCAGATTTCTATCATGTAGCTGGTCAACAATATTCCGAACGTCAGATGGACCCTTCACAATTTCCATTTTACCGATGGGATGGCCAATTCGTTCGGATAGCTCAGCAACGTTCGCGAGGGTCTTTAGTTCGGCAATACCCCGATCGATGAGACCAAGAGCGGCGTGGTCGAGCGGGGGGGAGAAATATTGCGACAGTCCAAGCGAGCCAAGACGTTCCTTAATGTCGTCTTTCCTAATGTTGGTTGAAAATAAGTCCCAATCGCGTTGGTCCAGCTCAAAAAGTGGAACCGGGCACAGACCTCGGCCTCTATCAGCCGCTTGGCTGTCGACCTCAAGCATAGGTGCAAACGAAATCGTTTGATTGTTGCTTTCATTCTTTACAAAGACGCGATTGAGATCAATCGCTGCCATCTGGCGGATAAAAAGAACTAACTGTTCGGATACACCTAATCCGGATATTATAGATCCACGCAAAACAGGCATAATAAACGAAGATACACCAGCTAAATCCAGTATTTTCTGAGCATTTGTTAATGTAGATCCAACATCATTACCTTGGGGCAGTGGATTGGCTTTTAGCGCATTAGTGAATGACTCTGCTGCGGTTTGGAATGCAGTCAGATCGAGTTCAGTTCCGCCGATGAGACCGGAAACGACACTCGCAATATGATAGGTGTCGAGGGTAACAGGTCGGGCAGTAAGAACGTTATACTCGGGATTTGCTAGGGCCATATCGCTATGGACGAGCGCCGCGAGCTTGGGATCCATTTCCTTAGAGATCAGCAACAGCCGTTTGCGGTTTTCATCGATGCCAACTGTGAAAAATTCGTGCTCTAGTCCAGAGCGACCGTCCAAACGCGCTTTGGAGGCTACCTCAAAATCTAGTGCTTCGGCAAAAGCACGCCAGAAGTGATACTGCATGCAATTTGGTCCTTGCCTGGTCCTAAATTCATTGATTCGTTTGCTCGCCAGAGTACCGCTTAATTTGTTTGCAAGCGATTCTTTAGCAGCCGCTCAAGAGCAACCAAATCGACCTAACGCGCTAAAAGAAGTGAGCCGCGGTCGGTCCTATTGTGGCGAAGCAGGTTCTGCGTGGTGATGCAGGCAGTAATGCCGATTTAAGCGCCTTGGCAGTCCCTCTTCGTGATCTCGCCGACAAGAATCGACCGCCCCGCCAAGCGCCGAGCACACCCCAAAACAAAAACAGGCGACTCTTTCGAGCCGCCTGCGATAGTTCGTCCCCGATAATCCGAGAAACTCAGCTCGCCTTTTCCGGCGGCGCCAGCAGTTCGGCGCAATAGGAGGAGCCGTTGGTGCCGGGCTGGTCGCCGAGGATGTGGACCGAGCGGATGACATAGCTCTGGTTGGTGACGATATCGGCTTTGCAGCTATAAAACCGCTTGCCGCCCTTCTTTTCGCCCTTCTTGCCGGCGACGGTGACCGTCTTGTAGCCGCCGCGCCACGTATAGACGCGGTTGCCGCCTTCGTCGCGATCGGAGAGCGGCGGGCCGTAGGAGGCGAAGAAGCGGCCGGCCGACTGGCCTTCCCAGCGGTCCTGAACCGGGTTGCTCGCAATCGACGGGAGCGCTGTGGTTGTAGTTGTGCAGCTTGCCAGGGCCAGCAACAGCCCCGCCGCGGTGATCATGCGGATATTCATCGTAACGTCCTTGAGCTTCTGTCTCGCATTCGGTTGCGCAAACGCCGCTGTCCCACGACATTTCCGCCTGTCCCGCTAAGGCTTTAGCGCCAAAGCCGGCAAAAGAAAATTCCAATCCGCACGCAGAAGTGGGATTTTGGCAAATGTGTTGCGTCTTACGCACTTCGGCCGGTTCGACACTCATTTTCCTGCCGATTTTCTAAGCAATTGCCTCTGTAATCTTTTCGTCAAAAATCGAATGGTTTTTTTGATTTTGGTGCTTGTGCATCAAAAATGGCTGGTCTATAGAAGCGCCGCTGGTCACGGAGTGTAGCGCAGTCTGGTAGCGCACCACGTTCGGGACGTGGGGGTCGAGTGTTCGAATCACTCCACTCCGACCAGCTTGAAAAGCCCGCATTCGCGGGCTTTTTTCGTTTTTGGGCTTCGGTGCCGATTTCTTCCGCGCCTCCGGTTTATCAAGGCTGCCCAATGTTCGCCCGTTGCTGCTGCCCATGGTGTTGCAACCGGTGCTGACGACGGATGGGCGGAGTATTTGGGATCGGACTCAACGAAAAGCTAATTTAATTAATTCAAAAGTTTGGTTGAAATTAAAAAATTTAATTGATAATATCTAATTGTTAGGCGACTTTCCGCCTACGTGGCTGCACCCGTAGCCACAGCTGGGCCGCCACATCGTCCCCGACAGGCGGCCCAATTTTTGTCTGTATCCACAAATTGGGATTTGCGGAGGTGGACGGGGAGGGCGAAGGAATCTTGCGACGGGCGATGACCACTTTGAGGTCGTGTCGATCAACGCATTTTCCCCATGGCGGCCATTGACTGGAACTAACTCCGCTCTTTCTCCGTTGAAAGTCCAGAGTCCCAAGATGAGCGACGCCCGTAGGCGCGAACGAGATGGTAAGGGTACTCCCGAGGAGATGTACATGGATCTCACCACACTTCTCATAATAGTCGTGATACTTCTTGTGCTGGGTGGCGGCTGGTACGGTCGCGGACGCTGGTATTAAACCGACGATCATCGGGCTGCATCGCTGGATCACAAGCACTGCGAGGCGCTGTTGTGTCCCTAGATCACTGTGCTGATGGGCGAAGCCAATGGATCTCGAGCGGATAAGGGCTTCTATTCGCAGGAGTAATTTTCGATTCCGCCGCGCCAATCAACTCCGCTAAAGCCTCCACAACATCCTTATTGACAAAAACTAAGTCTATCTTACTATTAGCCTGCTAGATTAGATTGACCTCCAATCTGCACCCATGGTGGCCTGGCCGTTTCCCTTGGCTAGGCCACTTTTCTTTTGCTGCGTGCTTTGCTCCCGTCGGCCCCGCCAGTGCCTTGCGCTCGGGCGCGGCATTGGTCTCGGATTTTCCGGTTCTGTTTTTCCTCCGCTCGCTGCCTTCTATCGCTGCAACAAACTGCCGGTAGGGCTCGCCGTGTGATATGCTTTTGCGGCGTGGTCGCTTTTTCGTTGCAGGAAACACTATATACAGAATTGGAGCGGGACGGCTGACTCGATGCTGAGGAGGGGCGCCCGCGTGGTGAAGCGAAGCGAGGGTTAGGGATGCAGTCTTGGCGGGGACGAAATGCCGGCGGCGCGGCTTTGAATTGGGTTGCCGCGATGAACAGGCCGGTTGCTGCCGCTCTGTCCGGGCTGGCGCTGGCCGTGACGATGCTGCTCGCATCCGGCACCCACAATTCGGCACGGGCCGGTGATTGCGGCGATGTGGCTTCGCCTGGTCTCGATTGGAGCGAATGCAGCAAAAACAATATCATGCTGCAGGGTAGTGATCTTCAAAAAGCCAACCTCGTCGGCGCTCATTTCGACGGCACCGATCTCAGCAATGCCAATCTCACATTGGCAAATCTGGAGAAGGCGACGCTGGTGCGCACTTGGTTGAAGAATGCGCGGGCCGATGCGGCGAATTTCTCGAGGATCGAAGCATACCGATCCGATTTCAGCAACATCATGGCCAACGGCGCCAGATTTGCCAGTGCCGAGCTGCAGCGGGCCGAATTCGGCGGCGCGCAGCTTACCAACGCGGATTTCCAGAAGGCCGAGCTTGGCCGTGCCGATTTCGACAAGGCGGTGCTGACGGGGACGAATTTTTCTCTGGCCAATCTTTCCCGCGCTGCTCTGAGCGGCGCGACGATCAAAGGCCCGGTCGCCTTTAGCGGCGCCTTCATGTTTCTGACCCGTATCGAAGGGCTCGATCTCTCGACCGCCACCGGCCTGGAACAGCAGCAAATCAATCTTGCCTGCGGCGATAAGGCGACCAAGTTGCCCGCAGGGCTAAAAACGCCGGAAAGCTGGCCCTGTCCGCCTGACGACAAGGACTGAGTACGATCCGGCCGGCAACGACATAACCGAAAGGCAGCAATCCGATGTTTGCGGAAAAGACGATCCAACACGACAGCAAACCCGAATTCTATCGTGAACTTGCCATTCAGTTGCAGGCGCTGCTCGAAGGCGAGACCGATCCGATCGCCAACGCCGCCAATACGTCAGCGCTGATTTACCAGATGCTGCCGGACCTCAACTGGGCCGGCTTCTATTTCCTGCAGTCGGATGACGAGCTCGTGCTCGGGCCGTTCCAGGGCAAGCCGGCCTGCGTCCGCATCGCGGTCGGCCGCGGCGTGTGCGGGACGGCGGTCGAGGAGGAGCGGTCGATTCTTGTCGAGGACGTGCATGCTTTCCCAGGCCATATCGCCTGCGATGCCGCCTCCCGTTCGGAGCTGGTGGTGCCGCTGTTGCGCGATGGCTATGTTTTCGGTGTCATCGATCTGGATAGCCCGCTCGCCGGCCGCTTCGATACCGACGATCAGGCCGGCATCGAGGCGCTGGCGACGATCTATGCCGCTGCCTGCGACTGGGATCACTGATCGCCGCCAGATGGGCGGCACATCACGCCGCCGTGTGCGATATGGCAAATCGCTTGCCCCATACCTATATCTGCGTCGCAACCACTCCCGCGACGCTCATCGAGTTCGATGTCTGTAACGATATCCAGGGTTCTCTCGTAGTGCCTGGTAGAGTTCGAAATATGCGTCTGAGGGCAAGGAGAACAGGAATGCAGAACTACCGCAAGACTTCCGAGGCTATAGCGAAGCTGTCTCCCGAGCAGTACCGCGTGACGCAGCAAAGCGGTACCGAGCGTCCGGGCACGGGCGAATATCTCAACAACAAGCAGCCCGGCATCTATGTCGACATCGTATCGGGCGAGCCGCTGTTTGCCTCTTCCGACAAGTTCGATTCCGGCTGCGGCTGGCCGAGCTTCACCAAGCCGATCGAAACTGCCAACATCAATGAGCTGACCGACCTTTCGCACGGTATGCTGCGCACCGAAGTGCGCTCCATCCATGGCGATAGCCATTTGGGCCATGTCTTCCCGGATGGACCGGAGGATCGCGGCGGCCTGCGCTATTGCATCAATTCCGCCTCCCTTCGTTTCGTGCATCGCGACAGGATGGAGGCCGAGGGTTATGGTGCCTATCTCGACCAAGTGGAGGATATCCGATGACTACGGAACGTGCAGTTCTCGCCGGCGGTTGTTTCTGGGGCATGCAGGACCTCATCCGCCGCTATAACGGCGTCATCTCGACGCGTGTCGGCTATACCGGCGGCGACGTCCGCAATGCGACCTATCGCAACCACGGCACCCATGCGGAAGCGATCGAGATCGTCTTCGACCCCGAGAAGATCAGTTACCGCGACCTGCTGGAATTCTTCTTCCAGATCCATGATCCGTCCACGCGCAACCGCCAGGGCAACGATGTCGGCATGAGCTATCGCTCGGCTATTTTCTATACCAGCGACGAGCAGAAGCGGGTCGCCTTGGATACGATCGCCGATGTCGACGCTTCTGGTCTCTGGCCGGGCAAGGTCGTCACCGAGGTCACGCCGGCAAGCGATTTCTGGGAGGCCGAGCCGGAGCACCAGGACTATCTGGAGCGTATTCCGAACGGCTACACCTGCCATTTCGTCCGCCCCGGCTGGAAATTGCCGATCAGGCAATCCGGCACTGACACTACCCAGCGCGCGGCGTCCTGAATGACGGACACGTTGGCCGCCGGAGGCGGTCATGGATGAAGGGCTGGGACACTATCTCGGCACATGGGACGTGAGGCGGAAGGTCATCGACCGCCTCAACGCCTCCCTTATCCTCTTCGAAGGTCAGGCGTTCGTCACGCCTCACCAGTTCGAAGAACATGGCGACACGACGATGGACTATGCGACGCTCAGGAGCAGCCGTACCTATCGCCTGCGTGGCGAGGCTGGACATGTCGCCGTCTGCTTCCCCGACCTCACCGAATTCATCCGCATCGGACATGGCGCCTCGCAGCGCGTCGTTCATCATTGCGGCGCGGATCTATATCGCGGTCGCCTTTTCTTTCGCGGGCCGGATGCATGGGCAGAAATGTGGCACGTGCAAGGCCCCCGAAAACACTATCTGAGCCTCGCTCATTATCGGCGCGCCTAGCTCGGCAGTGCGGGATGCGAGGCTAAAAATGCCTGCGCTTCCTTCTGCAGCCATTCGCAGAACAGGACCGATTTTCGATTCCGCCGGGCGCGCCGCAGCGCCACGTAATGATGGCCGCTGTCGATAAAACCCAATGGGGCGGCGAGGCGGCCGAAGCGGATGTCATCGGTCACATAGGGCCAAGGCGCGACGCCGACGCCAAGGCCGGCGCTTGCAGCCTCCAGCATGAAATAGAAATGTTCATATTCCACCCGCGTTCCGACCTCGACCGGCGCGCCCGAGCGCGACAGCCAGTCGCCCCAGGCGCGAAGGCGGGTTCTGGTGTGAAGCTGCGGAACGCCGGCAAAATTCTCCGCGACGGTTCTTTCGAGGGAAGGGGAGATAACCGGGCCTGTCTGCTCGGGAAAAAGCGCGATCACCTCCGCGCCCTGCGGCCAGGGTGCGGCACCGACCCGGATCGCAACGTCGAATCCGTCTCGCATAAAATCGACGGGGCGGGACGATGCCGTCAGGCGAACCTCGATATTGGGATACTCCGCCTGAAACCGGTAAAGCCGCGGGATCAGCCAACGCATGGTGAAGGTGCCGGGGCAGGAGACGTCGAGCGATCCGTCTTCCATATCCGCAACCGACCGCACCGACATGTCGATCTGATCGAAGGCGGAGACCAAGCCAGACAACAAAGTCGAACCCGCCTCGGTCAATCGCAGCTTGTTCTTCGGCCCTTCGAACAGTGGCACGCCCAACACATCCTCGAGATGCTGGATCTGACGGCTGACGGCGCTATGCGTCACGTTCAGCTCATCGGCCGCGAGCGTCATCCGCCCATGCCGGCCGGCGGCTTCGAAGGCGCGTAATGCGTTGAGGGAGGGTATGCGGCGGGGCATGTGAGATTTCCGAACAACTTTTGTTCGATCATATCGTTTTTCTTCTCGCGCACCATAATGTTTTGTCCTGCTTACAATCTAAATTTCCCGTTGAGGGAATAATGAAGTTCGGAAAAGCAAGAGCATTTTCGGCAACCGCAAGGCCGTGCCGAACCAACAACGAAGCTGCTGAATACAGCCAGAAAGCGAGGATGAAGACCATGGCCAACCGACATCAGGACGGCAGCGCCGGTGACGCAAATTACGGCGTCATCGGCACGAATTACGCAAGATACCGCCAGCCGGATCCACATATTGCGGCGTTTATCCGCGCCGCATTGGGCGATGCCCGCAGCGTCCTCAATCTCGGTGCCGGCGCCGGCTCTTATGAGCCCGTTGATCGCGCGGTGACAGCCGTTGAGCCGTCTGCGTCCATGCGGGCGCAGCGGCCCGCGCATCTGCCCGCCGCCATCGATGCTACCGCCGAGAAGCTTCCCTTTGCAGACGACAGTTTCGATGCCTGCATGGCGACATTCACCGTGCATCAGTGGTCCGATCTGGTGGCCGGACTTGGCGAGATGCGGCGGGTGACACGCGGTCCCGTTCTGATCCTGACCGCCGATCCCGACGAGCTCGATCGCTTCTGGCTCGTCGATTACGCACCCGAAGTGATCGCGGTAGAGGCGCGCCGCTATCCGCAAATGGCAACCATCAGCGAAGGATTGGGCGGCAACGCTGAGGTCATTCCCGTGCCGATCCCGCTCCATTGCACTGATGGTTTCGGGGAGGCCTATTACGGACGTCCGGAACGCCTGCTGGAGCCGGGCGCCCGGCTCGCCAACTCGGCCTGGAGCTTCGTCGACGCTTCGATCGGCGAGCGCTTCGTCGCCGAACTCGGACGCGATCTTAAGGACGGTACATGGGATGCCAAATATAGGCATCTGCGCACCCAGCCGGAATTCGAGGGGTCGCTGAAGCTGATCGTCGGTGGCGGGCGATCCTGAACTGGATTAAAAGGGGAAATCTTTTGTCCTCGCCATTCGGCGAGGACACGCTTAACGGTGGATGGGACCGTTCCCAAGGCTGGCGAACGATCCCCGATCAGAAAATGCTATTGGCGAGGCATCCGCCGCCTTGTTTGTGCGGCTCGGGCCAGTTCCTCCAATGTGCGGACGGAGGTCGGCCAATCAATGCAGCCGTCGGTGATGCTTTGGCCATAGACCAGCGCTTTGCCGGGAACGAGATCCTGGCGGCCGCCGACGATGTTGCTCTCCATCATCATGCCCTTGATGTGCCGGTTGCCGGCAGAGATCTGCTCCGCGACCGAGCTGACGACCAGCGGCTGATTCTCGGGGTTCTTGCTGCTATTGGCATGGCTGGCATCGATGATGATCTGCGCATCAAGTCCAGCCTGGAGTGCCTGAGCCGATACTGCCTGCACACTGGCCGCGTCAAAATTGGGCTGCTTGCCGCCGCGCAGAATGATGTGGCAATCCTCGTTGCCGCGCGTCGAGGCAATCGCCGCAAGGCCTTCCTTGGTCACAGCCGGGAAATGATGCGGCTGCGAGGCCGCCACGATCGCATCGAGCGCTATCCTTACGTCGCCATTCGTGCCGTTCTTGAAGCCGACTGGGCACGAAAGACCTGACGCGAGCTGGCGATGCACCTGGCTCTCGGTCGTCCTCGCGCCGATCGCGCCCCAGCTCACCAAGTCGGCGATGTATTGCGGCGTGATCGTATCAAGGAACTCGCAGCCGGCGGGCAGCCCGATTTCGTTGACATCGATCAAAAGGCTTCTCGCAATGCGCAATCCCTCTTCGATGCGGTAGCTTCCGTCGAGATGAGGGTCGTTGATGAGGCCCTTCCAGCCGACCGTCGTGCGAGGCTTCTCGAAATAGACCCGCATGATGATTTCGAGATCGTCGGCGAACCGATCGCGCTGTTCCTTCAGGCGTGTGGCATAGTCCCGTGCAGCGACAGGATCGTGGATGGAGCAGGGGCCGATCACGACGATCAACCGATCATCGTCATTGTGCAGGATGCGGTGAACGGCGCTGCGCGCTTCCGTCACCGTCGTGGTGACGGCCTCATCCCTGGGAATCTCCTCTAAAATACGGGAGGGTGGGGTGAGGGCAGTGATCTCGACAATTCGCAAATCATCAGTGGAATTCAACACGGTATCGGTTCCTTTTTGGGTCATACCGTGCCGACAAAAAAGCCGCCAGGTAGGACTAGCGGCTGTTCGGGTCTATGTCGTTGCGTCGATTTTACCTACGCACGGGCCCGCCTCCGCTGAGAGCAGCGGTACGAATAAAATCGCGAGGCATTTGCGCAGGTGAATGACATGCGGCCTCTCTACGACAAAAAAAGCGGCTTGTCGATGATGTTGATAGGTTCGAAGCGCATCATCACAACCTTTGGCGTGTGCGGCGGCTTCTTCGCTCTGGCGACATGGCTTTCGAACCGGCTGCCGCTCTTCGGCCTTCTGCTGGCAGTTTCCCAAAACAATGCCATCGGTCTTGGCATTGAAGGGTTAGCTTAGCTAGTGTAAGAATAACATTATATATAATATATAGAACACAAAATTCTACCTCCGGATGTCATGCATCCGGTTGGTAGCGATTAAGGAATGTGAGCGGAACCCGTCTCGGAAGGACCGGCCCGGCTTCGCTGGAAGTCGGCCCGGTCCCCATCCGATCAGGGGTCAAGTCAGATCAGATCTCAGAAATGAGGTCTTAGAAGCTACGCTGGAAGCGCAGAACGCCAGCCCACTGGTCCTGGTTGATGGAGTCCCAGTTGGTGTAGGAAACTTCCGGCTGAACCAGGAGGTTCTTAACCGGGTTCCAACGAAGGTTGGCGGTTGCTGCGAAGATCTTCGAGTCGGTGTAGGCAACCTGAGCGTTAGCCTGCAGCTTGTCGTTGAACGGAACGGTGACGCCGCCCCAAACAGCCCAGTCGCCCCAGCCGATGCCCTTGGCCGGGCCTGCGCCGTTCGCGCTGGCGTACTTGTTCAGCTTGTCGCCGTCGGTGTTCCAGCCGCCCATGATGAACGCCTTGAAGACGCCGAAGTCGGCATCGGCGCGAGCCTTGATGGCGCCTTCTTCGACGATGGAGTCATAACCACCGACGACCTTGAAGCCGAAGTTGCCAGCCTTGTAGCCAGCACCGGCAACGACGTCCGGAGCGTAGTGATCCGAGCTGTCTTCGCCGTTGACGCCGGTTGCGCCAGCGCCGGAGTTGGAATCTTCGAGCGAGATGACCGCCGTGAAGCCGTTGCCGGCGTCGTAGTTGTAGGTCAACTGGTTGAGTTCGTACGGGCCGTCATAGACGACGTCGTCGTTGATGACGTTGCCAGCGTAACCCATGTACAGGTTGTACTGCGAGTCGAGCTTACCGATGGTGAAGCCAGCGAGGCTGATGTTAGCGAACAGAAGCTTCGTGCTCGTGGAGCCGCCTTCCTGCCAATCCCAACGGTAGATGGTGTTGGTCTTCAACGGACCAAACTCGGTGTCGGTCGCGGTATCGACGCTCAGCTGAGCGCGGGTGTGCCACAGCGTACCAAAACGGTCAGCCGGGTTGTAGGCGTTGTACCACTTGCCTTCGGTGCGGACCATGCCGCCGATCTTGAGGCAGGTTTCGGTGCCCGGAATGAAGAAGTAGCCAGCGCCGTATGCGTCGCAGATGCGGACGTATTCGAGCGGCTCCGGTTCAGCAGCAACAACAGCGTCAGCCGCGTGAGCGCCGGAAACTGCTGCAAGCGCAGCAGCGGAGCCGAGAAGAAGGCTCTTGATATTCATAAAAACTCCAATCCAATATAGATTGGGCACAGGCCATCGCGCCGAGAAATCGACGTGCCTCACCCTATCCCTGTTAAAAACCCCGACTCGGGAGAAACGGGCCCCACCCGCTTCTGTCCGCTATTAAGACCGAATTCCTGTAAAGTAATATGATATATTTTTCTCAGAATGACGTTTTCGTGATTTTTCATTTTAAGTTGCATGAAAGCAACATCTGCAAATACAAATAGTAAGGCTGGCATAATATTGCCTGCGTAATAATCATTTCGAAGTAGAAAGAATGGGAAACGACGCCGGACAAGGTGCAGGGGAAGGGTGCGCGCCCAGCAATTCCGCGCAGAAGATCAAAGCCGCGCTCAAGCCACGCCTTCCGCGACATCGGGAGTTGGATTGTACGCGCGATGAAAGTCGAAATGCGCCGGGGTAATTAAGGACGTAATTAATAGAGCGCGGTGCGCTTCGAAGTCGGCGATATCAGCCTGCTCAGCATGGCGCCGATCGCGATGCCCCAGAGAGCTCCGGTCATGGCGACGATGATATCCATCGAAGAGCCATAACTTCCGTTTGCCAGGAAATGCGAGAAGCAGAGCACCGAGACGCTGCCGATCATCAGCAGGCAGGTGAAGGAGGGGGACTGCGGATAGGCAAGTCGCGCCAGCATGCCCGCGACGCAGAGTGCGCCGGCACGATACATGTTGAAGGGGTTGCCAAATTCGGCCTGCCAATTGAGATGCGCAAAGGTCACGGCAACCAGTGCCGCGATGTAGCCCCAAGCGATAATTTTCAAAAACCGACCAGATATCATGGGCCTATTGTACAACAATGGTGGAGCGAAACTCCAGTCTCTGGCGTTTCCCAGGGGTTCTGATCGCCATCTTGGGGTGCACACATTTTGTGTGTTCGAGAAATATATTGTTGTGCGCGACGAAAGACGGAAGCGTTTGCCGTTCATACTTTCTTAAGCGGAGAATGCGCCAACACATGGAGAAACTTTCGACATTTCTCACAAAAAAGGGGCCACTCGGCCCCTTTTCCATCACGAATTTAATTTCGATCAAATATCGCTGGCGGCGTTTGCCCAGATCTCCGCAGCTTGCGCGGCGGTGACGCGGCGAACTTCGGTTTCGTCGCGGCGACTGGCGAAGAGTTCGCTCGCCATGATCTGGTCGGCAAGATCGGCCGGCAGCGACAGGAGGACGCGTTGGCCATCCTTGTGGATGCCGCCGATATCGGTGCGCTTACCGGTGATCATACCGCCGGCGACCGTGTTGTTGCTGTCCGGATCGATCAGGATGAAAGATCCGGTCGAGCGGTTCTGTTCGTAGGGGTCGAAGACCGCAGCCTCGTCGAAGGAAAGGCGGACCTTTCCGATGGCATTCATCCACAGCGACTGTGCCGGTGCCCAGGCGCCGGTCTTCAGCTCGAGCTGAGCGATGGGTTGCACCTGCACGCGCTGGCGGCGGCTGCCGCTCTTCAGCCAATAGCGCTTGCCCGGCTCGATGCCCTCCGGCTGCAGCGCGACGATCTGAGCGTCGAAGGCAAGGCCGGATTGCGGCTGGCTGTCGATGGCGACGATCATGTCACCGCGCGACACGTCCACCTGGCGGTCGAGCACCAGCGTAATCGCGTCTCCTGCGACGGCGGCGTTGCGGACGAGATCGAAGGTAACGATCTTGGAGACATTGGCGACCATGCCCGACGGTAGGATCATGACGCTGTCGCCCGGCTTCACCGAGCCGCCGGCAACGGTGCCCTGATAGCCGCGGAAGCTTTCGCCCGGGCGCGATACGCGCTGGACGGAAAGGCGGAAACCGACCGCCTGAGCCGAACGCACGGTGGCGAGTTCCAGTGTCTCGACCAGCGTCGGACCGGTGTACCAGGGCATCGCGGCCTGGCCGGAATAAACGACATTTTCACCCTTCAGCGCCGACATCGGAATGGCGGTGATCTGCTTGACGCCGAGCGACAGAGCGAATTCGCGGAAATCATGCGAAATCTTCTCGAAACCGGCACGGTCGTAGTTCGTCAGGTCGATCTTGTTGATGGCGAGCACGAACTGCTTGATGCCGAGCAGCGAAGCGATGGTCGCATGGCGGCGCGTCTGTTCGAGGATGCCCATGCGCGCATCGACCAGTAGCACGGCGAGGTCGGCGGTGGAGGCGCCGGTCGCCATGTTGCGGGTGTATTGCTCGTGGCCGGGCGTGTCGGCGACGATGAAGGAGCGCTTGTCGGTCGAGAAATAGCGATAGGCGACATCGATGGTGATGCCCTGTTCGCGCTCGGCCTGAAGGCCATCGAGCAGAAGTGCGAAGTCGGGCAGGCCGAGATCGTTCTGCTTGCCGGTGGAATCGCGCTGCAGCGTGGCGGCCTGGTCTTCCTTCACGGCCTTGGTGTCCCAGAGCAGACGACCGATCAGCGTGGATTTGCCGTCATCGACGCTGCCGCATGTGATCAGGCGAAGCGGACGCGTATCGCGCACTGCCTTGGCAGGCTCGGCGGCAGGCAGGGTGACGACGTTTGCGGTTGCGGCTGCAGTCATCTCAGAAATATCCTTCACGCTTCTTCTTTTCCATGGAGCCGGATTGGTCGCGGTCGATGGCGCGGCCCTGTCGTTCGGAAACCGTGGCGATTTCCAGCTCGGCAATAACATCTTCGAGTGTGGTGGCAGTGGAGCGGATCGCGCCCGTCAGCGGGAAGCAGCCGAGCGTACGGAAACGGATGACTTCCTCGCGCTTGACCTCGCCCGGCAGCAGTTCAAGCCGCGGATCGGCGGCCATGATCATCATGCCGTCGCGCTCGACGATAGGGCGCTTCTCGGCGAAATAGAGCGGCACGATCGGAATGTCTTCGGCCTGGATGTAGCGCCAGATGTCGACCTCGGTCCAGTTCGACAGCGGGAAGACGCGGACGCTCTCACCCTTGCGGATCTGGCCGTTATAGATGTTCCAGAGTTCCGGGCGCTGGTTGCGCGGATCCCAGCGATGGTCCGGCGTGCGGAAGGAATAGATGCGTTCCTTGGCGCGCGAAGCCTCTTCGTCGCGGCGCGCACCGCCGAAAGCGGCGTCGTACTGACCGGCATCGAGCGCCTGGCGCAGCGCTTCGGTCTTCATGATGTCGGTATAACGTGCCGAGCCGTGGGTAAAGGGTGTGATGTTTTCGGCCTTGCCGCGCGGATTGATGTGCTCGATCAGATCGAGATCGTATTTCTTCACGATCTCGTCGCGGAAGGTGATCATCTCGGCGAATTTCCAGCCGGTGTTCACATGCAGCAGCGGGAAGGGCACGCGGCCGGGATAGAAGGCCTTGCGGGCCAGATGCAGCAGCACGGAGGAATCCTTGCCGATCGAATACAGCATCACTGGACGCTCGAATTCGGCCGCCACTTCGCGGAAGATATGAATCGACTCGTTTTCCAGCGCCTTCAAATGCGGATCGAGCGGCGGCTTGGTGCTCTGCGGATTGGACAGTTCCGTATCCGGACGGCTATCGGGCATTTCTAACTCCAGAACTTCAGATAGTCCCGACCGGGAGGCTGGCCGGAAGAATAGGATATGTTTGGTTCCCGGTAGGCTGGCGGCAGGTTGAGCTGCGCCTCATACCGATGCCGGGAACCGGCGGGATACGTCACTGTGCAGCGACTGCGGCTTCCTCCTGAACATGCAGGCCGCATTCGCGTTTCTCATCGTTTTCCCACCACCAGCGACCGGCCCGCTCGGGCTCGCCCGGCTTGATGGCGCGAGTGCAGGGTTCACAGCCAATAGAGGGATAGCCGCGTTGGTGCAACGGGTTCACCGGCACGCTGTTGTCGGCGACATAGGCGCGGATCGCATCGATGTCCCAATCGGCAAGCGGGTTGACCTTGATGAGATTGCGCTCGGGATCGTATTCGGCAAAAGCCGTATCGGCGCGATTGGCCGACTGGCCGCGGCGCAGGCCGGTGACCCAGATCGTGGCGCCGGAAAGTGCTCGCGCAAGCGGCTTGAGCTTGCGCACGCCACAACAGGCATGCCGGGCTTCGACGCTCTCATAGAAACCGTTGAGGCCATACTTTTCCGCATAGGCATCGATATCGGCCTGCTCCGGCTCGTAGCGGCTGATGCGGATGTCGTATTGGCTTTCGGTTTCGTCGATCAACGCCAGCGTTTCGGGAAAAAGGCGGCCGGTCTGCAGCGTTGCAACTTCGATCGGCAGGCGGTGATTGCCGATCTCCGCCGTGATGACCTGATCTTCGATTCCGAGGGAGGTCGTAAAGACGGCACGGCCGCCGAGGCCGGCGACCAGAGACAGACGGCCGGCGAGATCAAGCGACGCCAACCGGCTGTTCAGCGTTCCGGCTTCTTCGATAAGAGTGATGGCAGTCATAGGGAGTCCTGTCCTGATATTGCCCCGGAGTATCGCAGCTTGTCAGCGGAGCGGACAGAAAAATGGATTTCGAAAGCAAGGGAATAGAGAGCAAATATCTCCATGAAGCCACGTCCATGCGGAAAACCGACCGCCTCGGCTGTTAACCAAGACGTTTTGCCCTCTGCGGAAGGCCGGCGTGGCAGCACCGATAAGACTAGTCATATCTAAGTGCTTGCTTTAATGTCTATAGAAATAGTAGGGTTACACGCGGCTTGTCAAACGGAAATCGGAAGTGATGGTCAAAAAGATGCGGAAGGCCGAATTTTGTCCTAAACTGCTGACATAAAATGACAGAATGAAAACAAGGCTGGGTTGCCAGCGATGCCAAGCTATTCGCGGTCTACATATTGATGCGTATGGAAGCTTGGTGAAAGTGTTGAAAGTTCCGAAACGATGTGGCCGGATGTATCGGGTGAGCGCATCGTATGTGTGTGTAGACGGTTCGAAATGATCACTCAAAAAGCAAAATATGCGTTGCGGGCGCTGTCTGCTCTGGCTCAGACCGAGGCGGGCGAGCCGATGATGATTTCCGATATTGCCGCGCAGCAGAAAATCCCGAAGAAATTTCTGGAACAGATCCTTCTCGACCTGAAACATCAGGGCATCGTCATCAGCCGCCGCGGCAAGCAGGGTGGTTATCTCCTGCGCAAGCCGGCGAATGAAATCACCTTCGGCGAGATCCTGCGCATCATCGACGGGCCGATCGCGCCGCTACCCTGTCTTTCCATCACCGCCTATCGTCGCTGCGACGATTGCGATGGCGAACAGACCTGCGAAATCCGCCATGTTTTCGCCAGGGTCGCTGACGCCACCCGCAAGGTCCTGTTCTCGACAACTATCGCCGATGCGGTGGCGTTGCCGGAAAACGCCGAGGTCACGCGGCTGCTGGCCTGAGTGGGGCTTTTCAGCCGGCGGCGTGCTCTTCGCCAGCTTCTTTCTCGATTGTCCGACGCGCCCGGATCGCCGCGGCGATGAAAACGCGCGAGAGCCCATGATAGAGCGGTTCGCGCGATAGGAGGCGCGAGGTGACATAACCGATCATCGACACCGCCATGATCGGAATGACGGCCTGATGGTCGCCTGTCATTTCCAGGATGATGACGAAGGCCGTCATTGGCGCCTGCACCACGCCTGCGAAATAGCCCGCCATGCCAAGGATCGCCGCCAATGCGATGCTGCTGCCAATGAGAGTGCCGATCGTACTGCCGAAACCGGCGCCGACGGCGAGCGACGGCGCGAAAATGCCGCCTGGAATGCCTGATATCATCGACAGGAAACTTGCCAGCAGTTTTTCGACGAAGAACAGCAGGGGCAGGGCATGTCCTTCCACAGCGCCGCGCGCTTGGTCATAGCCGGTGCCGAACGTGCTGCCGCCGGACGTGACGCCGATCGCGGCAACCACCAGGCCACAGCAACCGGCAAGCATCAGCATGCGCTTGAGAGGCTGCGGTTGTGCCCACCGGCGAACGCGTATGCCGGCATATAGCGCAAAACCGCTGAAAGCTGCCCCAAGCGCGCCGCCGCCGATGCCGCAGATCAGGACGAGCGCCCAATCCGCAAGTGCGGCCGGAGCGGCATTGGCTGTGCCGAAATAATTATAGCTGCCGGAGAGACCGAGGGCGGCAAGGCCGGAGAGGATAACTGCAGTGAGTACCAGACCATTGGCACGCGATTCATAGGTCCTGCTCATCTCTTCGATGGCGAAGACGATGCCGGCGAGCGGTGTGTTGAAGGCGGCGGCAATGCCGGCGGCCGAACCCGCCAAGATCAAGCCTTTGGCCTGCGCCATGCCGCCGAAGCGGGCAACCGCCAGCATGAAGGAGGCGCCCACCTGCACCGTCGGTCCCTCGCGGCCGATCGAGGCGCCGCAGAACAGCCCGAGAATGGTCAGCACGATCTTTCCAAAGGCAAGCCGAAGCGACAGCAGCTTCGTGCGGTCTTCGTCATGATGCAGATGCCGCGCCGCGATCGCCTGCGGAATGCCGCTGCCTTGAGAATTCGGAAACAGTGTCGCCGCAAGCCAGGCTGAGAGCACGAAGCCGAGCGGCGTCATGACGAGCGGCAACAGAGAGGTCCATTCTCCGGAACTTATCACTCCGGCAAAGGCGCGCTGCGCCAGGTCGGCCAGCTTGGCGAAACCGACGCTGATTACTCCGATCGCCAGAGCCCCAGTCCAAAACACCAGCCGCGGCCGCCAGAGATGGATCGAACCCCAGAAAACACGAGAACGGCGGAGGAGTTTGGATTTGCGGTAGATAGGGGGCATGGATTTCGAGCCGGACGGACTATCAAATCGTGACGCTGCACTTTAGGTCCGAACGTTTAACCGCAGGATAAAGATCGCGATAGTCAAACTGTGTTACGGTCGTTCACCTCAGACCCGCATTGACTGACACGACGGTGACCGTCCTTGCCGTCCGGCATCAGCGGGAAGAGGATTATCACTGAAGCCCATCGACGGTTACCGATCGCTCACCGCCCATCGCGGGTTGATCCACGGCTCCTGATTCGATCGCGCCAGCCTTGGCTTGCCGAGAATATGGTCGGCAGCTTTTTCGCCGGTCATGATCGAAGGACCGTTGAGATTGCCGTAGGTGATGTGCGGAAAGATCGAGCTGTCGGCGACGCGCAGGCCATCGACGCCGATGACGCGGGTGTCCGGGTCGACCACGGCCATGGGGTCGTCCTTCGAGCCCATCTTGCAGGTGCCGCAAGGGTGATAGGCGCTCTCCAGATGGTGGCGCAAAAAGGCGTCGATCTGGTCATCGGTCTGGACGTCTGGGCCTGGCTGGATTTCCGGGCCGCGATATTCGTTGAAGGCCTCTTGCCCGAAGATTTCGCGTGTGAGGCGCACGCAATGGCGGAATTTTTCCCAATCCTCCGGATGGCTCATATAGTTGAAGCGGATGACGGGATCGGCCTTGGGGTCAGAGGAGCGCAACGTCACGGCACCCCGCGATTTCGACAGGTTATAGCCGACATGCGCCTGGAATCCGTGGCTCTTCGCCGCCGCCTTGCCGTCATAGCTGATGGCGACCGGCAGGAAGTGATATTGGATATCGGGCTGCTTGACCCCCGGCGCAGATCGCACGAAGGCACAGGCTTCGAACTGGTTGGAAGTGCCGAGGCCGGATTTGAAGAACATCCACTGCGCGCCGGCGATGCCCTGCATGTACCAGGGCAGCCAGGAATAGAGCGAAACCGGCTTCAGGCTGGTCTGCTGGAAATAGAATTCCATGTGGTCCTGCAGATTGGCGCCGACGCCCGGCCGGTTCACTTTCACCTCGATGCCCATCTCCTGTAGATGCGCCGCAGGGCCGATGCCGGAGAGCATCAGCAGCTTCGGTGAGTTGAAGGAGGAGGCCGAGACGATGACCTCGCGGTTCGCCTTGACGATCTCGATCTTGCCACTGCGTTCGATTTCAACGCCTGTCGCACGGCCGTTTTCGATCACCACCCTGCGGGCGAGGCAACGGATCAGTTGGACATTCGGCCGCTTCAGCGCCGGCTTCAGATAGGCGGTCGCCGCCGACCAGCGCCGGCCGGCCCAGGTGGTCTGTTCCATCAGGCCGAAGCCTTCCTGCTTGCCGCCGTTATAATCTTCGGTCGCCTCGAAGCCCGCCTGCTTGCCGGCTTCGATGAAGGCATGGAACAGCGGATTGCGGGCATCGCCGCGCCGCACATGCAAGGGGCCGTCGGTCCCGCGCCAGCCCTCTTCGCCGCCATGCGAATGTTCCATCCGCTTGAAATAGGGGAGCACATCGGCATAGGCCCAGCCATTAGCGCCAAGCTCCTCCCAGCGGTTGAAATCCTCCGCGTGACCGCGGACATAGACCATGCCGTTGATCGAGGACGAGCCACCAATGACCTTGCCGCGCGGCGCCGTGATGCGCCGGTTGTTGAGCTGCGGCTCCGGCTCGGAGAGATAACCCCAATTGTAGCGGCTCATGCTCATCGGCCAGGCAAGCGCCGCCGGCATCTGGATGAAGGGTCCAACATCGCTGCCGCCAAATTCCAATACGATGACCGAATGCTTACCGTCTTCCGACAGCCGATAGGCCATGGCGGAGCCGGCGGAACCTGAGCCGATGATGACGAAATCTGCCTGCATTTTTGTCTCCGTGTGGCCGCCCCGATCCTTCGAGGCTCGCCTTTGGCGAGCACCTCAGGACGAGGCGGATCATCGTCTGCGTTTGCGATTGGTTGTTCTCGACCTCACCCTAAGGTGCCGCCGCAGGCGGCCTCGAAGGGCGGGGTTGAGCCGCGATGTTGCGTTAATAAGGCGCCTGCACCGGCCCCATGCCGACATAGACCGTCTTCAGCTCGGAATAATGCTCCAGCGCCGCCAGCGAGTTTTCGCGGCCGAAGCCGGATTGCTTGGAGCCGCCGAAGGGGATTTCCACCGGGGCAAGGTTGTAGGTGTTGATCCATAGCGTGCCGGCTTCGAGCTGGTCGACGATGCGGTGCGCGCGAGTGAGATCGGCGGTAAAGACGCCGCCGGAAAGGCCGAATTCGGTGGCGTTGGCGCGAGCGATCACCTCTGCCTCGTCATCGAAATCCAGCACGCACATCACCGGGCCGAAAATCTCTTCGCGGGCGATCGTCATGTCGTCGGTGACATCTGCGAAAACGGTCGGCTGTACGTAATAGCCTTCGCCGGCGACATTGTTGGGAATGCCGCCGCCGGCGACCAGCGTCGCGCCTTCCGCCTTGCCCTTCTCGATATAGGACAGCACCTTCTCGCGCTGCGCCCAGGACACCATCGGGCCGATTTGCGTTGCCTCGTCCATGGGGTCGCCGATCACCATGGCCTCGGTGCGGGCCTTCAGGCGCTTCAGGAATTCGGACTTGATCTTCCGGCTGACGAAGACGCGCGTGCCGTTCGAGCAGACCTGGCCGGTCGAATAGAAATTGCCGAGCATGGCCCCGCCGATGGCGCTGTCGAGATCGGCGTCGTCAAAGACGATCAGAGGCGACTTGCCACCGAGCTCCATGGTGACGTGCTTCAGGCTTCCCGCAGCCGATGCGGCGACCTTGCGGCCGGTCGGCACGGAGCCTGTCAGCGACACCTTGGCAACGTCGGGATGGTTGATCAGTAGAGGCCCGGTTTCGCGGTCGCCCTGGATAACGTTATAGAGCCCCTTCGGCAGGCCGGCCTCAATCAGGATCTCGGCAATCTTCAGCGCGCCGAGCGGCGTGTTTTCGGAGGGCTTGAACACCATGGCGTTGCCGGCGACCAGCGCCGGCGCGCCCTTCCAGCAGGCGATCTGCTGCGGATAGTTCCAGGCGCCGATGCCGACGCAGACGCCGAGCGGCACACGCTTGGTATAGGCGAAATCGCCGCCGAGCGGGATGTAGGAACCGTTGAGGCCGGCAGCGGCCACGCCGCCGAAGAATTCGAAACTGTCGGCGCCCGAGGTCGGGTCCGCGACGATCGTCTCCTGGATCGGCTTGCCGGTGTCGAGCGTTTCCAGTTCGGAAAGCTCGCGGTTGCGCTCGCGCATGATCTCGGCGGCGCGTTTCAGGATGCGACCACGCGCCGTCGGGCTCATCGCCGCCCATTCCGGCTGCGCGCGTTTGGCGCTGGCGATCGCTTTTTCGACGATGGCGGGAGTTGCCGCATGTAGCCGGGCAATAACTTCACCGGTCGCGGGATAGATGCTTTCAATGGCGGTGCCGTCGGTGTCCTCGACATATTCCCCATCGATGAAATGCGAGGCTTTCGGCTGGGCTTTGAGGGTCATTTTATCGGTCCTTTTGAAGGGCGGCCTTTTGGGAAAGCGGCGCAAGCAGAGCGTTGATGTAATCTTCGGTAAGCGCAATCGACGCTTCGATGCTGATCGGCGCCGATCTCAGACTTTGACGGATATAGAGACCATCGATCATCGCAGCAGCGCCCTCGGCGATGCGTTCTGCGTCTTCGCCCGAACACAGCGCCTTGAGGTTGGCAAGCAGGTTGGAGCGCAGCCGCCTTGCGTAGATGACGAGGAAGCGGCGCGTCTCCTCGGAACGCTGAGCCTCGGCATAGAAGGCGAGCCAGGCGGCAATCGTCTCCGGCGCGAATTGATCGGCCTGGAAACTGACGCGGATGATGGCGGACAGTTTGTCTCGGGGCGTCTTTGCCGAGCTCAGCGCTGTCACCACGCTGTCGCGCAGGCGCTGTAAGTGACTCCTGACGGTCTCGATCAAAAGCTGTTCTTTGCTGCCGAAATAGTGATGGGCGAGGGCGGGAGATACTCCTGCCTGCTTGGCGATTTCGGACATGGTGACGGTCAGCGAGCCGTGATCGCCGATCACGCGCATCGCCGCATCCACAAGCGCCTTGCGGCGCACCGGTTCCATCCCGACTTTCGGCATATATCACCCCTGAGCTGGCGGTGATTATATTTTTGATTGACTGATCAATCAACAAAAAATTAGAGCCGATTTGACCGACAACAGAATCTGCTGCTTTCCGAGATACATCCTGTATCATACCCCCGGGAACGAGGAGGTGCAGTCATGGTCAATGTTCTGGAGGAAGTTCCGCCATCCGCTGTGCGCGGCAAATGGGGATGGTTCGTTGCGCTGGGTGTGTTTCTGCTCATTTGCGGCGGGATCGCATTTGGCAATCTTTTCATCGCGACTGTCGTATCGGTCTATTACGTCGGCATGCTGATGCTGATCGGAGGCGTCATTCACCTGGCGCACGCCTTTCAGGTCCGAGGATGGGAGCATATTCTGTTCTGGGTGCTCAGCGGCCTGCTCTATACGCTCGCTGGTCTTCTTGCCTTCGCCAATCCCTTGCTCGCCTCCGAAGCGCTGACGCTGTTTCTTGCCGTCGCGTTGCTCATAGCCGGCACCTTTCGCGTTTGGGTCGGCCGCAAGGTGAAGCCGGAACCGGGTTGGATATGGATTGTCATCGGCGGGGTGGTGACGGCACTCGCCGGCATTGCCATCGCTGTTGGCTGGCCGCTCAACAGCCTCTGGGTTCTCGGCCTGTTCCTCGCGGTCGACCTTATATTTCAAGGTTGGACGTTGATGGCCTTCGGCTTCGCTCTTAGGCAGTAGCGGCGGGTGACGAGAGGGTAACGAACTACTACTTTTGACAAGAAGTGTGAGCGGCGTTACTCTTTGAAGGCTTCCGTGGAGGAGCGGAGTGGCGCTTAGCTGACGTTACGGCAGGCGCAGTTATCTGAGCATGCATATCTATTGAGATGTGCCTTCGAAGCTCCGACAATATGCATTGGAATATATCTCCAGCAAAGAGTTTTTCTAAAGAACTAAAAAGGGAGAAATATCATGCCGATGGTAACGGTTTCCATCTCTCCGCTTCAGGCTGCCGGCATCCGCGCGGCTGTTGACACCGGAACGTATGCTTCGAGTAGCGAGGTCGTGCGCGAGGCTCTGCGCATGTGGGATGCGGCGCGCAAGCGTGGCGAGATCTGCGATGTGCCCCACGCAGCCAATGATCCCGATAGCGTCGCGAAGAGCAGCCGCTGCGTTGCCGACATGTTCGCTGATTACGAGGCGGAACGACGCCGGCATAACTGAGCGGAGAACCACAACATCCGCCAGGAGATGACCGGCCGCCCCTGGATCGAGGCGGCTTGGCCATGGGTTAACACCCTTTTACCATTCACGAAACTTTCATATGGGGGAAAGGTTTCGTTGACCGTTGTGACGCATCTTGAGCCGAAAATCCGACGAAATCCAAAGTTTTACGCAAAACTTAGATCTAAAATTCTTAAGTGGAGAGGGGCATGTCCCTGACTGCCGCCATCGAGCCGGGTGCATTGCGCCGGTATGCTAGTGACCAGATTGTTACGCTCGCCAAGCTCGTTATCGAAAATGCTTTCCAGCCGATCGTCGAGACAGGCACAGGCGCGGTTTTCGGCTATGAATCCTTGATGCGCGGGCAGGAGCGCATCGGCTTCGACAGCCCGATCGAAATCCTTGACGAGGCCGAGCGCACCGGCCAGCTCCTGGGCCTGGAACAGATGGTGACGAGCCGGGCACTGGCGAAATTTGCGACCCTTGCCAATGCCAGAACCGCAACCCTCTTCCTCAATCTCGATGTCCGGCTGATCCCGCAGGGCGAAATGCTGGTCGACGGTTTGCTGCAGCACATGAAGAAGGCCGGCATCGCGCCGTCCTCTGTCTGCTTCGAATTCTCCGAGCGCTTCGACAATACCAGCGTGCCGGAATTTTGCGATCTGGTCGCCAAAATGCGCGACGCCGGCTTCAAGCTTGCGATCGACGATTTCGGGGTCGGTCACGGCGAGATGAAGCTGTTATCGGACTATCCCGTCGACTATCTCAAGATCGATCGGCACTTCGTCGCCAATATCGATCGCAACGCCCGCAAGCGTCACATTCTCAGAAACCTCGTCCATATCGCACATGTCCTTGGCACGCGCGTCATCGCCGAAGGCATCGAGACCGAAGCGGAGTTCCTGGTTTGCCGCGAATTCGGTGTCGATCTCGTCCAGGGCTGGTTCATTGCCCGGCCGACGACGCTGATCAACGAGCTGAAACCCAGCTTCCCGCATCTACAGGATCTCGGCAAAATGGTCCGCAACAGCCAATCGCTGGACGAAATTCTCATCCGCAAACAGATCGAAGTGTTGCCGACCATCCGCGAGAATGACAGCATCGACAGCGTTTTCGAACTCTTCCGCCGAAATCCACGGCGAGCCTATTTTCCGGTCGTCAATGCCAACGGCGAGCCGCGCGGCATCATTCACGAATACCGGCTCAAGGAATATATCTATCAGCCCTTCGGCCGCGACCTGCTGAAGAACAAAGTCTATGAACGTTCGATCTCGCATTTCGTCGAGATGGCACCGATCGTCGGTCTGGATTCCGACGCCGATACCCTGATGACGATCTTTGCCAATATGGAAAGCAGCAACTGCCTGATCGTCACCGAGGGTACGCATTATGCCGGCATTGTCTCGGCCGCGTCGCTGATCAAGGTCATCAATGAGAAGCAGCTCAAAATTGCCCAGGATCAGAATCCGCTGACCGGCCTGCCGGGCAATCGCGCCATTCATAATTTCATGCAGAATGCCGGTCGCGACGGCGACGAGATCAGGCACTTCTGCTATTGCGATTTCGACAATTTCAAGCCGTTCAACGATGCCTACGGCTTCCATCTCGGCGACCATGCCATTTCGCTGTTTGCGGCGCTGATGCGGCGCTACTTTTTCGCCGAGCGCCATTTCCTGGGCCATGTCGGCGGCGACGATTTCTTCATCGGCGTGACGGGTTGGAATGTTGACGAACTGCGCGAGGTTCTGGATCGGCTGCTTACCGATTTCCACGCCGACGTCCTGGAATTCTATTCGGCGGAAGACCGCGCCGCCGGCCGCATCCGCGGGCACGACCGCAGCGGCGCGGAGGCGTTGTTCCCGCTAATGCGTTGCTCCATAGGCATCCTGGCATTGCCCGAAGGGCTGGTCATCGATGATATCAGCCGCGTCAGCACCTCGATTGCCGGCATCAAGGCAAAGGCGAAGGAAGACAAAATCGGCGTGGCATATTTGAGTCTGGGCGAGACGAATTGACGCCCTCCCATACCGGCTTCTTTTCAGGCAGCATGCGCTAAACTATCTCCACTGCTTTGCTGGGAGAGGAGAACGAGCCATGCACTTGCCGTCTGAAATGCGTTTTGTGGATTTGCCATCCTTCGGTGCTCCCGAGGTCATGACGATTGCCCGCAGGCCTCTGCCGGTGCTCAAGGACGGCGAGATCCTCGTTCGCGTCGAGGCGGCCGGCGTCAACAGGCCGGATGTTGCCCAGCGCCAGGGCATTTATCCGCCGCCGAAGGACGCAAGCCCTATCCTTGGCCTGGAAATCGCCGGCGAAGTCGTCGATGTCGCACGTGGCGTCACGGAATTCGCCATCGGCAACAAGGTATGCGGCCTCGCCAATGGCGGCGCCTATGCCGAATATTGCGTTCTCCCGGCCGGCCAGGCGTTGCGCTTTCCAAATGGCTACGACGCCGTTCGCGCGGCGGCGCTGCCCGAGACGTTCTTCACCGTCTGGGCCAATCTTTTCCAGATGGTCGGCCTTACCGAAGGCGAAAGCGTCCTGATCCACGGCGGCTCCAGCGGAATCGGCACGACGGCGATCCAGCTCGCGCACGCTTTCGGCGCCACGGTCTACGCCACCGCCGGCTCGAAGGAGAAATGCGAAGCCTGCGAGAAGCTCGGCGCGAAGCGGGCCATCAACTATAAAGAGGAAGACTTTGCCGAGGTCATCAAGGCGGAAACCGGCCATGGGGTCGATGCCATCCTCGACATGATCGGCGCTGCCTATTTCGAGAAGAATCTGGCTTGCCTCGCCAAGGATGGCTGCCTGTCGATCATCGCCTTCCTTGGCGGCGCGGTGGTCGAGAAGGCCAATCTGCAGCCAATCATGGTCAAGCGCCTGACGGTCACCGGTTCGACCATGCGCCCGCGCACGGCGGAAGAAAAGCGCGCCATCCGCGACGATCTCCACTCCCAGGTCTGGCCGCTGCTTGATGAAGGGACCGTCGCGCCCGTCATTTACCGAACCTTTGCCTTCGAAGACGTCGTCGAGGCGCACAAGCTGATGGAGACCAGCAATCACATCGGCAAGATCATGCTGAAGCTGGCCTGATGAGGGTGAACGAGACGGTGACGGCAACGAGGCCCGGCAGCGCCATAGACGCATAAAGCCAGGTGGCGGCAGACACGCTACCGGCGATGCCGCCGGGGTCGGCAAGTCCGGCGCTGTTGACGATCACGCCCGCCAGCGAAGCGCCGAACGCGCCGCCGAGCGACTGCACCATCGAAATGGCCGCCGAAGCCTTGTCCTGCTCGGCACCGCCGACAAGGCGGATGATCCCTGCGATCAGATGCGCCCAGCCAAGACCGACGCCGAAACCCATCAGAAACATGGCGACAACGGTGGGAGCAAGCCAAACGAGCTCTCCAGTCGGATTGTCTCGGGCTACAAAGGCGATCAGTGAAGCGGTGGCGGCGGTTTCGAGCACGCTGCCGACGATGATGGCACGGGCGGCTTGCTTCCCCGAAAACGAGGCGCTGATGAAGGCGGCCGCGGTCCAGCCGAGCGCCACGAGCGCGACGAGATAGCCTGACGCCAGCGGCGCGACACCGTGCATGCTCTGCAGGAAGTAAGGGATATAGATGTCGCTTGTCAGTACCATCATCATCGCGAACATCATCAGATAAAGCCGGGAGATCGGCCTTGCGAGCATGACGGCGTCCTTCGGCAGGAGCCTCGTTTTGCTCTTGCGCTCGAGGACCAGCATCGCCGCGATGAAGGTGACAGCGAGGCCGATCAGCAGGATCTTCGTCGATCCGTGATCGCTCGTGCCGGCAAGGCTCATCAGCAGGACCGCGGTGAGCAGAAGCGCGATCTGGATCAATGGCGGTTTTCCCTCCGCGCGGTCGTCCTCGACGCGCGGCAGCAGCCATCGCGCCGAAAAAGCCATGATGCCTGCCACCGGTACGAGGATAATGAAGGCTTCGCGCCATGCGCTGCCGGCGGAAAACAATCCGCCGAGCGTTGGCCCAAGCACCGTCGCCACGCCCCATAGTGCGGCATAGAGTGTGGAGGCCTTGCGCCACAGCGGCTCGGGGTAGACGAAGCGGACAAAGGCATAGGCGAGGGCCGCGAGCATGCCGACGCCGAAGCCTTGTACGGCGCGTCCGGCCAGCACGACAGGCATCGCCGGCGCGGCGGCGCAGATCAGGTTTCCCACTCCGAATATCAGCGCCGCAGCGACATAGACCGCGCGCAGGCCTATGCCTCTCGGCCGTGTCGCAACGGTGATCGAGCCGAGCACGCCGGCGGCGACGAAAAGCGTCGTCATCCAGGAAAACAGCTCCAGGCCGCCGATATCGCGAACGACGGAAGGCGCGATCGTCGCAGTGATATAGGATTCGACGGCATAGAGGGCGACGCCGCCGCCGAGCATCAGGGTTGGTGCCAGAAACTCAGGTGAGAAGAGGGTGAAGAGAGAGGTAGAGCGGGATGAATCTGCATTTTGGATGCTCGACATCGGATGATCCTCGGCATTTTCCCTAGCGAATAATTATTTTCCAAGTTATAAATTGGAAAATCACACAGTCTCGAAATTAAAACAAGAAAAAACTTGGAAAAATGCGCCAATCGCCCGTCAATCGTATCTCGATCCTGTTGAAAACCGACGGCCCACAGCTCGCATCGACGATCGGTAATGCGCTCGGCATATCGTCGGAAGCGGCACGCCAGCAACTGACGAAGATGGGAGAGGAGGGCTTGGTCGAGCCAGTGACGGAATCAGCATCCGGCAGGGGCCGGCCGCGGCAGTTCTGGCACCTGACGGCCGCCGGCAGCCGCCAGTTTCCAGACGGCCATGCCGATCTGACCGCGACACTGCTGACGACCATGGCCAAGCAGTTGGGGCAGGGTGCGGTCGATGCGGTCATTTCCGCCCGCGAGGCGGAGACCTTAAAGCGCTACCGCAGCGAGATCGACGTCTCCGCCGATCTACCATCGCGCGTCGCGATGCTTGCGGCCATCCGCACGCGCGAGGGCTATATGGCGGATTATTGGCCGGAAGAGGACGGTTCGCTGGTGCTGGTGGAGAACCATTGTCCCATCTGCGCTGCCGCGACCGCATGCGTCGGCTTCTGCCGCTCGGAACTCGAGACCTTCCGTGCGACACTTGGGGCAAGCGTGGAGCGGGAAGAGCACATCCTCCTCGGCGCGCGGCGCTGTGCCTACCGGATTCGAGCGCTCTGAAGTGAAACGGCTATGCTGCCCGTACAGTCAATTTCAAACCGAGAGCGCGAATGACGCCTGATAGCGTTTCCAGTGTCGGATTACCGCCTTCGCTGAAGGCCTTGTAGATCGTTTCGCGGCTGACCCCGGCTTCCTTTGCGAGCTGCGTCATGCCGCGGGCACGGGCGACGTCACCGATGACTGCGGCAATAAGTGCAGGGTCGCCGTCCTCGAATGCCGCTTCGACATAGGCTGCAATGGCTTCAGGACTGTCCAGATGTTCCGTCGGATCCCAAGGTTTGGTTTCGAGTGCCATGATCAAGCCTCCTTCGCGAGTGCTTTAGCCTTTGCAATATCGGCGTTCTGAGTGCTCTTGTCGCCACCGCATAGGAGCAGAACGAGTTCCTGGCCGCGTTTATGATAGTAAAGCCGGTATCCCGGGCCGTAATCGATGCGAAGTTCGCTGATGCCTTCGCCGACAGGCTTTACATCGCCGGGATTTCCAAGCGAGAGGCGACGAATCCTCACCTGGATACGAGCAACCGCGTTGATATCTTTGATTTTGCCAAGCCACTCAGCGAACTCAGCGGTCTGACGGATTTCGATCATTTGTGTACTATAATACACAGAATTTCACTGTCAATTATAATACACAAAGCTATCGGTATTGAACCCAGATGATATGAAGGAGGTGGCGGCCAACGGTCATCGATTCCTGAGCCGGTTGGCAATCCTCTGCGCAGCGGCTATCAGTAGCGTATACCGCAAATCAAAGAGCGCTTCCGATCATGTCCAATCCCGTCTGCGTCGAAATCACCCGTGGAAATCTCGTCGAGAGCCGTCATCGCGGTTCGGTTGCCGTCGTCGATGGCGATGGGACGTTGGTGCTGTCGCTCGGCGACATTGAGAGTGGTGTGTTTCCGCGTTCTGCCTGCAAGGCGATGCAGGCTTTGCCACTGGTAGAAAGCGGTGCGGCGGATGCCTATGGCTTTGGCAACACGGAATTGGCGCTGGCCTGCTCCTCGCATAGCGGCGAAGACGCGCATGTGGCGCTGGCTGCCTCCATGCTCGCCCGCGCCGGGCGGGACGTCAGCGCGCTGGAATGCGGCGCACATTGGTCTTTCGAGCAGAAGGCGATCATCCACCAGGCGCGCACGGTCGGAAAGCCGTCGGCGCTGCACAACAACTGCTCGGGTAAACACTCCGGCTTCATCTGCGCCTGCTGCCATCAACATATCGATCCCAAAGGCTATGTCGGCTACGACCATCCGCTGCAGCGGCAGATCCGCGAGACGATGCAAAGCCTGACGGGAACGCCGCTTGGTTACGACAATTGCGGCACCGACGGCTGCTCGATCCCGAACTACGCCGTGCCGCTCAGAAGCTTGGCGCATGGCTTCGCCAAGATGGCGACGGGCAACGGCCTGGAGCCGCTGCGCGCCAAGGCCTCGCGCCGCCTGTTCGAAGCCTGCATGGCTGAACCCTTCTATGTTGCCGGCACCGGCCGCGCCTGCACCAAGCTGATGCAGGTCGCCCCCAGCCGCATCTTCGCCAAGACCGGCGCCGAAGGCGTATTCTGTGCAGCAATTCCTGAACAGGGCGTCGCGATTGCGGTCAAATGCGATGATGGCAGTGCCCGCGCAGCAGAAACCATGGTTGCAGCCGCGCTCGCCCGCTTCTTTGAAAAAGACAGTGACGTCCATGCCGGTCTGATGGGAATGGCCAATAGGGCGCTCAGCAACTGGAACGGCATCCAAGTCGGCGACATCAGAGCCGCGGCCGCACTGGCGGCATAAAACGCCGGTAGAAGACTCCAACTTGGATGTGCATAGCGCATCTGCGTCAGTCGCCGACGGTGAAAATCGGAACCTGTGCGCTGCGATAGGGCGCCAGGCTCGCCTCACTGATATCTGACGGCACGACCATGCCCGAAACCGCCGTGATGGGCAGGATATGGCAGGGAGAGGCGGCATCCAATTTCTCCTGGGTCACCATCACATAGGTTTCCGCCGAGCATTGCGCGATATGCCGTTTGATGGCGGCCTCCTCGAAATCGCCGGTAGAAAGGCCGTGAACGGGGTGAATAGCGGTGACACCGAGGAAGAAAATGTCCGGGCGCACCAGTGAGATTGCCGCAATCGCCGCCGCGCCCGTCGCCACCATTGAGTGTTTGTAGAGTTTGCCGCCGATCAGGATCACGTCGGCTGTCGGATGATGTTCCAGCTCGCCCGCGATCGTCGGGCTATGCGTGACGACGGTGAAGGCAAAATTCCGGGGAAGATGGCGGGCGATTTCCGCCGTCGTCGTTCCACCATCGAGAAACACCGTCCGTCCTGGTCGGACCATCCTCGCCGCATAGGCGCCGAGCTGCCGCTTCGCATCCGGCGACACGCCCCGTCGCGTTGAGAAATCCGGCAATTCCGGTGTGAGCGGCAACGCGCCGCCATGCACGCGCTTCAGCAGCTTTTCCGCCGCCATTTCCCTCAGGTCCCTGCGGATCGTGTCTTCGGACAGACCCAAATCATCGGCAATTGTCTTGGCAATTACCTGGCCGTCGCGGCGCAGGATATCGAGAATGAGAGTCTTTCGCTGGACTGTAAGCATGCCTGATTCCGCACGATAATTCATGGAATGACGTGAATTTATCAGAAATGAGTCGACAATCAAGAAATTTAGCGCATATTCGTGCAAATTCCTGCATGGTGCGGGAAAAGAGGAGATATGACATGTTGATCTTGATTGCTGGGCCATATCGTTCGGGAACCGGAGACGATCCACGGAAGATGGCCGAGAATCTCAAGCGGCTGGAGGAGCCGTCCTATGCACTGTTCAAGGCGGGGCATGTGCCTATGATCGGCGAATGGGTCGCCTTGCCGGTCTGGCACGCTGCGGGCGGCAAAAGTATCGGCGACGATCTCTATGAAGAAATATTCCACCCGACCGCTGGTCGGCTGCTGCAATTGTGCGAGGGCGTTCTCAGGCTCCCAGGCGAGTCCAAGGGAGCCGACAATGACGTGCGCATCGCCGGCGAACGCGGTATCCCGGTCTGGTATCGGCTGGAGGATGTGCCGGGCTGCGGCTAACGGACTGGCGGCGTGCCTCCCACAAGGGCGATGCGCAGACGGCATCCATCAAAAGCTTTCATGATCGATATCAGTGCTGGCCACTTCCGTATTGCCACGGTCGCAGCTAACGTCGAGTGAAATCGAGGAGGAAACGGATATGCTGAATTTGTATTTCTCACCGGGTAGTTGTGCGCTCGCCAGCCTTATAGCACTCGAGGAGTCGGGCCTCGCCTACGAGGCGCGGCGCCTCAATTTTGCCGTTGGAGAGCAGCGTTCGCCGGATTATCTGGCAATCAATCCCAAGGGACGTGTTCCGGCTCTGGTGACCGACAAGGGCGTCGTCACGGAAAACGTGGCGATCCTTGCCTATGTTGCCCAGATCGCGCCGGCTGCCCGGTTGGCGCCACTCGACGATCCCTTCGATTTTGCCCGCATGCAGGCCTTCAACAGCTATCTCGCCTCGACCGTCCATGTAAACCACGCTCACAAAGGGCGCGGCTATCGCTGGACCGACGATGCCGCGGCAATCGAAGCGATGAAGGCCAAGGTGCCGCAAAACATGGGCGAGTGTTTCGCGCTGATCGAGGAGAAGATGCTGGAAGGGCCGTGGGTGATGGGCGAGCAGTACACCGTCGCCGACGGCTATCTCTTCACGCTGGCAAGTTGGTTGCCGGGCGATGGCGTCGATCGGGCCAGCTTTGAGAAGGTCAGCGCCCATCACGCGCGTATGCTGGAGCGCCCGGCCGTGCAAAGGGCCATCGCCGCCGAGCGGGTTTGATCACTCGGCGACGAAAGCAGCCCGCAATTTCTTTGGTGCCCGAAACCGCCAGGCCTCGATCAGCCGCAGTTGCAGTTCGTCGTCGCCGATGGCGGCGATGCGCAATGGCAGCGACGGCCAGCCGACATAGTGATCCGTCTGGAAATAGATCTCCGGCGCCATCTCGATTAGCTGCTCCTTGCGGTCGATCGGCACCGCCAGCACGATCGTCTCGTCATTCTTGATGGAAACGAAAGCCTTGCCGCCCACCTTCAGCGCCGGCATACCATAGTGGGTGCTGATCTCGACCTCGGGTAGGCGGGCTTCCGCTACAGCGCGTTGGAGGCGCTGGAAGATCGCGTCAATATCGATGCCTATAGCCATACTGCGCTATCCCGTTCCGATCGGATATCGTTGAGGAAACATACATGATCGGAGGCGGGCGCCGAAGAGCTGGTTGGGATCGTTCAGCGCCGTGAGATGACTTGTTCCTGCATTATACGCATTCTTTCAATCTCAGATCTTGCCCCTCCGCCTTCCGCCCCAAATTCTCCGGCGTCAACGGCAGATCGGCCAGTTCCTCCAGCGACATGGCCGCCAGAGCCGGATGCTGCAACGGGTCGTCCTGCCGCTCGCTGTCGTCGTGCAGCAGATGATTCAAGAAAAGCTTCAGTATCGACATGCCATGCCTCCTCGTTCTTCCGCGATGATGCGCCCTGAGGCGGTTAGTCGGCGGGACGGTGGCGGTTCGGGTTTTATGCCGCGATGATCGCGCGCATCGGGCAGCTTTTCAATTGAGAATGCCGGCATGCTGATATAGATATTCTATATGAAGAATCTCAACAGCGTTCATCTGAATGGTCTCCGGGCGCTAGAGGCCGTGGGACGGCTCGGGTCGTTGCAGGCGGCCGCCGATGAGCTTGGCGTGACCATCGGCGCCGTCAGCCAGCAGGTGATCAAGGCCGAGGCGCAATTGGGGCGACCGGTTTTCGAGCGCACGCCGAAAGGGATGACGGTGACGGAGGCGGGTATCTCGGTTCTGGCGCGGCTCGGCGAAGGCTTTCAGGCGCTCTCGGCGGCGGTCACCGCCGCACAGCATCGCGACGACAATATCCTCACCATCTCGGTTGCGCCGGTCCTCGCCGCCCGCTGGCTGGTGCATCGGCTTGATCGCTTCGCCAAGCGCCATCCGGATATCAGGCTCCGCATCGACGCCACCACGCAACTCGTCAATCCGGCAACATCGGATGTCGATATCGGCATCCGGGTCGGCAATGGGCACTGGCCGGGCGTGAAATCCGAACTGCTATTGGCGCAGGAAATCTTTCCGGTCGTCACACCGCAGATCGCCGCCAAACTCAAGCAGCCTGCGGATCTGTTAAATGTGCCCGCCGTCATTGACGGGCATGCCATGTTCACCTGGGATGTCTGGCTCAAGGAGGCAGGCCTCTCCGGCAAATGCATGGAAGAGCGACATATCTTCAACGATGCGTCGCTCTGCCTCGATGCCGCCATGTCGGGCCAGGGCGTAATGCTTGCCTGGCAAACGCTGGCCGCCTATGCGTTGCAACAGAAGTGCCTCGTGGATCCCTTCGGTATCCGCGCCAAAACCGGTATCGGCCACTATTTCATCACGGCGGAAGGCGTGCGCGAGGCGAAAAAAGTCACCGCCTTCAAGAGCTGGATCAGAGAAGAGATGGATGAGAGCATGCAGCTCTTCCGTTGAGCGGCCTCAGATCGGCTCCTTGCCGCGTGTTGCCTGCATTGCCTTATAGGCGGCTCGCGACTGGCAGCGCTCGATCCAAATCTTTACGTTCGGATGGCTATCGAACAAAGCCTGTTCGGTCTGCGCATAGCGCAGCACCTCTGCGAGATTGAGATCGGCGACGGTGAAGCGATCGCCCAGGAGGTATTCCCGGTTCGTCAGGTGCTTTTCCAGCACGCCGAGTGGCCGCTTCAGCGACCGGCAGGCAACCGCGATTCCAGCCTTGCCTGCATCGGTGTTCTCCTGTGCGCGGTCATATATGCGCACGAGGGCCACGGAATGAGGCTCTACCTCCGTTGCCGCCCACATGGTCCACATGCCGAGCAGACCCTCTTCCTCCACCGTCTGCCCCGACAGCGGTCCGCCATACTTGCGGGCGAGATAGAGATTGATGGCGAGCGATTCATGCATGACGAGATCGCCGTCCTTGATGGCGGGGATCATGCCCATCGGATTGACGGCCAAGAATTCCGCCGACATCGTATTGACCGGCGCTTCTGGGTTTAAGGGATTACCGAGCCGGCTGGCCTGGATCACGGGCACGGATTGAAAGGGAATGCCAAGCTCCTCCGCCATCCAGTAGTTGCGCGATGCGCGTGAGCGATAGACGCCGTAAATTGTCAGCATAGTCGGTCTCCGAAAATCGAGTCGAAGCGAGGTTATTGGCGGCGTTCGGTAAACGGAAGAGGCGCGGGTTTATATCTGCAATGAAAGCTTTTGATGAGTGCGCAGGGATCAAGCACGAAAATATCCGTAAAGCCCTTCAATCTTTGCGAATCATGCCGGCCGCGCACTGCCTTCGTTCGGAAATTAGCAATGGCGCATGCTACTGTTAGACTGGATTTTCGCCAGTGCGGTAGGAGGCATTCGGCGAGGATATTTTACGCAATCGGTGACTGCGATCTCGGGAGGAGAGCAGATGCTAGCGACGAGCGTATCGCTTGACGACAAATATACAGCAGATGAAGGCCGCGTCTTCATGACCGGACTGCAGACCCTCGTGCGTCTACCGATGACCCAGATGCGCCGCGACCGCGCCGCCGGCCTCAACACCGCAGCCTTCATATCCGGCTATCGCGGGTCGCCGCTCGGCGGCTACGATCAGCAGCTTCTGAAAGCCAAGACCTATCTCGACGCGCATGACGTCACCTTCCAGCCCGGCATCAACGAAGACCTTGCGGCCACCGCCATCTGGGGCACGCAACAAGTCGGTCTGTCCCCCGGCGTGCGCAAGGATGGCGTGCTCGGCATATGGTACGGCAAGGGTCCTGGCGTCGACCGCTCCGGTGATGTGCTGAAACATGGCAATGCCGCCGGCACGTCGAAACATGGCGGCGTCCTCTGTTTCGCGGGCGACGATCATTCCGCCAAATCCTCCACGATCCCGCACCAGACCGACCATGATTTCATGTCGGCGGTCATCCCGGTCATCTATCCATCCTCGATCCACGAATTCCTCGAATATGGCCTGCTCGGCATCGCCATGTCGCGCTATTCCGGCTGCTGGGTGGGCATGAAATTCATTGCCGACACGATTGAGACGACAGCCGCGGTCGATCTCTCAGGCGAGAAGCGGCAATTCGTGCTGCCGACCGATTTCGATCTGCCGCCCGGCGGCCTGAACCTGCGTTGGCCCGATACGCCGCTGATGCAGGACGATCGTCTGCAGACCTACAAGGCCTATGCCGCTATCGCCTTTGCCCGCGCCAATCGCGTCGATGAAATCACCCATGACGTGCCCAACGCCCGCTTCGGCATCATCTCCTCCGGCAAGGCCTATGAGGACGTGCTGCAGGCACTGCGCGAACTCGAAATCGGCCCGAAGGAAATGGCCGCAATCGGCCTGCGTATTTTGAAAGTCCGTATGCCGTGGCCGTTGGAGCCGGAAGCGGTCCGGCATTTTTCCGAAGGGTTGGACGAGGTGCTGGTTGTCGAGGAGCGGCGCGAGATCATCGAAAATCAGATCAAGCAGCAGCTCTTCAATTGGCGCGCCGATGTCCGTCCGCGCATCGTCGGCAAGTTCGATGAGCACGACAAGCCCTATCTCAGCCTGTCGGCGGCGCTGACGGTTGGTGCGGTGGCACGGGCTATTGCCGGGCGCATCGTCAAGCTGGATCTCGATCCTTCGCTGCACGACCAGATCGCCGCCAAGCTCGCCTATCTTGCCGAACGCGGCCAGATCAGCCGCACGCATGTCGCGCCCTTGCAGCGTACGCCGTTCTTCTGTTCCGGCTGCCCGCACAACACATCCACCCGCGTGCCGGAAGGCAGTCGCGCCATGGCGGGCATCGGCTGCCACTACATGGTCACCTGGATGGACCGAAACACCCAGACCTTCACGCAGATGGGCGGCGAGGGCGTGCCCTGGACGGCGATTGCCCGTTACACCGACGAGAAGCACATGTTCGTCAATCTCGGTGACGGCACCTATTTCCATTCCGGCATTCTCGCCATCCGCCAATCGGTCGCCGCCAAGGTCAATGTTACCTACAAGCTGCTCTACAACGACGCCGTTGCCATGACCGGCGGTCAGCCGATCGACGGTTATCTGACGCCTCAACTCCTGACCCGTCAGTTGCATGGCGAGGGCGTTTCGCCGATCTATCTGCTCGCGGAAAATCCTTCGGCCTATGCGGCATCGGATCTGGCTCCCGGCGTCAAGGTGCTGCATCGCGATAATATCGATCAGGTGATGCTGACGCTGCGCGAAACCGAAGGCTGCTCGGCGATCGTCTATGTCCAGACCTGCGCGGCGGAAAAACGCCGCCGCCGGAGCCGTGGCCTGATGGAGGACCCGGCCAAGCGGGTCTTCATCAATCCGGCTGTCTGCGAAGGCTGCGGCGATTGCTCGGTGCAATCCAACTGCATCTCGGTCGAGCCGCTGGAGACGGAGTTCGGCCGCAAACGGCAGATCAACCAATCGAGCTGCAACAAGGACTTCTCCTGTGTCAAAGGCTTCTGCCCGTCTTTTGTGACCGTCCATGGCGGCAAGCGCCGCAAACGCAAGGCGTTGGAATACGCGAATGCCAAGGTGCCGATGCCGGAGGTCCCGGTGATCGGCGAGCATCCCTGGAACATCGCGATCGCCGGCGTCGGCGGTACCGGTATCCTGACGATCGGTGCCATCCTCGGCATGGCGGCTCATCTCGACGGCAAGGTGCCGATGATCCTCGACATGGCCGGTCTCGCGCAGAAGGGCGGCGCGGTGATGAGCCATCTGCGCATTGGTTATAGCGAAGCCGACGTCACCTCGTCGCGCATCGTCAACGGCGGCGCCGACCTGCTGCTCGCTGCCGACGAAGTGGTCGGCGCGTCCAAGGATGCGATTACGCTGTGTGCCTCGAACCGCACGACGGCCATCGTCAATACCGGCCTCATGCCGGTCGCTGATTTCGTTCGCAACCGCGATTTCGATTTCAAGATCGGCTCGATTCAGCACACCATCGCCAAGACCGTCAGTGACAAATCCGTCTTCCTCGATTTTGGTCATGTGGCAAGCGAGGTCACCGGTGATGCCATGTCGACCAATATTCTTCTCACTGGCTTTGCCTGGCAGCGCGGCTTGCTGCCGCTGTCGCTGGAAGCCATCGAGAAGGCGATCGAGCTCAACGGCGTCGCCGTGAAAGCCAGCCTCTCGGCCTTCCACTGGGGCCGTCTGCTGGCGCATGATCCGCAGGCCGTAAAGGAGATGATGACGGAGCCGGATGCCGACAAGACACTTGCAGAGATGAGCCTCGACGAGTTGATTGCCCACCGCAAGGGGCATCTGACTGCCTATCAGAACGCCGCACTTGCCGATCGCTATGGCGCGTTCGTCCAGCGTGCAATCGCCGCGGCTGCCAGGGAACGGCTTTCGGACAAGGTGCCCTTCGCCGTCGCCACGACCTATGCGCGGGTGCTGGCCTATAAGGACGAATATGAGGTGGCGCGGCTGCTGACCGATCCGGCCTTCGAGGCGCATTTACGCGACGAGATGGAAGGCGATTTCAAGCTGGCCTTCAATCTCGCGCCGCCGATGCTGGCCGGCAAGGATCCGAACGGCCGACCGAAGAAGCGGGAATTCGGCCCCTGGATATTGCCGCTGCTACGCAGGCTCGCGCCGATGAAGCGGTTGCGCGGTACGGTCTTCGATCCCTTCGGCTATATGCGGGAGCGCCGGCTGGAACGTCGGTTGATCGGCGAATACGAGGCGATTGCCGGCCGCGTTCTCAACGGCCTGCGCGCGGGTAATGAAACGGAGGCCCTTGCCATCCTGTCGTTGTTTGATGAAATCAGAGGCTTCGGACCGGTCAAGGAGGCGGCGGCCCGCAAGGTCATGGCGCGGATCGCCGAGAAGCTGAAGACCTATGAAATAGCGGAGGAGAAGCATCAGGTTCCTGCCGATGCGGCATGATGGTCTCAAAGAGGGGCGCGAGGAGAGTATGATCCTCAATGGCGCATAGCCATTCCGGGATCATGCATCGGGAAAAGCGGGAGGAGAAGGCAATGTATGCTGGAGGATTGAACTTTGCGCTCGGGGAGGAGATCGAGGCGCTGCGTGATAGCGTGCGCCGCTTTGCCGGTCAGCGCATCGCACCGCTCGCTGACGAGTTCGACCGCAACAATGGTTTTCCGATGGAGCTGTGGCGGGAAATGGGGGATCTCGGGCTGCTCGGCATCACCGCCGACGAAGCCTATGGCGGCGCCGGCCTCGGCTATGTAGCGCATGCGGTCGCCATGGAAGAAATCAGCCGCGCCTCGGCCTCCGTCGGTCTGAGCTACGGAGCCCATTCCAATCTCTGCGTCAACCAAATCAACCGCAACGGCACCGACGAGCAGAAGGCGCGTTACTTGCCTAAATTGATCTCCGGCGAACATATCGGCGCGCTTGCCATGTCGGAGCCCGGCTCGGGTTCCGATGTCGTTTCGATGAAGCTTCACGCCGAAAAGCGCGGCGACCGCTATGTGCTGAACGGCAGCAAGATGTGGATCACCAACGGTCCGGATGCCGACGTGCTGGTCGTCTATGCCAAGACCGCGCCGGACGCCGGCCCGCGCGGCATCACCGCTTTCCTGGTCGAGAAGGGTTTCGAGGGGTTCTCCGTGGGCCAGAAACTCGACAAGCTCGGCATGCGCGGCTCCAGCACCTCGGAGCTGGTTTTTATCGATTGCCAGGTGCCGGCGGAAAATGTGCTAGGTCAGATCGATGGCGGCGTCCGGGTACTGATGTCCGGCCTCGACTACGAGCGCGTCGTCCTGTCGGGTGGCCCGCTCGGCATCATGGCCGCCTGCATGGACGTGGTGCTGCCCTATCTGCATGAACGCAGGCAATTCGGCCAGCCGATCGGCGAATTCCAGCTCATGCAGGGCAAGCTTGCCGACATGTATGTGACCATGAATGCCGCCCGCGCCTATGTTTATGCGGTCGCCGCCGCCTGCGATCGCGGCGAAACGAACCGCAAGGACGCTGCGGGCTGCATTCTCTATGCTGCTGAAAAGGCGACCGCTATGGCGCTCGAATGCATTCAGGCCCTCGGCGGCAATGGCTATACCAACGACTATCCCGCCGGCCGGCTTCTGCGCGATGCCAAGCTCTACGAAATCGGCGCCGGCACCTCCGAAATCCGCCGTATGCTGATCGGGCGGGAACTCTTTGCCGAGACCCTCTGATTTTGAAATTTCGCCCCCAATTTTGGTGATGCAGCATGACCGTCCTGAAGTCAGAAATAACCGCCCATTCGGACCGTTTCAGGGACAATCGCGCCGCGATGCTGGAGGCGATCGGCGTGGCAAAGGCGGCGGTCTTGCGGGCGGCGGAGGGCGGCGGTGCGCAGGCGCGCGAGCGCCATGTCAGCCGCGGCAAGATGCTGCCGCGTGACCGGGTGGCAGGATTGATCGATCCGGCGACGCCCTTTCTCGAAATCGGTACGACGGCTGCGCATGGCATGTATGGCGATGAAGCGCCGGGTGCGGGGTTGATCGCCGGCATCGGCCGCGTGGTGGGCCGCGATTGCATGATCGTCTGCAACGACGCCACCGTAAAGGGCGGCACCTACTATCCGATCACGGTGAAGAAGCATTTGCGGGCGCAGGAGATTGCGGCGGAAAATAATCTGCCCTGCCTCTATCTGGTCGATTCCGGCGGAGCCAACCTGCCGAATCAGGACGAAGTCTTTCCCGATCGCGATCACTTCGGCCGCATCTTCTACAATCAAGCTAATATGTCGGCGGCCGGCATTCCGCAGATCGCTGTGGTCATGGGTTCATGCACCGCCGGCGGCGCCTATGTGCCGGCCATGTCCGACGAGACCATCATCGTCGAGGGGCAGGGGACGATCTTTCTTGCCGGGCCGCCGCTGGTCAAAGCCGCGACCGGTGAGGTGGTTTCGGCCGAAGATCTTGGCGGCGGCGATGTGCATACGCGTCTTTCCGGCGTCGCCGATCATCTGGCGCGCGACGATGCCCATGCGCTGGCCTTGGCGCGGCAGGCCGTTGCCAATCTCAATCGCCACAAACCGACAACTGTGGAGCTGCGGGAGCCGGAGCCGCCGCTCTACGATCCGGAAGACATGCTCGGCATCGTGCCCTCCGATCTGCGCACGCCCTACGATGTTCGCGAAGTCATCGCGCGCATCGTCGACGGCTCGCGCTTTGACGAATTCAAGGCGCGCTATGGCGCGACACTGGTCTGCGGCTTTGCCCATATCCACGGCATTCCCGTCGGCATCATCGCCAACAACGGCGTGCTGTTTTCGGAATCGGCGCTGAAGGGTGCGCATTTCGTTGAACTTTGCTCGCAGCGGAAAATCCCGCTGGTCTTCCTGCAGAATATCACCGGCTTCATGGTCGGCCGGAAATACGAGACGGAAGGCATCGCCAAGCACGGAGCCAAGCTGGTGACGGCTGTGGCGACGACGAGGGTGCCGAAGATCACCATGCTAATCGGCGGTTCTTTCGGCGCCGGCAACTACGGCATGGCCGGCCGTGCCTATTCTCCGCGCTTTCTCTGGACCTGGCCCAACAGCCGTATCTCCGTCATGGGCGGAGAGCAGGCGGCCGGCGTGCTGGCGACGGTACGTGGCGAGGCCCTGGCGCGCGCCGGCAAGCCTTGGACGAAGGAGGAAGAGGCAGCCTTCAAACAGCCGACGCTCAAGATGTTCGAGACCCAGAGCCACCCGCTCTATGCCTCGGCGCGTCTCTGGGACGACGGCATCATCGACCCACGCAAGAGCCGCGATGTGCTGGCGCTGTCGCTCTCGGCCGCGCTCAATGCGCCCATCGAAGACACTCGCTTCGGCCTGTTCAGGATGTGAGGAGATTGAGATGAAACGCGACATCATCAATGCCAAGAATGCACCTCAGCCACGTGGCGGCTATGCCCAGGCCGTGAAACTCGAAAATTTCGAGAGATTGCTGTTTGTCAGCGGCCAGATTCCGACAACCGCGGACGATGCGCTTCCCGACGGCTTTCCGGCGCAGGCGCGTCAGGTCTGGCTCAATGTTGACGCTCAGCTCAAGGCGGCCGGCATGAGCAAGGCCGATATCGTCAAGGTCACCACCTATCTCGCCGACCGCCACCATACGATCGAGAACCGCGAGATCCGCAGTGAGTATTTGGGCCCGCTCACCCCGGCGATGACGGTGGTGATATCGGGCATTTTCGACACCGCATGGCTGCTCGAAGTCGAGGTCGTCGCCGCGCAATAGGGTTTGCCGATGTTTTCGAAGATATTGATCGCCAATCGCGGAGAAATCGCCTGCCGGATCGTCCGTACGGCAAGGCGGATGGGCATTCGCACGGTCGCCGTTTATTCCGACGCCGATATCGCCGCACTGCATGTGGCACTGGCCGATGAGGTGGTCCATATCGGCCCGGCAACGGCGAGCGAAAGCTATCTTTCGAAGGAGCGGATCATCGCTGCCGCACGGCGATTCGGCGCCGAGGCCGTTCACCCCGGCTACGGCTTTCTCTCGGAAAATGCCGATTTCGCAGAGGCCGTCGAAGCGGCCGGACTGGTTTTCATTGGCCCATTCCCAGCCTCAATCCGCGCCATGGGCCTGAAGGATGCGGCCAAGGCGTTGATGGAGCGCGCCGGCGTGCCTGTCGTTCCCGGCTATCACGGTGATAAGCAGGACGCGGTGTTCCTCGCGGAGCGGGCAGCGGAGATCGGCTTTCCCGTGCTGATCAAGGCACGGGCCGGCGGCGGCGGCAAGGGTATGCGGCGTGTCGATCGGCCGGAGGATTTCGCGTCTGCGTTGGAAGCGGCGAGACGCGAGGCGAAATCGGCCTTCGGTGATGATGCGGTGCTGATCGAAAAATATCTGACCCAGCCCCGTCACATCGAGATGCAGGTCTTCGGCGACAGCCATGGCAACGTCGTCCATCTCTTCGAGCGCGATTGCTCTCTGCAGCGGCGGCACCAGAAGGTGATCGAGGAGGCGCCTGCGCCCGGCATGACGGAAGAGATGCGCAGCGCCATGGGCGAAGCTGCCGTCCGCGCGGCGCGGGCCATCGACTATCGCGGCGCCGGCACGGTCGAGTTCATTGCCGATGTCTCCGAAGGCCTGTCGCCGGATCGTTTCTTCTTCATGGAAATGAACACCCGCCTGCAGGTCGAGCATCCCGTCACCGAGGCGATCGCCGGGGTCGATCTGGTCGAATGGCAATTGCGGATTGCCGGCGGCGAACCCTTGCCGAAGAGCCAAGCCGAGCTTGCCATCGAGGGCTGGGCTTTCGAGGCGCGGCTTTATGCCGAAGACCCGTTGCGGGGTTTTCTGCCGGCGACCGGCACGCTCTCCCATCTCAGATTTCCCGACGGCGATGTCCGCATCGACACCGGCGTGCGCCAGGGCGATAGCATCACCCCGCATTACGATCCTTTGATCGCCAAGCTCACTGTCCACGCCCCAACTCGCCAAGCCGCCCTCGCCAAGCTGGCGCGAGCGCTGCAGGATACGCAGATCGCCGGAACAACAAGCAATCTCGATTTCTTGGTCCGCTTGAGCCAACAGCCGGATTTCGTTGCGGGCCATCCGGATACGGGCCTGATCGACCGCGAGGCAGAGACGCTGACCGCAGCACCGATACCAGACGATATCGCGCTTGCCATCGCTGCCATCTTCGAGGCGGGAGCCTTGGCGCGGTCCTTTGCGCGCGACCCCTGGCAAGCGCTTGGCGCCTGGCAGCTTTGGGGCGAGGTGAGCCGGCCTGTTACGCTGCATCACAGTGGCGGCCATACGAACTGCCGCGTGATTGCGAAAGGACAAGATCTCTTCTCGGTGCATTTCGATGATAACGCTGTCGCCGTTCGCATCATCAACCGCAATGATGACGGCTGCCGTGTGGAGATCGACGGGCAGCAATTGCGTGCCGACTTTTTCCAAACGCCGCATGACATGACGCTGTTCCTCGATGGCCGCACCCATCATTTCCATCGGCCTGACCCCTTGGATGGCGCCGAGGAAGAGGCCGCCGGTGGCGACCGGCTGGTTGCGCCTATGCCCGGCCTCATCAAGATTGTTCGGGTTCAGGAAGGCGATATGGTGGCGAAGGGTGAGGCGCTGATCGTCATGGAGGCCATGAAGATGGAGCTGACGCTGACGGCGACGCGCGACGGTGTGGTGGAAAGCCTGCATGTCGGCGAAGGCGATCAGACCAGCGAAAGCGCCGTCCTGCTGTCGCTCCGGCCGGAGGATGCGCAATGACCGAGCGTCCTTCCAACCATGTCACCATCGTCGAAATGGCACCACGAGACGGCCTGCAGAACGAGAAACGGCTGATCGACACGGACACCAAGATCGAATTGGTGGATCTGCTTTCCGACTGCGGTTTCGAGCGTATCGAGGTCACCAGCTTCGTCAGTCCGAAATGGGTGCCGCAGCTCGCCGATGCTGCCGGGGTCATGGCAGGCATCAAACGGAAGCCTGGTGTCCGCTATGCGGTGTTGACGCCGAATATGCAGGGGTTCGAGGCGGCGCTTGCCGCCGGCGCCGATGAGGTGGCGATCTTCGCATCGGCCTCCGAAAGCTTTTCGATGCGCAATATCAATTGCTCCATCGCCGAAAGCATAGAGCGTTTCCGGCCGGTGGCGGCCGCAAGCCGCGACCGCGGTATTCCGCTGCGCGGCTACGTCAGTTGCGTCGTTGAATGCCCTTATGAGGGCGCGGTGCCGCCGGCGAATGCAGCAAGCGTCGCTCGGCAATTGCGGGAGCTCGGCTGCTACGAGATCAGCCTCGGCGATACGATCGGCAGGGGCGAACCGGAGGCAGTGGACAGAATGCTGGAAGCCGTGCTTGCCGATCTTCCCGCCGCGATGCTGGCCGGCCATTTTCACGATACATCGGGCCGGGCGCTGGACAATATCGGCGTAGCCCTGGATCGGGGCCTGCGTGTGTTCGATGCCGCCGCCGGCGGTCTCGGCGGCTGTCCTTTCGCGCCCGGCGCCAAAGGGAATGTCGATACCGTGTCAGTTCACCACTATCTGGCATTGCATGGCTTCGAGACTGGCCTCGATGACGAGAAACTTGCCAACGCCGCCGCCTTTGCCCGTAGCCTCAGGAGCGCCGCATGACATCGCAAACCATCCATATCGCCATCGAGGAACGTGGCGTCGCCCGCCTGACTTTGGCGCGCCCGGAAAAACACAACGCCCTGTCGGTTGAAATGATCGATGCCCTGACCGAGGCTGCTTACGATCTTGGCAGGGATGCGAGCGTGCGCGTCGTGGTGCTTACGGGCGAGGGCGCGAGCTTCTGCGCCGGTGGCGATCTCGGTTGGATGCGGGCGCAGTTCGAAGCCACTCGTGCCGGCCGCATCGTTGAAGCCCGGCGGCTCGCGATGATGTTCAAGGCCCTGAACGAATTGCCGAAGCCGCTGATCGCCCGTGTGCACGGCAATGCCTTCGGCGGCGGCGTCGGCATCCTCAGCATCTGCGATCTGGTCGTTGCGGCCGCGACTGCCCGCTTCGGCCTGACGGAAGTTCGCCTCGGCATCATCCCCGCCACCATCAGCCCCTATGTCGTTGCCCGCATTGGCGAGGCCAAGGCCCGTCCGCTTTTTCTTTCCGGCAAAGTCATCGACGCCTGGCAAGCCCACGCCGCCGGCCTCTTGTCCCGCGTCGTCCCAGAGGATGCACTCGACGAAGCCATCGAATCTGAAATCCGTCATCTCCTCGCCGCCTCGCCACAGGCGGCTGCGCGCGCCAAGGCATTGGCCCGTTCCCTCGGCATGCCGATCACCGACGAGCTCATCGACCATGTCATCACGCAACTGGCCGACACGTGGGAGACGGAGGAAGCAAGGGAAGGGGTAGCGGCATTCTTCGAGCGGCGGGAGCCAAGCTGGAGATAGGACGTCTACGTCAACCTGTTTTTCTCTATTGTCAGTTGTGGAAAATCTTCGCGCCCTGTTACCGTCAAGTCACCGGAAGCCGGTTTGTCCCAGCGAAAGCCGATGACAGCGCCTTTTTCCACTTGTTGGAACAGATTGTCGGAAATGACAGCCGCACCCGCGCCGTCGGCAACGGAGACGGCGCAGCCGATGGGTGCTTGGCGGATGATATTGCCATTAGCGACGATGTTGCGGAGATAGGGACCCCAGCCGAGTTTCAGGCCCCAGAGCGGGGCGCTTTCGATGAGGTTCGAGGCAATTAGCGTATCGGCTTCGGCCGAGATTCCGATGCCGAAGCCGCTTTCCTGAGGGTAGGGTCCGGTCAGCGACAGGTTGCGGATGATATTGCCGGTGACACTAGCGAGCCGCCCGCCCTTGTCGAAATTGGCAATCGCGATACCGTTTGCCGCGCCGTCGACGAGATTGTTGCTGACCACGGCGCCTTCGAACTCGAATTCGCAGAAGATCGCCGTTTCGCCGGAGCGCAGGCATTGATTGCCTGTGATTTGCACGTTCGATGCCGAATTGGCGCGGACAGCAGTGAAGGCGCAATCGGCGATGTGGTTTCCGGAGACCAGGACATCGTCGGCGCGAAAGATATTGATGCCGTTGCCGTTCTGGCCGGTGCCGCCATCATTGGCGCCGATGCGGGCGATGCGATTGCCGGTGACGATGCTGCCGTCTGCGCCCTTGTCCCAACGATGGATGAGAATGCCGCCATTACCGCAATCCTCGACAGTATTGCCGGTGACCGTCAGTCCGGTCGACTGGACGGAATAGAGGCCGGCTTCTGCGGCGCCCGATATGCGGCTGCGTTCGATCCGCCCGCCGCAGCGCTCCAGTTGCAGCGCATGTTTGCGGCTGCCGGCGATTTCGCAATTGTCGATCAGCACCTGATCAACGCCGGTAAATTGCAGCAATCCGCCGGCATAGTCGGCAAGCCAGCGATTGCCGCCATCAACAACGAGACCGGAAAGTTCGATGCGCCTGGCCTTGTCGGCGCTCATCAGATGGCCTTCGCCGCCATAGACGAGCCGCGAAGCGCCGGGAATGCCGGTGATGCGGGTATTGTCGGGCAGCGAAAGGTTCGAGACATCGTAGTTGCCTGGCGGCAGGAAGACCGGCGCGTTGTTGCGCGCGGCGTTATCAATCATCGCCTGGAGCTTGCCGCTTCTGATATCGCTGGTGCCCGGCGTCGCCCTATAGGCGATGGCATCGATCGGTCCACGCATCTCGGCACCCGCGATCTTGGCGAGCGGCGCAGCAAAGGCGTGCGAAGCAAATAGGTCGGTTGCAGCCGAGGCGGCGATATAGGCGAGGAACGCGCGACGCTGGACCATGTGAACTCCTGGATTGAGCCTTCCGGAAGCAGAAAGCGTGCCACGCGCATCTGTCTCGATTTGGCACGGAAAGAAGCCTGATCTTGCCAAGATGGGCCCCTTATTTTTCGGCCATTTCGCCCTTTTATTCTTTCGTTCACCCATCTGCTTAAGAGGCTTGAAGGAAGCGCGAACTATAATGATCGCGTTTCGGTTGTGACATTTGAGGAGGCCGTGGTTGCGGCCGGGTTGGGAGAATGCGCCTCATGAATAAGCCGGCTTTTCAGCATGCGCGGACAGGCGAGCGTGGTCGTTCGCTTGATGTCGAGACGGAGCGCCTGTTGGCAGCTACGCAGGCGCTGATGGCGGCGAACGCGCACCACGTCGCCGATGGCATCGAGCAATTGCGCCTCAAGGCGATCGTGCATGAGCTGCCGGACTTTCTCTTCGTCAAGGATCGGGAAAGCCGCTTTGTCTTCGCGAATGCCGCCACGGCAAAAAGTCTCGGCTTGGAAAGAGCGAGCGCGATCACCGGAAAGACTGATTTCGATCTGGTGCCGCTGGAGCGGGCGACGAAATATTTCCGTATCGAGCAGGAAATCATCGCTACCGGCAAGCCGCGGCTCGATATGGAGGACGTCATTCCCTCTGCGACCGGCGGCAAGCCGGTCTATCGGTTGACCTCGAAGTTACCGCTGCGCAATGACCGCGGCGAGGTGATCGGCCTGATCTGCATTTCACGCGATATCACCGAGCGCAAGCGCCAGGAGCATCTGCGCCGCAGCCAGGCCGAGCTATTGGAGATGATCGCCAAGAGCGAGCCGCTGGAGATGATCCTCGAGGCGGTGGTGTTGATGGTCGAGGATCAACTTACCGATATCAAAGGATCGGTGCTGCTGCTGGATCCGGAAGGCATCCATCTCTCCCATGGAGCGGCACCCAATCTGCCCGCTGCCTATAGCCGTCTGATCGATGGCGTCGCCATCGGCCCGAAAGTCGGCTCCTGCGGCACGGCCGCCTGGCGCGGCAAGCCAGTCTTCGTCAACGACACCCAGACGGATCCGCTCTGGGAGGACTTTTGTGTTCTGGCCGCGCAATTCGGCCTACGCTCATGCTGGTCGACGCCGATCATGACCTCGCAGGGCAATGTGCTTGGCACTTTCGCGCTTTATTCCGGCACCGTGCGCGAGCCGACCGAACGCGAGCTGGAGCTGGTTGCCATGGCGACCCACATCGCTGGCATCGCCATCGAGCGCAAGCGCGCCGAAGACCGCATCTATTTCATGGCCCATCATGACGACCTGACGGGTCTGCCGAACCGCGCCTTTCTCAAGGAGAACATGGCGAAAATCCTGTTCAAGGCGCGCCGAAACGGCCGCAAGGTGACGGTCGCTTATGTCGATCTCGACAATTTCAAGCAGGTCAATGACAGCCGCGGCCACAGCGCCGGCGATGAGCTGTTGAAGGAGTTGACGGCGCGCATGGTCGATAGCCTCAGGGCTTCCGATATGGTGGTGCGCCTCGGCGGCGACGAATTCCTGCTGGTCATCGTCCATCAGTCGCGCCACGACACTGGCATCACGCGGCGGCTGCGTGAACTGCAGAAGGCGATCACGCAGCCGGTGCTGATCGGGGAGATCGAGGTTGCCGTGACGAGCAGTATCGGCGTCGCAGCCTTTCCAGCCGATGGGGAGACGCCGGAGGAGCTGATCGCCTGCGCCGACGCGGCCATGTACAAGGCCAAGGAGCATGGCCGTAACCGGCTGCAATATCATATTCAGAGATCGGACGCGGCGGGCGTCATGCCGCTGAGCGAGCAGGAAGAATTACGCAAGGCGATCGGCGCCAAGCAGTTCTTTCTGGAATACCAGCCGCAGGTCGATGTCGCGAGCGGCCGGGTGGTCGGCCTGGAGGCGTTGGTGCGCTGGCGTCATCCGCGCCACGGCATGCTGCCGCCCGGTCAGTTCATCCCGCTGGCGGAAGAATCCGGGCTGATCATCCCGCTCGGCTTGTTCGTGCTGAACGAGGCCTGTCGACAGGCCAAGGAATGGCAGGAAATGGGCCTGCCGCCGGTTACGGTCGCCGTCAATGTTTCGGCTCGGCAATTCAGCGATCCGGCGCTTGCCGTGCACGTCACCGAAGCTCTGGAAGCAAGCGGCCTCGGCGCGCAATGGCTGGAGCTTGAGTTGACGGAGAGCACGCTGATGCATGACGTGCCGCGCGCCCTGCATGTGATGCAGGCACTGAAGGCGCTTGGCGTGCGTCTTTCCATCGACGATTTCGGCACCGGCTATTCCAGCTTGGCGGCGCTGAAGACTTTTCCCTTCGACCGTCTCAAAATGGATCGCTCCTTCGTTGAGGCGTTGCCGCGCGACGAGACGACCGTCGCCATCGCCTCCACCGTCATCTCGCTTGCACGGCTGCTGCGTCTGGCGGTCGTCGCCGAAGGAGTGGAAACGGACGAGCAACTCGAGTTCCTGCGTCAGAGTCAGTGCCATGACGCCCAGGGCTTCTATTTCTCGCGGCCGGTCGGAGCGGCGGAAATCCCGAGGATTCTGACGAACGCCTACGATCGCCTCGCTTGAACCCATCCCTGTCCGCTGTAATTCTGCCTCCTATTAGCCGGCCCTTGAATTGATTCTGTATTGGGCTTTGCGCGAAGAGGGGAAGTGGATTTATGGGCAAGGGGCGTATCGAAGCCTTTTCCGATGGCGTGATCGCCATCATCATCACCATCATGGTGCTGGAATTGAAAGTGCCGCATGGCGAGGGGGTGCAGGCGCTCGTACCGCTGATCCCGACGCTGCTTTCCTATGTTCTGAGCTTCGTCTACGTCGGCATCTACTGGAACAATCACCATCATATGTTCCAGGCGGTGAAACACGTCGGGGGCGGCGTGCTTTGGGCCAATCTGCATCTGCTGTTCTGGCTGTCATTGATGCCCTTTGCCACCGGCTGGATGGACGAAAACGACTTCGCCATGACGCCCGTGATGGTCTATGGCTTCGTCTTGCTAATGTGCGGTTTTGCCTATTACATCCTCGGCCAGATGCTGATCCGTGTGCATGGCAGGGATTCCGATTTTGCCCACACGCTCGGTTCGGATCGTAAAGCCGGAATTTCCGTTAGCCTTTACATCGTCGCGATCATACTTGCCGCCATCAACCCGTTTATCTCCCTCGGCATCTATTTCATCGTCGCCTGCATATGGCTGGTGCCGGATCGACGGTTCGAGCGGATGATGAAGTAGACGAGCAGCTTCGCGCTGTGGGCGACTCAGGAAGCGTGTTAGTCCTTCGCTATGCGTGTCGCAGCCTTTCAACGCTTGGCAATGTTTGATGCCGTCGACAAGACAGGCGATGTGCTTGCACGCGATCTGGCATGGGCGGAGGAGCAAGGCATCGACCTCGCGCTTTTCCCGGAGTGCTATCTTCAGGGACACAGCTACGACAAGGAAATTGCCAGACGACGTGCGTTGTCTCTCGATGATCCCGCTCTGAAGTCTCTGATCAACCGCTGTGCATCGGGGAAGACGACTGCGATCATCGGCCTTTTCGAGCGGCGCGGGGAGGCGATCTGCAATAGCGCTGTTGTCGTAAAGGCAGGGCAGATATGCGGGGTCTATGCCAAGGCGCATCCGCTGGAAAGCGGCTGCGTGCCCGGAACGGATTTTCCGGTCTGGACGCTCCGCGATTGGCGCTTCGGCATCAATATCTGTTCCGATCTCCGATATCCCTACACGGCGGCTCGGCTCGCCAGAAGGGGAGCCGGCCTCATCTGCAATCCCGTCAACCTGATGCTGCGGCCTCACAAGGCGGAGAAGTGGCATAAGCCCTGCTTATCGGGCCTACAGACATGCGCCAAACATACGGGATGCTGGGTCATGTCGGCTGATGTTGTCGGCGGCAATGACGATGGCTGGCTAAGTTACGGCAGCACCGCGATCGTCGATCCGAACGGTGTCGTCGTTGCGAAGGCGAAGCCGTATAGCGAGGACGTCCTCGTCTTCGACCTGCCTGATCGACAACCCGAATGCGGATTCGATCAAAAAGCGCCAATGATCGCTACATAATTGCACAAATCACGCTATCCTCTCCCCTATGAGACCGGATCAATTGCTGTATCCCGCCCCTGAGGGGCTGTTCTGTCCGATCGGTGGCTTCTATGTCGATCCGGTGCGGCCAGTCGAACGGGCGTTGATAACGCATGGACATTCCGACCACGCCCGCTCCGGACATGCCCAAGTGCTCGCCACGCGCCAGACGCTGGACATCATGCGGATACGCTATGGCGATGGCTTTTCCGGATCCGAGCAGGCGGTCGGTTTCGGCGAGGAGCTGATCATCAATGGCGTTCGGGTGCGGTTTCATCCGGCCGGGCACGTGCTTGGGTCTGCACAGATCGCGGTGGAGAAGGATGGGCTGCGCATCGTCGTTTCCGGCGATTACAAGCGACGGCCGGACCCGACCTGCGCCGCCTACGTGCCCGTTGCCTGCGACGTCTTCATTACCGAGGCGACCTTCGGACTGCCGGTGTTCCATCATCCCGATCCGCTGGACGAGACGGCGAAGCTGCTGGCTTCGCTCCGGCAATTTCCGGAGCGCACCCATCTCATCGGCGCCTATGCGCTCGGTAAGGCGCAGCGCGTCATCCGGCTGCTGCGCGATGCAGGTTACGACAAGCCTATCTATATTCACGGCGCGCTGGAGACATTGTGCGGCTATTATGCCGGGCAGGGCATAGTCCTCGGCGAGCTGTTGCCGGCAACGATCGAAAGCAGGGATCAATCGATCTTCAAGGGCGCTGTCGTCGTCGGCCCACCCTCGGCTTTCCAAGACCGCTGGGCGAGGCGGTTCCATGAGCCTCTCCCTGCCTTCGCGTCGGGCTGGATGATGGTGCGCCAGCGCGCCAAGCAGCTCGGCGTCGAGCTGCCACTGGTCATTTCGGATCATTGCGACTGGCCGGAGCTGACCGAGACCATCGCTGAGCTGAAGCCGGGCGAAGTCTGGGTCACCCATGGACGGGAAGAAGCCCTCGTGCGTTGGTGCGAATTGCAGGGCATCCCGGCCAAGCCATTGCATCTGATCGGCTATGAAGACGAGGGCGACTGATGAAAGCCTTTGCCGACCTCCTCGATCGCCTGGTGTTGACGCCGAGCCGCAATGGCAAGCTGAAGCTGCTCACCGACTATTTCCGCGAGACGCCTGACCCGGATCGCGGCTACGGTCTCGCCGCGATCGCCGGCACGCTGGAGGTGCGCAACGTCAAGCCGGCCATGCTGCGCGAGCTCGTGCTGGAACGCATGGACGAAGTGCTGTTTCGTTACTCTTATGACTATGTCGGAGACCTCGCCGAGACCATCTCGCTGGTCTGGGACAAGGAAAGCGATATCGTCCGCCCGGCGGGCGAACAGCCGAAGCTCGGCGAGGTGGTGCGCCGGATGAATGCGCTGGGGCGTACCGAGGTGCGCAGCTTCGTTCGTGACCTGCTCGACCGGCTGGACACGTCAGGCCGTTTTGCCTTCCTGAAGCTCGCCACCGGCGCGCTGCGCATCGGTGTGTCGGCGCGACTTGCCAAGCAGGCTTTGGCGGAGCTGAGCGGCAAGGACGTGACCGAGATCGAAACACTGTGGCACGGGTTGCAGCCGCCCTATGAAAGCCTGTTCCAATGGCTGGAGGGCAAGGGCGACAAGCCGGTGCTGGCGACGCCTGCGATCTTTCATTCCGTCATGCTCGCCAATCCCGTCGAGCCTGGCGATCTCACTGGGCTCGATCCCCTGGATTATGCCGCCGAATGGAAATGGGATGGCATCCGCGTCCAGCTTTCGCGGGCGGGAATGACGTGCAAGCTCTATTCCCGCTCCGGCGACGATATCTCCAGCGCCTTTCCGGACATCGTCGATGCCGTCAGCTTCGAGGGCGTCGTCGATGGCGAATTGCTGATCGGCGGCACGGCGCGCTCCAACAGCCCGACGCGTACCTTCTCCGACCTGCAGCAGCGGTTGAACCGCAAGACGGTGACGGCGAAGATGCTGGAGGAATATCCGGCCTTCATCCGTGCCTATGATCTGCTGTTCGATGGCGAAGAGGACGTGCGTGCCCGCGGCTTCCTCGATCGGCGTGAGCGGCTGACGGAAATTATCGAGGCAGCACCCCACGATCGCTTCGACCTCTCGCCGCTGGTCGAATTTACCTCCTGGGAGGAGTTGGACCAATTGCGTTCGTCTCCGCCCGATCCGGTTATCGAAGGCGTCATGATCAAGCGCCGCGACAGCGCCTATCTCGCCGGCCGTGCCAAGGGGCCGTGGTTCAAATGGAAACGCAATCCCTACAATGTCGATGCCGTGCTGATGTATGCCCAGCGCGGCCATGGCAAACGTTCCAGCTATTATTCCGATTTCACCTTCGGCGTCTGGTCGATGACGCCGGAGGGCGAACAACTGGTGCCGGTAGGCAAGGCCTATTTCGGCTTCACGGATGCAGAACTGGAAGTGCTCGACAAGTTCGTGCGCAACAATACGATCGATCGTTTCGGCCCGGTAAGGGCGGTGCGGGCCGATCGCGATTTTGGCTTCGTTCTCGAAGTCGCCTTCGAAGGGATCAACCGTTCGACGCGACATAAATCCGGTGTCGCCATGCGCTTTCCGCGCATTGCTCGTCTGAGACCCGACAAGCCGCCCTATGAGGCGGATCGGCTGGAAAATTTGGTGGCACTAATTGACGCCAAGGCTCCTGCCGTTGATGAATAAGTCAGGTCGATTCCTCACCACAATGTGAGTTGGCCCCGGCTTTCAACCCGTGCAGATTTCGATACTGCCGGGCATATTTGGACAGAGCATATGACAACGTCTGAAGACAACGCATTTCGCCCCGGTCGCCGCACCGTTCTTGCCGGTCTTGCCGTAACACTTTTTGCTCCCAACATCGCTAAGGCTGCCGAAACAAAGGTTCTCGAAACAAAGACGGTCGAGACCAAGGCTGCCGATCCCAAGATCGCCGCGAAAGCCGCGGAGGCGTCGGTCGATCCGCCGCTTTTGGCCGGCGATTATGCCAAGGAGCGTCACAAGTTCCGCACCGACCTTCTGAACAAAGGCCCGGCACCCGACAAATATGAACCGCTGGTCACACCATCGGACGCCGATCAGATTTTTTATCGCAGCGGTCTCGGCGGCGAGCTGGAGCTCGTTGCCTGGGTATCGCGCTATGAGCGCACGCCGAAGCCCAAACCGGCTGTGCTCTTCCTCCATGGGGGCAACGCCATCGGTCAGGGCCATTGGCTGTTAATGAAGCCTTACGTCGATGCCGGCTATGTCGTCATGATCCCGTCGATGCGCGGCGAAAACGGCCAAAAGGGCAATTTCTCGGGTTTCTATGACGAGGTTGCCGACGTTCTCGCTGCATCCGATCGTCTGCGCCACCTGCCGGGCGTCGACCCGCATCGTCTGTTCCTCGCGGGCCACAGCGTCGGTGGTACGCTGGCGATGCTGGCGGCAATGTCGGCCAAACGCTTCCGCGCGGCCACACCCATTTCAGGCAATCCGGATGCCTTCGCCTTCTTCCATCGTTATCCGGAGGATATCCGCTTCAACGCGAAAAATCCGCGCGAATTCCAGATGCGCTCGCCCGTCTGCTACGCCCACAGCTTCAAATGCCCCTTGAAGGTCATGCACGCCAGTGAAGAGACCAATTTGCAGGCCCGGGCGGCGCTGCTTTCGAAGCGTGCTCTTGCCGGCGGTGTAAAAATGGAATTGGCGACGGTTCAGGGCAATCACAACTCGGCGCTGCCGGGTGCGATCGAACAGAGCATCCAGTTTTTCCGGAGTGTGGCGGCCTAAACGGTCAGCCCATCAACCGGTCCACCAGCGCCGCCGCGGCTTCTGCAATCACCGTTCCCGGCGGAAAGATCGCGTCTGCGCCGGCGGTTTCCAATGCAGCGAAATCCTGAGGCGGAATGACGCCGCCGACCGCGATGAGGATACGACCGGCGTGGCGGCGGTTGAGCGCTTCCTTGAGTTCCGGCACCAGCGTCAAATGGCCGGCGGCAAGCGACGAAGCGCCGATGATGTCGGCGCCTTCCCGAACCGCGAGATCGGCCACTTCCTCCGGCGTCTGGAACATGGCGCCGACGACGACATCGAAACCGAGATCGGCGAAAGCCGTGGCAATGACCTTTTGCCCGCGGTCATGTCCGTCCTGCCCCATCTTGGCGACGAGGATGCGGGGCTTCTCGCCCTTTGCCTTGCGGAAAGTTTCCACCTTGGCAACCGCCTTGTTGAACAGAGGATCGGCGGTGCCGACTTCCTTGCGATAGACGCCGGATATGGTTCTGATTTCCGCAACGTGCCGGCCATAGGCCTTTTCCAGCGCCAGCGAGATTTCGCCGACCGTCGCACGTGCGCGCGCCGCTTTGACGGCGAAATCCAAGAGATTGCCGGTGCCGTTGCGCGCGGCATCGGTCAGAGCCTCCAGAGCGGTCTCAACCGCCGTTGTCTCGCGCGTGCCCTTCAATTGCTGCAGTTTCGAGAGCTGGCGGGCGCGGACTTCGGAATTGTCCACCTTCAGCACGTCGACTTCGATATCCCGTTCCGGTCGCGAGAAGTTGACGCCGACGACGGTCTGGTGGCCGCTGTCGATGCGCGCCTGCGTGCGGGCGGCCGCCTCTTCGATCCGGAGCTTCGGAATGCCCTTTTCGATGGCTTTTGCCATGCCGCCGAGTGCTTCGACCTCTTCGATATGGGTGAGCGCGCGGGCTGCCAGATCATGCGTCAGCCGCTCGACGTAGGCCGAGCCGCCCCAGGGATCGATGATACCGGTCGTGCCGGATTCCTTCTGCAGCAGGATCTGTGTATTGCGGGCGATGCGGGCCGAATGATCCGTCGGCAGAGCAAGCGCTTCGTCGAAGGAATTGGTGTGCAGGGACTGTGTGTGGCCCTGCGTTGCCGCCATGGCTTCGACCATGGTGCGGATGATGTTGTTCATCGGATCCTGCGCCGTCAGCGACCATCCGGACGTCTGGCTGTGGGTGCGCAGCGCCAGCGACTTCTCGTCCTTCGGCGCAAAGTTCTTCTGCATCAGTGCGGCCCAGATCAGCCGCGCCGCGCGCATCTTGGCGACTTCCATGAAGAAATTCATGCCGACCGCCCAGAAGAAGGAGAGGCGTGGCGCGAAGCTGTCGATATCGAGCCCGGCAGCCACCCCGGCACGGGCGTATTCGATGCCGTCGGCGATCGTATAGGCGAGCTCCAGATCCGCCGTCGCACCGGCCTCCTGCATATGGTAGCCGGAAATCGAGATCGAATTGAATTTCGGCATGCGCTGGCTGGTATAGCTGAAAATGTCCGAAACGATCCGCATCGAGGGCTGCGGCGGGTAGATATAGGTGTTGCGGACCATGAACTCCTTGAGGATGTCGTTCTGGATGGTGCCGGAGAGCTTATCCTCGGAAACGCCCTGTTCTTCGGCGGCGACGATATAAAGCGCCATCACCGGCAACACAGCGCCGTTCATGGTCATCGATACGCTCATTTCTCCGAGCGGGATGCCGTCGAAGAGCTGGCGCATGTCGAGAATGGAATCGATCGCCACGCCCGCCATGCCGACATCGCCTGCAACGCGCGGATGGTCGCTGTCATAGCCGCGATGGGTGGCAAGATCGAAGGCGACGGAGAGGCCTTTCTGCCCGGCCGCGAGATTGCGGCGGTAGAAGGCGTTCGATTCCTCGGCGGTGGAAAAACCCGCATATTGGCGGATGGTCCAGGGCTGCTGGACATACATGGTCGGATAGGGGCCGCGGACGAAGGGAGCTGCGCCAGGATAGGTGTCGAGGAAGTTCAACCCGGCAAGGTCAGCAGCGTCATAGACGCGCTTGACGGCGATGCCCTCCGGAGTTTGCCAGGCCGGGGCGTCGGTTTTTGAAGTAACCGCTTTCGGTCTCTTCCAGTCGATTTTGCTGAAGTCGGGGATAGTGGTCACCGAGCCGATACCTCCGCGAATTCCAATGCCGCCTTCATGCCCCAGCTCCCTCATCCAATCGCACCGGCATCAGTCCCATCCCGCCTGCGACCGGACTCAACTCCCCCAAAACCGGAACCGGTCGCTCCGCCTTCATCGCAAACAATGTCGTCCCCACAATCGGCTTTGCCACACGATTTGCCCGCGCTTCCTGCACCATCGCCGCTAATCGGCCACTGGCGATAAACTTCGCAAGCCCGCCATCCCGCTCGATGCCCGCAAAAATCTCCCAGGCCTTTTCCGCCAAAGCTTCGGTCAGCGCCTCGATGCCGCCAGCTCCGGCGGCCGGGTCGACGACATGGTCGAGATGGCTTTCGGCAATCAGGACGGTCTGCATATTGCGCGCCAGGCGCCGCGCCAGCGGATCGGGAATGCCATGGGTCAAGCTGTGCGGCAGCACGGAAATCTCGTCGGCGCCTCCGGTGCCGGCAGAAAAGACGGCTATCGTGTTGCGCAGGATATTGGTTTCCGGGTCGAGCCGCGTCAGCATGCGGTAGCTCGTTTCCATGTAGAGATGGGCGACCGGCGGGTCGGAAATGCCGCAAACCTCTGCGATGCGGGCAAAGATCATGCGTGCGGCGCGAGCTTTCGCCATGGTGACGAATTGGTTCTGATCGGCAGACAGACAGAGACTTGCTATATTGAGGGTCACTTCCGGCGCGACGCCTGCGTCATCCAATAGTTTCAGATGAGCGACGAGAGCCGCCGCCATGACGGCCAGTTCCTGCGCCTCCGTTCCGCCGGCATTGTGCACGGCGCGGCCATCGGCATTGAAAACGGTTCCGGCAAATCCCGCGTCATGGAGACGTTTGAAGCTGCCCGTCATCTCCCGCGTCGTGCTGGAGGCGAAAACGTCGAGGCTGAAATGCACGGTCGGGCGATGTTGGTTCTTCTCGAGCGCCGCCGCCAATGCCGCGGCAAAGGCCGGTGAGAGGCCGTCCAAGCGCAGCGAAATGGAATTGCCGGAAACAGCAGCCGCCAATCTTGCCGCAAGCACCCCCGTCTCGTTGTTGAGGCCGATACCAAAGGCCGAGGGGCTGCTTTTCGAGATCAGGCTGACGCCGTTGCTCCCGTTGGCGAGATCCTCGCCGAGCTGAAGGAAAGCGCGTTCGATATCCGGATCATCCATCCGCTGGCTGACGACCCAAGGTCTGTCGGTTTGCCGGCGGGTGAATGGCGCGGCATCGGAGCGGCGGGCATAGAGCGGCTCGATCGCGATGCCGTCATCCGTTCGCGATACCAGCGCCTCCTGGTAATCCGCGCCCTTCAGTGCCCGGTCCACCAGCTTGAGCCATGCCTCGCGGCTTACCGGAGCAAAAACGTTCGGGTCCAGACTGTCGATATTCATGCTATCCTCCGTCTTCCAATGGTCTAACCCAAGCCAGGGCAAGGGAAAACAGAAGTTTGGCCTATTGGAGCAATATCTTCGCATGCGACGCCAGCCTCGCGCCAGCCGCGCCGGTCATCATGTGGCTGACCGATCCATATTCAACTGGTTCCCGATGATGGCCGATCTCCTGCCTGTTTCCCGTCGCTTGCTTGCTGTAGCCGCTTTTGCCGCGCTGTCCGCCTGCAGCATCATTCCCGATACCGGAGCGACCGATCCCGACCGGTTCGTACAGGAAACAGCGCCTGTCTTTTACCAGCCCGAAGGTATCGATCCACAAAAGGTAAAACGCCTGCCGGTCCAGCCGGTGCCGCAAGCGCGCGATCTCTTCCGCACGCAATTCAATCAGACCTACGGCCTGCCGACCTCCAATCCGGTGCATCAGGCCATGTATGCGCAGAAGAGCGAAGACGATTTCACCCTGCCGGCCATCCCCTATAAGCGCATAGATCAGCGCTTCTTGCGCCAGGAAGTGGACTATCAGACCGATGAAAGGCCCGGCACGATCGTCGTCGATACGAGGGGCCACTATCTCTATTTCGTCGAGCCGGGCGGCAGGGCGATGCGTTATGGCGTCGGCCTCGGCGCGGCAGGTTATGCCTGGCATGGCAGGGGCATCATCCAGTGGAAGCAGAAATGGCCGCGCTGGACGCCGCCGAGCGAAATGGTGGCCCGCGAACCGCAGATCAGGCCGGTTTCAGCCGAACGCGGCGGCATGAATCCGGGGCCGACCAATCCGCTCGGCGCTCGCGCCCTCTATATCTTCCAGAATGGCAAGGACACGCTCTATCGCATTCACGGCACGCCGGATTGGCAGTCGATCGGCAAGGCAGCGTCATCCGGCTGTGTGCGCATGCTGAACCAAGATGTGATCGATCTCTACAATCGTGTGTCGGCAAGGGCCGAAGTCGTGGTTCTGTAACGGCAGATTGCAACAAATTTTCGTGATGTTGCATAAGTGCGATAGCCGGGCTTCGCTGCCCTCTTTAGTTTTATTCCTGTCTCTGCGAATCTTGCGGGGAACCGAATCGGATCGTTTCGAGTTCCCGCTTCCCTTCCAACAGGAATGATGCTGTCGACATGAGCCTGCCTTCTTCTCTTTCCCGACGAAATTTCCTCGCCCTTGCGGGCATTGGCGCCGTTTCGACGCTCGCCGGCTGCGCTTCCACGGTGGAGAGCAATCCGATTGTCAGCCCCGTGCAGTATAACGGTTCCACCTATCGCCCCTTAGGCAGTTGGCTCTCCAGCTATAATGGCGAGCAGCCGGACCCGGCTGTGATCTATGCAGCTATGGATGATGGCGGCTTTCATCTTCCGGCAATACCCTATGAGCAGATCGATCCGCGATATTATCGTCAGCGCGTTGTCGATCCGACGGGTGAGCCGCCAGGCACCGTCGTCGTCAATACGCGCGAGCGCTTCCTCTATGTCACCGAACCGGGCGGCACGGCGATGCGCTATGGTATCGGCGTCGGTCGCGAAGGCTTCGCCTGGCAGGGCCGTGGTGTCATCCAGTGGCGCAAGAAATGGCCGCGCTGGAACCCGCCGGACGAAATGGTCGCCCGTCAGCCGGAACTCGTCAAATATTCCATCGCCAACGGCGGCATGGAGCCTGGCTTGAAGAATCCGCTCGGCGCGCGCGCGCTTTATATTTTCGAGGATAAGCAGGATTCGCTCTACCGTCTGCACGGCAATCCCGACTGGCGCTCCATCGGCAAGGCCGTTTCCTCGGGCTGCGTTCGCCTGCTGAATCAGGACGTCATCGATCTCTACGACCGCGTGCCGCAACGCGCGCCAATCTTGGTGACGCAGGCGTAAGCTTGGACATGTTTTTGACGAGTGGAATTTAACGGCTGTTATTCGGCCGTTAAATTCGCTCTTAGCCGCTGCAGCCGGTCGCGCAGACTGGCCATTTCATTCATATCGCAGCCGACGGCTTGGCCGATGGCTGCCATGATCATACTGACCTGGCATTTCATGCCGGCGCCCTTTTCCGTCAACGAAACGATTACCTGGCGTTCGTCCTTCGGGTCTCGTACGCGCCCGATCAGGCCGGCTTGCTCGAGGCGTTTCAACAGCGGCGACAGCGTGCCCGAATCGAGATCAAGCTGCTCACCGATGGTCTTGACCGACAAACAGCCTTTCTCCCAGAGCACCAGCATCACCAGATATTGCGGATAGGTCAGCCCGACGCGATCGAGGATCGGCTTGTAGGCGCGATTGAAGGCATGCGCGGTCGCGTAGACGGCAAAACAGAGCTGCCGTTCCAGCCGCTTTTCCTCATCCGGGATTGCCCGCTCCTGCACCTTGTCCGTCATCGCTGCTCCGCCAGTTTCTTGTTGACGTCATTGTCACAGGTTCATTTTTCAAAATCAAATTACAAAAATATATTGCGCACGATTAAATCGCGTTATATACAAACTTCATCCAACTCGCAAAGGAGATCTGACATGCCTATCCTCTACACCACCAAGGCTTCCGCTACCGGCGGCCGTGCAGGCCACGCCGTTTCCGAAAATGGCGTTCTTGACGTCACCCTGACCGTGCCGAAGGAACTCGGCGGCGACGGCGCTACCGGCACCAATCCGGAACAGCTCTTCGCTGCAGGCTATTCCGCCTGCTTCCTTGGCGCCCTGAAATTTGTTGCAGGCCAGCAGAAGGTCAAGATTCCGGAAGACGCCAAGGTGACGGCAACGGTTGGCATCGGCCCGCGCGCGGATGGCACCGGCTTCGGCATCGAAGTCTCGCTGTCGGTTCACATTCCCGGCATGGAAAAGGCCGAAGCTGAAAAGCTCGCCGCTGCCGCTCACATCGTCTGCCCCTATAGCCACGCCATGCGCACCTCGACGGAAGTGCCGGTCACGGTTGCCTGAGAACGGGCTTTCTCATCTTCCGAACTGACGGAACGGATGACATAAAAGAGGAGCGATATGCATTTCGGTGCATGTCGCTCTTTTTCTTTTGCAAGAAAGTTGCTATATGTTTTCTTGAGAAAGGATATAGCCATGATATCTGCTCAAGCGATCGGTCACGCAAATCCGGGCGAGGCCCTAGTCATCACCAAGGCGGTCGTTAATGCCGCGGAGCGGCTGGGCTTGAACGCCCGCATGCTCGCTGCTGTCATCGGCGTTTCGGAAGCGACGGTGTCGCGCATGAAGCGGCAAGATCATCTTCTGGAGCGGCACAGCAAGCCATTTGAACTCGCCGTTCTTTTCGTACGTCTGTTTCGCTCGCTCGATGCCATTGTCGGCGGCGATGAGGCCGTGGCGCGGCAATGGCTGCGCAATGTCAATCTCGCCTTCGGTGCAACGCCGCTCGAAAAGATCACCTCCATTTCCGGATTGACCGATGTCCTTGCCTATCTGGACGCCCGCCGCGCTATCGTCTGAGGCTCGGCCGATTTCAGGCCGCTATTGGCGACTGGTGGAGGCGCAGCATCAGGTCTCGACCTTGAAGCTGGTCGACACGCTGGAAGAGCAGGCGCTTCTCGAGCATCTGCTGGAGGAGAGCAAGCCGGCGCTGCCGCCGGAATGCGCTGGTCTGGACTATCTGTTGGCCACTCCCTTCCGCTACGGAGCGATCTACCCTCACGGCTCACGCTTCAGGCGTGCGGGACGCACCCTCGGCGTCTTCTACGCTTCCGAACGGGTCGAAACGGCGCTGGCCGAAATGAGTTTTTACCGGCTGCTTTTCTTCAGCGATTCTCCGGAGACGCCGTTGCCTGCCAATGCGGCGGAATACACCGCCTTCGCCGCCGCGATCAGCACCAAAGAGGCGATTGATCTTACCCGCTCGCCGTTGGATCGAGATCGCGAAGCATGGACCGATCCCGTCAGCTACGAAGCTTGCCAGTCGCTCGCCGACGCGGCGCGTGCAGGGGGCATTCAGGCGATCCTCTACCGCTCCGTCAGGGATTCCCAAGGCGGGAAGAATATTGCCCTTCTGACGGCCCATGCCTTTGCCGCCCGCGAACCGGTCGAACGGCAGACCTGGCGCATCCGGCTGTCGCCGGCCGGTGTGCAGGCACTCTGCGATTTTCCGAAAAGTCGCATCGGTTTCGCACGCAGCGATTTCGGCGCTGATCCGCGCATGCGAAACAGCGCTTAAGCCAACGTGAGCAAATCCCGCCGCAGCCGGTCCGCATTGCCGTCGGGCAGCCGCGCTTCCACCTCGGCATGCGTCACTTTCCAGATCGGCACGGCGGCTGCAAGCACCGCTTTGCCTGACGGGGTCAGGCTGAGTAGCCGGGCACGGCGATCCCTGGGATTGGGAAGAATGCTTATCCAGCCCCGCCGCTCCAGCGGTTTTAAGGCCGCCGTCAGCGTCGTCTGATCTATTGCGAGCAGCGTCGCCACCGGCCCCATGGCCGCAGGCTCTGGCCTGTTCAGCGACATCATCAGGGAAAACTGGCCATTGGTGAGCCCGAGCGGCCTCAGCGCTTCGTCGAAACGGCGCGCCAGGGCCCGAGCGGCGCGCTGCACATGCAGGCAAAGGCAGGTATCGCGCACGAGTAGTGTTGTCTCGAAAGGAATTTCAATCATGTTTGACATGGTTTACTAATATTGATATCAATGCATTTGTCAAGTTTGGTGAGAAGTGGACGCCGGAGGAGGGCGCGACAATGAACCAAATCGTTTCACGCGAGGTGTGGCTGGAGGCTCGCCGCGAACTGCTTGCCAAGGAGAAAGAAGCGACGCATTTGCGTGACCGTATCAATGAGGAGCGCTTGGCGCTGCCCTGGGTCAAGGTCGACAAGGACTATGTTTTCGACACGCCCACGGGGAAGAAATCGCTGGCCGATCTCTTCGACGGCCGCAGTCAGCTCATCGTCTATCACTTCATGCTCGGTCCGCAATGGGAGGCCGGATGCCCCGGTTGTTCGTTCCTCGTCGATCATTTCGACGGCGCCCTGCCACATCTCAATCATCACGACGTCACCCTCGTTGCCGTTGCCCGTGCGCCGATCGAGAAGATAGAGGCTTACAAAAAGCGCATGGGCTGGAAGTTCCCCTGGGTGTCGTCTTTCGCCAACGACTTCAATTTCGACTATCACGTCTCCTTTACGGCAGAGCAGCTCGCCGGCGAAAAGGTGTTCTACAATTTCTCTGCCATGGACGCGAAGAACGGCCACGACGAACTTCCCGGGCTCAGCGCGTTCTACAAGGATGAGGCCGGCAATATTTTCCACACCTATTCCAGCTATGCCCGCGGCGGCGAAGAGATGATCGGCACGCTGATGATCCTCGACAATGCGCCGAAGGGACGCAACGAAGGCAGCACCATGGATTTCGTGCGTCGCCACGATGAATATGACGAAGCCCCGAAGGCGCAATCCTCCTGTCACTGAAGCATCAGCCCAAGCCGCGCGATTTTCCGTCGAAGGTCGCGCGGGAACAAATATCCGAAGTGCCGTGTTTAAAGCATGTCGCGCAAAAGTGTGCAGCGGTTTTGCGATAACGACATGCGCAAAATCAGGACCTAAAGCGCAAGGAGCGGATCTGAAAGATCGCGATGCGCTACGGGGTATAGGGCTCGGCCAATCGCAAAGGAGGGACGCGATGAAGGCGAAACTGACGGAAGAGCACGCATTCTGCAGTCCGGCCAGCTATCGTGAAGCCATCACACTCATCGACGACAATGAACGCATCTTTTCCTCGTGCCAGCCGGACTGAAGCTGGAAGGAATTCATGATCGCCAATTACCGCCGCAAGCAATAGGGAGATCTACAATGGCTGCGAAGGGATATTTTGTCTGGTACGAACTGATGACCACCGACATGGCCGCGGGAGAGGCCTTCTACCGCAAGGTTGTCGGCTGGGACGCCAAGGATGCCGGGATGCCGGAAATCGAAATGGCCTATACTCTGTTCAGCGCCGGCGCCGGCCCGATCGCCGGCATGATGATCCTGCCGGAAGAGGCCAAGGCCATGGGGACGCCACCCTGCTGGACCGGCTATATCAGCGTGCCCAATGTCGATGAGGCTGCCAAGACGATCGCCGCAAAGGGCGGCAGGGTCTATCGAGAGCCTGGGGACATTCCGGGTGTCGGCCGCTTCGCCGTCGTCTCCGATCCCTATGGCGCCGCCTTCTGCATTTTCACGCCGTTGCCGGGCCAGGACTGGCAGCCGCCGGAACCCAATGCTCCCGGCTATATCGGCTGGCACGAGCTCTATTCCAACGACGGCCCGAAAGCCTTTGATTTCTACCGCGATATGTTCGGCTGGGAATCGAGTTCCGATTTCGACATGGGTCCGATGGGCACCTACAAGATCTTCAAGATCGGCGACCGCGACTTCGGCGGCATCATGACGAAGCCGGCGGAAATGCCGATGGCCGCCTGGAACTTCTATTTCAATGTCCCGGCAATTGATGCCGCTATCGGCCGCGTCAACGAGGCCGGCGGAAAGGTCGTCAACGGCCCGATGGAAGTCCCCGGCGGTAGCTGGATCGTCCAGTGCACCGACCCGCAAGGCGCGTTCTTCTCGCTCGTTGCGCCAGTGAAATAAGCTTTTGCCTTCTCCCCTCGGGGGAGAAGGTCGCGCGCAGCGCGGGTTGAGGGGGCGTTACTGGGGAGCAGGCTTTGGAGCACGGCTTACGATATTCGTCGCTGTGCTCCTCGTTCTCTCATCCGCCCTTCGGGCACTTGCTCCCCGAGGGGAGAAGGGGTCCGCTACCGCTTCAAGCTACCCAGAATCCCTCTCACCAGCGCCCGTCCAACCTGCGTCGCGATCGTACGTGCGGCGCTCTTCATCGCTGCTTCCAAAATCGTTTCGCGCTGGTAGCCGGAACGGCCGCGGCTTGCCGGTTTGTCATCGTCATCCCCGAAGCCGGGGAGCGTCCAGCGGCCGCCGGCGCTTCCGTCGTCCTGTTTGGCGGCATCCTGCTCGGCCGCCTTGCCGGCGCGGGCGGCGAGGATTTCGAAGGCGGATTCGCGATCGACCGTCTCGTCGTAGAGGCCGGCGACCGGGCTGTCGTTGATGACGGCCTGGCGCTCGGTATCGGTCACCGGGCCGATGCGACCCGACGGCGGGCGGATCAAGGTGCGTTCGACGATCGAGGGCGCGCCCTTGCCTTCAAGCATGGAGATCAGCGCTTCGCCGGTGCCGAGCGTGGTGATGACTTCGGCGCAGTTGAAGGCCGGGTTAGGCCGGAAGGTTTCGGCGGCCGTCTGGACTGCCTTCTGTTCGCGCGGCGAATAGGCGCGCAGCGCATGCTGAACGCGGTTGCCAAGCTGGGCGAGCACGGTTTCTGGCACGTCGAGCGGGTTCTGCGTGACGAAATAGACGCCGACACCCTTGGAGCGGATCAAGCGCACCACCTGTTCGACGCGCTCGATCAGCACCTTCGGCGCATCGTTGAAGAGCAGGTGCGCCTCGTCGAAGAAGAAGACCAGCTTCGGCTTTTCAGGATCGCCGACTTCCGGCAGTTCCTCGAAGAGCTCGGACAGCAGCCACAGCAGGAAGGTGGCGTAAAGCCTTGGGTTCATCATCAGCTTGTCGGCGGCAAGCACCGAGATCTGCCCATAGCCATCATTGCTGACGCGCATGATGTCGGAAATCTTCAGCGCCGGCTCGCCGAAGAAGTTTTCCGCCCCCTGCTGCTCCAGCACCAGCAAAGCACGCTGGATCGAGCCGACGGATGACTTCGAGATCAGGCCGAACTGGCTGGAAAGCTCGCTCGCATGGTCGCCCATATAGTTGAGCAAGGCCTGGAAATCCTTGAGGTCGAGCAGCGCCAGCCCATTGTCATCGGCAATCTTGAATGCGATGTTGAGCACGCCCTCCTGCGCCTCCGATGCGTTCATTAGCCGTGCCAGCAGCAGCGGCCCCATCTCGGCGATGGTGGTGCGCACGCGATGGCCTTTTTCGCCGTAGAGATCCCAGAAGATCGCCGGGAATTGTTCGAATTCGTAGGGCTTCAGACCAATTTCCTCGGCCCGTTTCAAAAGGAAATCCTTCGGCTCGCCCTTGGCGGCGATACCGGAGAGATCGCCCTTGATATCGGCGCAGAAGACGGGCACGCCGGCTTTGGAAAAACCCTCCGCCAGCACCTGCAGGGTCACCGTCTTGCCGGTGCCTGTCGCGCCGGTGACGAGGCCGTGGCGATTGCCGAATTTCAGCGTCAGATATTCGTCCTTATTGATGCTGTCGTCCGGATTGCGGCTGGCGCCGACGAAAATCTGTTCATCCTGTTGCGGCATCAGGCGTCGTCTCCCTTTGGACGGCGGCACTGCAACCCCGAGAAGTTTTAGGGGCGAGAGGTGCCAGAGGCCCATTCATTGTTTTGTCCTGACGCTGTTATAAGAAGAGACTTGAATGGGGACAACCGTTCGCTTCATGGTGATGCTTCCGGTAGTGTCGCACACAACCCGGACAGACTTGAGTCGGTCGGCGCATTCAATTACGTTGACGTTCACGTCATAAGTAACAGGCAGGAGGCCAGAATGAACGAGATTATTGATCAGATCGCAACGAGAGCCGGCATTTCACCCGATATTGCAGAGAAGGCCGTTGGCATGATGCTGGGCTTCCTACAGCGCGAAGCCCCGGATGGCCCGGTCACCAAGATGATCGAGTCCATCCCCGGTGCGTCCGATCTGGTGGCGCAATATAACGGGGAGGAAACGTCCGGCGGTCTGCTCGGCGGCCTTCTGAGCGCCGTTGGCGGTGGCGGCGGTCTCATGGCGCTCGGCCAGTCGTTGATGAGCAGCGGTCTCAACATGGGCGAAATTTCCTCGCTCGCCAAGGAAACCATCGCGACCGCCCGCGAACATGCCGGCGATGAGGTGGTCGATGAGGTCGTCAATTCCGTGCCGGGGTTGAGCCAGTTCCTGTAATATGCTGTCATTTGTGACGAAGGCCCCGCGGTCTGATCGCGGGGCTTTTTTGTTTGATCATTCAGCAGGTTGCAAATTGTCCCATGGCCGCCAATTCCATTCCATCGCTGTTACCGAACGGGCCTGGCCATCGGTTCGTGCTCTATGGCGATTCTTGTTCCGGAGTTCCAGGCGCGCTGCACGAAGAGACCTTCGTCGCCGTCAACGCCGTCCTGCGCCGGCTTGATCCGCCGCCGGAATTCATCCTGTTTCCGGGCGACGAGATCATTGGCCTGACCGCCGATCCGGAAGCCTTGAGGGCGCAATGGCGGCATTGGTTCGAGCATGAAATGGGCTGGCTCGACCGACGGAAAACGCCGCTTTGGCACACGACCGGCAATCACACCACCTATGATGAAATGAGCGAGCAGGTCTTTCGCGAGGTCCTGCAGCTTCCACAAAACGGTCCGCCAGGCCAGGAAGGCCTGTCTTACTGGGTGCGCCGCGGCGATCTCCTCCTTGTTTTCGTCCATACGCTGTGGACCGGTCTCGGTGGCGAGGGTCATGTCGAGACAGAGTGGCTGGAGGCAACGCTGAAACAGCATGGAGATGCACGCCATAAGATCGTCCTCGGCCATCACCCGGTTTTCCCCATCAACGGTTTTTCCGGATCCTATCAGCGCGAGGTCGGCCCGGATTACACCAAGCGATTTTGGGATATTCTGGTGGAAGCGGACGTTCTGGCCTATGTCTGCAGCCATATCCTCGCCTTCGACGTCCAGGTTCACCGCGGCGTCCTGCAGCTTTGCACCTCCGGCGCAGGCACTGCGCATAGAATGCCGGAGGGCGTGGAATATCTTCATTGCATCCAGGCGGCACTCGATGCGGACGGTCTTCGCTATCAGGTGCTGGATACGGACGGCATCGTTCGCGAACGATTGCAATGGCCTTTCAAGCCGGCCGATCCCGAGAGCTGGCAAACCCTGTCACCCGGGATGCATCGAGCCAGCTTTACCGGCTCGATGAACAATGATCGCATCATCGAATTGCGGATAAGGGGCCGCATGCCGAAGGCGGCACATCCGCCAGCCCAAACACTCTTCTCTGCCTTCAACGCCGATGCCATCGCGCCGTTCTGGCTCGGCTTGCGTGGTCCGAGGCAAACGCTGACCTTGATTCTTGGTCGCGATCCCGGCCGCAGCCCGCATTACTGGTTCGGGCCTGATCTCGCAGCCGGTCAGTCCTTCGATGTCGATATCGCTCTGCATGCCGGCATGGGGCCAGGCGGCATGCTTTATCGCATGCATGGCGATGACAGATGGACTTCATTCGACGGAGCTTCCGCCACCGGCCTTGAACGCTTGGTCTGGCCGGCGCAATGGAGCGTTGGCCATGGTCAGCGCGGCACTGAAGACCGCGCCTTCATGGGCGAGGGGTTGGAGGTAGCGTTTGCAGTGGGATAGGCGCTGCGCGGCCTTCCCCTTTACGCCTCAATCGTCTCCAATCCGATGCCAGACGCGGCCGTCGCGTCCGATGAGTTCGTCTGCGCAGGCCGGTCCCATGCTGCCTGGCGCGTAAGGATCGGGTTTGCTGCCGTCGGCCCAGAGATCAAGGAAAGGCTGCACGGCCGCCCAGCCGGCTTCGATGCTGTCGGCACGCTGGAACAGAGTCTGGTCGCCGACGAAGAGTTCGTAGAGCAGCGATTCATAGCCCGTCTGATGACCGATGTCGAAGTGGTCGGCATAACGGAAGTCGAGCTCGATCGGCGAGGTCTTTAGGACCAGCCCCGGCGATTTGATGGAGATTCCCATCTGCAGCCCTTCGTTCGGCTGCACCTGAATGATCAGCTTGTTCGGTGGCAGGTCCGGTCGCGCGGCCGCGCGGGGAAATTGCGCGAAAGGTACTTGCCGGAAGGTGATGACGACTTCAGTGTCACGGGCCCTCAAGGCCTTGCCCGTGCGCAGATAGAAGGGCACGCCTGCCCAGCGCCAGGTGTCGACGAAAAGTTTCAGCGCCACGTAGGTTTCGGTATTGCTGTCTGGCGCGATATCCGGCGTCTCTGTGTAGGCCGGCAGATCTTTGCCGTCGAGTGGTCCGGCGGTGTAGGCGCCGCGCACGGCGTTTTTCGCCGCTTCGTCTCGCGAATAGTGGCGCAGCGCCTTTAGCACCTTACCCTTTTCGTTTCGGACGGATTCTGCGTCGAAGCTGTTCGGCGGTTCCATGGCCACCATGGCAAGAAGCTGGAACAGATGGTTCGGCACCATATCGCGCAAAGCGCCTGTCGCGTCGTAGAACTTGCCGCGCGTACCGACGTCCACCAATTCCGCGGCAGTGATCTGCACATGGTCGACGTAGTTGTTGTTCCACAGGGCTTCGATCATCATGTTGGCAAAGCGCGTCGTCATGATGTTCTGCACCGTTTCCTTGCCGAGGAAATGGTCGATGCGATAGATTTGGCTCTCGTCCGCGCTGTGCAGAAGCGTCGCGTTCAACATCTGCGCCGAAGCGAGGTCATGACCGAACGGCTTCTCGATGGCGATGCGCCGGAAGACGCCGGCGGTTTCGTCAAGAAGCCCATGCTCGGCTAAGCGGCTGGTGATGTCGCCGAAAAAGCGCGGCTGCACGGCAAAATAGAAAGCGGCATTGGCGCTCGGCGCATGCTGCAGCCGATCGGTGATTTCCTGATAGATTGCGCCCTGCGTGAAGTCTCCGGAAATATATGAGATGCGCGTCTTCAACCTCTGCCAGGCGTCGCTCTGCTGCGCTTGCTCCATTCCGTTTGTGGCGAGGAAGGTGTCAAGACGCTCGACCAGGAACTCGTCGCCACCAGGTTCGATGCTGACGCCGAGCACACGCAGATCGTCGCCCAACATGCCGGCCTTAGTCATGTTGATCAGCGTCGGCATCAGCAACCGGCGCGTCAGGTCGCCGGTTGCACCGAAGATGACGAGCGTCAGCGGCGGAGCGGGGGGAACGGTAAAGCCGGTCACGAACGCACCTCCGTCGGGAATAGGGAGATCAGGTTTCTGGACGACATGAATCTTCTCCTTCAGCCGGTTGTGCTGATGCTTGGGCGAGGATGTTCTAACCCAAGATCGAGAAAACCGGAATCGCTTTTCGAAAGGGTTGCGCTCCGAGGCACGTCGCCACAGTATAAATGCTACATGGCGCCTACTTCTTTACCGCCACCATAAACAGCCGCGGAAACCGCAGCAGGACTTTGCCGTCCACCAATGGCGGATAGGCCTTTTCGATGCGCGCGAGATAGTCGGCCGCAAAAGCATCGCGATGCTCAGGCGCGGCATGATCGAGATAGGGGCGCAGGCCCGTGCCCTTGACCCATTCGACGATGGCGGCGGCATTTTCCAGCGGATGATTGTAGTTGGTGTGCCAGAGGTCGATGCGGGCGGACTTGCCGATCAGCCGGTTGTAATAGGCCGAGGGCGAGGGAAGGGGATTGCGACGCACGCTCTTTCTGGCAAAGGCCTCACTCCAGGGGCCGTCTTTTCCTGTCTCCTCCATCATCAAATGGCTGAGTTCGGTCAGATTGTCTGGCATCTGGATGGCGAGCACGCCGCCTGGCCTCAACCCGTCCATCAGCCGTTCGAAAATGTCGATGTGATCAGGCAGCCATTGGAAAACGGCGTTGGCAAAAAGCAGATCGACAGGTTCTTCCGGCTGCCAAGTGGCAAGATCGGCCCTGAGAAACTCCGTGCCGGGCATGCGCTTGCGGGCCGCCTCCAGCATGTTCTCGTCGCTGTCGAGCCCGGAAACGCCGGCGGCACCGTAGCGTTCGACGATCAGCTCCGTCGAGTTGCCAGGCCCGCAGCCGAGATCGATAGCGCGATCTACGCGCTCCAACGGCACCTGCGCGAGTAGGTCACGCGCCGGGCGCGTGCGTTCATCCTCGAACTTCACATATTGGCCGGCAGACCATGCCATGACTTATCCTCTTCATCAGCTTGTATGCCCGATACGAGTGGACCCGGACCTTGTCGATATTGGGCCTGTGGAGTTTGATCATTTCATGGGCGAGATCGCCAGGGGTGAAATTTCGACCCTCGTGCGGCAAATGGCCCAGGAGATCGCTGATCGGGGATAGGTGCCGAGAGCTATTGTGCGACGCCTTCTATTTTCCCTTCACCGCCAGGATGCGCTTTGCCACCTCATCCAGCGCTGCCGTATTGCGGGCGATGAGTTGTTGCGCGACGTTCGTCAGCGCGTCGATGTTGCCGTCAGAGGCATCATCCAGTTCGTCGTTGGCGCCGACGAGCGCGCCGTCGATGCGAAAATAGGCAAGCTTGCCCACATTGGCCGGTGTGACCTGCGTCGACCCGTCAACCATCTTCGTCTTGGCAGGGTTGAGCAGCGAATTGGCCTCGTAGGAGGCTGTCGATACCTGGCCTTGCATCAGGATTGAAATCAGCGGCGTACCGTTGGCGGGGTTGATCCAGCCGAGTGCGCCCCAGCTTTTTGCCTGTTGATAGGGAATAGGACGGTTCTGCTGGCCGGTGCCGAGCGACAGAACCACGACAGAGTTGCCGCCTTTCTCCCAGCCCATCTTACGGGCTTCGACATAGGCGGCGAGGATAGGATCGTTGGCGAAGACGCCGCCGTCGATCAAGGGGACGGAGCGGTTCGGATCATCGACGGGTTTGGCGAAATTTTCGATCAGCGCCGGCTCGAAATAGCTCGGCGCGGCGGAGGTGGCGCGGCAAGCCTCCCAATAGCGGAAATGGCTGTTTTCATCGTCGGAATTGGACATGATCAGCGCCTGGCGTGCCTTGATGTCGTAAGCCGTGATCAGCACCTTGGTCAGCCCGGCGGCAATCTCGGCGGTTCCCAGCCGGACCTGCAGCTTCGCTTCCAATGGCGCTGCATCGTAACGCTCCTCCGCCAGTCCGCCGAGATTGATGATTTTCGACACCAGTGTCGTGCCGAAAATATCCTGCCCCTCTTTGGCATAGAGCTTGACGAGATCATCCGGCGTGCAGGCGGCATCGCCGTTGCCGGAAGGGTGCGGGCAGGTGAGCCCGGCTGCGATGATCCCGCCGGTCGACGTGCCGGCGATCAGATCGAAGGCTTTGTACATCGGCAAGCCGTTCAGCCGCTTCGCGAGTTCGGCCACGATGAGCGCCGGAATGAGCCCGCGAATACCGCCGCCGTCGATGGATAGGATGAACCGCATTGTCATGGAATTCCCCTCCTATATCTGCCCGTCGGCAAAGATAGCAGCGGCATTGCATCGATCAATGAAAGCGGAGCGTTCTCGCCTACCTCTTGTGGAGGGGAGAGAATGCCTAAAAACGTGTAATCACGCTGATGCCCGTACCTTCCGCCTTGTCCAGCGCCATCAGCGCCGGCACGGCCTCTTCCAGGCTGATTTTGCGGCCGATCAGCTTTTGTGGGGCGATCTTGCCAGCGGCGAGCATGTCCAGCATGGCGTCGTAACGCCAAGCCTGCATGCCGTGGCTGCCGTAGATTTCCAGCTCATGGCCGATCACCTGCGCCATCGGGATTTGCGGCGCCGCATGTTCGCCCAGCATCAGGCCGACCTGCACATGCCGGCCGCGGCGGCGGAGATTCTTGATGGAATTGAAGCAGGTGACGGGATGGCCGAGCGCATCGATAGACACATGCGCGCCGCCCTTGGTGATCTCCCGCACAGCCTCCGTGACATCGGCCACGCCAGCCGCATTGATCGTCGCTACCGCGCCGCATTCGCGGGCGAAAGCCAGCTTCTCGTCGGAAATATCGATGGCAATGGCATTCGCGCCGAGCGCGCTTGCGATCATGATGGCGGACAGGCCGACGCCGCCGCAGCCATGCACCGCGATCCATTCGCCCGGACGCGTCCTGGCTTGGTCGGCGACGGCGCGGAAAGACGTGGCGAAACGGCAGCCGAGGCTCGCCGCCGTCGCGTCGTCGATCGTCTCCGGTAGGTGGACGAGATTAGTGTCGGCATAATCAATCGCCACATATTCGGCGAAGGACCCCCAATGGGTGAAGCCGGGCTGGAATTGGTTTGGGCAGACCTGCTGATTGCCGGAATGGCATTCGGCGCAATGGCCGCAGCCGGAAACGAAGGGTACGGTGACGCGGTCGCCGACCTTGAAGCGAACGACGCCCCGACCGGTCGCTACCACCTTGCCGGCAAGTTCATGGCCGGGCACATGCGGCAGCTTGATATCGGGATCATGGCCCATCCAGCCATGCCAATCGCTGCGGCAAAGCCCCGTGGCGCCGATGGCGATCACGACGCCGTCCTCGCTGGGCGTGGGGTCGGGAAGGGTACGAATATCGGGTGTGGCCTCGAAGGCCTCGTAATACATCGCTTTCATGGGACTCTCACGCATTCTGCCGCAGTTGGTATCGTCCATCATTTTTCCTGATTCATCCATTCGTCAAGCTATTGTTTCGGCGCATGAAAATTGCGCCGGGAATGCGGCTTCCGGCGCTTTGTTGCGAATGGATTTCAAGCGGAAGTTTCCGCTTGACCCCCAGGTTGTGCGGGTTTTTCCTTCTTGCGGCTTTCAGGAGGAAATCATCATGGCCGTCGATACATCCCCCCGCACCACAACCTGGACCTATGTCGATGGAGAATGGCTCACCGGTAACCCGCCGCTGATCGGCCCGACATCGCACGCCATGTGGCTGGGCTCGACCGTGTTCGACGGCGCCCGCTGGTTCGACGGTATCGCGCCCGATCTCGACCTCCACTGCCAGCGCGTCAACCGCTCCGCGCTCGCCATGGGCCTGAAGCCGCTCAAGTCCGCTGAGGAAATCGAAGCGCTCGCCTGGGAAGGCGTGGAGAAGTTCGACGGCAAGACGCCGATCTACATCAAGCCGATGTATTGGGGTGAACACGGCTCGGCGGGAAGTGTCGTCGCCGTCGATGCAGAATCGACCTGTTTCGCGCTTTGCCTGTTTGAAGCGCCGCTGGGCGGCCATGGCGGCGTGACGTTGACTGTCTCGCCCTTCCGCCGCCCGTCGCCGGAAACCGCCATGACCGACGCCAAGGCCGGCTCGCTTTATCCGAACAGCGGCCGCATGATCGTGGAAGCGAAGAAGCGCGGCTTCGACAATGCGCTGGTGCGCGACATGAACGGTAATGTCGTCGAGACTGCCTCGTCCAACGTTTTCATGGTCAAGGACGGCATCATCTACACGCCGGTCGCCAACCGCACCTTCCTCGCTGGCATCACCCGCGCCCGCGTCATGGGCCTGTTGCGCCAGGCAGGGTTTGACGTGCGGGAGGAGACGCTCTCGGTTGAGCAATTCATGGCAGCCGACGAGATCTTTACCACCGGCAACTATTCCAAGGTGGTTTCGGTCAACCGTCTCGACGACCGCGAATTCCAGCAGGGTCCGATCGCCCGCAAGGCGCTGGAACTTTACATGGACTGGGCTTACGGGCGCAGCGCCAGCGAAGAGTGAAACCCTTCTCCTAGATCGGGAAGGGTAATGTGCCGCGCGAAACGCTGGAAGCCCTCGCGCGCTCCGGTGTCGATTTCATCTGCGGTCGGACATAGTTAAATTGGGCGGTGTGAAGATAGCATTTGTGGTAAAATGAGGTGGGCCGGCAAAGCTATTGAGGAGGCCGCCATGAAAATATCTCTTCCCCCTTCTGTCTATCTCTTCGACTATTACAGGCTGTTTTTGCAGCTCTGTGTTATCGCGGCGACCGGGTTCGTCATCTATTCAATGTTGTTCGGGTTTACTTGGTGACGTCGGGAGCGATTGAAGCCGCCGGTTCCTGCGGGACCGTCGGGGACGCTTTGTTTCAGAGGAGGTCGGCGATGAGTCTAAGCTTTCCGAACCGCAGCCGCAGTTATGATGCCTCGGCGCGTCGTATCCGGTTTAGCGGATACGACGGCATGTTTGAGGTCCCGTTTCTCGTCGAAGCGGATGTCTTTCCGGACGCCAATACCGAAGCAGGCTATCTTGCCGCCTTCGACGCCGAACGCGACGCGATCCAGAAGGTCGCCAAAAGGGCCTATGGCTATGGCAGCCGACGCCTATACATCCTGACCGCGAATGATTTCCGCTAACGAATTTCTTTTGGCTCTTTCTTCGGGCTGACCCACCAGCAATAGATCGCGCCGATCGCCAGCAGCACGCAGGTGCCGAGAAACACGGCGCGCATGCCGATATGGCCGCCAATAAAGCCGCCCAAAACAGGGCCGACCACCTGACCGACATATTGTGAGGAGATCGAGAGGCCAAGAATGCTGCCGGCCGCCGCGTCCGGAACATTGTGGCGGATGACGGCGGTGATGCAGGGCAGCAGTCCGCCGAGCGCGATGCCCATCAGAAAGCGCAGCGCAATCAATTGCCAAGCCGCAGTTACGAAAGCCTGCGGGATCAACAGCAGTGCCGCGACCGCGAGAGCTGCCATGATCACAGTCCAATGGCCGATGCGATCTGCAAGCTTGCCGAGCCATGAGGCGGACAGGATACTGCCAAGTGCGGCCGCAGCCATGACCACGCCCGAAATCATCGTGACGTGAGCGCCCTCGACGAACTGGGCGACATAGACGGTAATGATCGGCTCGATCGACATATTGGCGAGCATCAGCAGCAGGCCGATCGACAACATGGCGATGGCTGGCCGTTTGTCTGATATGGAAGCCCAGCCGCCACTTGCCTTCGCTGCCTTCTTTCGCGCTGGCGATTTCTCTTCCCGGATCAGGAAGGTGGTCGCGAGAAAGGTGAAAAAGATCACGCCGCCCGCCAGCAGGAAGGTGCCGCGAATGCCGATGATGGGTGGCAGGGCGCCGCCGATCAGCGGTCCGACCAGATTGCCGGCCATGATCCCGGAAGACAATACGCCGAGCGCCCAGGCCGAGCGATGTTTCGGCGTTTGCGTTGCCACCAGCACCATCGATCCGGAGGCGTAGCCGCCGGCAAGCCCGGTAAACAGGCGCAGCGCCACCAACTGCCAGACGCTGCCCGCCATTCCCATCAGCGAGATCGCCACCGTCATGCCGAGGCTCGCGCGCACCAGCATCAGCTTGCGGCCATAGATATCGCCGAGCCGACCCCAGAGAGGCGCGACGAAGGCGGCGGCAAAGAATGTGGCGCCATAGGCGATGCCGGACCATTGCACGATCGCCGCCTTGTCGGTGACGCCAAGCTCCTCGACATAGAGCGGCAGGAAGGGAAGCAGCAGCGTCATCGCCACGATGGTGGTGAAGGAGCCGATGAGGCAGATGATCAGATTCCGCATCCAATAGGCAGTTTCCGGTTCGGCCGGCGCGGCCGCTTCCCATCGTGTCTCAGCAGTCATTTCTTGGCCTTTGCATTCAACGCATAAAATAATTCCCGGCGGCCGGCAGCGAGGATATGCCCGGCAAGCAGGTCGCCGCGGCTGAAGAGATCGGAACGACCGAGCCGGTATTTCTCCGCAAGGCGGAGCAATTTTTCCAATATTTGACGAGCCTCCGACATGGCGACGGCTTCCTGTTGATGTCGATTATGACGATAGTCTGGACCACGCCATTGGCGATGCCAAGTCCGCAAAGCGCCTTGTCGGTTCTGTCATCTCATGATATAAAACTGATTGCATTTTGCAATCGGATTGCTGGCGGCCAATCGATATCCGAAACGTCGCCGGAGAGAGAGGAGATGCGCCATGAGCACTCTTGATAATGCCCGTTGCGACACGGTGCGGCGGCTCTATGCCGCCTATGTCGCCCAACATCCCGATGTCGTCCGCCCGATGCTGACGAGCGATTTTACCTTTTCCAGCCCGCGCGACGATCACATCGACCGCGACCAATATTTTAAACATTGCTGGCCGAAGGAGAAGGTCTTCCGCGCCATTCATATCGAACATCTCGTGCCGGACCGCGACGAGGTGATCGTCGGTTATCGCGCCGAAAAGATGGACGGAGGCAGCTTTCGCAATGTGGAGATGATCCGCTTTACCGGCGACAGGATCGCAGAGGTGAACGTCTACTTTGGACGCGATGTCTAGGAAATAGCGGGCCAGCCCAAAAAGCCGGCCCTTCACTCAGCTTACGCTCTCGCCCGAGATAGCGCATGACCGCGATGGATCGTCCAGGCTTGCAGGAGGCTGCCGGCGGCAAACAGGATCAGCCAGATGAGCAAAGCCATCTGCACTGACGGCGAATCCGGACCGTTGCCGATCGGATGCGACGGCGGCAGCCGCGAGAGTGTTTCGTTGATGCCGGGAACCCAGAGCAGGAAATAGGTGAAGGACAGGCCGAACGCCTTCAGATAGGCCCGCAACCGGCCGAGAAAGCTCACTCTTCCCACCAAAATTGCCACTGATGCCACCAGCAGAGCCACGATGCCGAGCGCGTGCCCCGGATTGAACCCGCCTGTAGATGAGAGTCCGAAGGAGGTCACCACCGACAGCGCCAATCCACCGAGATAGATCTGTCCCGACCGCATCTCAGGCTTGATGTCGCCATGCTTGGCAAAGCTGTAGAGCCCTGCAACGATCGGTACGAAGCTGATGACGGTATGAAGTTCGCCGAGCAAGGAAAGAGGAGCGGGCATGGTGGATTTCCTTTTTATATATCGACTAGTAGGTAGTTTTTAGGGGCAAGCTACGGACGCTTTTATAAGCTTCGCCCTCAGATGACCGAATGCTTAACCTACTAGTTGGTAGGCTGTCAATGGCTGTTCACCCGATGTTGAACCGCAAGTTCGGACGCTGTCATGTTTAGCTTACGGCAATTCCCGTCATAGCCGCCTCCAGTGCTACGGTCGGACCGGTCATAGGCCGCGCATATTCGTTACCCAACAGTGCCGCCGCACCGGTCATAGATGCCTGCGCGAAGACCACCGTCTTCGCCCCTTCACGATAGGCCGCGGCCGCTGCATCGGCGATCCCTGTCAGATAAGCGTCCTGTTCACCGGCCCGGAATAGCGCCCATGCGCCCTTGATCAGGCGGAGATCAATCTCAGCGCCTGTCGTTCTCGCTGCCTCTTCGAAGAGGCGGGTGGTTGGAGCGATGGTCGTCTCGGTGGTGCAGAGGACCGCGACTTTGCCGCCGGCTTTCACCGCATTTTCCGCGAGCGCGCCATCGGCTCTGACAATGGGCACCGTCGACGTGTTTGCCGCTAGCAGGGCCGCAGGGCCGAGGGTAGAGCAGTTGAGCACGACGGCATCAGCGTCCTGTGCAAGCTGCTGCAGGACCGCAGCCGTTTCCGCCTCGATCTCCGGCGTCAGTCCGCCCGCCCGTTCGGCGGCAAAGAGAAGATCGGCGCGGACATGGTGTCGAAGAGCGCCGGCCGGTAGGCCAAGTTCCTTTGCCGCCTCGTCGTAGATGGCGATGTTGCTTTCGGCGGTGTGCAGGCAGGCGATGAGCATGGGCAATCTTTGAAAATCGAGTGATATGGCGGGAAATCCTAACGGCTCCGCTTGCGCTTCACCATGGCTTGATTTGATCGCTTTTTTCGCCATCGGCGTCTCCATGCCAGGAGCGGCAAAAATAGCAGCGCAAACAAGGGTAAATTTTCCTCGACCTCATGATTTTTTGGCATGTCGCCGGTTGCCCTTCACACCGTCCCCTCCTATGTTCCCGATCACCTGCCGACGCAATTTTTTGCCAAGAGGAGATAAGACCATGGCTTTCGAATTGCCTGAACTTCCCTATGATTACGAAGCGCTTTCCCCCTTCATGTCGCGTGAAACCCTCGAGTTTCACCACGACAAACACCACAAGGCCTATGTCGACAATGGCAACAAGCTGGCGGCTGAAGCGGGTCTTTCCGATCTCTCTCTCGAAGAGGTCGTGAAGAAGTCCTTCGGCACCAATGCCGGTCTCTTCAACAATGCTGCTCAGCACTACAACCACATCCATTTCTGGAAGTGGATGAAGAAGGGCGGCGGCGGCAACAAGCTTCCGGGCAAGCTCGAAGCAGCCTTCGCTTCCGATCTCGGTGGCTACGACAAGTTCAAGGCCGATTTCGCCGCTGCCGGCGCCACCCAGTTCGGCTCCGGCTGGGCCTGGGTTTCCGTCAAGAACGGCAAGCTCGAAATCTCCAAGACCCCGAACGGCGAAAACCCGCTCGTTCATGGCGCCACGCCGATCCTCGGCGTCGACGTATGGGAACACTCCTACTACATCGACTACCGCAATCTGCGTCCGAAATACCTCGAGGCCTTCATCGATAGCCTGATCAACTGGGACTACGTCCTGGAACGCTACGAAGCCGCCACGAAATAAGCTTTGCCGTCTCGGCTTGCTTTCACACCCGGCGCTGCATAGCGTCGGGTGTTTTCGTATCTGCCGCTGACAAGCGTCTCGTTACTGTCGGCTACTTTCTCAGCGAGGCCGCATGCCGTCTCCCACCGCTCCGCTCTTTCGTTTCGGTGTCGTTGCCGATCCGCAATATGCCGCCTTAGAGCCCAACCTTGCACTTGATCGCTACCCGGCGAAGAGCCTCGCCAAGCTGAAAGAGGCGATTGCGGAATTCAACCGGCATGATCTCGCCTTCGTCGTCACTCTCGGTGATATCATCGACGGCCGCTGGGAGAGTTTCGACGCGGTTTTGCCCGTCTACCAGACCTTGCGGCACGCGCGGCATTTTCTGCTCGGCAATCATGACTTTGCCGTCGCGCCGGAGCATTTGACGGAAGTCGCAGCCCGTGTCGGCATGCCGTCTGCCTATTATGACTTCGCTCACGGCGGTTATCGTTTTATCGTGCTTGATGGCAATGAAATCAGCCTTTTCGCCTCGCCGGAGGGCGATCCACGCCGGGCGGAGGCTAAGGGCCTGATGAAGGCATTGCATGAGGCCGGCGCGCCGAATTCGCAGCGCTGGAATGCCGCCATCAGCGATACACAACATGCCTGGCTCGCCGCCAAACTACTCAAGGCGAAAGCCGCAGGCGAGAAGGTGGTCATCATGAACCACTACCCGATTCTCCCGGAAAATTCGCATAACGCGCTCGACAGCGACCGTATGCTGGCGCTGCTCGCCGAACATGATCATGTCGTCGCCTACCTCAGCGGCCATAATCATGAAGGCAATTTCGGCTTTGTCGACGGCACCTATTTCATCAATTTCAAAGGCATGGTCGATACCGAGGACAGTAATGCCTATGCGATCGTCTCGGTTTACGAGGACCGGCTGGAAATTGAAGGATTCGGACGTGAGGAGAACAGGGTGTTGGCACTACAGGGCGCCTAAATGACCTTCGGCACCTTTGAACCTGTAGGGAACGATCCGCACCGATAGAAGTTTAGGAACCGAAGCTGCTTTGAGGCGGAGCCGATGTTTCCGACATTGCAAATTCTGACAATCTTAGTCGTCGCAGTCGCCATGGCGCTGGCATTGGCGCATTTGCTGGAATTGCCGGGCAAGATGCGGCTGTCCAAGGAAGACTATCTGACGGTTCAGCGCATTTATTATCCGGGCTTTACGATCGGCGGTGTTACCGAGCCGATCGGTGCTCTTTTGCTTCTGCTTCTCCTGTTCCTGACGCCAGCCAACACGTTGGCCTTCTGGCTGTTCGCCGCCGCCTTTGCCGCGATGGTCGTCATGCACGTCGTCTTTTGGTTGCTGACGCAGCCGGTCAACAATTTCTGGCTCAAGGATACCGAGCTGAAAGGGCTGGGGGCCGGTTTCTTCTCCCACGATCCATTTGGCGGCCATCGGCTCGAAACGACCACCAAACCGGACTGGACCATGCTGCGCGACCGCTGGGAATGGTCGCATGCCGCGCGCGCTGCCTTGGGATTGCTCGCTTTTATTCTGTTGGTGACCGCGGTTGCCCTCTAGCGCCTGTCCCTATTCCGCTGCCATCCGCATCTCCGCCGTAGCATATGCGATAATGAAGGGCGCCGTCGCCAGCGCATCGAAGTTTCTGGCGGCATGGTCGTCTAAGACCCGACCGCACCTCAGCATCTCTGAACACCTCAGCCGGCTGCGGTTGAGGTGTTGATCTGCCACCCATTCACCCAGGTCTGTCGCAATCCATCGCCTTCGCCCTTAAACCACAGTCCGGTCGCCTCGCAGCCTTCGATCCGGTCGCTGCGGAAATTGCGGATGGCCTGGCGCAGCTCGCACCAGGCGACGATATTGGCGGTTTCGGAATAATAGATGAGGGCGATGGGACGGATGGTGCGCTCGGTGGCGCGGCCCAATTCGTCGCGGTAGGAGAGATCGAGTTTTTCCTCGTCGCGAATGGCGCGGCGCACCAGCGCGAGGTCGATGGCAGCGGCCGAGGGGGCAGCAAAGCCCCAGGCATGCAACGCATTGGCATCGAGTGTCTGACGCAGCGGCGGCGGCACCGCGCCTGCGATCTTGGCGCTGACGCGCTTGGCCGCGAGCTTGAGCTCATTGTCTCCGGTGCGCTCCAAGAGCGCCAGCGACAGCACGATCGCCTCCATCTCCTCGATCGAAAACATCAGCGGCGGCAGGTCGAAGCCGGGGCGCAAGATATAGCCGATGCCGCGCCCGCCCTCGATTGGAACGCGCATAGCCTGCAGCGCCACGATATCGCGATAGACGGAGCGCACCGTCACCTCCAGCCGCTCGGCAATGACAGCCGCCGTCACTGGCTTTTTCGCCAGCCGCAGGATCTGGATGATCTCGAACAGGCGCGACGCCTTGCGCATTTCACCCTCGCGATTGAAGGCTCCTGACAACACCCTGTCAGTTGGGTTGATCTATAAAACTTCCTATTAGCTTGAAAATCAACAGGTTCCTCTGCGGCGCACTCGCAGGAAACAATGGGCAACTGACATGGATTACAGTGAAAATCTCTGGCTCTTCTTTCTCCTCCTCTTCGGCATCATCATCGTGCCGGGCATGGATATGCTCTTCGTACTCGCCAATGCGCTGACCGGCGGCCGCAACAGAGGATTGGCCGCCACCGGCGGCATCATGCTCGGCGGCGTAGTGCATTCGCTGAACGGCGCGCTTGGCGTCGGCCTACTGATGCATTTCGTACCGATCCTCTTCAATCCGCTGCTCGTTGCCGGCGCCGCCTACATGGCCTTTATCGGCATCACGTTGATGCGCAGCTCGATCACGGTCGGCCACGACGGACCAGCCGGCAGCCGCTCCACCTGGCGGGCCTTTCGTCAGGGAGCGGTGACCTGCATGATGAATCCCAAGGCCTACCTCTTCGTGTTCGCCGTCTATCCGCAGTTTCTGAAACCGGATTACGGCCCGATCTGGGTACAAGCGACCATCATGGGGCTGATGACCATTGTCACGCAGTTTGCCGTCTATGGCGGGCTCGCGGTCACTGCCGGACGCAGCCGTGATCTGCTGGTCGCCAATCCCCAGGCGACCGCCTTTGCCGGCCGCGTCGCCGGCCTGCTCCTTTTCGCAGTTTCCGTCTTCACCGTCTGGGAGGGATGGAGGGCGACGTGATTTCCGGCGCGAAATCTGGTATATGTCTGAAATATGACGCTGATTTTGCTCAGCTCTCACCACTTTGTGACTTCATTGCCGGTGCGGAAACCGGCAAACATGTGGGCCGTGACAACGCGCCGGCCGCATTTGCGGTCCTGATCACGTAGGAGAGATGTATGAAATGGAAAGCAATTGTGGCTGCGACGGTTTTAGCCGGCGTCGCCTTTGGTTCCGTCGTTGCGGCCGATGGCACGCATGATTCCCGTATAGCCGTGATGAAGAAGGTCGGCGGTGCTGCCGGCGCTCTCGGCGCCATCGCCAAGGGCGACAAGCCCTACGACGCCGAGGTCGTCAAGGCCGCGCTGATGACGATCGCCGAGAACGCCAAGGCTTTCCCTGACCATTTTGGCCCGAACAGCGACAAGACCGATGCCGAGGTCAATCCGAAGATCTGGGATAACTTCAGTGACTTCAAGGCCAAGGCTAACAAGCTCTCCAGCAACGCCGAGACCGCGCTTGCCCAGCTCCCGGCCGATCAGGCTGGCGTCGGTGCCACGCTGAAGACCTTGGGCGGCGATTGCGGCGCCTGTCATCAGGCCTACCGCATCAAGAAGGACTGAGCGGTAGGTCGGCATAGCCCGAAATCAATTCAAGCATCCGCATCGGCTTTGCTGCCGATGCGGATTTTAGTATTTTTCGGTGCACGCTGAATGCGGGGGAGTGCGAGGCATGGTTGCGCGATTTGTCCGGTGGCTGCTCTGTCTGATCGGCGTTGTCATCTTCGGCTTCGGCGCTTTCTATGTCGTCACCGCGCCGTCGCCCTTGCCGGCCAGCCATTGGGCGAATTTGGGCGATCCCGATATCAAGAATGGCGAACAGGTGTTCTGGGCAGGCGGCTGTACGAGCTGTCATGCCGCGCCGGGTGCGCAGGGCGATGCCAAACTGCTTCTGTCGGGTGGGCTGGCGCTGAAGAGTCCCTTCGGCACGTTTCATGTCCCCAATATCTCACCGGATGAAAAGGCCGGCCTTGGCAGTTGGACGCTTGCGGAGTTCGGCAACGCCATGAAGCGCGGCGTCGGGAAAAACGGCGAACATCTCTATCCGGCTTTCCCCTACGGCTCCTATACGCGTATGAGCGACAAGGACATCAACGACCTCTGGGGTTTCTTGAAGACACTACCGAAGAGCAACAACGTCGCGCCGCCGCATGAACTGCCGTTCGCCTTCAACATCAGGCTGGCGCTTGGTGGCTGGAAGTTCCTCTATTTCAACGATCAGCCCCGCGTTGTCATCGCCAATGCCGACGACAAGATCAAGCGCGGCCAATATCTGGTAGAAGGCTCCGGCCATTGTGGCGAGTGCCACACACCGCGCGATGGGCTTGGCGGCTTTCTGAGGGACCAGTGGCTCGCCGGCGCCCCGAACCCGGAAGGCAAGGGCCGCATCCCCGACATCACCCCCGGTTCGAAATCCATGGGCGGCTGGAGCGCCGGCGATATCGCCAACTACCTGGAGACCGGCTTCACCCCCGATTTCGATAGTGTCGGCGGCTCGATGGCCGAAGTCCAGCAAAACATCGCCCGCCTGCCGGCCTCGGACCGCGAGGCGATCGCCGCCTATCTGAAGGCGGTGCCGGCGCGGTGAGACTTGCCGTCCGAACTGAAGAGACGGGAGAGTAGTGTAGACGCTGCCAATCAGCCCGCATCTGCAAACGCGTTCAATTCCTTTGCTGGTGAGGTAAGTGCCAGTTCGACGTCACGGCGGTCAACCGTGATAAGTTCTATTTCCGTGATCTGTATTGAAGTGGCAATCCTGTTGGCCTGCATCATGATCACCCGCTCGAACAGATTTCTAGCTTCGCGACCGTTTGCGAATGAAGCAGGCTTTGAATTGCTGCGAGCCTGAAATGCCTCAAGTATCAGCGCTTTAGCATCGGCGCTGATTTCGTAGTGATCTTTTCGGGCCGCGCGCAGAAATATTTCGAGCATTTCCTCGGCAGTATAGTCGGAAAACTCGATAACTCTTGGAAACCGTGATCTGAGACCCGGATTTGCATCCAAAAACTCGGCCATCTTGTCGGTGTATCCCGCGACAATCACAACAAGATCATCGCGTCTGTCCTCCATCAATTTTAAGATCGTCTCGATAGCTTCCTGCCCATAATCATTTTCGGAGCGACTCTTAAGGGCATAGGCTTCATCAATGAACAGAATCCCACCCGTCGCGTTATCGACAACGTTGCGCGCTCTCGCTGCGGTTTGGCCAACAAAACCGGCAACGAGCCCGGACCGGTCAACTTCGACTAGATGACCCTTGGATACCAGCCCAAGATGCCGATAGATTTGCGAAATCAAGCGTGCAACGGTTGTTTTCCCGGTTCCTGGATTGCCGGTGAATACCAAGTGGAACATGACATTTGGCACTGGCAGATTTTTCTCCCGGCGAAGCGATATTATCTTTGCCAGATTGACGAGGCTTTCGATTTCGAGCTTGACGTTTTGGAGGCCTACGAGGGCATTTAGCTCTTGCAGGCATCCTTCCAAATTGTCCGCAGCGCTGGTTCCAATCGATTTATTCGCGGTGCCGTTTGCGGACACATTTGAAGCCGCGTGGGTATTAACGTCGGGCTTTGCCTCTAAAGCGGCTCTCTTGGCTTTTAGTTCGGCATCCAAGTCTTGAGCGACATTCCGAAGCGGCCCAGTAAGCTTGGAAAGCTCATCGAGCTCTTGCTGTTTTATCGCGTTGTCTGCAAGGAAAAGCGCGTATGCCATCTTTTCCACCGTCGGAATGACGAGATCGTTGGCTGCAATATAATCGCCGGTTTGGCTAAGCTGCCAATTTGCAGCGATCTGCATCATGCAGGTGAAGATCGAAATGGCCGAGTTATGTAGAAAATCTCGGCTTTTCGCGTTATATAAGAGGTTGTTGTAGTGTGTACTTGAATAAGTTTCGCCAAGAATTGTATTAATTATTGCCGTTTCGGCGTCGCTTATAGTGTATTTTTCCGCAGAGCAAATTAATAGCAAAAATGCGAGTGCAGAAAGCTGCATTGACTTATCGAAGTCTTGCAAGTTGGTATCTTGCGCCAGTGCCGGTGTCTCAAGCCTAAACTGGTTAATTGTGCGGGTAAGTTCGTTCCAAGCCGCTAACGCATCCATTGCAGAGTTCATGATGTTCAGATGACCATGTGAGATGATGTGCAAATACAGGTTTGAAATTACTTTTATAGCAGTGTGGTAGTTGTAAATTTGAGCATTGGACGTGCTGCGTCAATAGCTTACCCCTGATATTGCAATTTTTATCTGATGTCGGGATTCAATTTCTTATCCTTCGCAGTTATGCGCACAACGATCTCAGAGGGCCTCGCGACGGAACGCGAGGGGAAGCCCACCCCGTCAAAAGTGAACCGCTGTTCCAAGACGTATCCTCGGCTGAGATCCAGAGGGCAGGTCTTTTTTCTAGCACATTTTGGTTGAAGTTTATAGCGCAACCAATTTCGGTTGCAGAGCAGAGGCGGGTCATCATGGGCGGAATGGCAGAGCGCAGAATTCCTTATTTCAGCCAGTGGGAGACGCCTGATATGACCACGGCGGTGCTAGCGGAAGGAGCGCGAGCCGCGCTGCTAAAGGACCCGCTTTGGGCAGGTTCGGGGGCGCGGGATGTCGAGGATTATGCCCGCTGGGCCGGCAATCTGTGTGGCATGGCCTGCCTGAAAATGATTCTTGCCGCGCGTACGGGCGAAATCATGCCGACCGTGGATCTGGCCATGGGATGCCGGGACTATGGCGGCTATGTCGAAGAACCGGATGGCAAGATCAAAGGGCTGATCTATGCGCCGTTCGTGCCCTTCGTCAAAGATCGGTTTGGCCTGAACACGAGGGTCGTCACCGGAATTCCCGTCGCAGATATCGGCGATATTCTGACCCAATCCGAATTCTTCATCGCCTCCGTCCACCACTCCATTCGCTGGCCGGACACCGAGCCGCCGTCGAAGGGCGGACACCTTGTCCTTGTGACGGCGGTCAACTCAGACACGATCCGCTTTCACAATCCCTCCGGGCATGAGTCCGCAACGCGTGAAAATGTCGAATTGCCCCTGGCGATATTCGACCGGTTCTTCGCCGGACGAGGGATCGTCATCGATCTCTAAAGACGGAAGATCTCTGGCGATCCCGGCATAGTTTGTCTCATGCAAGCGCCTGCAGATAGCGCATGCCGGTGACCGGGCGCGGCTTGAAATCCATTTGTTCATAGAAGCGGTGTGCCTGGACATTGCCGGTCGAGGCACTGACGGAGAGGTAGCCGCAGCCGGCCTTGCGGGCGATCTCGCGAGCGCGGTCGACGAGATGCTGACCGATGCCATGGCCGCGATGGCCGTCACGCACGAAGAGATGGTGCAGGTCCATGCCGCGCTGGCCTTCTTGCGCCCGGTAGAGCGGCACGAGGATGGCGTAGCCGATCAGCCCGGTTTCACCTTCCGCCACCAGCGCGGTGATCCACGGCACGGGGCCGAAGAGATCTCGTTCGAGCTGTTCCGGCGTCGCGGCGGAGGGATCGCCGTGATGGGCGGCGAGCAGCCGGATCATGTCGTTCAATTCTGGCAAATCGCGCGGATGCGCGCTGCGGATGGTGATGACAGGCGGGCGGAGAAGTGAAATTTCGCTATCGTCCAGCATGAGGTCTTGCGTCCTTTTTCGAATATGCCGTCAGGACGCTGCCGATACAACAAAGCCGCCTGACGGCGGCTTGTTGACAATATGATCTGTCCCGGCCGCCCCTTACAGGTACAGCCAAAAATACGAGCGATTGTGGAGCGCGTGCGTGATCATGGGCGCATAGATGATCTGGAATGGCGGATTTGTCAATGGGGAGAGTCAGCTCCTTCCCGCAGGCACGATCGGACAAGGCGCGGCGGCAACGCTTCGGGTCTTCGGCTCGTTGGCATCAAGATCGTACGCGTCAGTCTATCGCACCCCGCGCGTCGCTAAGGGTGGGTTTTCTTCCAGGGGGAATTATAGTATACCCCCCTATATTATAGATGAGGCCGACATGTCCCATACCGTCCGTGAGCAAGCCAAGCTTCTTTCCCGCGTCCGCCGCCTCAAGGGGCAGATGGAGGCGGTGGAGCGGGCGTTGGAGGCTGAGCGGCCCTGCGGGGAGGTCTTGCAGCTTCTCGCGTCCATCCGCGGCGCCCTGACAGGACTGACCGGCGAGATATTGGAAGATCATCTGCGGGAGCATGTGCTCGAAGCCGAAAGCGAGCCGGCCCGCCGTCAGGCGGTCGATGAAATATCCGATGTGCTGAAGACCTATCTGCGCTGATCAGAGTCTTTGGGATATCCAACGGGAGACTGATGTCATGAGTACTTCTTCGGATGCGTTGACGCATAGCCATGTGTTTCTGGGCTCCGCTCACCGTCGCAACGAGCGCCGCGTCTGGCTGGTCATTGCGCTGACGACAGTGATGATGGTGGTCGAAATCGCCGCCGGGACGTTGTACGGCTCGATGGCGCTGGTTGCCGATGGCTGGCACATGTCGACGCATGCCAGCGCCATGCTGATTTCGGCACTGGCCTATCTCTATGCCCGTCGCCATGCCCATAATTCTCGCTTCACCTTCGGCACCGGAAAGCTCGGCGATCTCGCCGGCTTCGCCAGCGCCATCATCCTCGCGATGATCGCGCTGTTGATGGCTTGGGAAAGCCTGCTGCGACTGCAGAATCCAGTGGCGATCAATTTTCGCGAGGCGATCGCCATTGCCGTTGTCGGCCTCCTCGTCAATCTCGTCAGCGCCTGGCTGCTGCGCGACGACCACGACCACCATCATGGGCACTCCCATGCGCATGGACATGATCATCATCATCATCACCACCATGATCATGACCATCATCACGGTCATAATCACGGCAAGGACAACAATCTGCGCTCGGCCTATGTCCACGTCATTGCCGACGCCATGACCTCGGTTTTGGCCATCATCGCCCTTCTGCTCGGCAGCCGTTTCGGCTGGACCTTTCTCGATCCCCTGATGGGCATCGTCGGCGGCCTGGTGATCCTGCAGTGGTCCTTGAGCCTAGCGCGTGCCTCGGGTTCAATTCTGCTCGACTTCATTCCGCAGGGTGAGACCCTGCCGGATGAGATCCGGGTGCTCATTGAAACGGGCGATGACCGCATTACCGATCTGCATGTCTGGCAGGTCGGACCCGGCCACCATGCGGCGATCGTCGCTGTTGTAACGCCGGAGCCGCGCGATCCTGCCTTCTACAAGGCACGGCTGGCCGATATTCACGAACTGTCGCATGTCACCGTTGAAGTCGTGGTCAAAAAAGCAGCATAAGCCCTGAGGGAAACTGGCCCTGTCAGAGGGTTGCCATATTCCTCGCTTAGCTCAGAATTCGGCTGATTCCGCTGGAGGCTTCCGCATGTCCACACCGCTTACCCGCCGCCGCCTTTTGGCAGGCTCGGCGCTGCTTTTCCCCGCCCTGACATTTGGCCCCGAAACCCTCTTTGCGCAGAATGCCAGCGCCAACAAGAGCCCCGACGCGACAGCTCCCGCGCCCGATGCATCCGATACTCAGGAGAATTCCGCGGCACCCGACAGCGGTCAGGACATGGAAGACGACCAGGGTCCCGATAATTCTCAGTTCACGGATGATGCCGACAAGCAGTTGGCGGATCTGGAAAAGAAGACGGGCGGTCGTCTTGGTGTTTCCGTGCTGGATACGGAAACCAATATTTCGCTCGGCTATCGCGAAGCCGAGCGGTTTGCATTGTGCAGCACCTATAAGGCGCTTGCGGTCGGTTTCGTGCTCGCGCGCGTCGATCAGGGCGTAGAGAAGCTCGATCGTCGTGTCACTTATGGCAAGGATGTTGTCGTTACCTATTCGCCGGAGACAGAAAAGCACGCCGGCACCGATGGCATGACGATCGCCGAACTCTGCGGCGCGGCGATCACGTTGAGCGACAACACCGCCGGCAATCTGCTGCTGGACAGCTTCGGTGGTCCGGCGGCGCTGACCGCATGGCTGCGCACCACCGGCGATACCGAAACCCGGCTCGACCGCAAGGAGCCCGACGTCAACCAGGCGATCAAGGACGATCCGCGCGACACGACGACGCCTGATTCCATGCTGGATACGATCGGCCTCCTGACGCTCGGCAATACACTGTCCGAAACTTCGCGCGATCAATTGACAAACTGGCTGGCCAACAACACCACCGGCAATGCCCGCCTGCGCGCCGGCTTGCCGAAGGAATGGAAGGTGGGCGACAAGACCGGTACAGGTCAGAACGGCTCCTACGCCGACGTCGCCGTGATCTGGCCGACCGACCGCGGCCCCATCCTCGTCACCACCTATGTCGGCGAGGCAACCGCCCCCGCAAAGGACATCGAGGCCGTCTTCGCCGAAGTCGGAAAGATCATCGCGGGCATGGTAGGGCTAAAATAGTAGCGTCTTGAAATGTGGGCAATAAAATCAAGGCGATACGATCTCGATGTGAATCAGGATCGTATCGCCTTGATGTCGTTTCGAGGAAGCTCAAGCGACGGATAAGGCAGCGGCGGCGCTATCCGTTTCATCGCTGTCGTCGGCCTGATTATCGCCGCCGAGCTGCTTTTTGATTTCAGCGGCGATCTGATCGTTGATTGCCTTCTGCTCATCGGGTGGCAGTTGCTTGAGAGAATCTTCCGTCAGATTGTGTTTTTCCAGATATTGGGCGCGGATTTTTTCCGCAGGGGTCATGTGCGCCCACTTGGTAAATTCGTCCAGAATATCCTGGCTGGACGTATCGCTCGACGAATCCGAACCATTGATGCTGGGAGCCGCGCTGTTGCTCTGATCGGCGTCGGCATCTGATGTCGATGGGGCCGTCTGTCCAGTCTGGCCGAGCCAGAAGCCGGAGGAGATGGAAGAGGGGACGCCGCTGGACGTGATCGAAGGCGCCTGCGTCTGCTGCTGGTCGCTGTCGTCGGGCAGCACGAATGGCGTGCGGTCGTCAGAATCCGTGTCCTGCTGGCTCTTGATGGGGCTGCTGAAAATGCTCTGGGTGCTATGATGAACTTTCATCGTCATGTCTCCCTGTGGTTGACGCGACGATGCCTCCGCAAACATGTCCGGGGCTTGTGTGCTAAGGCTCCCTTACGTTCCGCAGAAAGTCTGCAGCACCCGCTCCGCCGGCTGCGGCGGTTCGGCATAGGGCGCGAAGGCCGGCTGGTCCTCATAGGGCTTTGCAAGCACCGTCAGCAGCGCTTCGAACAATGAAAAATCCTCATCCTCGACCGCGGCTTCGATCGCCTGTTCGATTCGATGGTTGCGTGGAATGAATGCCGGGTTCACGCTCCGCATCGCCCGTGCTCGCTCGGCCGGCGCTTGCGGATCGCGGCTCAACCGTTCGCGCCAGCGCGTCAGCCACGGCTTGGTAGCTTCCGGATCCTTGAAACCGGCGGCAAAGGCCGTTTCGTTGTCCGCGCTATCGGCCAGCGCGCCAAGTCGGCGGAACGTCAACGTGAAATCCGCTTCCTGCTGTTGCATCAGCGTTAGCAGCGCCTGGATCAGATCGAGATCGTCGTCTTCCTCGGCTGCAAGGCCGATCTTGGCGCGCATGCCGGCAAGCCAAGGGGCCTGGAAGCGTTCGCCGTAGGCTTTGAGCACTGCATTTGCCAGGTCGACGGCTGCGTCCAGCGACGGATCGATCAACGACAGTAGGGTTTCACCGAGCCGAGCGATATTCCATTGGCCGATCGCGGGCTGGTTGGCATAGGCATAACGGCCCTGGTGATCGATCGAAGAAAAGACCATTGCCGAATTATAACTGTCCATGAAGGCGCAGGGACCATAATCGATCGTCTCACCGGAAATGGTCATATTGTCGGTATTCATCACACCATGGATGAAGCCGACATGCAGCCAGCGCGCGATCAAGGCCGCCTGTCGTTCGGAAACGGCCTCCAATAGCGCCAGATAGCGATTTTCTCTGTCCTTGATCTCCGGATAATGTCGGTCAATGACATAATCGGCGAGGATACGCAGGCTGTCCGTATCGCCGCGGGCGGCGAAAAACTGGAATGTGCCGACACGGATATGGCTTGCCGCAACACGGGTGAAAATCGCACCGGGCAGTACTTTCTCACGATAGACGCGCTCGCCGGTGGTAACCGCCGCCAGCGCCCGTGTCGTCGGAATGCCAAGCGCATGCATGGCTTCGCTGACGATATATTCGCGCAAGACCGGCCCGACCGCTGCCCGGCCGTCACCACGCCGCGAAAAGAGCGTGGGTCCGGCGCCCTTGAGCTGGATATCGCGGCGTCTGCCGCTACGATTGATGACTTCGCCAAGCAGGATTGCCCGGCCATCCCCGAGCTGCGGCACGAAGCCGCCGAACTGGTGGCCGGCATAGGCCATCGCAATCGGCTCGGAACCCGGCAGGAGCTTATTCCCGGAAAAGATCGCCGCCCCATCCCGTTCCAGTACATCGGCGTCCAACCCGAGATCGCCGGCCAATGCCCTATTGAACTTGACCAGCCGCGGCGCCGCCACCGGCGTCGGCGCCTGGTTCGCAAAAAACTGCGGCGGGAGACGCGCATAGCTATTGTCGAACGGTATCGGCCGCGCTTCGAGCACTGCATTGTCGTGAAGAGATGAGCTCATGCATCTAAGGTAGGGCTGGGGAGGGTGCGGTGCAAGGCGCTTGCCCAAAGTAGGAGATTATCCTACTTTATCCCACTGAACGTGAGGAGTTCGCTATGAACGAGAAATTGAGCATCTCGCTTCCCAGTGAGATGGTTGCCGCCATAAAAAGCCGTGTCGACGCCGGAGTTTACGCCTCAACGAGCGAGGTGCTGCGTGCTGCTGTTCGGGTGTGGTTGCGGGAAGAGGAGGAATATCAGCAACGGATCGCGGCGATCCGCCACAGGGTCGAGGCATCCTTGGATGATCCGAGATCGAATTTGAGTGGACACGAAGTCAAGCAGCGTCTTGATGCCTTTTTTGACAAACGCCGCTAACCTATGGAGCGATTTACGGTCGAATACCGTCCGGAAGCTGTTGAAAACCTTCTCGACATCGCCGCTTACGTGTTGGAGCAAAGCCAGAATATCAAGACGAGCGAAGGATACCTCAATCGCATCTACAGGCGCTGCGAAAAGATTGGCGATGCTCCCTTCGGCGGGGTCGCGCGAGACGATCTGGGACCTGGCATTCGCATGGCCGTTTTTGAACGAAGCGTCGTGATTCTCTATATCGTCGAGGGCGATCGAGTGCGTATCACGAACATAATTGCCGGTGGGCAGGACTACGAAACTCTGTTGCGATCACAACAGTAGATTCGCGATTTTGCAGTCTCGCCACGCTGCTTCTTTTCTCCGTCACCTCAAGCGCTCGCTGCCGTTCGCGGCAGGCAGGCTTCGCAGATTGCCGCAACGTGGCGATGGTCAGTACCGCAGCAGCCGCCGAGCACACGCAACTGCGGCATGCGGCGGGTAAGCTGCCGATAGCGACGGCCGAGATCGGCAGGGTCGCCGTCATCCAGCGTCTCGCTCTCGTCGAGTTCGGCATGGCTCATCATCGAGGCGTTGGCGCGTAGCCCCCAGATGCGTTTGACCCAAGCGCTATCCTCGTCAAGCGTGTTTTCAAAATGGCTCGGATGGGCGCAATTGATCATGTAGTAGGCGGGTGCGCAGCCGGTTGCAGCATCGGTACTTTCGATCGCTTCTTGTATCGTTCTTCCGGTCGCAAGCCTGCCGTCAGTCTCGACCGTGAACGAGATAGCGCATGGCATGCCTTGCGCCTTCGCGGCGCGAGCAATACCGATCGCCTCATTGATGGTATTGATCGTGAGTGCGGTCACCATGTCGGCCTCCGTGCCGGCGAAGCTCGCGATCTGCGGCGTGTGATAATCCTCGGCTTCCGCCGCATTCATCCTGCCCGCCTTGTAGCCGTCGCCGCGAGGGCCGATGTTTCCGCTAATAGTGATTGGGGCCGCAGGACGCTCATACTCCGCACGCAGCTCGCAAAGCAGCGTCACCGCATCCTCATTCACCGCTTTCAACGCTTGGGCATCATAGCCGAGCTTCTCGCCCCAATCGGCGTTGGCCCGCCATGTGGCGGTTTCAAGCACGAAGCCGGTGCCGCGACGACTGGCGATGTCGAGATAGCGTCGATAGTAATCCTTGATTTTCTCCCGTCCCTCCGGTGTTGCCAGAAGGACAAAGGAAGCGAATTGCGGCAGCTCGACGCCCTCATGAAAGATCAACACCGTTTCCATGCCGCCATCTGTCAGGAATATACCGCCTTTCTGTTGCGGCAGATCGTTTCGATATTTGGCCATTGTGATCTCCACCCGTTGATATCCCCAGCCGTTCGTTGGCATCGCAATGGTGGCGATTTTCTCTTATTGCCGTCTGCTAAAATAGGCGATTTGCGGTATACTATCGACGCGAGCAAGCATTTCATTTTCTATTCAAAGGCTTACGGCCTCGGCCCCGCATTGATCCGGAGGCGCGGGGCGGCGTTTGTGCAACAATACTGTACCGTCGGTACAGGAGGGGATCATGCGAAAGGGTGAGGAAACGCGCAGCCGGCTGCTGGAGGTTGCCGAAGCCGCGGTGCTGGCGAAGGGTTTCGGCGGCACCTCCATCGATGAATTGATCGCCGAAACCGGCATTACCAAGAGCGGCTTCTTCTATCACTTCCGCGATAAGAACGAACTCGCCAAGGCCCTTATCCAGCGCTACATCGAAAACGACAACCGGATTTACGACGAGATTTTCGGGCGTGCCCGTGAGCTGATGGACGATCCGCTGCAATCTTTCCTGCTTGGCCTGAAATTGGTGTCGGAATTGTTGTCCGATCTGCCGAATGGTCATCCAGGATGCCTGGTGGCAGGCTTCTGCTACTACGAACGGCTATTTGATCGCGAGGTTCAGGAGATCAACCGCGAGGCGGCCCTGACATGGCGGCGGAGATTTCGCCGCATGTTCGAGGAGATCATGGTGGTCTACGAGCCCCGCGAGCCGCTGGATGTCGATCAGCTCGCCGATATGGTGTCGACCGTGCTCGAAGGCGGCATCGTGCTATCCAAGGCATTGAAAGAGCCGAACAGCCTGGCGGACCAGATCCTGGTCTTCCGCAGCTTCATCAAGATGCTGTTCCGGCCGCGTTTCAGCTAGTTTTCCATCTCCCGCGCCATCTCCGCCAGTTTCCTCACCGTATTGAGGTTCCGCGACGTGCCCGCCTTCAGCGCCGGCAACTTCAGTTTCGAGCGACCGGAGCCATCGGGATAGTGGACATAGATTTCCCTGCCGGCGATATGCACTTCTTCGCCGTCGGGTGCCACCAGCTTGTCCAGGGCATCGTCAGGTGCGGGTTCCGGAAGGAAGTTGACGAGCAGGTAGTTCGGTTTGGCGTGCGGAAAGGGTGAGCCTTCCGCTGCGGCCTCCAATTCCTGGCGGCTGCGCAGCAGTACGCCCGGCGATTTGCCCATTTTCAGCCCCAGCGCCTCTTCCAGATCCTTCTGGACTGTCGCCTCGGCCTTGTCAGAGTGGAAAAGCACATTGCCGCTCTGGATATAGGTCTTCACGTCGGTAAAGCCGATCTCCTCGCAGAGCGCTTTCAAATCCGCCATCGGCAGAGCGCCGGTGCCGCCGACATTGACGGCACGCAGCAAGGCGACATAGACCGGCATGGGCTCCTCCCGAGATTTGCTAGATCTTCCCGGCGACCTTGATGGCAAAGCCGTATTCGAAGGCGATCTCTTCCAGGCGCTGGAAACGGCCCGAAGCGCCGCCATGGCCGGCATCCATGTTTGTCTTCAAGAGGATCGGCGCGTCTCCGGTGGTCTTTTCACGCAGCTTGGCTACCCATTTCGCCGGTTCCCAATAGGTGACGCGCGGATCGGTCAGGCCGCCGAGCGCCAGAATTGGCGGGTAAGGCTTCTCACCGACATTGTCATAGGGGCTGTAGGCTGCGATCTGCTCGTATTCTTCCTTGCTGTCGATCGGATTGCCCCATTCCGGCCATTCCGGCGGTGTCAGCGGCAGCGTGTCGTCCAGCATGGTGTTAAGCACATCGACGAAGGGTACGGCAGCGATGATGCCGGCGAATTTCTCCGGCGCCATGTTGGCGATGGCGCCCATCAGCATGCCGCCGGCCGAGCCGCCCTCGGCGATGATCTTCGCGTAGGAGGTGAATTTCTGCTCATTCAAATAGTCGGCCGCAGCAATGAAGTCCTTGAAGGTATTGGTCTTCTTGTCCATCTTGCCGTCTTCGTACCAGGCGAAGCCCTTGTCCTTGCCGCCCCGGATATGGGCGATGGCATAGACGAAGCCACGGTCGGCAAGCGACAGGCAATTGGTGTTGAAGCCGGCGGGGATGGTGATGCCGTAGGCGCCATAGCCGTAAAGGAGGCAGGGCGCGGATCCGTCGAGCGGCGTATCCTTACGATAGAGCAGGGTCACCGGCACCCGTTCGCCGTCCCAGGCAGGGGCGAAGACGCGACGCGTGACGTAGTCGTCCGGATTGTGGCCTGAGGGAACCTCCTGCGTCTTCAGCAAAGTGCGCTCGCGCGTCACCATGTTGTAGTCATAAAGCTGGCTCGGCGTCGTCATCGAGGAGTAGGAGAAGCGGATGACGTCGGTGTCGTATTCGGCTGCGCCCTGCAGGCCGAGCGAATAGGCCTCCTCGTCGAAGGCAATGGCATGTTCTTCGCCGCTGCGCCGGTCACGGACGATGATCCGCGGCAGGCCGTCCTTGCGCTCCAGCCAGATGAGATGGCGGGCATAGGCCATGTGATTGAGGATCAGCGTGCCCGGCTTGTGAGCCACGACATCGCGCCAGTTTTCCTTGGCCGGTTTGTCGACCGGCGTTTCCATGATCTTGAAATCCTTGGCATCGCCGTCATTGGTGAGGATGTAGAAGACATCGCCGCCTTCCGCCATTTCATACTCGATGCCGGTGTCGCGCGCGGCCACCAGTCTCGGTTCGGCCGTAAGATCGGAGGTCGGGATGATGCGGTATTCGCTGGTCTCGTGATCGTGGATGTCGATGAAGATGTAGTCATCCAGCAATGAACCGCCGACGCCCATGAAGAAGCCGGAATCCTCCTCTTCATAGACCAGCCGGTCGTCCGATTGCGGTGTGCCGACAATGTGGTGGAAGATCTTCGAGGGACGATGGTTCTCGTCCTGCAGCGTATAGAAGAAGCTCTTGCCGTCAGGCGCCCAGACACCGCCGCCGCCGGTGTTTTCGACCACGTCGGCAAGGTCTTCGCCGGTTTCCAGATTGCGGACCTTCAGCGTGAAATATTCCGAGCCCTTGTCGTCATAACCCCAGATGCCATGGCTATGATCGGTGGAATGATCGATGCCCGAGAGGCGGAAATAGGACTTTCCTTCGTTTTCCTTGTCGCCGTTGAGAAGGAGCTTGCGCTCGCCGCCATTGCGCGCCTCGCGGAAATAGTGCGGCTGTTCGCCGCCGGTGACGTAGAGCGTGCCATAGGCATAAGGCCCGTCCTTGACCGGTACGGAGCTGTCATCCTCCTTGATACGGCCTTTCATTTCGGCAAACAGCGCCTTCTGCAGCTCTTTCGTATCTGCCATGGCGGCGTTCATATAGGCGTTCTCGGCCTCCAGATGCGCCCGGATTTCCGGATCGAGGATAGACGTGTCCTTAAACATCGCCTGCCAATTGTCGGCGCGCAGCCAGGCATAATCGTCGCTGCGGCTGATGCCGTGGCGCGTGTCCGTGACCGGTTTTTTCGCGGCGGCGGGCGGGGTGGGGAGGCTCTTGAATGAAGACACGGGCAGGCTTTCTCCGGGATCAATGTCGGATATGAGGTGAGGAAGAGATAGAGGGCGCTTGCGTGAGGTTCAAGCGGCATTTGCCTGCTTAAGCCTCACGTAAGGGGATGATAACAGGCTTTAAATCTAGCTGACGGCGGCAAAAGAACTCGTTCAGAGCTGCCTTGATGTGACCACATTCTTTAACGAAGTCCGCTTATGTTGCGTCGATAATAAGGCGGCTTGAACCGCCTGGTCGAAGAGACGCTTCCCAGCCCGCAGTCAAGCAAGGGATCGGTCTTCATGCTGAAATTCATCGCCATTCTCATGCCGTTGGCCGCCATTGCGACGTCCGCTTTTGCCGTGGACGCGACCATGAAGAAGGAACTGGAGAAGCTCGATCCCTCCGAGCGGATGGAGCAGACCTGCGATGCTGAGGCCATGAAACGGATCGGCACCGAGCAGACCGGCTTCAAGCCCGACAAGGTCATCGCCTACACCTTCAGCGACCCTGCTATGGCCCCGGACTCGATGAATGCTCCCGGCGCGGTCTTTCGCAGCAAGGGGGATTGGTATCATCTCTCCTATCAGTGCACGACCGGCCCGCAGCATATTCATGTTCGGGATATGAACTACGCAATCGGCGAGAAGGTGCCGCGCGATAGCTGGCAAAAATATTATCTCTACGATTGATGCCTTCAGCGCCGTCTTTGGCGCTCTAGCCGGTAGAGTTCGGAGAGAACATGCTCCTGCACATCGGCATCCTGATGACAGACGGCGTCCGTCAGATCGCGTAGCGTTCCTCTCAGCGCATGAAGCTGATCTACCAGATCCATGACCAGATCGACTCCAGGCTCGTTGACGCCCATCGCGTTGATGAGGTCGAGGATCAACTGCCCGCGCGCCAGGTCGGCTTCGCGGAAATGCCGGCCTTCCCCGGTCGTTTCGGGAATGAGCCAGCCCTGTTCGATCCAAACGTCCAGCACCGCATTGTCGATCTCGAGGCGCAAACGAAACTCGCTCTCGTTCATGGCTCAGCCTCCCATGGTCTTTCTGGGATCATGCGTCTTGCCGGCCTGCCATTCGGAAACAAAGGCCGCAAGGTCCGCATCCGGCGCATCCGGCAGGACGATCTTCAACGAAACATAGGCGTCGCCGTTTTCCTTGCCAGGCACCGGCGCACCTTTGCCTTTCAGCCGCAGAACCTTGCCCGTGTTGGAGTTCGGCTGAAGGGTCACCGTGACCGGCCCGGAAGGCGTGGGCACACGGATTTTGCCGCCAAGCACCGCCTCCGCAAGCGAAATCGGCAATTCAAGTCTGATATCGTTGCCGTCGCGAACGAAGAAACGATGCGGGCGTACATGCACCTCGATCAGCGCATCCCCGGAGGCGCCGCCGCCAAAACCGGGATCGCCCTTGCCGCGCAGGCGCAGTGTCTGCCCGTCGCGGGTTCCCGGCGGTATCTGCACGTCGAGCGCCGGTCCGTCCGGCAGGCTGATCTGCTTTTTCGCGCCGTTGATGGCGTCGAGAAAGTCGACCTCCATGGAGTAGTGGCGATCCTGACCTTGCATTCCCGATTGGCCTCGGCTGCGACGTGAGAAGAAACTGGAAAGTATATCGTCGGCATCGCCGAAATCGGCGAAACCACCCGTGTTGCGATAGGGGCCGCGCTGGCCCTCGCTCGTCGCGTAATCGCGATAATAGCTACGTGGCGGCTGCTCCGCGCCGGTATTGTCGATCTCGCCGCGGTCAAAGCGCGCGCGCTTGTCCTCGTCGCCGAGGATGCCGTAAGCCGCGGAGACTTCCTTGAATTTATCCTCGGCTTGCTTATCGCCGGGGTTCAGATCGGGATGTAGCTTTTTCGCAAGCTTGCGATAGGCGCTTTGAATGTCTTTTTGCGGGGCGTCCCGTTTTACGCCCAGAATATCATAGGGATCACGGCTCATGGATGTTTCCCTTTGGGAGCATAGGAAAAGACGCAGATAGTGATCGGCAGGCGTGGTATCAATCGTATCATAAATGATAGCGCCTCTAGCCGCGACCCGGCAGAATGAACCATTGGCGCATTTGTGATGGGGAACAGGCGGCTTTGCGGGCAAGCCGCCATATTTCCGTCGCCTTGCCGGACGATGGCGGGCGCAGCGGCAAAGGAGTCTATGGCAATTATGCGCCTTTTCCGACAGACTTCATTTCATTCGATCCAACCGGTGGCTGCCTGATGAACCGTTTTGTGCTGACGTCCGCATTCGTGCTCGCCGCTTCGGCCGCCTTTGCCGCCGAGCCTTCGGAAAAGCCCGTTGTCTGGCCGCAGCTCCCGCCGAAGGCGGCGGTGTCGAACGTCAAGTTGGTCGAGCCCCATCTACACGTCAACCGCGCAGGCAAGGGCGCGCCGCGCATCGCCCTGACCTTCGATGCCTGCATGGGCAAGACCGATCCGCGCATCCTCAGCACACTAGTCGATCAGCATATCCCGGCGACGATCTTCGTCACCGCTCGATGGCTGCGCAGCAATCCCGAAGCGCTTGCCGTCTTCCTCGCTCATCCCGATATTTTCGAGCTTGAGGATCACGGTCAGAACCATATTCCCGCGGTCGATATCCCAACGACGGTCTATGGCATTCCCGCTGCCGGCTCGCCGCAGGCGGTCGCGCAGGAGGTCAAAGGCGGCGCTGATGCCATGATGGCCGCTGGCATTCCTCAGCCGCATTGGTTCCGGGGCGCGACGGCGAAATATAGCCTCTCGGCTATCGCTCAGATTCGCGGCATGGGCTATCGCATCGCCGGCTATTCCGTCAACGGCGACAGCGGCTCGCTGCTGCCGGCCAAGATGGTGGAAAAACAATATGCCTCCGCCAAGGATGGCGACGTCATCATCTCGCACATCAACCAGCCGACCCATGCCGCCGGCGAAGGCGTTGTCGCGAGCATCCTGGCGCTGAAGGCTAAGGGCGTGCAGTTCGTCCGCCTGCAGGATATCCCCGAGCAGGGGGATGACGATACGACGAACTGAGGCGGTTCGGCGTCGGCGCCCGATAGCTGGCGCCTTCATTGCGGTAATTGCGGCTGCACCTTTTCCTCGAAGAACAGCTCGTTGACTACGGTCATGACGATCAGCGACAGCGGCAGGGCGAGCATCGCGCCGACGGCGCCCCACATCCACGTCCAGAAGATGATGGCAAGGAAGACGATGAAGGGATTGAGTTCCCATTGTCGGCCCATCACCGCCGGAAAAACCAGATTTTCCACGGTGAGATGGACGGAGAAGAACGCGGCGGCGGGGAGGAGACCGAAGATGATATCGTCATGGGTGATGATGCCGGCGATCGCCAGCGCGGTCGTTATCGTCGTGATGCCGACGAACGGGACGAAGCTGGAAAGAAAGGCGAATATGCCCCAGAGGATCGGCGTGCCCATGCCGCCGATATAGGCGATGACCGTCATCACGACGCCGAGGCCCACATAGATCAGCGACGCCGTCGCAAAGTAGAAGCCGAGCACCTGCTCCACCGCATTGATGATGCGGATCGCCGTTAGCCGTGATGCCCGGGTGGAGAAGGTCATGATGATCGTCTTGCGCAGGCTGATGCGGCCGGCAAGGAACAACAGCAGCGCCGCAAAAAAGAGCAGGCCCTGGACGATGGCGGGCGTGAGGCTGGCGGCGAGAAGATGCAGCACATTGCCGGTGTTTTCGAGCAGCACATTGATGGACATCGGTCCGCTTTCAAAGGTTTGCGGTGTGATGTGCAACCATTTGATCTGTTCGAGATAGGGCATCAGCCGATCGACGGTACGCTGGAAAACGTTAGGCCCTTCCTGGGCGAGCGTCGCCATCGGCCCGGCGAGTGAATTGATGATCAGGAAGATGACCAGCGCCACCGCCGATGACAACAGAACGGCGTTGAGGACGCGCGGTACGCCAAGCTTGCTGAGCTTTTCCGCAGCCAGCCCGAGGATCATGCCGACGACGACGGCCAGGGTTACAGGGATGAGGATGATCGACATCATGTAGACGCCTGCCAACGCCAGCACAAGGAAGATGCCGATGAGAGCCCAGGCGGAGGCAATATCCAGCGCGTCCTTCTCGACGGGTGCTGACGAGCCATTGTCCAACTGCTCGGTGTCCGCTCGTAACGCATCCACCCAGGCGCTGGAACGCCTTTCGCTCGTGGCTCCCAATCTGCGCGCCTGTTTGCGTATGCCGTTGGCGATATCCATTCCGGACATGTCCCCGAAACCCCATTGCTTCGGTATGCAAACGCGAAAGGCCCGCCCTGGTTCCGGGGCGGGCCTTTGACATCATGGGTCAGCGGATTCGCGATCAGGCGATTAGATTGAGCCCGATGCCCCAGGGATCGCGCAGCGAAATCCCGCTGTCGCGTTTTTCCGTCTTGATCTCATGCACATCGAGCGCGGCGACCGCCTTGTCGAGCGCGTCCTTGTCGTTGAAACGCAGGGTGTAATCCGAAAGGCCGGTCATATCCTTGGACCGGACGCCGGCGCCGCGGCTGTTCCAGGTGTTGGCGCCGAGATGGTGGTGATAGCCGCCGGTTGCGAGGAAGGTCGCGCCGGGATAGCGCGCCGCCATGACGTTCATGCCCAGCACATCGCGGTAAAAGGCATTCGCCTCCGCAACGTCGCCGACCTGCAAATGGATATGGCCGATCGCCGAACCCTCGGCCATGCCATCCCAGCGATCCTGCGGCGCGCTTTCGTAAAGCTTCTGCAAATCGAGCCTGAGCGTCGCCATCTCGACCGTGCCATCGCTGTGGAATTTCCACTGTTCGTGCGGCCGGTCCGCATAGATCTCGATGCCGTTGCCCTCGGGGTCGGAAAGATAGATCGCCTCGCTGACGATGTGGTCGGACGCGCCTTCGAGACCTACGCCATTATGTGCGGCGTGCCGTAGCCAGCGAGCAAGCTCGATGCGATCGGGCATCAGAAAGGCGGTGTGGAACAAGCCCGCGGCGGTTTGCGGCGCTCGTTTGGCCGCACGATCCGTTGTCAGAACCAAAAGCGGCTGGCCGGCAACGCCCAACACCTCGCCGCTGGCCGTCTTTTCAATGACCCTCAGGCCTAGCATCTGCTGGTAGAAGCGCGACACCACCGCCAGATCGGTGACGATCAGGTGCGACTGTCCGACATAGGCGGGACGCGTAAGCGCATAGGAAAGGGCAGTTTCGGTCATGCGAGTGTTCCAACCTCAATATTCTGCAAGAGAGCAACCGGCGCGGCGGAGAAGACGTCGCCAATAGCGGGGCTTGGAAAGCTTTCGCCGGTTGATGTGCCTCTTCAGAATTCAAGCCCGCTGTACTTGACCTAGATATGGCCGATTCCGATTGTTCACAGAAGGCCCGAAATTACAGATTGAGCGTTCGCTGGTTGTTGACAGCCGCGCGATCAGCTCACCCGCCATTTACCAAGATTTACTTATATGTCCGTTTCACCCGCTTGTCTCCAACCCCTTGAGGTGCAACGATCAAAGGCGACGTCGAGCAATTGGAACACGCATGCATGCCCGAAATCAAAGGCATTCGTTGGGCCTATGACCGATATGAAGTGATCGTTGACAGCATCGTCAACGGGATTGGCGTCGTCTTTGCTTTGATCGGCGCGACCGTGTTGATCTTCTATGCGACGGTGTGGAGCTCCTATCGCGAGATCGCTGCCGCTTGGATCTATGGCGTCGGCCTCGTTCTGACGTTGGCCATGTCCTTTACCTACAATCTGTGGCCGGTGTCGCAGACGAAGTGGGTCCTGCGGCGTTTCGATCACTCGGCCATCTTCGTCTTGATCGCCGCCACCTATACGCCGTTCCTGGAGCGCGGCGCCGAGGATCCGCTGTTGTTTGCCATGCTGATTGCCATCTGGATTTTTGCCGGCTTCGGCATCGCGCTGAAATGCGTTTTCCCGGGGCGGTATGACCGATTGGCGATCCTGCTTTATCTTGCCATGGGCTGGAGCGGTGTGCTGGTGGCAAGGTCCGTTTCCATGCATATACCGTACGCGTCGATGCTGCTGATCGTCATCGGCGGCGTCATCTATTCGCTAGGCGTAATTTTCCATGTCTGGGAGAAGTTGCGCTTTCAGAACGCCATCTGGCACGGCTTCGTGCTCGCTGCCACCGCAGTGCATTATTCGGCGGTGCTGACCTGTTTCAGCCTGTCACCGGAAAACTCTTGAGATCTGCGTCGTCGGCGTGCATTTCCTCGTCGGCTGCAGGCTGCGCACCAGGCGCATGACGATGGCGTCGAAGCGCTGCATGTCCGTCTTCGGATAATCCATCTGGAAGAAGGCGGCGCCGCCATTGCAGAGTGCTACGCCGCGCACATAGACGATGCGGCCCTGCCTCGTGCCCGAGAAGCTGATGCCGCGCGAGGTCGATTTCGAATAGGAAATCTGCCAGCCTTCGTCCTTGGCGATTGCGACGCGGACATTCGCTTCCGCCGAAAAGTCGCCATCGAGGATATTGGTGCCGAAAACAAGCAGCCGTGCCGACTGATCGGTCGGCGTCAAGGTCAGTCCGTCGCCATTGTCCGAACGGGTCGAAAGGCGGAATTCCGAGGGTAGTTCGATTTCATAGCCAAACCGCGCATTGTCATAGGACCACCAGTCGGCAGCCAGTGCCGGCACAGCAGAAAAGAAAAGGAGGGCGGTCAGGCGCGCGAGCATTGCGGTTTCCGGGAGGCGGGATCTGCAAACCAGCTATGAATAGCGCATTTTTCAGCAGAAATTCCATAGTGATTCTAAGAATGATCAGAAAATAGCTTCAATTCGTTACGGTTTCATTGCGAGCCATGCAGGAATGGCGGATTTACTTCGTCAATATCGCGGAGTATGCCGCCATCGATGCCTTAAACGATTGGACAATTCGACTATGGACCAAGCCGTGCTGCTTCGTGACGCCACCGAGGCTGATCTGCCCGCGATTTGCGAGATCTACAACCACGCGGTTCTGCACACGACCGCGATCTGGAACGACACGTTGGTCGACGTCGATAACCGTATTGAATGGCTCAAAGCGCGCAAGGCGAGGGGCTTTCCGGTCATTGTCGCCGAGAAGGACGGGAACGTCGCCGGCTATGCCTCCTACGGCGATTGGCGTGCCTTCGACGGTTACCGGCATACGGTCGAAAATTCCGTTTATGTCGACAAGGATCATCGCGGCCTCGGTATCGGCGAGGGTTTGTTGCGCGAACTCGTCGCCCGTGCCGCCGAAGGCAATATCCACGTCATGATCGCCGCCATCGAAACCGGCAATGCCACCTCCATCCGCCTGCATGAAAAACTCGGCTTCCGCATCGTCGGTCAGTTTTCCGAAGTCGGCACCAAGTTCGGCCGCTGGCTGGATCTGACCTGCATGGAGCTGCGCATAATGGTCTAGGGCGTGAACTCATTAACGGCTGGCAGACCGGGAAGTGAGACAGCGCGAGCGGAGGGCCGACTTTTCGGATAAAGTTCTCTTTCCGATCATCTGAGGGCGCTAAGATGTTGGCCTCTGACTTAACGAATTTTATCGAGCAGGATCATCTGGCTTTAGATGCTTTCGTGAAGGGCGATCCTGAACCTTTGAAAGATCTCTACTCGCGACGGGATGACGTCATTATCGCTAATCCGTTCGGGCCGCCGGCGAAGGGGTGGGAAAGGGCCGCCGCGACCATGGAACGGGCTGCAACCAATTACCGGGACGGCGAGGCCACCGGCTTTGAGCGCATCTCCGAGTACGCGACGGCGGACTTGGGGTACATCATTGAGGTCGAGCGGTTCCGGTCCAAGGTCGGTGGCGGCGACAAACTGGTGCCGATCGCGCTTCGGGTCACCACCATATTCCGGCGGGAAGAAGGCGCGTGGAGGATCGTCCTTCGTCACGCCGATCCGATAACCTCAGCCCGCCCGCCGGCGTCCCTAGTTAGAGAGTAAAAGGGTTGCCGGACCCGGCTGGGACGGCCACGCCTAGCGCGCAGTCATTCCCGCGTCATAGCTTGACGCTATCCAAGCAACGGCAGATCTGAATCGTGATTTTCATCGCGGGTATCCTTCGTTGCATCCTCCGAAAATGCAGATAGCCGTCGTCGGCGCAGGGATTGTTGGGGCATCCATAGCCTATCACCTGGCACGCCGCGGGGCGCGAGTGCATTTGTTTGACGAGGGCCCGGCACCAGCCGCGGGCGTCACCGGCAAGGCCTTCGGCTGGGTCAACCTCATCAATGGCGACCCGACGGCAAATTACGCGAATTATCGCATCTGGCGCGAGGCGATCACTGAATATCAACGTTTGAAGGCCGCCCTTCCGAAGGCCCTGCAGCATGCGCGGACGGGTTCTCTGATGTGGCATCGGACGGCGGCGGAGACGGAGGCGTTGGTACGGGAGCATCAGGCTGCGGGTGCAACGGTCGAACTGGTGGATGCCAAGACGATCGCCTGGTGGGAGCCGGAGCTTCGCGAAGTGCCGGAATGCGCCGCCTTTTCTCCCGACGATCTCGCGCTGGATCCGGCACAGCTCGCGCGGACATTTGTAGACGCCGCGATCGCTTTCGGCGCTAAGGCGGATTTCGATCAGAAGATCGTCGCGCTCGAAACATCTGACAGCCGGATCACCGGTGTTCGGACGGCAGGGCAGGTCGTTTCGGCGGATGTCGTCGTGCTGGCTGCCGGCACATCGGTCGATGCGCTGATTTCGCCCTTGGGACTGGCGATCGGCGTCGAAAGCTCGCCCGCCGTGCTGATGCAATTTTCCGCTGACCGGCCCTTCCTCAATCGTATTCTTCGCGGGCCGGGTTTGGAAATTCGTCAGCGGCCTGACCATTCGCTGGTCTCCGCCGCAAGCTGCAGGAGCGCCGCCGAAGAGGAGGCGCCGCGGGCGATCGGACATCGGGTGCTCGACGTGATGAGACGAAAGCTCGCTCTGCCCGATGGTGTCGAACTGCGGCAGGCAGCCGTTGGCTACCGCCCGGTCTTCGCCGATGGGTTTCCGAGGCTTGGCTTCTTGCCCGGCGTCGATGGCGCCTATGTCGCCGTCGCCCATCCCGGCGTCATTTTAGCACCCTTGCTCGGCCGGTTGACGATGGAGGAGATCATGGAGGGACAACGGTCGGCGCTGGTGCCCGGGTTTAACGTGGCAGCTTTTCCCGCCAGCTAATTCTGGCGGCTTACGTCTCCGCCTCGAACACCATGGCGTGACCGTTGATGCAATAGCGCAGTCCGGTCGGCGGCGGGCCGTCGGGGAAGACATGCCCGAGATGGGCTTCGCAGGCGCCGCAGCGGATTTCCGTGCGCACCATGCCATAGGACTCGTCGCGATATTCCTTCACCGCCTCCGGCGAAACCGTTTCGAAATAGCTCGGCCAGCCGCAGCCGGCATCGAATTTCGTGTCCGAGCGGAAAAGTGGCGCGTTGCAGCAGACGCAGCGGTAGAGGCCGGTTTCGAATGAGTCCCAGTAGGGTCCGGTAAAGGCGCGCTCGGTGCCATGCTGCCGGGTGATGCGATATTGCTCCGGCGTCAGTTGTTCCCGCCATTCGGTATCGGTCTTCTCGATTTTAGGCCCTGTCATCGTAGCAGACATGAGTGTCATCCCTTTCCCATCACCCAATCTATTAGGCGAGCCCCGTTGTCGCAATGTGGTGCAGCCCGTCCCGTCTTCAACTATTCAGCCATGATGCCAAAGCCGATTCCAGTGGTTTACCCCTCGGTTTTTCTCGCGCGGGGCTTGAGGCAATCCAGCCTTTAGCCTATCCCAATGAAGACTTTCGGCTTTGCCGGACTCCGTGATCGTTCAGCAGGGAGAAGACATGGCCAGTGTCACCGGCCTGACATTCCTGGCTTTGTGTCTGCCCTTTCTCGGTGCGATCATTGCGCCTGCTGCCGTCCGTTATCTCGGCCACAACGCGGCCTGGCCGCTGGCGCTTTTCCCCGCACTCGCCTTTCTGCATTTCGCGGGTTTTCTTCCCGATGTTGCCGCCGCCCATAATGCCCAGGGCGGTTTCGAGTGGGTGCCGAGCCTCGGCTTGCGCTTTTCCTGGCTGCTCGACGGCCTTTCGCTGACATTCGCGCTGCTGATCACCGGCATCGGCACGCTGATCGTGCTTTATGCCGGCGGCTACCTGAAAGGACACGAAGATCAAGGCCGCTTCTTCTCCTTTATCTTCCTGTTCATGGGTTCGATGCTTGGCCTCGTCGTGTCGGACAGTTTCCTGACGCTGTTCGTTTTCTGGGAGCTGACCTCGATCACCTCCTTCCTGCTGATCGGCTTCGATCATCAGCGCGAGGCTGCGCGGCGGGCTGCCTTGCAGGCGCTGGTGGTCACCGGCGGGGGAGGGCTTCTGCTGCTCGCGGGCCTGTTGTTGATCTGGCAGATCACCGGTGCAGCGGACATGTCCGGCCTGTTGAAGACCGGTGGGATGCTGCGCGAAAGCCCGCTTTATCTTGCGGCGCTGATCTTAGTACTCGGCGGCGCCTTTACGAAATCCGCGCAATTCCCCTTCCATTTCTGGCTGCCGAACGCCATGGAGGCGCCGACGCCGGTGTCTGCCTATCTGCATTCGGCAACGATGGTGAAGGCCGGTGTCTACCTCGTGATGCGACTCAACCCCGTAATGGGTGACACAACAGCCTGGGAGACGATCCTGCCGGTTTTCGGCGGCATGACCCTGCTGGTGGGAACGCTGCTCGCCATCCGCCAGACCGATTTGAAGCTGAAGCTCGCCTACACGACGGTCTCTTCTCTCGGCTTGCTGGTATTGCTCACCGGCTTCGGTTCCGATTATGCCGTCGAGGCCGCCGCGCTCTATCTGGTGGCGCATTCGCTGTTTAAAGGCGCGCTCTTCATGGTCGCCGGCATCGTCGATCACGAGACGGGCACGCGCGACATTACCCATCTCGGCGGTTTGCGCAACGCCATGCCGTTGACCTTTGCTATGGCGCTGGCGGCTGCATTTTCCATGGGCGGCCTGCCGCCCGCCTTCGGCTTTCTAGCTAAGGAGGAGATCTATGCCGCGTTGGCCCAAGTTTTCCCCTGGCCGATCCTTCTGGCAGTCGTTGCGATTGTCGGTAACGCGCTAATGTTCTCTATCGCCTTCGCCGTGGCGCTGAAGCCGTTTATCGGCGCGCGGGTCGAAACGCCGAAACATCCGCACGAGGCGCCGCCGCTGCTCCTGCTTGGCCCGTTTGTCCTTGCCGTTCTCGGACTAGCCGCAGCCATGGTCTCCGGCTTTTGGCACGTCTACATCTCCTCGCCGATGGCAAGTGCCGTCGGTGGCAAGGCAATGGAGATATCGGTCTCGCTCGCTCCGCATCTTGGTGCACCCTTGGCTCTGTCCGCTCTGACCGTGCTGATCGGTGCCTTCATCTATTGGAAGCTCGATCGCGCCCGTTTCCTGATGGCGATGGTGCTGCGCCGGCTCGGGCCAGGACCCGATCGCGGCTTCGATGCCCTCATCTCGGGGCTGGTGCGCCTGTCGCACGCCGTCTCCCATTTTCTGCAGCCGGGCCGGCTGGAGATCTACGTCACCGTCACCTTCCTTTGCCTTGCCGCAATGCTGCTGGTGCCGCCGGTGCTCCATGGCGAGTTGCCGGTCGTCCCCTCATGGCCCGATATGCAGTGGCATGAGGCGGCGATTTTCCTCATCGCCGTCATTGGTCTTGCGGCCGTCGTCTCGGCGCGCGACCGGCTGACGGCAATTGTTTCGCTCGGCATTCAGGGCTTTGCCGTCGCCGTCATCTTCCTGCTCTTCGGCGCGCCGGATCTGTCTTTCACGCAGTTCATGGTCGAGACGCTCTCCGTCGTCATCCTGGCGCTGGTAATGACGCGACTGCGCCTGTCGCCCGCCGATCGCCGTCCGCCGTTGCAGAGGCTCTTGCATGCGGCGCTTGCCATCGCCTGTGGCCTCGGTTTCGGATTGCTGCTCTTGAAGGCCACGCAAACGCCTTTCGACCTGACGCTGACGGCGTTTTTCAATCATTATTCAAAGCTGATCGCCCATGGTGCCAATGTCGTCAACGTGATCATCGTCGATTTCCGCGGCACCGATACGCTCGGCGAAATCGCCGTCGTCATCATCACCGGCCTCGCCATCCTGGCGCTGATCCGCATCCGCGCCGGCGGTGAGCGCAAGCTTGCGGCCAACGACCCCGACGTGGAAGAGGTAATGGAGGCCGAGCGTCCATGAACACCGTCATCTTCCGTACCGCCGCGCCTTTCCTGACCGCTTTGATGCTGCTCTTCTCCGTCTTCGTGCTGCTGCGCGGCCACAATGAGCCCGGCGGAGGCTTCATCGGCGGATTGATCGCGGCCTCCGCGCTGGCGATTTATGGCATTGCCTGCGGTGTGACGGCGGTGCGCCGGGCCATTATCTTCCATCCGTTGACGATTGCCGGTTTCGGCCTGCTGGCCTCGACGGTTGCCGGGTTGCTATCGGTCTTCTCTCGCGTGCCCTTCATGACCGGGCTCTGGATCTATCCGCATCTCTTTGGCGTCGAGGTGCCGCTCTCGAGCGTCATGCTGTTCGATGCCGGCGTCTATCTGGTCGTCGTCGGCGCCATCACCTCGATCGCGCTGGCGCTCGAAGAGCGGGAGGCGGAGTGATGGAGGTGGTCTTCGCAATGCTCGTCGGCCTGTTCTTCGCCGCTGCGATCTATCTGATGCTGTCGAAGTTTTCGATCCGCATCATGCTCGGCATCGCCATCCTCGGAAACGCCGTCAACCTGCTGCTTTTCACGGCTGGCCGGGTGACGCGCGAAGTGCCGCCGATCATCCCGTCGGGCGCTGACACGCTCAATGCGGATGCCGCCAACCCGCTGCCGCAGGCCCTGATCCTGACGGCAATCGTCATATCGTTCTCTTTCCTCGCCTTCCTGCTGGTGCTGACCTATCGGGCCTATCAGGACCTGAAGACCGACAATACCGGCGAGATGCGTGTGTCAGAACCGAAAAAGCGGCCGCTGCCGCCCCTGGGGTATTAACAGCATGGCGGCGCCGACCAACACCGCTGTCGATTTTTCCGCTGCGCTGGTGTCGGTGCCAGTGCAGGCCGGTCATTGGCTGGTGATCCTGCCGGTGGCCCTGTGTATTGGCCTCGGCGCGATTTTGATGATGTTGCGCGACCGCACTGCCATGCACGGCTGGATCGCCATTCCCGGCCTGGTACTGCTGGTGCTGATCGACGCGGCTCTGCTTTATAGGGTCGCTAACGAAGGGCCAGTGACCATGGTCATGGGCCGCTGGCTGCCGCCTTTCGGCATTGCCTTCAGCGTCGATCTTCTCGCCGCGGTGATGGCGCTGGCGGCGGCGGTCGTGGTGCTTGCAGCGAGCCTTTATGCGCTTGGTGAGATTACGGTCAGCGGCCGCCGCTACGGCTTCTTTCCGTTCCTCATGCTGCTGCTTGCGGGCGTGAGTGGGGCATTTCTGACCGGCGACGTCTTCAATCTCTACGTCTGGTTCGAAGTGCTGCTGATTTCCTCTTTCGGCCTGCTGATTCTCGGCTCGGAGCGTGAGCAGATCGATGGCGCTTTGAAATATGCGGTGCTGAACCTCATCGCCACCACGCTGTTTCTCGTGTCCGTCGGCTATGTCTACGCCATCTTCGGCACGCTCAACATGGCCGATATCGCGATGAAGGCGAGGGCGCCCGGCAACGAGGCGCCGCTGATGACGCTCGCCGGCCTCTTTCTCCTCGCTTTCGGCATGAAGGCCGCGGCCTTCCCGGTCAATTTCTGGCTGCCCGCGTCCTATCATACGCCACGCATCACCGTCTCGGCGCTTTTCGCCGGCCTGCTCACCAAGGTCGGCATCTATGCGCTGATCAGGGTGCTGGTCATGCTGCTGCCGGTCGAACGCGCTGGGCTCGGCCCGGTCACCACGGTCATTGCCATTGCGACGATGCTGACCGGCGTACTCGGCGCGCTCGGCGAAAGCGATATCCGCCGCCTGTTCGGCTATGTCGTCATTTCCGGCATCGGCACGATGCTGGCCGGCGTCGCGATTGGCAGCGCCAGCGGCCTCAGCGGGGCGATCTTCTATGCACTGCATTCGATGGTGCTGATGACGGCGCTCTATCTGCTGGCAGGCCAAGCGGCCCGGCTCGGCGGCAGCTTTTCGCTTGCTACCCTCGGCGGGCTTTACCGGCAAAGCGGCTGGTTCGCAGGTCTGTCACTGGTGCTGTTTTTCGCCGCTTGCGGCCTGCCGCCATTTTCGGGCTTCTGGCCCAAGGTCGTCTTGGTGAAGGCGGCGCTCGATGCGGGCGCCTGGTGGATCGCGGCAGCGATCCTGTTGACGGGCTTTCTCACCACCATCGTCTTCGGCCGCGTCTTTCTCCTCGCCTATTGGCGTCCAAGATCGGCGCAGGATGCTGCTGTGCCGCAGCCGATCGCCTGGCAGGCCGGCTTGCCGCTGGTCGCCCTCGCAGCCTTGGTCATAGGGTTTGGTCTGTTTCCCGAGCGGTTGCTGCATCTGACGCAGCTTGCCGCCGGCGGTCTCGAAGATCCTTCCGCCTATCTGCACTCCGTCTTTGCGGGGGCTGGAGGCGCACAATGATCCTGCTCGTCTTCAACCTGCTGCTCGCCATTGTCTGGGTCGCCATCACCGGCAGCGCCTCCTTCCTCAATCTTGTCCTTGGTTTTGTCCTCTCGGCACTCGCCCTGGCAATGATTCGGGAATCCCATGGCGGCGTCCTCTATCTCGAGCGCCTCAGGCGGATTCTGGCGCTGTTGCTGCTGTTCCTGCGTGAACTCGCCAAATCCGCATGGGCCGTTGCGGTAACCGTCATGAGCCCCAAAATGGATGTGAAGCCCGGCATCTTCGCTTTTCCGCTGACTGTCGACCGCGATTTCGAGATCACCCTGCTCGCTAATCTCATCACGTTGACGCCCGGTACGCTCTCCGTCGACGTTTCCGACGACCGCAAGACTCTCTATGTGCATGCGCTCGACTGCTCCGACCCCGAAATGTTGAAGCGCGGCATAGCCGATGGCTTCGAGCGCCGAATCATGGAGGCTTTCCGATGATCGCAGCTTCCATCGTGTCCGCCGCCGCCATGGTGTCGCTTGTTATTCTCAGCCTGGCCTTCCTGTTCACCGTCTTTCGCGTGGTAATCGGTCCGACTTTGCCCGATCGGGTGCTGGCGCTCGATATGCTGGTGGCCGTCGCCATCGGCTTCATTGCCGTCATCGCCATCAAGACGGGCTTCACACTCTATATCGACATCGCCATCTCTCTCGGACTTGTCGGCTTCCTCGCTACCGTCGCCTTTGCCCGGTTCATCCTGACCCACAGTGCATCGACGCAAGCCGAACGGCAACCATTGGCGCCGATTGCGGCCGCGAGGAAGCCGGTTCGCAAGAATGGCCGTCGCAAGAAGGGAAAGCGGTAATGGAATTGGTCGCCGCCATCGTTGTCGCCTTCCTGCTCCTGGCGGGCGCATTGTTTTCGCTGGTCGCGTCGATCGGTATCGTCCGCCTGCCGGATCTCTATAGCCGTATGCACGCCGCTTCGAAGGCTGGCACGGTTGGTTCCGGCCTGTTGCTACTTGCAGTGGGTTTTCACTCGCAGGATCTGCCGATATTGGCGCGGGCACTGGCCGGTTTCGTGTTCTTCATCTTGACTGCGCCGATTTCTGCCCATCTTCTCGCCCGTGCCGCTCACAAGGCGGGCCACCGGCTGATGCCACCGTCGGTGCGCGATGATCTTTCGAAAGGCCGAGTAGAGGGGCGTTCTTACAAAATGAAAAGCTAACAAACGCTTGGATTGCCAGAAAAGTGAATACAAATTCTCGTCGTTAGTTACCTATTTTTAATAGATGAGAAATTTGCAAAGAAATGATAGAATTAAAAACTGGACATTTGGAGAAAGAGTGGTAATCCAGATTCAAGTAGAGTTCTGATGTTGAGTTAGTCTCAACCGGCTTTAAGTGCCCGATGCTTTGATCTTTCTTTCAAACAACGGCGGGCAAAACTTTCTTCCGGTTAAGGATTGACGGACCTACCTCCGTCATCACTGATTCTATCGTCAGGCGGTATAAAAACGGGTTTCGTTGCACGAAGTCTAGGGGTGGATTTCGTATTGCGGGCAATTTGGCATGAAATGCCCCGTTTTTTTGCTGATTGCTGCTACGAATACGGGCAATGCCGTTCGCGGTATGTCCAGCTCATACATTTCGAAAATCGAAATGATTATGCGCAACGTCTAAAGTAATGCTGTGTTTTACGTGTTCCGTTGGAGGCGTAGCGCAGTAGGCAAGCCGATGAACAGGAGAACAAAATGACAGATACGGCCCTTGGCAATGGCCAGGATTTGCTGGTTGAGCTAACCGCCGACATCGTGGCGGCGTATGTCAGCAATCATGTAGTCCCGGTCAGCGACCTTCCGAATCTGATTTCCGACGTACATTCCGCCTTGAGCAACACCTCGGCTCCGGCCCCCGCCGTTACCGTGGTTGAAAAGCAGAAGCCGGCCGTATCCGTTCGTAAATCGGTACAGGACGATCAGATCACCTGCCTGGAATGCGGCGGCAGCTTCAAGTCGTTGAAGCGCCACCTGATGACCCATCACAGTCTTTCGCCTGAAGAATATCGTGAGAAGTGGGATTTGGCGGCCGACTACCCGATGGTTGCGCCCGCCTATGCCGAAGCTCGTTCGCGTCTCGCGAAGGAGATGGGCCTTGGCCAGCGCCGCAAGCGCGGTAGCCGCTAAATTCCCAAATCGACGACACCATCAAAAAACCCGGCTTTCGAGCCGGGTTTTGTCGTTTCACCAGCGTGGCAGATTCTATGCGGCGGCGCGTACTATCGCCTCTTCGCGGATACGCTTGATCATCGAGCGCAATCCGTTGGCGCGCTGCGAGGAAAGGTGTTCGACCAGGCCGATCTTGCCGAAGACGTCGAGAGCATCGAGCGCGGCGATCTCGGAGGCCGGTTTACCGGAATAAGTGGCGAGCACGATCGCCACCAGCCCGCGCACGATATGCGCATCCGAATCACCTTCGAAGGTCAGGACCGGATTTTCCAGATCGCCCGCTGTGTGCGTTACCAGCCAGACCTGGCTGGCGCAGCCCTGCACCTTGTTTTCCAGCGTCCGCTTCTCTTCCGGCAAATCCGGCAGCGCTTTGCCGAGCTCGATCACATAGCGATAACGGTCCTCCCAGTCGTCCAGGAAGGTGAAATCCTCTATGATCTGTTCAAGCGTCGCCATCAAGCCGGTCCAATTATCCACTTGCTTGGATATAGGTGAAAAGGTCGATGATTTGAACCCATGACAAAAAAGAACGCCGCGAGCGATGGCAAGCTCACGGCGCATAAGGGGGAGGCATCGATGGAAACGGAGATCAGGTTCGCGGCTTCGGCAGCGGCACCGGAATATAAGAGGGCAGCTTGACAGTGCCGGTAACGACCGCGTCGGCCGTCTCGACGTTGATCGGGCGCTTGGCGGGCATCGGCTGTGCCTCGGCGGCGACCAGCTCACGGTTGACGACGGGGGCAGTCACAGCCTGGTTGGCGGCCGCCTGCTCGCCGGACTTATCGTCCTTGAAGTGCTGACCCAGAAGATCGTAAGCGACGCGGGCACCGTCACGGGCCTGATAGCCGAGCGCGGTCAGCGTCTCGCCGCCTTTCTGGCAGACATCGGGTTTTTCCGCGCACATGGCGCCGACATATTGCATGACGCCACTCGCGGCCGACAGCGCATCGGAAACCTGTACCTTCGGTTCGTCGGCCGACCGCGGAGCGCCGTCAGGCTTGGCGAAGATCGGCAGGAACATGAGAACCAGTGAAAACCAGAACCCCGCTCTAATGAGAAACCACATTGCCTTGCCCATCCTTTATTTCGTTCGGTCTTATCGCCGATCGAAGTCGTTTATCTGATGTTGCTCAGACCCTATCCGACAGAGGACAACACCCCTTTTCAAAACTTGGATGCATTTTCGGCAAATTTGATTCAAATTGTAGCAATTGGCATTTCAAGCTCATTTGTGTCGAATTGTAGCGATTGCTGTTAAGTATGTCTCGGCCGATCTGCCTGATATCCCGGGGCTTGCGGGCGTCGACGTCGGCGCAAAGGTTAACGTGTGACGGAAATCTAAATAAAATCCGCTGCTTACCCGCTGTTAACCACAAAAACCAAAGGTCTCGCCATGTGCGCCAAAACGAGATTTTCGAGCTTTTTCGACCGATCCACGCGCCCGTTCTTTATTCTTTCCTTAAGTCGCGAAGGCCTATTGTGCGGTTGAATAACTGACCGTTTGTGCGGGTTTTGGTGTGCGCGTATTGAGTAACATTGCTGGCAGGGCTGGAGCCCTCGTGGACCGGGCAGGCGGAAGCTGGCTCTCCCGGACAAGCGGGAATGGTGAAGTCCGTGAACAGGAACTGGCGATCCTGCGCCGGCTCGCGCTCGCCTCCTCTGCAGCTCTTTTCGTCGTTCCCACAGTGCTCTCCTTCATCACCAGTCCCGCCGTGGCGCTCCCGGTCGGCGTTGCCACCGTCTGCGCCGGTTTTCTGTTTTCCGCCGTCGGCAGTATTGCTCTGTCGCGCCAGCGTCCCGCCTCCGGGCCGGTCGAAGCCGTCGTCGTCGAGCATCGCGATCTGATGCTGGAAGCGGCTAGCGGTCTTGTTCTCCTGTTCGATCCGCAGGGCAGCGTTACCGCTGTCGGCGGCCGCGATCGCGCCGAATTCCTGAACTGGATGCGCGACCCCTCCGGTCGCGGCTTTGTCGAACAGGTGCATGTCTCCGACCGCATCCTCTTTCTGCAGGCGGTCGACAGGCTTCGCCAGGGCCGTGAAGCCCTCGGCGTCGATTTGCGCCTGGAACGTTCGGCCGTTGTCGAGGGCAACGACCAGTTCGTCTATATCCGCATGGAAATGACTGCGCGACGCGACGGCGAGGGCCGGTTGACCGGGATCGTCAGCCAGTCGCGTGATATTTCCTACGATCAGCAGCTTCGCGACCAGGCCGCACGCAAGGCGGCGGAGGCGGAATCCGCCAATGACGCCAAGTCGCGCTTCCTCGCCGCGGTCAGCCACGAGCTGCGCACGCCGCTCAACGCCATCCTCGGCTTTTCCGATATCCTCAGCGGCGAATATTTCGGCAAGCTCGAGAACAACCGCCAGCGCGAATATGTCGGCCTGATCCGCCAGTCCGGCGCGCATCTGCTCTCCGTCGTCAACACCATGCTCGACATGAGCAAGATCGAGGCGGGCCGCTACGAACTTCTGCTCGAGCCTTTCCCCATCGAAGCCTCCATCGGTGCTTGCGAGGCCATGCTGGCTCTGCAGGCCAAGGAGAAGGGGCTGACATTGACGAGCCGGGTGCAGCGGGGCCTCGGCGATATCGTCGCCGACCAGCGCGCCATCCAGCAGATACTCATCAATCTCGTCGGCAATGCCATCAAGTTCACCGATGCGGGCGGCGCCGTCACCATCGATGCGGCCATGACCGACGGAATGCTGAAGTTGTCGGTAAGCGACACCGGCATCGGCATCGCCAGCGAGCGTCTCGCTTCGCTGGGCCAGCCTTTCGTGCAGATCCAGAATGATTATACCCGCCGCTATGCCGGCACCGGGCTGGGCCTGTCGCTGGTCAAGGGCCTGGTGGCGCTGCATGGTGGCAGCTTCGCCATTGCCAGTGCGCCAGGTGAGGGCACGGTCATCACGATCCTTATCCCGTTTGACGGTTCCGGCGCTGTAGCGGTGCAGCCGGCTGTGGATGTCGGTCGCACGGTCGATTTTCCGCCACGTCTGAAACATAGTCTGGAGATGAACGAGAAGCGAAAAGAGGAAGAGGTGAATGGCCCCGCAAAAGCGAAAATCGCCTAAGGGAAAGGGCAGGGCCAGGCGAAAGCAGCCCGGCTTTGCTTCCCGGGGGGCGGTTGCCGTCGGCAGCCTCGGCCTGCGCGGTGCCGGCGCGCTGGGCGGCCTCGGTGTGCGTGGCGTCGGTGCCTTGGCCGCTTTATGCGGCGGCGTTGTCGGCCGGCATCCGGCCGCCGCCGCCGGAGTCGCAATCTTCTTCGCGGTCTTTGGTTTCGTGACGGCCAATGCGCTCTGGTATCAGTCGGGCGCACACCCGTCGCCACTGCTGCGCACGCGGGATCCCAACTCTCCCTATCAGATCCCCGGCCGCAAGCCCTTCCTGCATGCGCAGCAGACCGATACCGGCAACGTCACCACGTTCCGCATCGAGCGGCAGGACACAATGGCGAATGCCGCAGCACCTTCCCCACAGGTTCGGACCGCCAGCCTGCCGGCGACGCAAACGCCGGCAGCGGCGACCACGACACCATCGAAGCTGGTTGCCGACGTGCAGAGCGAACTGATCCACCGCGGCCTCTATGACGGCACCGCAGACGGTGTCATCGGCTCGCGCACGACAGCCGCTATCCTGTTCTTCCAGGAAGCGTCCGGCCTGGCGCAGACTGGGGTCGCAACTCCGGAACTGCTGGCCGCGCTGAAGGCCAATGATCCCGGCACCCACGCCAGCTCCAAGACGAGCGTTGCGGCCGTCCCGTCGGAGCGGCCCATCAATGTCTCGGCCAACGCTTCCACCATCGATCCCATCGCCGCCGCCATTCAGAGCGCGGAGAAGGATATCAAGACGAGCGCCGCCCCCCGGAGCGGGCCAAGCGACGTCGTCAACACCGTCAACATGGTGATGCAGATCCAGAAGGGCCTGAGCAACATCGCCTATACCAATGTCAGCGTCGACGGCGTAGCCGGCGAACAGACCAAGGCCGCCATCCGCCGGTTTCAGAAGCACTACCGGCTGCCGGAAACCGGCGAGCCCGACATGGCGGTCTTGAAGAAACTGCAGGACATCGGCGCGCTTTAATCTTCCCCCTTGATTGCTTCGCGCCCAACCGGCCGGTATAGCTCAGCCATGAGATTGCGCAGCGACATCTTCGTATCCGCCCTGACCCGCCGTCTTTTTGCCCGCGGCGATTTTGCCGCTGTGGAACATAAGGGGGCGGAGGAGGCGGGAGCGATCTTCATCCGCCAGCGTTTTCGCGATGGACTGGAAACGCTTTATGCTCCAGCTCCGCAAAGCTTCTTCGATGAAGAGGAAAGCGGGACGCGCCTGTTCGAAATCCGTTTGGATCGCAGGGAACCCGAAGATGTCAGGCAGACGCTTGATCGTGAGCTGAAATTCGACCCCGATCTCTGGATCATCGAGCTGGAGACCGACGATATTGCCGATATCGTGCCGTTGGTCGAGCAACGCAGCAATCCTCTGTGACAGAGAAATAGCTCTATCGGCATCAGGGCAGGCAGTCTTCTGAGTCTACTTCCGGTGGCCACCGGCTGGTGTCATGGTCGGGGTGCTGCCGGTTCGACGCGATGATGCGGGGCAGGTATCCGTTCGGATCAACCGCATAGGTCGGATGATTTCCCGGGAGCTCATGCAGGCTGCCATACCAGGAAACCCTGCTTTCATTGCCGTATTGAACAACCGGCGGCACCTGATCGGGCTGGTCGAAGGTTCCCGCAAGAATGCCTATGTCTTCGAACTTCGGATATTCAAAAATCATCGGCGTGCCGCAATCCTTGCAAAAACCGCGTCGCGCCAGGGCAGAACTCTGAAACCAGGAAAACGCGCCCCGCGTCACTCGAAACGCGCTCTTCATGACAGGGCAGATGACCGCAAACGGCCCGCCGACCGCTTTCTGGCACATTCGGCAATGGCACACATGCACGTTTTGAGGAGGCAGGTCGCAGGCAAAGCGAATGGCGCCGCATTGGCAGCCACCGGTCAACGGATGGGCAGTCGCATCATGGTTCATGTCGCTGTCCGCGTGTGGAGGTCGGCAGGCCCGCGATCCTACCATGCAATAGCTGGAGGCGACACGCGAAGAACTTACGGGCTAAATCAACGCGAGCGGCTGACGACACGCAATTCGCGGATCGGACTCGCCTTAGGGCCGAAAAGCGGCGTGCCCGGGCGGACCGCAGGCTTCTGTTCGGGCGGCAGATAAGTGTACCGGTCGGCGCGGCGCCAAGCTTCTACACGGGCCTGACTTTCCTCTGCATCGATGCTGTCGAGCACCAGCCAGGCGCGGCTGACGCTGCCATGCTGTTCGGCCAGATGCGGATAGAAGCGCTCCAGCGCATAGACGGCGTCGGCAAAGCCCATGCCGAGGCTCGTCAGCGTCACTGCCAGTTGCTGGCCGGACGTGTCGATCATGATGCGCTCGGCAAGCCAACGGCTCGAGGAAAGTGCGTCGGCAAGCGTGGCGGCAAATTGCTGCGCCTCGCGCTCGCGGGCGAAACGCACCAGCAATGCTTCCTGCACATCGGAAAGGCTGCGCAGGCCCAGACGATCCCTATCGTCACGGCCGAGATGGCGGGCGACCTGCTTGATCTTCTGCCGCAGGGCTTCCTCACGGGCAAGGCGCTCGGCCTCAATGCCCGCAGCGCTCGGTTCCGGCACTAAGGCCGGAGCAGGAGCGGCCGGCGGGGTCGCCGATATTGTCATGCCGCGTTCCGGCTCGGCCTGATGCAGGCTGACAAGGGCGTCGATGACTTTCGGCGATAGTGAGGGTCGGCGGACGATCGCTTTCGCATGCGCGGCGCCCTGCGTGCGGGCGATGGTGATCAGCGTATCGTCGTCGATCGCTTGCGAACTCGCCAGAAAAGGGGCGGCGATGGCGATCGGCTGACAGCCGATGAAAAGGGAGACGGCCGGCGGCACGGTTGGGCATTGGGAGAGTGCGGCGACGGCCTGGCGTTTCGCTTCGTCGGATGAGGCCTGGAAGAGGGGAGTAAAGAGCTCGGCAAACTGGCGAAGCTCCGATTTCGATGGATGATTCAAACCTTCGAAACTGGTCACCGTCGCCATCAGGACCACATCTTTCTTGCGGACTGTCGCAGGCTCTTCGAGGTCTCGAAACCGGTCACGCACGCCAACACCCATACTGATACGCAAAACAAAAAAGACGGGAGCCGGATCGGCAAACCTGCGCGCCGCTGTGTTTTTCTCTGGCCGAGCCGGATCGCGCTTTGGTTTTTGCGGGCGCTATCGGCGATGGCTATCGAAACGGGCGTGGACACGGTCGTCCTGATCTGGCTTTTTCGGAAGAGTAAGGGGCGCAGGGTTAATGGTTCGTGAAAACTTTATTAAAATCCAAATAAAAATTGCGCGTTAAGCTTGCGTGGGGATGGAAGTCGAATTTTGGCCTGATCGGCTGCGTCAGCGGGCGCTCAACCTTTACGAAAGCTATCTCGCCGTGACGCACTGACTAGCGTGTTCAACTTATAAGGGTTTCGGGGATTAACCTGCCCGCTTGGGAAAGTTGCCCGGGAGAAGCTCGCAGCATCAAGGGCTCAGAGCGTCTTATGCTCCCGCAAGGCGGCCAGTAGTCTTTCGGAGGTATTATAGCCGGATTGAAACAGGCCGAGCGCCGCCGTTGCCGCGAACTGGGCCTCGGCGCTTTTGATATCTATCCGCTTCTCCAGGCACCATTTATCCAACGCGCCGCGCAGCACGATAATGTCCTCCGGGGAGAAGAACGAATTGGTCGTCGCTGACATTGCCCGCCCTCAGGTTGCCCCCTTTACAATACGTCAAATTTTCGTTGCCGCAAATAATATTTGCATGACACTTTTCTGCAACGCTCGCATCTGACCGGCTACCGCGAATAAAAGATATTTTTTACCTAAGAGCATGATTTCACAATATTTTACTGCTCAAATGATTCTAGAGATTTTTACATCGCATATGAAACCAAATCCGCCCTCCCAGCGTTAGAAGATCACGGCGCCGCGAAAGCCGAGGGAGTGCCAAAGCAAGCCGCGGCAATGATTAGCATTCTGTTAACTACAGTATGTCTCAATTCGGGTGATAACGGCGATTTGCAGAGTTTAGTCGCATGATTATTCGCATGGCCGCCACAGTTGGGCGTCCATGTCACGGTGTCTGGGGAATGCCGTGAGAATGGCGTGAATGCCCTGTTGTCAGAGCCGCAGGAGGCGGCGAAGATTTTGGGGAGCGCCAGCCCGCTTGGGAATAGCGGGCAGGATGAAATTAATCGCAAGTTCATCCGTCTCGGGCCGTAAATGGAGACGAGAATGGCAGAGATCATATCCCTTTTGGATCGAAGATCGCGGTTGCCGCTGCGGGCTCAGAAGGAGCCGGTGGAGGCGAAGATTCTTCTGTTCACCGGCGTCCGCTACGAGCGCCTCGACGTCAGCTCCCATCGTCCCGGAACGGGACCAAAGCGGGCGAAGGGCAAGTAGTTCGGCACTATGCCGGCGAGATGCGCCGGCACGACCCCTTCGGGGCGACTTCGATATCGTGGCCCGTGAGCCACGATACGGATGCAATCCACTCGCCGGTTCTTAACTGAAACGGCATCCAGCTTCGCGATTAGATCTTACCGTCCATCAAACACGTCGCAGCCGGCTTCCGAGAGGAAGTTCCGTGCGGCGGCGTCAAAGCTTGCTTGTGGCGCCATTGTGCGCAGCACGACATAGCCCTGCGCGCGCGGCGCTTCGACCAGGATCGATTGTGCGAGCGACGGCGGCAATGCCTTGCGGATCCCCGTGAGCTGGATCGGCGAGGCAAGCAGCAAATCCAGCACGCCGCCGACCGAAGTGCGGTCGCTCATGCTGAAGACCTCGTTCGATGCGGCGTCATAAACGGACAGCGACCAGAACGGCACCTTTCCCTTGGCCGTCAGCCGGATTGGCTGAGTTCCGATGTCGAAGGCACAAACGGCCGTACGAATGTAGGGGTCGCTATTGGAAAGCCCTGAATCGTCATCCTTGTCGTCCAGCGTATAGAAGTGGTTTTCATCGCCCTCATCCTCGACACGGGTATAGGCGTCGCGATCGGAAAAATGCGGCAGGGAGAGGATGATGATGACATGCAGGAGCGTGGCGCCAAGCAGGCCAGTCAGAATGGCGAAGACGACCCTAAACATGACCGCACCTGATTTTCTCGAGCTTCGGCATGGACAGATCGATAAGGCCGGAATTGCCTGCCGCAGGCGAATCCAGCAGCGTCCACACCAGGCGGAAGTTGCCGGAAGCGGGCAGCGCCAGCCAATTGCCCGCCTGTGCGTCCGGCGAAACGGTAATGGTGAAGCTCGAATCCGGATTGCGCAGTATAATCCAGGAATTGAGCGCAGACGGCCGGCCAGGAGATCCGCCAAGCGGCTCGCCGTCATTGCCCGCGATGAACAGCGTCCATAGCCGCGCCGGCGGCGTCTGGCCGCTGATGCGATAGCTGCAGCCCGCCGTCAGCCGCGCGCCGGTATCGTCATCGGAGGCGGTGAACGTCAGCCCCTCCGCCGTGCCATAGAGCAATCGTCCCGCACGGGCGCGATGCGATTTCGCGTAAGGATCGGCGTCGACCGTGTGCATTTCCGGAAATGCCTGCCAGGTGCCGAGCTTGATTGCGCCGAAACCGGAGGTCGCATCCAGCGCAAAAAGCGTGAATAGAATCCCCCCGCCAAAGGCGATTATCAGCGAAAGCGCAACAAGAAGGGGAACCCGGAACACTCTAAGATCGTCCTCGTGACCAACTAGAGGCCTGATTTATCCCTGATTCGAAGGGGTGGGGGAAGTGCGGGCAGCTGCTTGCCGATCTTGCCTCACCAAAAGAAGCGGCGGCAACAGGTCGGTTCGGGGTTGGCAAGCATGAAGCCGCGGGCAGCCTGATTTTACTCCGCCGCTGCCATTTTCTGTGCGGCGAGTGGCGCTGCCGCCTTCAGCTTCTCGCCGATATCGCGCAGGATTTTCGTGGAATCCACCGACAGCGAGCGCGGCCGAACGAGCGGGGGCAGGGCGTTGTCATCGGGCGCCTGGGCTTTCTTGGCAGCCACGGTCTGCGGCTTTTGCACCGGGAAGGGATTGTCGATGCCGGGGATTGGCTTCAGCACGATGCCCTGGTGGGCATAGTCCATGATCTTCTTGAAGGTCATGGCCGGCAGCGTGCCGCCCGTCATGTTGTTGGTCGAGGTGTAGTCGTCGTTGCCGAACCAGACGGCGCAGGTGTAGTTGCCGGTGAAGCCGATGAACCAGGCATCGCGATAGGCCTGCGTCGTACCCGTCTTGCCGCCGACGAGGATGCCGTGGTCGAGCGCTGCCTTGCGCCCGGTGCCGATGATCGGGATCTGGGTCAGCATCTGGTTCATGTAGGAATTGGCTTTTTCGGAAAGCACGCGTTTGGCCGGCGGCTCGTCACGCGCGAAATCGTAGAGCACCTTGCCGTCATAGCCCATGATTTGCGCAATGCCGTGCCGGCGTGACTGCATGCCGTCCGCCGGGAAAACCGAATAGGCCGTCGCCTGGTCGAGTACGGTCACTTCCGACGTGCCGATCGGAATGGTCTTGTCGTTGCGGATCGGCGTCTCCACACCCAAGGCCTTGGCCATGTCGCGGATCGGCTGGATGCCGAATTTCTCCTTGGCGAGACGAACTGGAATGGTGTTGATGGACTGCGCGATCGCCTGCGTCAGTGTCACCTTGCCTTCATAGCGGTTTTCATAATTGTGCGGGCTCCAATTGCCCCAACTGATCGGCGCGTCGACGATGGTCGACGTCGGCGTCATGCCGTTCTCCATGGCAACGGAATAAGTGTAGATCTTAAAGGACGAGCCTGGCTGACGCAGGGCTTTGGTGGCGCGGTTGAACTGGCTTTCGCCATAATCCCGGCCGCCCACCATCGCACGTACCGCCCCGCCGTTTTCGATCATGACGCTCGCACCCTGCGAGGCGTGATAGCGTTCGCCATATTCCATCAGGCTGGACTCGATGGAATCCTCCGCTGCCTTCTGCAGGCCCATGTCGATCGTCGTGCGGACGATCAGCGAACGCTCGGGGAAGTGGACGGCCAGTCGCTGCACCTCGTCGAAGGCCCAATCGAGGAAGAAATCCGGTGATTCGATCTGGGCGCGATCGACGACCGAGGCGGGATTGCGCCTGGCGGCAATGACTTGCCCCTCGGTCATCAGACCGCTTTGCACAAGGTTGGTAAGGACATCGTTGGCTCGGGCGCGTGCTGCCGGCAGGTTTACATGCGGCGCATATTTCGCTGGCGCCTTGAAGAGACCCGCAAGCATCGCCGCTTCGGCCAGGTTGACGTCACTGATGCTCTTGCCGAAATAGAATTGCGCGGCCGCAGCGGCACCGAAGGTTCCGCCGCCCATATAGGTGCGGTCGAGATAGAGGCTCAGGATCTCCTTCTTGGAAAGATTGGCCTCCAGCCAGATCGCCAGGAAGGCTTCCTTGATCTTACGGTCGATCGAGCGCTCGTTGCTGAGGAAGATATTCTTGGCAAGCTGTTGCGTCAGCGTCGAGCCGCCTTGGACGACGCCGCCAGCCTGCGCATTGACGGTCAGCGCCCGGAACAGGCCGAAGACATCAATGCCGAAATGGTCGAAGAAGCGACGATCCTCCGTCGCCAATACCGCCTTGATGAAATAGTCCGGCAACTGGTCCACCGGCACGGAATTCTCATGAATGATGCCGCGATGACCGATGACGCTGCCGTAACGATCGAGGAAGGTGACGGCGAAGTTGCCGCGGTTGCGCCAGTCTCCTTGCGTGGCTTCGAAGGCCGGCATGGCGAGCATCAGCATGACGATGGAACCGGCGGTGCCGAGCGTCAGCCCTTCGCCAAGCAGTTCGAACAGGATGCGTTTCCAGCCGCGGGCGCGAAAACGGCGGAAGAAAATGGTAATATCTTCCCAGAGTTCGGCGAGGCGGAATCCGGCATTCCACAGGGTAGAGTCGATCCATGAATCGATGCGCAGGAAAAAATGCCGCTTCCGGCGTGGCCGCTGCTCCGCTTGGCCCTCCGGCTGTGCATCGGGCTTGGTCTCAGGCCCGTTTTCTGGGTTGGATGGGTCTTCCACGCTCTACTTCCCGACCGCTATGCCTCAGTGCGTATTCCCTTGGGGCACGCAAAGCCTACCTCTCATAGACCGGTGAATTGAATAATTGGTTGATTTAGGGAAAAGAACAAGAGACATGCATGCCGCAGCCCGCATTTCCCTCGCGAGCGGCGAGGAAGACGACGATGGACGACATACCTTTTTGGAAGAGCAAGACGCTGACGGAGATGAGCACACCCGAATGGGAAAGCCTGTGTGACGGCTGCGGCCTCTGTTGTCTCAACAAGATCGAGGAGTGGGATACGGGCGACGTCTATTTCACCTCGATCCGCTGCAAGTTGATGGACGGCGAAAGCTGTCGCTGCACCAGCTACCCGAACCGCTGGGATTTCGTGCCCGATTGCGTGCAACTGACGCCGGAAAAAGTTCCGGAGCTGGAATGGTTGCCGCCCACCTGCGCCTATCGCCTCGTCAACGAGGGGCGTGACCTCTACTGGTGGCATCCGCTGATATCGGGCGATCCGGAAACGGTTCACATAGCCGGCGTCTCCGCCCGCGGTCGCACGGTCAGCGAAAGCGATGTCGATCTCGACGATTTCGAAGACTACATCGTCGATTGGCCGTTGACGGTGGAAGACGACATGGAGGCTAGTCCTCCGGCAAGGCCATAGATTTCGGCGCCACATTGCGCCATGCCTGCCGCACGAGCGCGTGTATCGTGTCGTCGTCTAGGACATGATGGAAAAGTCGCGTCCAGCCCTTGAGCCCCCAGGCGCCCGGCACGGCGAGGATATGTTCCGAGACGGTTGCCAGCACCATCTGCTGCTGGTCCGGCGTCAGCTTGACAACACAGAATTCAGGGTGCGGAAGCGTCAGATAAATTTTCCCGCGAACGCGAAAATCCCGATTCCCAAAATGCGAGCTCTCCACCGTTTCCGGTAGGCCATGCGCAAAGGAAATGAGGTCGTCGTCGGTCATGAGCGGAAGATTAGCATGGAAGCCGAGTGCACCGCAGCTATCCGCCTTTCTCCTCCTCGTGCGACGAAACGGCCGCCCAATGAGGCCGGCTCCTCGTTGAAATAACCGGATACGCATGATATCGCGCGGTGCCTTCGCAAATGCATAGGGAGCCTCCGCGTGATCCGTCATATCGTCTTCTTCACCGTTCCCGATCGCGCCAATCTCGAAGCCGTACGGTCCGGCCTGTCGATCCTGACGGCTATACCGCATGCGCGCTTGCTGGAGATCGGCACCAATGTGAAGACCGATCAGCTCGGCACCGATGTCGATCTTGTGGTCTATGGCGAATTCGACGACGAAGCGGCTTTGGCAGCCTACAAGGCGCATCCGAACTATCAGCTTTCCATCGAACGCGTCCGCCCGCTGCGCGAAATGCGGATCGCGGCGGACTATGAGAGCACGACGGCGGTGCGGAAGCCGGTTTAGTATGGTCCTTCGCTGAAGGGGCAGCTATTCGCCAATCTTTTCAAAAGCCTGGATAGTCTCGCGGAATCAAGTTCACCGCATTCGCATGCATCGCGCGAAGCTTTGGACTCAACTTCTCACGCCTTGGAAGCAATGCTCGAAAACATGGCGCGAAGCGATTCAAAAGACTCAAGGAAACCCAAGTGTTTTACGTGGGTAAAACACTTCAAGGCCGGTCGTATCGGCCACCTCGGCACCGCCGATCACGGGCGTGCTTATGCGTTGATGATAATCAAGATAGATTAAAAATGACTGACTTTTGCAGTTTACGGCGGAAACCGGTGCCGTGAGCAATTGCGATGCCGATATGCTGCACGCGCAATTTGCCGTGTGCATCATCGATAGGGGGCTGCGGTTGAGATTTGGAGCGTTTGGTGGGCCGCCGCCTTCCCATCGTTGATATCGCCACTGTCGGGTCGAATTAGCGCAAGATCTTAGATGGGATGGGACGTCCGACCGCACGTTCTGCGCGTGGAAAATTACGCCCCATTCATTTGCCATTCAGACGCGTTTGGGTAAATATTTGCTCAAGTTAATGTCCCCGTGGGAAGTCTGGAGCATGGCATCATTTCTGAGCATAGCAGCAGCGGCCGCCATCATGGCCGGCTCGGCTGTTCTGCCGACGCCGACGCCGACCCTGGTGGCGCGTGCGAACAGCGACTGCAGCGAGGCGGCCGCCGAGGTGGTTGCAAAGACGGGGGGACAGCTCCTTTCCGCACAGCCGTCAGGCGATAGCTGTGTCATCACCGTTCTCGTCCAGGGTAATGGCCAGCGGCCGCGCAAGGTAACCATGAAGGTGCCGATGTAGGTGGAAACACTTTCACGCCGCCGCGCAAAGGACTCTCTAACGCTTTGAATCTCACGCAAAATCTTTAATGGCCGAGTGATTCCACGCGAGCCTCATTTGCAGTACTATTTCTCAAACCAGGGAAATTGGGTCGGAAGATGCGCATTCTTATAGTCGAAGATGATATCAACTTGAATCGGCAGCTTGCCGAAGCCTTGAAAGAGGCGGGCTATGTGGTCGATACCGCCTTCGACGGCGAGGAGGGGCATTTCCTGGGTGAGACCGAGCCCTACGACGCCATCATCCTCGATATCGGCCTGCCGGAAATGGACGGGATCACGGTACTGGAGAAGTGGCGCGGTGCGGGGCGGGGGACGCCCGTATTGATCCTGACGGCCCGCGATCGCTGGAGCGACAAGGTCGCCGGCATCGATGCGGGCGCCGACGATTATGTCGCCAAGCCTTTTCACGTAGAAGAGGTACTGGCCCGAATCCGGGCGCTGATCCGCCGCGCCGCCGGCCATTCGTCATCGGAAATCATCTGCGGCCCGGTGCGGCTCGACACCAAGAGCTCGAAGGCCACAGTCGACGGTAAGCCGCTGAAGCTCACCTCGCACGAGTACAGGCTGCTTGCCTATCTCATGCATCACAAGGGCGAAGTCGTCTCGCGCACGGAGCTGGTCGAGCATATGTACGACCAGGATTTCGACCGCGATTCCAATACGATCGAAGTTTTCGTCGGCCGTCTGCGCAAGAAGATGGGTGTCGACCTGATCGAAACAGTGCGGGGTCTCGGCTATCGTATCCAAGCGCCGACCAATGCGAATTAAGTCACTCACCGCCCGCGTTCTGCTGTTGACCACACTCTGGTCCGCCGTGGCGCTGGTGGTGATCGGCCTCGTCATTTCCAATATCTATCGCAAGAGCGCCGAACGCGGTTTTCAGGACCTGCTGAGAGCGCAGCTCTATAACGTCATCAACTCCGTGACGATCGGTGACCAAGGGGCGTTGTCGGGCAGCCCGCAGCTCGGCGACCTGCGTTTCGCTCAGCCGAAGACAGGCTGGTACTGGATGGTCGAACCGCTCGGCACCTATACGGCGACGCCATTGGTTTCGCCCTCCCTCGGCGCGTCGAGCTTGCCCGTTCTCTCGGTTCTGGAAGCGCCTTTCGATAAGAATTATGAGCGCTACTACATCGTCACCGACGCCTTTGGAAACCAGGTACAGGTTGCCGAGACCGAAGTCGTGCTCGATACCGACGGACGCGCCGCGCGCTTTCGCGTCACCGGCAATGTCGCGGTGGTGGAGGACGATGTCCGCAATTTTTCCCATAGCCTCTATTTCGCACTCGTCGGCTTCGGCGTCGGCAGTCTCGTCGTCAACGCTCTCGCCATTCTCTATGGCCTGATGCCGCTCGATAAGGCGCGCGGGGCGCTGGAGCGCATCCGCGCCGGCGAGAGCGAGCGATTGCATGGGGATTTCCCGCGTGAGATCCTGCCGCTCGCCAACGAGGTCAATGCCCTCATCGACAGCAACCGCCGCATTGTGGAGCGAGCGCGCATGCAGGTCGGCAACCTCGCCCATTCGCTGAAGACGCCGATCGCGGTTTTGTTGAACGAGTCCCGCGTGCTGGAACGCTCGCACGGCGATCTCGTCAAGAACCAGGCCGAGGTCATGCAGGGGCAGGTGCAATCCTACCTCAACCGTGCCCGCATCGCCGCCCAGCGCGAATCCGTGCTGGCCCGCACCGACGCGGAGCCGGCGCTGGAGCGGCTGGTGCGCGTCATGCGGCGGCTCAATGCCGATAAGGAATTCGAGCTTTCCGTTTCGCCGCACCTGTCGCTTGCCATGGAGCAGCAGGATCTGGAGGAGACGGTCGGCAATCTCCTGGAAAATGCCGCGCGTTTTGCCGAACGCAAGGTGCGCGTCGCCGCCAACGAAGCGCCAGCCGAGGTAAAGGGCATCGATCCGGCGCGACGGCACTGGGTAGAGCTGGTGGTCGAGGACGATGGGCCGGGCCTGGAGCCGGATCAGATCCGCGAGGCGATGAAGCGTGGCCGCCGGCTGGATGAAAGCAAGCCCGGCACCGGTCTCGGCCTGTCGATCGTCAGCGAGATCACCAACGAATATCAGGGGCGGTTCGAGCTGTCCCGTGGTTCCTGGGGCGGACTTCGCGCCAGCCTAATTCTACCGGGGGTAACAAAGGATGTTGCGTGACGCGCGGCATGATGCCAGAAAGACGCGGTGCGCCATAGTGATGCCGCATCGCAGTACCTCTAGTTTTGCTCGTTGATACTGGTTCGGTTGTATGAAGCTTCGCACTTTTTTTCTGATTGCCCCGTCCCTTCTTGCCCTTGTCGCCCTTTCCGGCTGCTCGACCACGAGCGGCAAAGGCGGCGTGACGGGCTTTCTATCTTCCTCCGCTAAACCAGCCTCCTCGGCGCGCTATATCTCGGCCTTGGAGGGCGGCATCGTCGGCCGCACGGGCATCAAGCTCAGCGACAATGACAAGCAACGGGCGCTGGAAGCGGAATATCGGGCGCTGGAAACCGCGCCGCTCGGTCAGCCTGTCGCCTGGACGGGCAAGAACGTCCGTGGCGAGGTCGTGGCCGCCGCTCCCTATCAGGTCGGCTCGCAAAATTGCCGCCAATACACCCATACGATCACGGTCGACGACAAGCCGACCCAGGCGAGGGGAGCTGCCTGCCGCAACGACGACGGTACGTGGACGCCGCTGAATTAGATCCCCCGCCTGAAAATCGCGGCTAAACGCCTCAAATCTTCGTCAATGCGGCTTTGACGGTTGGAATAAGCGGCCTGTTAAAGTATTGGGCGTCTATGCTGTTCTGGATTCTCGTGGCCGTTCTGACGGCTGTTGTCGGTGCCATCCTGCTCTCCCCCCTTTTGCGTGGAGCAAAGGTGGCTGATGACGGTCGTGCCGGCGAGGCTGCCGTTTATCGCGATCAACTTCGCGAGCTGGACCGCGATCTTGCGGGCGGCCTGATTTCGCAGGAAGAGGCCGGCTATGCCCGCGCTGAAATCGGCCGCCGTCTACTTGCCGTTTCAGGCGCCGGACCGAGTGCCGCGAAGGTGCCAGCCCGCGGCCATTACCTTTCCCAGGCATTCATCATCATCCTGCTGCCGGTCGTCTGCCTCTGTCTCTATCTTGTGAAGGGCAATCCCGGCCTGCCGTCGCAGCCGCTGCAAGCGCGCCTCGAACATCCCGGCAACGATCTCGCCATCTCGATCGTCAAGGTCGAGCAGCATCTGGCGCAGCAGCCGGATGACGGCAAGGGTTGGGAAGTGCTGGCGCCGATCTACCTCAAGACCGGCCGCATCGGCGACGCGGAACTCGCCTATCGCAATGTCATCCGTCTGCTCGGTCCCAATGCCGAGCGGCTTGGCAATCTGGGCGAAGTTCTGATCATGAAGGCCGATGGCATCGTGACGGCGGAGGCGCGCAGCTCGTTGCAGCAATCCCTTGCGCTTGATGCCGACAATCCCCGAGCGCTCTTCTATCTCGCTTTGGCGCTGGAGCAGGATGGCAAGGCGGAGCAAGCAAAGACGGCCTTCGAGGCGCTGGCGAAACAATCGCCGCCCGGCGCGCCCTGGATGGCTGCCGTCGACGACCATATCGTCAAGAATGGCGGCGCGGCCGATACCGCCACGGCAGATTCGGCAAATGCCAATGCGCCCGGAAATCCGACCAGCGAGCAGGTTGCCGCCGCAGATGCGATGAACAGCGGCGACCGTCAGCAGATGATCCGCGGCATGGTCGAGAGCCTCGACGCCAAGCTCAAGGATGATCCCAGGAATTTCGAAGGCTGGATGCGGCTGATCCGCTCCTATGCCGTGCTGAAGGACAAGGACCGCGCGGTGGATGCGCTGAAGCGGAGCCTGAAGACTTTCCCGGCCGACGGCGGCGAAGGCAAGCAGCTTCTGGCATTGGCGAAGGAGCTCGGACTGCCGACGGAGGTGACGCAGCAATGACCCGCAAGCAGAAACGTCTGGCTGTCATTGCCGGCGGCATGGGCTTCATCGCCGCCGCAGTGCTGCTCGTTCTCTTCGCCTTCAGCCAGTCGGTCGCCTATTTCTATATGCCGGCCGACCTCGCCAAGAATCCGGTCAACGCCGGTACGCTGATCCGCCTCGGCGGTCTCGTCGGCCAGGGCAGCGTGGTGCGCGGCGACGGAACGCAGGTTCAGTTTTCCGTCACTGACGGTACGGATGCGATCAAGGTCAAATATAATGGTATCCTGCCGGATCTCTTCCGCGAAGGGCAGGGTGTGGTCACGGAAGGCAGGTTCGAGCCGGGCAGCGACATCTTCGTTGCCGACAGCGTGCTTGCCAAGCATGATGAGCGCTATATGCCGAAAGAAGTCGCCGACAAGCTGAAGGCGGACGGCGTCTGGAAGGGCGAGGAAGCCAGCCAATGATCATTGAGCTCGGACACTATGCGCTGGTGTTGGCGCTTGCGACCGCGATCATCCTCTCGATCATCCCGGTCATCGGCGCACGGCGAGGCGACTTGTCGATGATGGACATTGCGCCGGTCGGCGCCGTCGTCTTGTTCGCACTGGTCGCCTTTTCCTTCGGCGTTTTGACTTATGCCTATGTCGCCTCCGATTTTTCGGTACTGAACGTCTGGGAAAATTCCCATTCGCTGATGCCGCTGATCTTCAAGATCTCCGGCGTCTGGGGCAATCACGAAGGATCGATGATGCTCTGGTTGCTGATCCTGGCACTGTTCAGCGCCCTGGTGGCGCTGTTCGGGCGCAACCTGCCGGACACGCTGCGCGCCAATGTGCTTGCCGTGCAGTCCTGGATCTCGGCCGCCTTTTTGATCTTCATCCTTTTGACCTCCAACCCGTTTCTCCGTCTCAATCCGGCCCCGGCCGAGGGCAAGGACCTCAATCCGGTGCTGCAGGATATCGGCCTGGCCGTTCATCCGCCGCTGCTTTATCTTGGCTATGTCGGCTTCTCCGTCTGTTTCTCCTTCGCCGTCGCCGCTCTGCTCGAAGGCCGCATCGACGCCGCATGGGCGCGCTGGGTTCGCCCCTGGACGCTGGCTGCCTGGACCTTTCTGACGCTCGGCATCGCCATGGGCTCCTATTGGGCCTATTACGAGCTTGGCTGGGGCGGCTGGTGGTTCTGGGACCCGGTGGAGAACGCCTCCTTCATGCCCTGGCTCGCCGGCACCGCGCTCCTGCATTCCGCGCTCGTCATGGAGAAGCGCGATGCGCTGAAGATCTGGACGATACTCCTGGCGATCCTGACATTCTCGCTGTCGCTGCTCGGCACCTTCCTGGTGCGCTCCGGCGTGCTGACCTCGGTGCATTCCTTCGCCAGCGATCCGACGCGCGGCATCTTCATTCTGTGCATCCTTTTGATCTTCATCGGCGGGGCGTTGTCGCTTTTCGCCCTGCGCGCCCCGAAGCTTGCCGCCGGCGGCCTGTTCGCGCCGATCTCGCGCGAGGGGTCGCTGGTGTTGAACAACCTCATTCTGACGGTTGCCTGCGGCACGGTGCTGACGGGTACGCTTTATCCGCTGGCGCTGGAAACGCTCACAGGCGACAAGATTTCAGTCGGCCCGCCCTTCTTCAACATGACCTTCGGCCTGCTGATGACGCCGATCCTGATCGCGGTTCCTTTCGGGCCGCTGCTTGCCTGGAAACGCGGTGATCTGCTCGGCGTGCTGCAGCGGCTCTATGTCGCCGCAGGCCTTGCCCTGATCGCGGGTCTCGCCCTGTTCTACGTCCGCCATGGCGGACCGGTGCTTGCCGTTTTCGGCCTGGCCGCCGGTTTTTTTCTGGTTTTCGGCGCAGTGGCTGATCTCTGGTACCGCGCCGGTATCGGCAAGATGGCGGGGAATATCGCGTGGCGGCGTTTGGTCGGTTTGCCGCGTTCGGCTTTCGGAACGGCGCTCGCTCATGCCGGGCTCGGCATCACCGTGCTTGGCATCGTCGCGGTGACGACATTCCAGTCCGAAAACATCACCGAGATGAAGCCGGGCGGCGCGGCCGAGCTTGGCGGCTATACGCTGCACTTCGAAGGCATCCAGCCCGGCGTCGGCCCGAACTACACCGAGGATCGCGCCCGGTTTACGGTCAGCCGCGGCGGCGTCGCCGTCGCCAACATCTCGTCCTCCAAACGACTTTTCACCGCCGGCCGCACCGCCACGACCGAGGCCGGCATTCTGACGCTTGGCCTCAGCCAGCTTTATGTCTCGCTCGGTGATCCGACCAATGATGGTGGCATGGTCGTGCGCATCTGGTGGAAGCCCTTCATCATCTGCATCTGGGGCGGCGCCATCGTCATGGCGCTCGGCGGCTTCGTTTCCCTAAGCGACCGCCGCCTGCGCGTCGGCGCGCCGAGCCGCAAGGCAAAGCCGGTCCGTCCGGCGATGGAGCCGGCGGAATGAGGCGCGTGCGGCTAATTCCGCTTCTCCCCGTGGGGGAGAAGGTAAAAGCGCTTATGCGTCTGCTCCTTATTGTTCTACTTCTTGCTCCCACCGCCGCCTTCGCAGTCAATCCCGACGAAGTTCTTCCCGATCCGGCCCTTGAGGCCCGGGCGCGGACGATTTCGGCCGAATTGCGCTGCATGGTCTGCCAGAACCAGTCGATCGACGATTCCAATGCCGATCTTGCCCGTGACCTGCGCCTCCTGGTGCGCAAGCGCCTCGTCGCCGGCGATAGCGACAAGCAGGTGCTGGACTATGTCGTTTCCCGCTATGGTGAGTTCGTGCTGCTGAAGCCGCGCCTCAGCGAAAAGACGTTGTTGCTCTGGGGTGCGCCGGCCGCTCTGTTCGTTCTCGGTGGCCTCGCTCTTGTCATCTATGCCTGGCGCCGCGTAGGTAAGCCGACGGGCACCCAGCTAACGGCAGAAGAAGAAGCGCGTCTGAACGACATTCTCGGCAAGTGACATTGCACGACAAGTTGTCTTTACCGCATCGAAAACATTTCGCTACATTACGAATTTTTCATTGGTCGGACAGTTCGCTGTAAGGTCGGAAGGCCTATATCTTGCCCATGACCCATCACCGCCGGTTCCATCGGCAAAGAGAAATCGGACGAGAGAAGAAAAGGTAACTCGCATATGTTCAGGAATATCAAGGACGCTTTGTCCCGTAGCACGGCTATGAAAGCTTCCGTCGTCGCCGGCCTCGCTGTCGCTGCTCTCGCCACTGGCGTTCCCGCTGAAATCAGCCGCTCCTATGCCGATGCCGTCAATGTCCAGGCCCCGCAGGTCCCGAGCTTCGCCAATGTCGTCGACGCCGTATCTCCGGCAGTCGTGTCCGTTCGCGTCGAATCCCGCGTCAATCCGGTCGCTGATGAAGACGATTCCTTCGGCCTCGGCCGTGGCTTCGACGAACTGCCGGATGATCATCCGCTGAAGAAGTTCTTCAAGCAGTTCGAACAGCAGCAGGGGCATAACCAGCAACAGGGCCAGCAGAAAGGCCAGCCGGACAATAAGGGCCGCCTGCGCCCGGTTGCCCAGGGCTCCGGCTTCTTCATTTCCGAAGACGGATATCTCGTCACCAACAACCACGTTGTTTCCGATGGCGCGGCTTTCGTCGTCGTCCTCAATGACGGCACCGAACTCGACGCCAAGCTGATCGGCAAGGACCCGCGCACCGACCTCGCGGTGCTGAAGGTCGATGGCAAGGGCAAGAAGTTTACCTATGTCAACTGGGCCGATGACAACAAGGTTCGCGTCGGCGATTGGGTCGTTGCCGTCGGCAACCCCTTCGGTCTTGGCGGCACGGTCACAGCCGGCATCGTCTCGGCCCGCGGCCGCGATATCGGCTCCGGTCCCTATGATGACTTCATCCAGGTCGACGCAGCCGTAAACCGCGGCAACTCGGGCGGCCCGACCTTCAACCTCAACGGCCAGGTCGTCGGTATCAACACCGCCATCTTCTCGCCGTCGGGCGGCAGTGTCGGCATCGCCTTCGCAATCCCCGCCGATACCGCAAAGAACGTTGTCACCGATTTGATCAAGAGCGGTACCGTATCGCGTGGCTGGCTTGGCGTGCAGATCCAGCCGGTAACCAAGGATATCGCCGAATCCCTCGGCCTGTCCGAGCCGAACGGCGCGCTCGTCGTATCCCCGCAGGATGGCTCTCCGGGCCAGAAGGCAGGCATCAAGAACGGCGACGTCGTGACGGCCGTTAACGGCGACCCGGTCAAGGACCCGCGCGATCTCGCCCGCCGTATCGGCGCGATGCAGCCGGGCTCCAAGGTCGATGTTTCGCTATGGCGTAACGGCAAGGCTCAGTCGGTCACCGTCGAACTCGGCACGCTGCCGGCCGACCAGAACCAGGCTTCGAACGACGACAATTCGCAGCAGCCCCAGCCGCAGCAGCCGTCCTCGGAAAAGGCGCTTGCCGATCTCGGCCTCACCGTCGGTCCGTCCGATGACGGTAAGGGTGTCGCGATCACCGGCGTCGATCCGGACTCCGACGCCGCCGACAAGGGCGTGAAGGAAGGCGAGAAGATCACCTCGGTCAACAACCAGCAGGTCTCCAATGCCGGAGACATTGCCAAGGTCATCGATCAGGCGAAGAAGGACGGCCGCACCCGCGCGCTGTTCCAGATCCAGTCCAACGACGGCAGCCGCTTCGTCGCTCTGCCGATCACTGCGGGCTGATTTTCGGCCAATTGAATGCATTGGGAGCCGCGCAGGCCACGGCTTGCGCGGCTCCTTTGTTTCCAGGGCATGGTTTCCAACATGCGCGATCGTGCAGGACCATGGCTTATCGACGAACGGCTTTCAGGGCAGGTAGAAGATGACAACCGCTGGCCAACATACTGTGAACTTTTCCGATTCCGGTTGTGCTGAGGCATCGCCGGCGGGTAATGTTGCCCACATGAAGATTTTGATTATCGAAGACGATCTCGAGGCTGCCGCCTATCTCACCAAGGCGTTTCGCGAGGCCGGCATTGTCGCCGACCATGCGAGCGACGGTGAGAGCGGCCTGTTCATGGGCACGGAGAACGCTTACGATGTCGCCATCATCGATCGCATGCTGCCCCGCCGCGACGGTCTTTCCGTCATCAGCGAGCTGCGTCGCAAAGGCGTGCATACACCTGTTCTCATTCTCTCCGCTCTCGGCCAGGTCGACGACCGCGTAACCGGCCTTCGTGCCGGCGGCGACGACTACCTGCCGAAGCCATACGCCTTCAGCGAATTGCTCGCCCGCGTCGAAGTACTCGGCCGCCGCAAGGGCACGCCGGAACAGGATGTTCTTTACCGTGTCGGCGATCTGGAGCTCGACCGGCTGTCGCATGAAGTTCGCCGCGGCGGCAAGGAGATCCTTCTCCAGCCGCGCGAATTCCGCCTGCTTGAATATCTGATGAAAAATGCCGGCCAGGTGGTGACGCGCACCATGCTTCTCGAAAACGTCTGGGATTACCATTTCGATCCCCAGACGAACGTGATCGACGTACACGTCTCGCGCCTGCGTTCGAAGATCGAAAAGGACTTCAGCCAGCCGCTGCTGAAGACGATCCGCGGCGCCGGCTACATGATCAAGGACGAGGGATGAGCCGCTTTCGCGTTCTCTTCAAGTCTACCGCAGTCCGCCTGTCCGCCCTTTACATCCTTCTTTTTGCGCTCTGCGCCGCCACGCTCGTCTTCTACGTAACGGCCATGTCGGAGCGGTTGCTGACCGGGCAAATCCGCGATGCCGTGCAGCAGGAGGTCAATCAGGTCAAGCGCGCCTACGATGTCGGCGGGCTGAACCTGTTGCTGCGCACGATGGAGCGTCGCGCGCGCCAGCCGGGCGCCAATCTCTATGTCATCGCCAGCCCCTCCGGCGATATCCTGGCCGGCAATGTCGCCTCGGTGCAGCCAGGCGTCCTCGGCGAAGCCGGCTGGACGGAATTGCCCTTCATCTATGAGCGCTATACCGACACCGGCACCGACCCTGAACGACGGCACCTGGCGATCGCCAATATCTTCCTTCTCGACAACGGCCTGCGCATTCTGATCGGTCGCGACCTTGGTGAACCGGAGCGGTTCCGGGTGCTGGTGCGGCAAGCCTTGATGCTGGCGCTGGCGATCATGGGCCTCGGCGCGCTGGTCATCTGGTTCGGTATCGGCCGCAACGCGCTGAAGCGCATCGACCGCATGACCGATGCCAGCCGCAAGATCATGGCCGGCGATCTCTCACAGCGGCTGCCGGTCGGCGGCTCCGGCGATGAATTCGACCGCATGTCGGCATCGCTGAACGCCATGCTGGAGCGCATCGAGAAACTGAACGAAGGCTTGCGGCAGGTCTCCGACAACATCGCCCATGATTTGAAGACGCCGCTGACACGGCTGCGCAACAAGGCCGCGGGCGCGCTCGACAATGCCGACAGCGAAGGGCGCCGTGTCGCGCTTGAGGGCATTATCGGCGAGTCCGACCAATTGATCCGCACCTTCAATGCGCTGCTGATGATCTCTCGCGTCGAGGCCGGTTCCGTGGCCGCCGAGATGACCGGCATCGACCTTTCCTCCATCGTTGCGGACACGGCCGAGCTTTATGAGCCGGTAGCCGAAGAAGCGGGTCTGGCGCTGACGACCGAGATCGAGCCCGATGTCGAGGTGCAGGGCAATCGCGAGCTGATCGGCCAGGCGATTTTCAATCTGATCGACAACGCCGTCAAATATGCCTCGGGCTGTCCGGGCAAACAGACGGTCGTGTTGAAACTCTCGCGTACGCCGGGTGCCGTAAACCTCGCCGTCGCGGATCATGGTCCGGGCATTCCTGCCCATCAGCGGGCGGATGTGGTCAAACGCTTCTTCCGTCTGGACGAGAGCCGCTCCAAGCCTGGCACCGGCCTTGGTCTTGCTCTGGTGGAAGCGGTGATGGAGCTGCATGGTGGACGGCTCGAACTTTCCGATACCGACCCGGCCAGTGCAAACGCGCGCGGTCTGACGGTAACCATGATCTTCCCCACGCAGGAACAATAGATTAATCCTGCCCTACCGGATTGCTTCATACAGGGTCTCCATATCGGCTTCCGATCCTGGAGATCACGCAGGATTCAAGATGTTACTGCGTGCCTAGCACGTCCGCTCGGACGCGCGGCGCAGTAGGAGGAGAGCTGCATGACGATGACGGAAAGCGATTTTCTGCAGGATGTTCCGCCCGGGCGGCTTCGCCCGCTCAACCAGACGGAGCTGAAAGCGACGCTCGCCGACCTCAAAGATATCGCCACATCGGAACCTGCCATCGCCGCTCTTCTCGGGAGTGACAGCCCGTTGCGCGACTTCATCTTCGCCGCGTTGACGCTCTCGCCCCATCTCCGCGAAATGGCCAATCTCGACCCGGCGCTCCTCGTCGCAGCCATCAGCAAGCCGTTGTCGCCGCAGATCGAGGTCCTGGTAGCCGAGGCTCGCCGCGCCTGGCTGCCGGCGCAAGATGGCGCACCGTCGCCTTCGGAATCCGAGGTCATGAGCCGCCTGCGCATCGCCAAACGCCGCGCCTCATTCCTGATCGCGCTCGCCGATCTCGCCCGCATTTTCGACGGAAGAACGACGACGCGCTGGCTGAGCGCCCTTGCCGAGGCCTCGATTTCGGCAGCGATCGATCATTTGCTCTTATCGTCGCACGAGGCCGGCAAGATCGCGGTTCGCGATCCTTCCACGCCGAGCCGTGGCTCCGGCCTCATCGTGCTCGGCATGGGCAAGCTCGGCGCCGAAGAGCTGAATTATTCCTCCGATATAGACCTCGTTATTTTCTTCGACGAAATGGCGGGTGTCGTTGCCAATCCCGACGATGCGATCGACATTTTCCCGCGGCTGATGCGCCGCCTGGTGCGTATCCTGCAGGAGCGCACTGCCGACGGCTACGTCTTTCGCACCGATCTCCGCCTGCGTCCCGATCCGGGGTCTACGCCGCTTGCCATTCCCGTCGATGCGGCGATGATCTACTACGAGGGCAGGGGACAGAACTGGGAGCGCGCCGCCTTCATCAAGGCGCGTGCCGTCGGCGGCGACATTGCCGCCGGCCAGGCCTTCATCCACGACCTCGTGCCCTTCGTCTTCCGCAAATATCTCGATTACGCGGCGATATCGGACATCCACTCCATCAAGCGGCAGATCCATGCGCACAAGGGTCATGGGGCGATTGCCGTCAAGGGTCACAATGTCAAGCTTGGCCGCGGCGGCATCCGCGAGATCGAGTTCTTCGTGCAGACGCAGCAGTTGATCGCCGGCGGCCGCATGCCGGCACTGCGCTGCCGCGCCACCGAGGAAACATTGGGGGAACTGACCAGGGCGAAATGGATAGATGCGGAAACGCGCGACGAACTGACGGAAGCCTATTGGTTTCTGCGCGATGTCGAGCATCGCATCCAGATGGTGCGCGACGAGCAGACGCATCTGCTTCCCGAAACGGATGTCGAGTTGAAGCGTATCGCCTTCATGATGGGCTTTTCCGATCTGTCCGGCTTTTCCGAGGCGCTGGTTGCCACGCTAAAGACGGTGGAGCGGCGCTATGCCCGTCTATTCGAGCAGGAGACCAAGCTTTCGACCGAAACCGGCAACCTCGTGTTCACCGGTCAGGGCGACGATCCCGATACGCTGAAGACGTTGCGCCGCCTCGGCTTCGAGCGCTCCTCCGATATCTCCCATGTCATCCGGACATGGCACTATGGCCGCTATCGCGCCACGCAATCGGTCGAGGCGCGCGAGCGATTGACTGAATTGACGCCGGAATTGCTGCGCGTGTTCGGTGAGAGCAAGCGGGCAGATGAGGCGCTGCTGCGTTTCGACAGTTTCATCTCCGGCCTGCCGGCAGGCATCCAGCTTTTCTCGCTGCTCAGCACAAATCCGGCGCTGCTTTCGCTCATCGTCAATATCATGTCGTCGGCGCCGCGGCTTGCCGAAATCATCGCCGCCAAGCCGCATGTCTTCGATGGCATGTTGGACCCCGGCCTGATGGCGGAGCTGCCGACGCGCGACTATCTGGCCGAGCGGATCAAAAGCTTTCTGGCGCCTGCGGTACACTACGAGGAGGTGCTGGACCGGCTGCGCATCTTCGCCTCGGAGCAGCGCTTCCTGATTGGCATCCGTCTCCTGACAGGCGCGATCGCTGGCACCATGGCCGCCCGTGCCTTCACCTATCTTGCCGATCTGATCGTGGAAGCGGCATTGAACGCGGTGATGAAGGAAATCCAGGCGGCCCATGGCGATTATCCAGGCGGTCGCGTTGCCATCGTCGGCATGGGCAAGCTCGGCAGTTTCGAGCTCACCGCGGGTTCAGACATCGATATCATCCTGCTTTACGACTATGACGATGAAGCCGGCGAATCCACCGGGCCGAAGCCGCTCGATGCGACGCGCTATTTCACCCGCATCACCCAACGGCTGATGGCTGCGCTCTCCGCGCCGACGGCGGAGGGCGTGCTCTATGAAGTCGACATGCGCCTGCGTCCGTCCGGCAACAAGGGCCCGGTCGCGACGCGCATCAATTCCTTCGAGAAATATCAGCGCGGAGAGGCCTGGACCTGGGAGCATATGGCGCTCTCCCGTGCGCGCCTGATCTGCGGCGACGCGGATCTCGTGCTGAATGCGGAGCGGATCATCGGCGAGGTGCTTTCGGCAAGGCGCGATGTTCCCAAGATCGCCAAGGATGTCGCCGAGATGCGGGGGCTGATCGAACAGGAAAAGCCGCCCGTGAGCATCTGGCACCTGAAGCTCATACCCGGCGGCCTGATCGATATCGAATTCATCGCGCAATATCTGCGGCTGATCGCACCCGCCCGGGGCGTCGGGATCGACGCCAATGGCCTCAGCACCGGCGAGGCGCTAAAGCTGCTGGGCGGCAGCCTGATGGACCGCAACGATCTCGACCTCTGCCTGGAGGCGTTGCATCTTTATACTGAATTGTCGCAGTTGATCCGGCTTTGTGTCGATGGACCGTTCGATCCGGACAAGGCGCCTTCCGGCCTGATCGAGCTGGTTTGCCGCGCTGGCGATTGCCCCGACATCAAGACGCTGGAAGCGGAACTGAAGCGACTTTCGAAAGCGGTGCGGAAAGTCTTCCAGTCGGTAGTGAGAGCCTAAAGCATGTCGCGCAAAAGCGCGCAGCGGTTTTGCGCTAACGACATGCGCAAAATCAAGGCTTAAAGCGCAAGGAGTGAATCCCAGAGATCGCGATGCGCTTTAGCTCAGCCGTGATCGGGAATGCGAATGGCAATCAAGGTGCCGATGCCTTCGCGTGAGCGGATGCGCATGCGGCCGTGATGCAGTGTCGTCAGCGACCGGGAAATGGCGAGGCCAAGGCCCGAGCCTCCCTTGCTCTTGGCATATTGGTTCTGCACTTGCTCGAACGGCTGACCGATCTTGCTCAGCGCCGACTTCGGGATGCCGATGCCGGTGTCGGCGATCGTTAACATCACCGCGTCCCCGACCTTGCGCGTGCGCACCGCGATGCGGCCGCCGTCATTGGTGAACTTGACGGCATTGGAAAGAAGATTGAGCAGGATTTGCTTCATGGCGCGGCGATCTGCCGTCAGCTTGATGCCGGAGGAGATACGCTGTTCGACAAGGATGTTTTTGTAGGCAGCCGGAATGGAGGTGAAGCGCAGGCACTCCTCGATCAACGGCGCAAGATCGATCCGCTCGCAGGAGAGCTTGAGGTGCCCCGCCTCGATCTTCGACATGTCGAGAATGTCGTTGATGACGTTCAGCAGATGCTTGCCGCTGTCGTGGATATCCTTGGCATATTCATTGTATTTCGCCGAGCCCAGCGGACCGAACATCTGATCCTGCAGGATTTCGGAGAAGCCGAGAATGGCGTTGAGCGGCGTGCGCAGTTCGTGCGACATGTTCGCGAGGAATTCCGATTTGGCCTTATTGGCGGCTTCGGCGCGTTCCTTTTCTGCGAGGTAATTGGTGTTGGCGGTCGAAAGCTCCGCCTTTTGCCGCTCGAGGATCTGTCGCGAGGCGGAAAGATCGTTGATCGTCGCCATCAACCGGCGTTCGGAATCGCGCAGGCGCTCCTGGTTGCGCTTCAACTGGGTGATGTCGGTGCCGACGGAAACGAGGCCGCCGTCGCGGGTGCGGCGTTCGTTGATCTGCAGCCAGCGCTCGTCGGCAAGCTGCACTTCCGTCGTTTGCGAGTGGCTGGAGCGGCCGGGATCGACAATGCGCCGCTCGATGACCGGGCGGGCCGCGGCTGCGTTGACCACGGCGCGTTCGGTGCCCGGCACCAGCACATTGTCCGGAAGACCGTAAGCTTGCTGGAAATGGGCGTTGCACATGACTAGGCGGTCGTTCTTGTCCCAAAGCACGAAAGCTTCCGAAGTGCATTCGATCGCATCGGCCAGACGTTGGTCGGCCTCGGCATAGCGCTGCGCCAGCCGATGTTGTTCGGTGACGTCCATGGCGATGCCGATCATGTGGACATGACCGGAATTGGTGCGGATGACCTGGGCGCGGGCACGCATCCAGACATAATGTCCTTTGGCATGACGAATGCGCAGGATCTGATCCACCTGGCCGGCAGTGCCGCGGGTGACCGATCGGGCCAGCACATGCAGGCTGTTATCATCGGGGTGCATCATCCGGGCCGCGTCGGTGAAGGAGAGCGGCCGGTCGGCGGCCGGCAGGCCGAGCATGTCGTACATCGATCGCGACCAGAAGAATTCGCGGCTGGCGAAATCAAAATCCCAGAGACCGCAGCGCCCGCGTGACAGCGCGGTCTCGACGCGCAGATTGGACTCGAGGAAGATCTCGTCGGCATCGCGTGCCCGTTTCACCTGGGTGTAATAGGCATAGAGGATGACGAGCAGGATCGAGGAAATGCCGGCAAAAAGCGTGACATTCAGCGTCAGCTCATCGCGCCAGAGCTTGTCGATCTGCTCCATCGAGGCGGCCGACAGGACGAAATCGCCCTTGTCTCCGATCAAGGAAATCGCCGCGTAGAAGGGCGCTCCGTCGATCATCGTCTCGATCACGCCGGCATGGTCGCCGAAACTTCGGATGGCTGACACTTCGGGGAAGAAATCGGAGATGGTCAAGCCGATATAGGCGGAGCCGGCGGCAGACGACCCGAAGACACGGCCGCTCGCCTGCACGAGAAGGACGAATGCGCCGGTGTCGAGCCGGTCCTGCGGAAGGTAAGTCGCAAGTTTCTTTTCCGCGCCGCTTCGGTCGCCGATCTGGAACAGGCTGGCATCGTTGGAAAAGGCCGCCGAAGCGGCGGCGATGGAAAGCGATGTCGCCCGGCGCGCAGCCGCGGTCATCCGCCCATGCTCCATCATCATGCCGAAGAAATGCGACGCGGCGACCACCATCAGAAAGGAGACGATGAGGACGGGAATTACCCGTTTCAGGATATGTTCGGCCTTCGGAAAACGGCGCGAAACCGTTTCCGCCCGTACGCCCGCTCGATCGGTAACACCGCTATGCCAGGATTTCAGACCGTCGAAATTAACACGCAGCCGCCCATCGGCCGCGGTTGCCCGCCGCACGTCCACCATCGCTCTAGCCTTGTCCCTCGTGTGATTCGCTGCGCCGCTCGCCCGAATCTGCCTTAATGAATCACTCGTGATTCGCCTTGTCCAGAGGGGAGGGTAAAACTTTCTTAACCATATGCGATTTCGAGGCTTTTTGCACTCGCAATGGTAAGGCGACGGCGCGCGGGACTCGTTCCGGCTGAAAAAAGCGGGCTCAAATCACCCGCTTTGATCTCGGACAAGCAAGTGAAATTCACTCCTTGAGGATGCGATCCACAATATCGCGAACATCCGTCGAAAGGTTGGCGGCGCGTTCGATTTGCATCAGAGCGGAGCGGGCGTGATCGGCACGAACGGGTTCCAGCAAGCGCCAGGAACGCATGGAGGTCAGAATGCGTGCCGCCAACTGCGGGTTGCGCTGGTCGATGTCGAGGATTTGCTCTGCGAGGAAGCGATAGCCGGCTCCATCCGCACGACCGAAGCCGGTCGGATTGGCAAAGGCGAAGGTGCCGACGAGCGCGCGCATGCGGTTGGGGTTGGTGCGCTTGAAAAGCGGCGTTTCCATCAGGCCCTGGATGCGCTCCAAGGTCGCCGCGCCCGGAATAGCCGCCTGGATGGCGAACCATTTGTCGATGACCAGCGCGTTTCCGGTGAAGCGATCATGGAAGGTCTCGAGCGCCGCCTTGGCCTCCGCCGTCTCCGGAAACCGGTGGGCGAGGATCGTCAGGGCGGCACTGAGATCGGTCATGTTGTTCGCCGCATCAAAGGCCGCTTTGGCGCGAGCCGGCGCATTGTCCGACTGCGACAGATAGGTGAGCGCGGCATTCCGCAATGCTCTGCGTCCGGCGCTTGCGGCATCCGGGCTGAAGGGTCCGGGTGTCTGCATGTTGTCATAGAGTGAAGCGAAGATCTCTTTTCCGGCTTCGGCGACCAGCGCGAGGATCGCCTGACGGCCGGCATGGATTGCGTCCGGATCGTTATTGCCGCCAAGTTCGCGGGCAATGTCGGCTTCGCTCGGCAAAGCCAGCGCCTGGGCGCGGAAGGCTGGCTCCAGGCTCTCGTCGCTTGCCGCCGCCAGAAGCGCATCGATGAATGCGGCGTCACAAGTGACAGGGATGCCCTGGCGCGCGTCGCGGGCGGCCTGCAGCAGGTTCGGCAGGCCAAGGTCGATCAGCGCCTGCCAGCGTGCGAAATGGTCGGTTTCATAATGAGCGATCAGCGCCAAGTCCTTGGCGCTCTGGCTGAATTGCAGATTGATCGGTGTCGAGAAGCTGCGGTTCAACGACAGCACCGGCCGCGAGGGAATGCCGTGGAAGACTGCCGTCTGCGCCCGCGTAGTCAGGTGCAGGACGTCGTCGGTCAGTTCCGCTCCGGTCACCGATGTCGGCGTCAACAACGTCCCATCCGCGGCGAAAAGCGCCGTGCGCAGCGGGATATGCATGGGTTCCTTGTTCGGCTGGCCGGGAGTGGCCGGCACCATCTGTTCAAGCGACAGCGCGAAGGTCTTGGCGCCGGCGTCGTAGGTGCCGGAGGCGGTTACCAGCGGCGTGCCGGCCTGATGGTACCAGAGCGAGAACTGCGTCAGGTCGCGGCCACTCGCATCTTCGAAACATTTGATGAAATCCTCGATCGTCACCGCTTGGCCGTCGTGACGGTCGAAATAGAGGTCCATGCCCTTCTTGAACAGATCGCGGCCGAGGAGGGTGGCGATCATGCGGGTGACTTCGCTGCCCTTCTCGTACACTGTCGTCGTGTAGAAGTTGTTGATCTCACGATATTTGGTCGGGCGGACCGGATGGGCAAGCGGGCCGCCGTCCTCCGGAAACTGCTCCGATTTCAGATGACGGACTTCGGCGATGCGCTTGACCGGCCGCGAGCGCTGATCGGCGGAATATTCGTGATCGCGATAGACCGTCAGGCCTTCCTTGAGGCAGAGCTGGAACCAGTCGCGGCAGGTGATGCGATTGCCGGTCCAATTGTGGAAATATTCATGCGCGATGATCGCCTCGATATTGGCATAGTCGGCATCGGTGGCGATTTCCGGATCGGCCAGCACGTATTTGTCGTTGAAGACGTTGAGGCCCTTGTTCTCCATCGCCCCCATGTTGAAATCGGAGACGGCGACGATCATGAAAATGTCGAGATCGTATTCGCGACCGAACCGCTCCTCATCCCATTTCATCGAGCGCTTCAGCGCATCCATGGCATAGGCTGCGCGGGGCTCTTTGCCATGCTCGACATAGATCTTCAGCGCCACTTCACGGCCGGACATCGTGACGAACGTATCCTCGACTACGCCGAGATCGCCGGCGACAAGTGCGAAGAGATAGCTGGGCTTCGGATGCGGATCAAACCAGGCGGCGAAATGCTTGCCTTCGCCATAACCGGCCCCGCCGAGAAAATTGCCGTTCGACAACAGCAGCGGATTGGCCGCTTTATCCGCGATGATGTTGACCGTATAGGGAGCAAGTACGTCGGGGCGATCCGGGAAATAGGTGATGCGGCGGAAGCCCTCGGCCTCGCATTGGGTGCAATAGATGCCGCCTGTGCGGTAAAGTCCCATCAACTGCGTGTTGGCTTCGGGGTTGATGACCGTCGTGATCGTCAGCTCGAAAGGCACGCTTTCCGGCAGGTCGCGGACGGTCAGGCTTTCCGCTGTCGCCTCGAATTGCCCGGCCGGAACTTCGATCTGGTCGAGCAGCAGTCCCGAAAGGGTGAGCTCGTCGCCGTCGAGCACTAACGGCGCCTTGGTGTCGGTGCCTTCGCGGCGATGAAAGATCAGCCGCGCTTCGACCTTGGTTTCGGTCGGGTGCAGATCGAAGGTGAGGTCCACGCGTTCCAGAACGAAGTCGGTGGGACGGTAATCTGCCAGATGGACGATCTGGCCGGTGTCTGTTCGCATGGTCTATCCTGATCAGGCTCATACTGCGGCGGGCGGCGTTGATCCGAAGCAGCGCTTCGGAGGCAAATCCGCGCGCATCATTACATCGAAATCTGAACCAAAGTTAAAGTCATATCACCGCGCCACTACGATTTGTGATGGCGAGGGAAGTATTTGATCAGGAAGGCCACATCTCATTTCAGATTGAAGGCCGCCTTGATCGCATCGTCGGCTTCCGTTTGCTGCACGACGACACCATACCATCCAAGTCCATCATAGTCTTCATAGCCGAGTGTCTTTGCGTAAGCGACGATGGCGCCGTTATTGTCGTAATAGCTGCCCCGCGTCATGCCCTCGGGATTGGCGAGCGCGAAATGCGAGAACATCAATTTCGGATCGCTGCAGGCGATGACGCGTTTCTTGCCGTCGAGCAGCATCACCACGGTCTTTTCGGCGACCTGTGGCGATAGATTGGCCTCCTTGTCGACAATCGCCTGTCCCTGGTTCTGCCAGTCGAAATAGACGCCCAGCGTGCCGATCTGTCGGCCATCTGTTCGTCCGCCTTCCCGAATGCCGGTAGCGTAGACGAGCACATTGCGCCGGTCGTGCAACTCGCTGGGTTTGACCTCATCGACGATATAGTCGTCACCCGACCGGCAGGCGACGGCTGCCCTGAACCAGGGATCCGCGGCGAGATTGGCGCCCGCGAGCTTGCGCTGGTAGGCGGGATTGGCCGAGGCGATGACATGTCCCTTCATGTCGGTCACGACCAGATCGAGATAGACCGTATAGAAGCGGTTGATGACACCCAGACGTTCGGCGGCGAAGGCCAGGCGTTGCGGCTGCGGGTCCTGAAGCGCCTCCCACAGCGCAGTGTCGGTCGCCCACCAGCGGACGTCGGCGGTGCGCTCGAAGAGATTGCGGACGATGAGCTGCACCAGCGTCTGGGCAAGATCGGTCAGCCGAACGCCTTCCATCTCCCCGACCAGCGCTTCGGCCATGCCGCGGGTGACGCCGATACGGCCGAGAACGTTATCTTCAAATTTACTCGCGATGTCGGTTGCGATCTGCGCCAGGCGCTGAACCTCGTTGGCGACCACCGCGAAGCCCTTGCCGGTTTCGCCGGCGCGGGCCGCCTCGATGAGCGCGTTGATCGCGAGAAGCTTGATCTGCTTGACGACATTGGTGTTGTCGCTACTGAATCGCTCCAGATCCTTGCCGATGCCTTCGGTGACGACCCGCATCGAGCGCGGTGTTACCGCACGCTGCTCAGGACGCCGCTCCATCGATTGGGCCGCTGTCATCGAATGAAAACCTCGGAAATAGTAAAGACTGAAGTAGGCGTTTGAAAATACATGCCGCGCCGCAGGCATTATTGACCGCGGTGAAATTAAATTGAAGTGCTTATGGTTTTTAAAAGGTTAATGCGGCCGTCAGTTCGGAAACTATACCGTTTTTGGCCCAAAAAAGGTCCCGACGGGCAGCTTCAACGCGGTCAGTCGGCTGTAGACTGCATCCGGCGCCCCGTCGGTTCGCCGCCCCGGACGGGCAGGGGTATGGACTGGAAGTCCGTCTTTTCGATGCGTCCTTCGTTCGGCTTGCGCATGGCGATGCGCCACCCCGCATAGCCGGCATATAGCGCAAAGGCGAGGGCCAGGAACCAGAGAAGGCCGGATGGGCCGGCGAGTTGCATCATCGCGCCGCCGACCAGCGGTCCGGAGACCGTGCCCAGTCCGTAGAGCAGCATGATACCGCTGGAAATGGTGACATATTCATCCGGCGCCGCGCGGTCGTTGGCATGAGCGACATTGAGTGCGTAGATCGGATAGAGCACGGTGCCGATGAAGAAGCCGGCGACATAGAGCGTCAATTGCCCATGCGCGTTGAACAACGTCATGGTGACGCAGGCAAGGATGCCGATAACACCGCAGACGATCATTACGTAGCGGCGGTCCATCTGGTCTGATATGCGGCCGATCGGCATTTGCGACACGGCACCGCCGGCGAGCACGCAGGCGAGCAACGTCGCGCCCTCGGCCGTGTTCATGCCGACATTCTGGGTATAGACGCCGCCAAGGCTGCTCCAGGTGCCGGAGAGGGCGCCCGACAGCAGCGAGCCGACGAAGGCGATCGGCGACAGCCGGTAAAGTTTCGGCAGGTCGAACTTGGCCTGATGGATCGGCGTCGGCGATTTCGCGGTCGATAGCGCCGTCGGCAACATTGCGAGCGCGAAGATGACGCCGCACAGGATGAAGAGGGAGGTATTGCTGGGATCGCCGAGCGGTACCAGATATTGTCCGCCGATCGAGCCGACCAGGCAGGTGATCATATAGACCGAGAAGATGGTCGCGCGGTTATCGTTGGTGACCCGCTCGTTCAACCAGCTTTCGATGATGAGATAGGCGCCGGCGATGCCGAAGCCGCTGATGCAGCGGAAGGCCAGCCAGGCGCGCCAATCGACCATCAATGCGCACAGCAGAATGCCGATACTGAGCAGCGAGATCAAGGCGCCGAATACGCGCACATGTCCGACCCGCTGCACGAAACGCGGTGTGATGATGCAGGATATGGTGAAGCCGAAAGTGTAGCCGGTGGCGATCACCGAAATGGTGAAGGTCGACCAGCCTTCCGCCACGGAGCGGATCGGCACGACGAAGTTCATCAAGCCATAGCCGACCATCATCAACAGCGTTGACAACATCAGACTGGCGATCGAGACGAGGCTGGCCAGCATTGGAGCGGGATTCCGGTCGATTGGTTGAAGCAGATGCGCATCGCAAAAACGCATCTTGCTCTATCCCAGCAATGATGCGCGATCAATCGCGACGGCACATGACGCGGGTGGTTGATCTGTGGCCCCTCGTCTTGAATGGTCATTGAAAAAGATGATGGCGAAAGAATGGTTTTAAACTTAAATTATTTGTTTAACTTCTTGCGATATCAGTGTTTTCAGATAACTATAGCATGCTATCGGATATCTGGGGCTTCGATCTGTGACGGCAGGTTTAATCAAAAAATATGAGAACTATTCCTTCCGTTTTGTATTTTAGAAGGGCGCCATAAGGAGGCCCGATTGAGCTTTTCCGTCGAGCAACTTGCTTGCCATCCCGAATTCGTCCCCTCCCTGCGTTTCCTGGCCCAGGCTTTGCGGGATCGCTACGACAGCGGCCCGCGGATCGCACGCCTGTTGGCCTCGCATCAGCGCTGGCTTTTGACCCAGACGGCCTATGCTCTTCATCTCGAATATGATCCGGCCATACCCGGCTCTGGTCTGACCGTCGTCAAGCTTCGCGATGTCATCACGCAATACCGCGTCGCAAGCCGCAACACCGTGCTGAGCTATATCGAGGAACTGCTGACCTATCGCTTCCTCATGCCCGCCCCTGGCGTTGTCCGGCGTCCCCGCCGCTATGCGCCGGCCGAGGTCAGCCACACCGCAATGATCAGCTGGTATCTCGCCAATCTCGCCGCGCTTGACCTACTCGACAATGGGAACCGCGCCGCGACGCTTGCCGCCCATCCGGTACTGGTCGACGTGGCGCAGCCGCGCATGGCGCGCCGCTGTCTGGAGACGACCGCCTGGCGCGAGCCGCCGGAGCGTGTCGGCTTGTTTCTCTGGACGGAAGCAGGGGGGCTGGTGATGGACCATCTCGTCTCTCGGGTGGACCTGGGTACGGAAGTAGACGGACGCGTCAATCTCGGCCGCATCGATACGCGGGCAATCGCTGCGCAGTTCATGATGTCGCGCACCCATTTGCAGCGCCTTTTGCGCAAGGCTGCCGATGGCGGCAGTCTGGGCTGGTATGACGAACCGAAAAAGACGCGCCTTTGGATGTCTCGCGACTTCCTGGACGAATATTGCCGCTGGCAGGCAGTGAAACTGGCTGCCGTGGATGAAGCTTTTGCGTGGGCGCAATCGATGGCGGCGCAGGCGGTTTCGGAACAATGAACCGCAAAAAAACGCCGGGCTAGGCCCGGCGCTGCTCTTCATGAAAATCTATTATGAAAATCCGAAAAAAGAGCGGGATCATCGACCTCGCTCTTTCCAAACCTATAGGGGGATGCTTGCAGCCACTGTACGTGCGGGGCTCAGCTCGCGCTGATCGGCCTTGCGCAGGCTGCGGGAGCGCTCGAATTCCTCTGCTGCGCGCACCGCGGAGCCGATATGTCCCACGGAATCGAGAAGAGTGAAAAAAGAACGCAAACCTAAAGACACGATGTCACCCCTGAAACAAAATCATACACGATGCTGTCGCGAATTTCGCGGAACTTCATACTCGCTTCGGAATATCAAGCATCTGCAAACTACAATGCGAAGCCTTGATTTGCCTCAGCTTTTCATTGGTTAGCACTCGCGGAAATCGGCGAATATAGCGGTCGGACGAGCAACGCGAGCGGAGATGCCGGTACCGCGAGCAGTCATCTGCTCATTGGCGGCAATGCCGAGGCTGCGATGACCTTTGGTGGCGCGCACGGGTACGATGACGCGGCGCAGGGTATCAAACCCGCTATGGATAGGACGGAAACGAGCAGTCATGGCCTTGGTTCCTTTCAAATTTCCTCCCAAGACACACCGGATATATTGCAATGCAGCATTGATTCCGCAATGCACACGACTGGAAGACTGCCATGCAAAGAATGCATAACAAGTTTCATCTTCCGTTAATATTGGTGAAAAATTAGTCCGAATCTCCGGCGTCGATCCGACTTTTGAAGGTCAAAAGATCGTTCCAAGCCAAGCGCTTATTGATTGGCGCAGTCAACAGTTCCTGGGGGTGGAGGCTGGCGATTGCCGGTATCGTCCGGCCGGCTATCGTCACTTCCCGCCATTGTCCGCGCAGGCCGTGAATAGTTTCGTTGCTTTCGAAGAAATGACGGGCGGTGAAATTGCCGAGCAGCAGCAGGGCTTTTGGCTCCGCGAGCGCGATCTGCCGCTCGATGAAGGGGCGGCATATCTCGACTTCCGGCGCCGACGGCGCACGGTTGCCTGGCGGCCGCCACGGAATGACATTGGTGAGCAGGATGCCGTCGCGCTGCAGACCGATGGCGCCCAGCATCTTGTCAAGCAATTGTCCGGTTCGTCCGGCAAAGGGCAGGCCTTCGCGGTCGTCGTCGGCGCTGGGCATCGGGCCGATCACCATGATGCGGCCTTCGGCGCTGCCGCTGGCGAAGATGGTCGAGCGTGCGCTGTTTTTTAGATTGCAGCTATTGAACGCTTCCAGCGCGGTCTTGAGTTCGTTCAATGACCGGGCGCTTTCGGCAGCGAACCGGGCTTGTTCGACGGCCTGCTCGTCAGGGATGGCGGGTGCGCTTCGCGGTGACATCGGCACGGCGGCCGGTTGCGGGGCCTGGCGACGTTCCGGCTGCGCCGCGGGTCGTGTCGCAGGCGGGGGTGTCTCGGCACGCGGCTGGGCTGCTGGCCGGGTGCCTTGGCGAGCGGCCTTCATCGCCGCGAATTCGGCAAAGCGATCAACGGCCTCCTCTTCGAGCAGCCATTCGACGCCGGCATCCGCATGAAAATGCAGAAGGGCGGCAAGTTCAGCCGGAGTGAGGTCGTTGGCGGAGATCATGGACGAACTCTAACCAAAGCGGCGGAAGAACGAAAGGGGAGGGTGTTCTCTACCCTCACGCCGTCCACTGGCTGATGTCATCGCGCTCGCCGATCAAGGCAAGGCCGTGGGCGATCGACAGCAGCTCGCCGCCGGTTTCGATCCGTTCCTGACCGAAGCGTTCGGTAAAGATGCGGCGCACCGCGGGCACGAAAGAGGTGCCGCCGGTGAGGAACACCTTGTCGATGCTCCCCGGCAACGTGTTGGTGGTCGCCAGCACGTCATCCAATGCGCATTCGATGCGGGCGAGATCGTCGGCGATCCAGCTTTCGAAATCGCTGCGGCGCACGGTCCTGCGGCCGGCCTTACCGAGCGGCGGGAAGTTGAATTCCGCTTCCTCTTCCGCCGAAAGCGCCATCTTCGTCGCCGACACGGCCTGATAGAGCGGATAGCCCTCATCGTGTTCGACGAGCTCGATAAAGGTTTCGAGCTTTTCCGGCTCCAGGCTGCTGCGCACCAGCGTCTTCAGATCGGCATATTCGCGCGAGGTCTTGAAGATCGATAGCTGGTTCCAGCGGCCGAAATTGGCATAGTAGGAGGTGGGCACTTCCAGCAGCTTGTCGAAGCTTTTGAAGAGGCTGCCCTTGCCGATCGCCGGCGAAACGATGTTGTCGATCATCCGGAAGTCGAAGTGATCGCCGGCAATGCCGACGCCGGAATGGCCGATCGGGGTCGCCGTTAGCTTTCCGCCATGGGTCTCGAAGCGGATCAGCGAATAGTCGGTAGTGCCGCCGCCGAAATCGGCCACCAGCACGGTCGCATCCGTTTTCAGATGCTGGGCGAAATAGAAAGCCGCGGCCACAGGTTCGTAGACGTAATGGATTTCAGGAAAGCCGAAGCGCGCCAGTGCCGCGTTATATCGGGCAGTGGCGAGGGATGCATCCGGGTTGGCGCCAGCAAAATGCACCGGCCGTCCTGTGACGATGCGGCCGACATCCGTCGGCCAAGCATCGCCGGCATAGGCGCGCAGCCGGCGCACGAAGATCTCCATCAGATCCTCGAAGGTGTGGCGCTTGGCAAAGACCAGCGTGCCCTGGAAAAGCGCACTGGCCGCAAAGGTTTTGATGGATTGCAGAAAGCGGCAATCGCCGGGATTGTCGATGAACTGCCGGATGGCAGCATGCCCAGCCTCGACCTTCAGCGCCGCAGCACCCAGTCCCGGATCCTTCATGAAGGACAGGGCCGTGCGCATGCTGTCGGCGGTGCCGGCGACACTGGTGAAGGCGACCGATTGTGTCGCCGGGCCATCGGCGAGCGCCAAAACCGTGTTCGTTGTGCCGAAGTCGAAACCAAGCGCTCGAGCCATGCCCGCACTCCCTTCTGCTGAAATTTTTTGGAATGGGGCAACGCCCCTTATGGAACGCGAGACGCGCCCTTGTCGTAAAGAGGGCGCGTCATGGCATGGCTGAATTGTAAGCGCAAGACGTGAGAGAGCATTTGTTTCGCAATGACCTTATCCGAAAATCGCTTCGCAGTTTTCGCTGCGCGGTCTCGGGTTTTGGATCACGCCAAAGTAAAACGGGCGCCGCGAGGCGCCCGTCTGGTATCATTCGGCCGCGATTGCGGTCGGCGTTTCTTCTTCGTGCTGATGCTTTTCCTTGCGCTTGCCAAGACGACCGACGAAGTCGTTCAGACGGTTCATTTCGAGGAAGATGACCGGCGTGATGAACAGCGTCAGGATCTGCGAGACGACAAGGCCGCCGACGACGGCAATACCGAGCGGTTGGCGCAGTTCCGAGCTGGCGCCGCCACCGACGGCGATCGGCAGCGCGCCGAGCAGGGCGCAGAAGGTCGTCATCATGATCGGACGGAAACGGCGCACGCAGGCTTCATGGATCGCTTCCGCCGGCGATATGCCGGGGGTCGATCGAAGCGTTTCCAGCGCCACGTCGATCATCATGATCGCGTTTTTCTTGACGATACCGATCAGCATCAGCAAGCCGATGAGCGCGATGATCGACAGGTCGAAGCCGAAAACTTTCAGGGCAAGCAGGGCGCCGAGAGCGGCGGCCGGCAGGCCGGAAAGAATGGTCAGCGGATGGATGAAGCTCTCGTAGAGAACGCCGAGAACCACATAGATCGTCAGCACGGCGGCAAGGATCAGGTAAGGCGTGCTGCCCTGCGACTGCTGGAAGATCTGGGCGGTACCGCCGTAGGACGTGAAGACGTCCGCCGGCATGTTGAGATCCTTCTTGATCTGCTCGATCTGCGCCGTTGCGTCGCCGAGTGCTTCGCCGGCTGGCAGGTTGAAGGAAACAGTGGTCGAAACGAGCTGGCCGGTCTGGTTGATGGTGACGGGGCCGGTCGTGCGCTGGACATGGGCGAAGTTCGATAGGGGCACCAGGGCTCCGCTTGCGGAAGCAATCTGGATTTCCTGTAGCTTCTGGTCGTCCCAGGGCTTGCTGGTATCGAACTCGACAATCACGTCATAGCTGTCGCCGGTCGACTGGATCTGTGCCGCGGTATAACCGCCGAAGCCTTCTTCCAGCGACGTGCGCAACTGATTGTTGTTGATCCCGTATTGCGCTGCCTTTTCGGTATCGACGACGATATTGGCCTGCAATGCATTGTTCTGCTCGTCCGAGGCGACGTCCGTGAAGCGCGGGTCGCGGCGCATCGCATCCTCGATCTTATTGGCCCAGAGATTGGTCTGGTCGGCGCTGAGCGCCTGGACGACGAGCTGATACTGGCTGGCGGTCTGACGGCCACCGAAGCGGAGGCTTTGCTGGGGCGTGATATAGGCCTTCAGGCCGGCAATCTTGCTGATGCTGGCGCGCAGCTCCCGTAGGGTATTGTCCAGCGGCTCCCGCTGATCCTTTGCCTTGAGTTCCACATACATCGTGCCGTTATTAAGCGGCTGACGCGCATTGCCGCCGACGATCGACATGACGTGAGCGACGGCCGGATTCTGTTTTACGAGTGCTGCAGCCTGGTTCTGCAGGTCCTGCATCGCCGGATAGGAAATATCCTGGCGGGCCTGCGTCGAGATCGTCAGGCGGCCGATATCTTCCGTCGGGAAGAAGCTCGCCGGCAGGACCATGAAGAGGTATGCCGAGAGGGCAACCGAGCCGAGGAAGCTCAGGAGCACCGTGCCGCGGTGGCGAAGACACCAGGCGACGCCTTTGTCGTAGCCGCGCTGGGTCCATTCGAAGCCGGCGTTGAAGAGACGCACCGGATAGGGGGGCTCTCCATGGCCCGCCGACAGGCGCGAACTGAGCATGGGGGTGACGGTGAGCGATACGATCGCGGAAGACACGATGGCGATGGCGACGACCATGCCGAACTCGTTGAAGATACGGCCGACGACGCCGCCCATCAGCAGGATCGGAATGAACACGGCGATTAGCGAAATCGACATCGATATGATCGTGTAGCTGACTTCCGCCGAGCCCTTGAGCGCCGCCTGCAGCACCGGCATGCCCTCTTCGACATGTCGCAATATGTTCTCGAGCATGACGATGGCGTCGTCCACCACGAGACCGACCGCGAGTGTCAATCCGAGCAGCGAGATATTATCGATGCTGTATCCGAGAATATACATCATGCCGAAGGTCGCGATCAGCGACAGCGGCACGGCGAGGCCGGGTATGATCGTTGCCGTAACGTGACCGGTGAAGAGATAGATGACCAGCACGACGAGGCCGATCGTCAGCATCAGCGTGAATTTGACGTCTGAAATCGCGTCGCGGATCGGCTGAGCCGAATCGTTCATAACGGTCGTCTTCACCGAGGCCGGGATTTCCGCGTGTAGTTGCGGCAGTTTGGCGTTGATGGCGTCGACCACATCGACCGTATTGGCATCCGGCTGGCGCTGGATGGCAAGAATGATCGCCCGCTTGCCGTCATACCAGGAGCCGGCATTGGTATTTTCCACGCTGTCCTGAACGTCCGCGACATCGCTGAGATGGATCGGCGCGCCGTTCGGGTTGGCGATGACAAGCGAACGGAACTCCGCAGCATTGGTGCGCTGCGTATCGGAGTTGATGGTCATGCTCTGCGAATTGTTCTGCAGAGTGCCCACCGGAACCTGGCTGTTGGCGTTGACCAGCGCATTGTTGACAGTATCGATGCCGATGCTGCGGTCCTGCAGCTTGGCGGGATCGACTTCGACGCGCACGGCATAGGTTTGGGCGCCGAACACCGTCACTTCCGCCACGCCGGGAAGAGTGGACAGCGACGGCGAGATGATGTCTTCGGCGATTTCATCAAGCTTGCTGCGCGGCATCGTATCGCTCTGCACCGCCAGCAGCATGACCGGCGCATCGGCCGGGTTGGTCTTGCGATAGCTCGGCGGCACGGTCAGGTTATCGGGCAATTGCCGAGTCGCGTGCGAGATTGCCGCCTGAACGTCAGCCGCAGCCGCGTCGATATCGCGGTTCAGGTCGAATTGCAGCACGATGCTGGTGTTGCCGAGCGAGTTCGTCGAGGAGATTTCGCTGATGCCCGGGATGGTCTCGAACTGCTTGATCAGCGGCGTCGAAACCGAAGTCGCCATGGTCTGCGGCGAAGCACCTGTTAGCTGCGCAGTGACGTTGATGGTCGGAAAGTCGACCTGCGGCAAGGCGGCAACGGGCACGAGGCGATAGCCCGCCCAGCCTGCCATGACCACCCCCAAGGCCAGAAGCGTCGTCGCGACCGGCCGGCTGATGCAGAAGCTGGGGATCATTGCTGCGCTCCGACAGAGATCGTTTCGGTTTTCTGACCCGACTGATCGTCAGCCGAGGCGACTTTCTGCGGCGTGGCATCGCTGAATTGCTCGTTCACGCTCTGGCCATCGTTCAACTGCACCTGTCCCTCGGTCACGACATGGTCGCCCTCCGAAAGGCCCTTGGCGATCGCAGTGTACCCGCCGTTCTGGCGCGCGACGGTGACCGGCGTCATGTGCACCTTGTTGTCCTTGACGACAAAGGCAAAGAAGCCATCGGGGCCGGGGCTGATCGCAACCGTCGGCGTGACGAGAACAGGCTGGTTGTCGTTGAAGTGTACGACGATGTTGACCGACTGGCCGGGCCAGATGGCGCCGTTGGCATTGTTGAACTTCGCCTTGGCGAGGATCGTGCCGGATGCGGCATCGACCTGGTTGTCATAGAAGCTCATGGCGCCTTGGCGCGACTTGCCCTCAGCCGACCGGGGCACGGTGCTGACGGGAACGGTCCCGGCCTTCATCGCTTCCTCCAGTTCGCGCAAATGGCTCTCCTGCAGGTGGAACTTGACGTAGATCGGATCGTATTGGGCGATCGATACGATGGCCGTGCCGGGGCTCACATAAGCACCGACGCTGAGGGTGACATCGCCGAGACGGCCATCATAGGGCGCGCGGATTTCGGTGTGTTCGAGCAGCACCTGATCGGATGCGAGCTGTGCCTTGTCGCCATTGACCGTTGCGGCGGCCGTGTCGCGCGCCGCGACGGCCTGGTCTACCGTCTGCTGCGTGCCGGCTCCGTTGAGAAGGGTCTTGGCCCGCGTCAGGGCCGCTTCGGTTTCCGTGAGCGTCGCCTGGTCCTTGATAAGGTTTGCCTGGTCCTTATCGACGGAGGCCTGGGCCGTGCGCGGATCGAGCTTTGCGATCAGGTCGCCGGCCTTGATCATGGCGCCATCCTGAGCTTCAATCGAGGTGATGATACCGGATTCCTGCGCGGCAATCGTCGTCGTGTCCTGCGCATCAGCCCAGCCGGTGGCGGTTACGTCGTTGGGGAGCGTCGTTTTCGTGACTGCCACGGTCTTGACCACCTGGGGCGCGATCTGACGCTTGCCGTGGCCGCCGGCATCCGCTGCCTTGCTGCTATCCTCGGTCTTGGCGGATGCTTTGTCGACCAAAGCGGACATAAAGGGGATACGGTCACGGTAGCTCCAGACTGCAAGAGCTGCGACAACGAGAAGGCCGAGAGAGAGCCAAAATTTCTTCATATTTAAAAACCGGTCGAGGCGAGTTGCAGGAAAATGCGGTGACCTCGAGGCGGGTTTGTTGCAACGCACAAAAGACGCGTTCTGCCATCACCCATCACATCGCCGTTACCGCTAACGTTCGGTATTCTGTCCCTATAACGTGTATTGATGAACGCTAGTTCGCAGTAACCTACCACCTGTTCGACAGGGTGAAAAATTAACAGTTGGAAAGCTTTGCCGGTATGCTTTCGTTTGCAGTGCAATAAATGGCCGAAATGACTATTTTTTGATTGCCGTTCTGTAATAAAAGCGCGGCAATGCTGATCTTTTGCCCTTACCCACCCGGAAACGGGAGGGTTGAAGCCCAATATTAGCCTATCTGTTTCTCACGTAATTGTGTTCGGGCGGACCGCGCCTCCAAAGGCGAAGTCCCTCGTTCGCCGCTTTTGTCCTCAGAGCGAGCGCGCCGCGCCGCCGTCGCAGCGGATCATCGAACCCGTGACATAGCTTGCAGGTTCGCTGCAAAGAAAGGCGGCCGTCGCCGCGAATTCTTCGATCGAGCCGTAGCGGCCGGCGGGAATGCGTTGTTGCCGCTCGGCTTGGATGTCCTCCAGGTTTTTGCCGGTACGTTTGGCCGCTGCGCTGTCAAGGTCGGCCAGCCGGTCGGTGGCGATGCTGCCCGGCAACAGCATATTCACGGTAATGCCATGCGCCGCTACCTCTGCCGCCAATGTCTTGCTCCAACCGGCAAGCGCGGGACGCAGCGTATTGGAAAGTGCCAGATTAGGGATCGGTTCGATGATGCCGGAGGAGGCAACGGTCAGGATGCGTCCCCAACCTTGTGCCTTCATGCCGGGAAGCAGCGCATTGGTCAGTGTGATGACCCGCGCCACCATCGATAGGAAATAGGTTTCCAGCCGGTCGGCGGTCATATCTTCCGACGTTCCCGGGGTTGGCCCGCCGGTATTGTTGACGAGGATGTCGAGGCCGCCGAGCTTGTCGGTCACGGCCTTGCTGACGGTCTCGACGAACATCTCGTCGTTGAGATCGGCCCAGATCCAATCGGCCCGACCTTTCCCTTCGGCGTTGATGGCCTTGCAATTGCTCTCCAGCCTCTCGCCGCTACGGCCGCAAAGCAGGACATTCGCCCCCTCGCGTGCCAGCGCCATGGCAATGCCGTGGCCAAGCCCCTTGGACGAAGCCAGAACCAGTGCCCGCTTTCCTTTGATGCCGAGATCCATCTTGTTCATCCTTTACGCTGACCGAATATTTCCATGGGTTTTATAGAATGCCGGGAACGCTTTTTGAAAGCCGATAAACGGCAAGCGAAAGCAGCTAGATATTGACGTTGACGTAAGGGGAATATAATTTCCGGGCCGGTTGTGCGAATTGGAGGATCGGCTGTCGCTTCCCGGCTCGACAATCCTCTCCCGTTTTGACAAGAGATAGCCGAAACGGGAAGACGTCCAAAAAGGGACAAGGCCGCGCGCCACCAATCGGAGCCTGGCCAATGGGAGACAGAGTGAATGACCGACGCTAGCGAGCTGCCAGAACGCGAAAGCATGGAATTCGACGTGGTGATCGTCGGAGCGGGGCCGGCTGGTCTTGCGGCGGCGATCCGTCTGAAGCAGGTCAATCCCGATCTGACCGTCGTCGTGCTCGAGAAGGGCGCGGAAGTCGGCGCCCATATCCTGTCGGGTGCCGTTGTCGATCCCATCGGCATCGACCGGCTGCTGCCCGGCTGGCGCCAAGAAGACGGCCATCCTTTCAAGACCAAGGTGACGGACGATCATTTCCTGGTGCTCGGACCGGCCGGCTCCGTCCGCCTGCCGAACGCGCTGATGCCGCCGCTGATGAACAACCACGGCAATTATATCGTCTCGCTCGGCAACGTCTGTCGCTGGCTCGCCGAAAAGGCGGAGGCCCTCGGTGTCGAGATCTATCCCGGCTTTGCCGCCACCGAAGTGCTTTACAATGACGAAGGTGCCGTCATCGGTGTTGCCACTGGCGACATGGGTATCGAAAAGAACGGCGAGCCCGGCCCGAACTATACCCGCGGCATGGCGCTGCTCGGCAAATACGTGCTGATCGGCGAAGGCGTGCGCGGTTCGCTTGCCAAGCAGCTCATTGCCAGGTTCAAGCTCGATGAGGGACGTGACGTACCGAAGTTCGGCATCGGCCTCAAGGAACTCTGGCAGGTTAAGCCCGAGCACCACAAACAGGGCCTGGTGCAGCACTCCTTCGGCTGGCCTTTGGGCATGAAGACCGGCGGCGGCTCGTTCCTCTATCACCTCGAAGACAATCTCGTCGCCGTCGGCTTCGTCGTGCACCTCAATTACAAGAACCCCTATCTCTATCCCTTCGAGGAATTCCAGCGCTTCAAGACGCACCCGGCGATCCGCTCCACCTTCGAGGGCGGCAAACGCCTCTCCTATGGGGCGCGCGCCATCACCGAAGGCGGTTACCAGTCGGTGCCGAAGCTTTCCTTCCCCGGCGGGGCGCTGATCGGCTGTTCGGCCGGTTTCGTCAACGTGCCGCGCATCAAGGGCAGCCACAATGCGGTGCTGTCGGGCATGCTGGCGGCCGACAAGATCGCCGCAGCAATTGCCGCCGGCCGCGCCAATGACGAGGTGATCGAGATCGAGAACGAATGGCGCCAGACGGATATCGGCCGCGACCTGAAGAAGGTCCGCAACGTCAAGCCGCTGTGGTCGAAGTTCGGCACGGCGATAGGCGTGGCGCTTGGCGGTCTCGACATGTGGACGAACACGCTGTTCGGCTTTTCCTTCTTCGGCACGCTGAAACACGGCAAGACCGATGCGCAGTCACTGGAGCCGGCCGCCCAGCACAAGCCGATCGCCTATCCAAAGCCGGATGGCGTTCTGACCTTCGATCGTCTCTCGTCGGTGTTCCTGTCGAACACCAATCATGAGGAAGACCAGCCGGTGCATCTCAAGGTCAAGGACATGGACCTGCAGAAGCGCTCGGAGCACGACATCTATGCCGGCCCGTCGACGCGCTACTGTCCGGCCGGCGTCTATGAATGGGTGGAAAAGGACGGCAAGGACATCTTCGTCATCAACGCCCAGAACTGCGTGCACTGCAAGACCTGCGACATCAAGGACCCCAACCAGAACATCAACTGGGTGCCGCCGCAGGGCGGCGAGGGGCCAGTCTATCCGAATATGTGATGACCATGGGAGAGATCGGGCGAGACGCATACGCAATCCGCCTCGCCCGCTCTGCTGACCTGGAGTGTATGGCGGAAATCGAGATCGATGCCTTCGCAACCCTCGGGCGTGCGCTCGGCAGGGAGGATGATGGCAGGACCGTGCCGCGCCAGAAGCTGGAGACGTCGCTCGATGCGAAGCTGCTGTTCGTGGCGGTGGACCATCTGGACCAACCCTTCGCCTTCGCCGCCGGGGCCGAGCTTGATGACACAGTCTATGTCATGGAGATCGACGTCATGCAGCGTTGGCAGCGAAAGGGCGTCGGGCGGCGCCTGATGCTGGGCATGATCGAGGCGGCGCGGATGCGGGGCGCATCAGGTGTCACACTGACGACAGATCGTTATGTGCCGTTCAACGCGCCGTTTTACACCTCGCTTGGATTTCGAGTGCTGGATGAGCCTGAGATGCCAGCGGGGCTTTTTGAGATTCTAAAATTCGAGATCGACCATGGCGGCGATCCCGAAAGGCGGGTCGCCATGGCGCTGTGGTTCTGAGCAGGGCTTTTCCGGCTACAACAACGCGGCAATCCTGAGATTTTCGGCAACGCGCTGTAGCCGCTTGTCGCGCGTCCAGAGATAGGTGCCAGGTGTCAATATTGCCGCCGCCGCCAGGTGAGCATCGACATAGCCAATGCCCATACCTTGTAATCTATTGCTCCGGATAAAATAAAGAACGTCATCATCTGGCGCCTTTGAAATCTGATACAACCGGCTCAGACTTCTCATAACAAGATCATATTGCCTCAGGTTTCCGAGGCTGATCTCACCGATCACGAAGGGATGGATGAGAACCTGTTTCTGCTCCAATAAAGACTGAAGTTTAGCGTCCAGCGAATGAAAATGATCGATCCAAATCGACGTATCGACCAAGATCATTCGACACCAAACCGACGACGAGGAGGGGCCGCAATATCTGGTTCCGTGCCGCCAAGGCGTATAAGCGTTCTGGCAGCTTCTCGCTCGATAAGCGCTTTCAACGCCTCGCGCACGATCGCTGAGGTCTCAGCCAATTCCGTGACTTCGCGCGCATCCGCGAGCAATTTGTCATCAATGGTTACTGTGGTCCGCATTAACATGCTCCTTTGTCATCAAAATTAGCATCAGATGATGCCGCTATCAACGCGGAAGGCTGCCCGAGGGCAGCCTTCAATTCATCGTCCTGATCGCCGTATTCACTTCCTCGACAAAACTCCCGTCGAAAGCGCGACGCCCATACCCGTGACAACCGCCGCTGCAATTTCAGCAGCACCGATCGGTTCGCCAAGCAGCAGCCCGCCGCCGAAGGTGGCGAGAACCGGGGTGATGGCGGTGAAGGCTGCAGCTTGTGTGCCGCCAAGAGCCTGGACGGCGAGACCGTAGGCGAGCGTGGCGGCGAGGCCGGAAAGCAGGCCTTGGCTGACGACCTGCAGGCCGATTTCCGGCAGCGGGATAGAGGCGAGCGAGCTGCCGAAGATCAGAGCCAGGCCGACATGAATAAGGAACGACCAGATGGCGATGATGGCGCTTGCCTGGATGGCGTTCAGGCCGGAGCGGCGGAACGCGTGGGTGTAGCCGGCCCAGAGCAAAGCGCCGAGCGGCAGAAGTGTGAAGCTGATCCAGGACATCTCCACGCCGGAAAGACTGCGCGCCAGGAGGATGACGACGCCGGCGACAATACCGCCGAGGCCGAGCCAGCGGGTGATGTCGGGCCGCTCGCGAAACAGCAACACGCCAATAAGCGCAGCCGCCAGCGGCATGGAGCCGCCAAGCAGAATACCGGCCGAAGCGGCGGGCGTGGAGTGGATTGCGAAGGTCGTCAACTGGAAGAAGAGCGCGCCGGCGCCGCAGACCATCAGTGCCAATAGCTTCAGCGACACGCCCTTGGGCAGCAGCCCGGTCCGCAGCCAGACGGGAGAAAGCACCAATGCCGGAATACCATAGCGGATCAGGCCGAGGTCGATCGTGCCCATCTGCGTTTCCGCGGTGTGGCGGGTGGCAAGAATCCAGTTGGCCCAGATCAAGACCGTAACGATGGCGCCTGCATAACCGATTGTGGCAGGCATCGTTTTGCGGGAGGAGAGTGTCAAAGCAGTCATCGACGTATCCTTTCGAACCGTCCGGATCATCATCCGGTTGAAGAAAAGATAGCGCCGAAAGCCGAGGCACGTCCTTGCTAGTTATGGCTCGTAGAACATGCTATGAGCAATAATCTGCCAATCTGGAATATAAAGCTTCGCAAAAATGCCAAAACTGGATAAATTTGATATTGCCATCCTCAACTGCCTGCAGGAGGATGCGCGCGCCACCAATGTCGAGATTGCCGAGCGCGTGAATCTCTCGCCATCACCCTGTTTGAGGCGCATTCGCAATCTGGAAAAATCGGGGCTGCTGCGCGGCTATCGCGCCGATATCGACCGCAAGGAGGCTGGCCTCGGGCTGACGGTTTTCGTCGAGCTCAAGGTTGGGCATCACTCCAAGGAAAATTCGGAGGCGCAGCAGGCAGCGCTGCTCGCTATTCCCGAAATCGTCTCCTGCCACTTGATTTCGGGAGCAGCGGATTTTCTGGCGGAAGTTGTCGTCGCGGATCTGGCCGCCTATGAGAAGGTGATGTCGGAAAAGCTTCTGACGCTCCCCGGCGTCTCCGACCTGCGCTCGAATTTCGCGATCCGCAGCATCAAGACCAACGGCGCCCTCAAGCTGCCGCAGCCGGATTGAAAATGAAAAGGGCCGTCGCCGGCCCTTTCGTAGTCAAGATTTTATTGTCCTCAAAGCATCGTGCCACTGAGGATCAGCAGTGCGACCGAGAAATAGATCACCAGCCCGGTGACGTCGACCAGCGTTGCGACGAATGGCGCCGATGCACTGGCCGGGTCGAGGCGCAGCTTCTGTAGCGCGAAGGGCAACATGGAGCCGGCCAGCGAACCGAACATGACGATGCCGATCAAGGCGGCGAACACGGTAACGCCGACCAACTGCCAGTGCGGGCCATAGTCGAAAAGACCGATGGTCTGCCAAAGCACGATGCGGGCGAAGCCGACGAGGCCCAGAATGGAGCCAAGCACGATGCCGGTCGGCAGTTCGCGTAAGGCGACACGCCACCAATCGGACAGCTTGAGTTCGCCGAGCGCCAATGCCCGGATGATCAGCGAGGTCGCCTGCGAGCCGGAATTGCCGCCCGAGCTCATGATCAGCGGGATGAACAGCGTCAGCACGACAGCCTTCTCCAACTCGCCTTCGAAATGCTGCATGGCGCTGGCCGTCAGCATTTCGCCGAGGAAGAGGGCGGCCAGCCAGCCGGCACGCTTGCGGATCATGCCCGCGAAGCTGATCTTCATATAGGGCTGACCGAGGGCTTCCATACCGCCGAATTTCTGTGCGGCTTCGGTCGTATCGGCGATCATCGTATCGATGACATCGTCGACCGTCACAATGCCGAGCATCAGGCCGTTTTCGTCGACGACCGGCAGAGCGAGCAGGTCGTGTCGGCGGATCAGCCGGGCGACATCCTCCTGCTTCATCAGCGCAGGCGCGGTGACCGGCGTACCCTTCTGTGCCACGGTCAGAATGCAGGCATCGGGCTGGCCGGTGATGAGACGGCGCAGCGTCACGACATGCAGCAGCACGTGGGTGTCGTCGTCGAGCACATAGATCGCATAGACCGTTTCGCGGGAGCGCTCGACCTGGCGCACGTGGTCGAGCGTCTGCGCAACCGTCCAGGTGGCGAACACGCTAACGAATTCCGTCGTCATGATGCCGCCGGCTGTGCGCGGCGGATAACCCATCAAGCCCTGGATTGCGACACGAACCGGCTCGTCAAGAGTGGCAAACAGCCGGGCGCGCGCGTCGCCGTCCAGTTCGAGAAGAATGTCGGCCACGCGGTCATTGGACATGCCGTGCAGCAGCCGTGCGGCATCCGCATTGGTCATGACCTCGAGAATGGCAGCGGCGTTGCGCAGTTCCGGCCGATCGAGAATGCGAACGGCCCGCTCCTCCGGCATCTTGACCAGAATGCGTGCGGCTTCGCTGGCCTCGAGCGCGTTCAGCGACTCAACGCGTTCTGCAATGGTAAGGGCGCGATTATTATTAATAAATGCACGAGCGGCATTGCCAGCCCGCATGGGGAAGCTGTTGATATTCATTATAGCTCGCCTTTCCGGTCGATCCGCCGTCGTGGCAGATCGTGGCGAGCCGACAGGAGTCGGTTACAGCACGAATGCCACTGACGGCAAAGGCAATCGACTACTACTGTCGCTAGGCATCGTAAGATGGCTCCGGTTAATCGGTATGGAAAACACGGGTTCCCCACACGGGAGAAGTCGCTCCGAAGAGCCGAAAAGTCAAGGGGCGCCGACGGCTAATGCCATAATGTCGCATGCAATTTTTCGTTTGGCGGCTAAAGGCTTGTGCGTTGCAGCAATCGCTATTGCAAAAATGTCAAAAAAGTAGACGGCCGGGTGGTGTGCACCCGGCCGATCGATGGGAATGAGTGGGTTCAGAAGCCGGTCAGAACGACCCTTGCTTTCCATGTCGCCTGTCGTAGGCGTTACGGCCGTTGCGCTCCAAAGCGACTGATATTCCGAAAACGATCAGACCGAAGACAGAAAGCACCGCGCCGACATAGCCTGTCGACGCTGCGGTGAAGCCCCAGGAGATCACCAGGCCGCCAAGCCAGGCGCCGAGCGCATTGGCGATGTTGAAGGCCGAATGGTTGGAGGCGGCGGCCAGCGTCTGCGCATCGGCCGCGACATCCATAAGACGTGTCTGCACCGCTGGGCAGGCGGCAAAACCGCAGCCGATTAGGAAGACGCAGAGGCAGAGCATCACCGGATTTGCAGCCGTCAGCGAAAACAGTGTCATGATGACGACGTTGAAGACCATCATGCCGCCGATCGTGCCCTTGAGCGACAGGTCGCCCAAGCGCGAGCCGACGACATTGCCGACATTCATGCCGATGCCGAAGAGCGCCAGCACGACCGGCACCATGCCCGTTCCCAAGCCGGCAACCTGCGTCGTCGTCGTCGCGACATAGCTGAAGATCGAGAACATGCCGCCAAAACCGACTGCGGCGATACCGAGCGTCAGCCACACCTGGATGCGGCGAAGAGCACCCAGCTCGCGGGCGATGCTCGCGCCCTCCTCGACCTTGTCCTTGGGCAGGAACAGGGCAATGAGCAGCATGGTCACGAGGCCGACGCCGCCGACCATCATGAAGGCTGCCCGCCAGTTCAGAAGCTGGCCGAGGAAGGTGGCGATCGGCGTGCCGATCAGGGTGGCGATGGTGAGCCCGAGCATGACCTGACCGACGGCACGTACGCGGCGATGAACCGGTACCATCGAGGCGGCCACAAGCGCCGCAACGCCGAAATAGGCGCCATGCGGCAGGCCGGTGATGAAACGCAGAGCCGCGAAGCTTGCGAAGGTCGGCGCCAGGGCGCTGGAAATGTTGCCGGCCGCGAAGATCGCCATCATCAGCAGAAGCAGCGTGCGCCGCGCCATCTTGGCGGCAAGGACGGCGATGATCGGCGCGCCGACAACGACGCCGAGCGCATAGGCGCTGATGACGTGGCCTGCTTCCGGAGTCGTGACGCCAAAGGTATCGGCGACCTCGGGCAGCAGGCCCATGATGACGAATTCGCCCGTGCCGATGCCGAAGCTTCCGACCGCAAGCGCCAGCGTCACAAGGGCGATCGCCGTGCGCGACGGGGCTTCGAGGCTGGATGGGGAATCGATGAGGTCGACGGCGATATCGCTCACGAAAACTCCTTGGCGGCGATGCAGAAAGTGCCGCGAAGCGGGCAATGGGCAGGGAAAACCGGGGTTCGGCCTCGGACACACGATGCGGAATGAAAAGACGGGAAAGACACGAACATGCCTCAATTAATACTATGAATCAGCGCGATACCGCTGTCGCGTGCATTTTTTGCAGCGCAGCATATCGCCCTGCGCATAAGTTCTGATGCGGTTATCGCGCGATCTGTAATCCGCATTGACTGCGGTAGCCGGCTTCAAAATGCTTGAAATCGCCTTGGCCGAAACCATTTCTGGACTAACAGGTGCAGGGAGCAGATTTTTCTTGAGACAGATTCAACGAGAAAACCGGGAGCCTCGATGAAACTGATCGGCTTTTTCAATCGCGACGGCGGTACGTTCAAGACGACGGACATGGATGCCTACGAAATGAAGGCGGAGCAGGTTTTCCGGGATGCCGGCCACGATTTCGAAGGCCTGGTCGTGTCGGGCAGCGAAGTTGTTGCGGCCATGGAGCGCGCGGCGCGTCGCGACGATATCGACGGCATCGTCGCCGGCGGGGGTGACGGCACGATTTCCGCGGCCGCCGCCGTCGCTTGGAAAAACGGCGTCGCCCTCGGTGTCATTCCCGCCGGCACCATGAACCTCTTTGCGCGCTCGCTCCGACTGCCACTCGATATCTGGCAGGTATTGGACGTGCTGGCGACAGGCGAGGTCGATCAAGTGGATATCGGCAGCGCCAACAGCCGACCCTTCATTCACCAGTTTTCCGCCGGAATGCATGCGCGCATGGTGCGTTATCGCAACGCCTATACCTATCGTTCGCGTTTCGGCAAGATGACGGCCAGCATTCGCGCCGCCTTGGGTGTCGTCTTCAACCCGCCGGAATTCGATGTCGATTTCGAAGCCGAGGGCGTTCGCGAGCGCCGGCACGTGTCGGCGATTTCGGTGTCCAACAACCCTTTTGGCCCAAACACGCTGCTGTATGCCGACGACCTGCGCGGCGGCGAACTGGGCTTTTATACGGCGCGGCCATTGCGGCCGCTCGGCGTTGCACGGCTCGCCATCGATATGCTGCGGGGCAGGTTTCGCGAGAACGCCGACGTCATGGTCATGCATGCGCGCGAAGTGCACCTGCATTTCCCGAAGCTGCGCAACCGGGCGAATTGCGTCTTGGATGGCGAGCTGCGGCCGCTGGAACGCGACATCGCGCTCAAACTTCATGCCGGCGAGCTGAAGGTGATGGTCAAGCAGGGCACGGCCGCGCGGGTTGCCGACGAAGACTCGATCAGCCGTGCGGTCGTCTGAAATCCGTCAAAGGCGCGGCAGATACGTTCGGTAGTCGAAATCGGATACGGTGCGCAGGTAGCGGACCGCTTCCTTGTGCTTTGTATCGCCGTAGAGCTTCTGGTATCGCTCCCCGAAAATATCGGCGATGAAGGGGGATGCGCGAAAGCGCTCGACGGCGGTCAGAAAATCATGCGTCAGGCGCGGGGCATTGGCCGGCACATGGCTTGGCGTTGTCTCTTCGCCGGGGTCGAGTTCGTTCTGCAATCCAAGCAACATGCCCCCGAGGATTGCCGCCAGCATGAGATATGGATTGGCATCGGCGCCGGCGACGCGGTGCTCGACGCGGGCACCCGGCCCGTCCTTTTCGGGGATGCGGACCGCAGTTCCACGATGACCGTAGCCCCAGGTGAGGTCCACGGGCGCGAACGAGCCCGGCTGGAAGCGGCGATAGGAATTGGCATAGGGCGCAAAGACTAGTTGCGCATCCTGCAGGGTCTGCAGCAGACCGGCGCAGATCGATTTTAGCCGCAATGGCTCGCCGCCGGCCGCGTCGAGAATATTGCGGCCGTCTTCGTCGACGATGCTGGCGTGCACATGCAGCCCCGAGCCCGCGTGATCGGTATGGGGTTTCGCCATGCAGGTCGATTTGAGGCCATGTTTGCGCGCCGCCTGCTCAGCCAGTCGTTTCAAGGCGACGCAATCATCGGCGGCGGCGAGTGCGTCGGGGCGATGCAGCAGATTGACCTCGAACTGGCCGGGGCCGAATTCCGCCGTCGTCGCGTCTGCCGGCAGGCCCTGCGCTTTCGCATAGGCGCGCAGAGTTTCGAGATAATCGCCGAGCAGATCGACGGCATCCATATCGTAAAGCTGATAGCCGTTCGGCTCGCCACGATACAACAGTGCCGGCGGCGGCGAGGGGACGCCGCGCTCGCGCCAGTCGCCGGCGAGAAGATAGAATTCCAGTTCGGTCGCAACGACCGGCGTCAGGCCGAGTGCCTTATAGCGGTCGACAACGGCGGTAAGAATGGCGCGCGGGTCCTGAAAGCTCGGGCTGCCGTCGAGTTCATGCATCGTGGCCAGCACCTGCTTCGATCCCGGCGGCGCCCAGGGCATATCTGCAAGAGTGCGCGTATCGGCGACGCAGGTGCCATCGGGATCGCCGATCGTCAGCGACAGCCCGGTGAGGTCGTCATTGTCGTCGCCCCAGATGTCCAGGGATTGTGTCGAGGTTGGCAGGCGTACCGCACCGGACCAGACCTTCTTTTCGGCCGCCATCGGGATCTGCTTGCCGCGCAGCCGGCCGTTCATGTCCGAGATCAGCACCTCGATGCGCGCGTTACCTTCGGTTGCGTTGTCGGCCGCCATGCTCTTGTAAATCCCCAATGCTCACGGCATGGTCGTAAACGATCGAGGTCAGCCTTTCAATCCGACAGGGATTCTACAAACCATGTCCGACACTTCCAGCCGTTCCAATCTCGCCGCTGTCGATGCCGCTCATCATCTCCATCCCTTTGCGGACATGAAGAAGTTGAATGCCGACGGTGCCCGGATCATCCAGCGCGGCGAGGGCGTCTACATCTTCGACAGCAACGGCAATAAATATCTCGACGGTTTTGCCGGCCTCTGGTGCGTCAATATCGGCTATGGACGAACGGAAATCGCCGATGCCGCCATCCGCCAGATGAACGAGCTGCCCTATTACAACACCTTCTTCGGCACCACGACCACGCCGGCCACGCTTCTGTCCGAGAAGGTCTGCGCCTATGCCGGGCCGCATTTCAATCATGTCTTCTTCACCAATTCCGGCTCCGAAGCCAATGACACTTGGTTCCGCATGGCGCGTGTCTATTGGAGTGCGGTGGGCAAGCCGACAAAGAAGACCGTTATCGCCCGCCGCAATGGCTATCACGGTTCCACCGTTGCCGGCGCCAGCATGGGTGGCATGAAATACATGCATGAGCAGGGCGACCTGCCGATCCCCGGCGTCGTCCATATCGGCCAGCCCTATTGGTATGTCGAGGGCGGCGACCTCTCTCCAGAGGTGTTCGGCCTCAAGGCCGCTCGCGAGCTGGAAGAAAAGATCGATGAGCTGGGCGAGGACAATGTCGCCGCCTTCATCGCCGAGCCGGTCCAAGGGGCAGGCGGCGTCATCATTCCACCCTCGACCTATTGGCCGGAGATCGCCCGCATCTGCAAGGCGAGGAATATCCTGCTCGTCTGCGACGAGGTGATCTGCGGCTTCGGAAGGCTCGGTTCATGGTTCGGTTATCAGCATTTCGGCGTCGAGCCCGATCTCGCGCCGATCGCCAAGGGCCTGTCTTCCGGCTACCTGCCGATCGGCGGCGTGCTGGTCAGCGATCCCATCGCCGATGTCTTGATCAACCAGGTCGGCGAGTTCAACCACGGCTTCACCTATTCCGGCCATCCAGTCTGCGCCGCCGCTGCGCTGGAAAATCTAAGGATCATCGAGAAGGAGGGGCTGGTCGAGCGCGTTCGCGACGACATCGGGCCCTATTTCGCCAAGGCGTGGGGCAGTCTGGCGGATCACGATATGGTCGGCGAAGCCGTCAGCATCGGGCTGATGGGCGCGCTGCAACTTGCCGCCGACAAATCCACGCGCCGTCGCTTCGAGAAGCCGGATGCGATCGGCTCCGCGGTGCGCAACCATGCTCTGACCAACGGTCTCGTGCTGCGCGCGACAGCCGACCGAATGCTGGCCTCGCCGCCGCTGATCATCAGCCATGAGGAAGTGGATGCAATGGTGCGTATCACGCGGCTGGCGCTCGACGCGGTGTGGTCGGAAATGAAGCCGTAGAGCAATTCCAGGAAAAGTGCGCAGCGGTTTTCCGTCCGGAATGCGTAAAAACAAAGAGATAGAGCGGGAAAGCGATTCCGTGAAATGCTGAACCGCTCTAGTCAGCTCTTATCCGCTAGGGACGGCGGATCCCATTTGCCCGCCTTGTGCAAGGCTAGCGTTAGCCCCGCGACGTGAATGCTCTGGATCATCTTGCCCTCCAGGGCCAGTCCGATGGCTTGCCGGATCGGCATGCGGATAAGCCGCGTGCGTTCCGTCGGATCGTCCGCGGGTTTCGTGGCGATTTCGACATTGCGGGCGAGCACGATATGGGAAAGGTTCGAGTGTGTGGCCGGATTGGGTGCAAGGGCGCCGACATACTCCCATTCGGAAGCAGAGAGGCCGGTTTCTTCCCGCAATTCGCGCGCAGCCGCCTCGATCGGGTTGGCATCGCTGGCATCCATTGCACCTCCCGGCACTTCCAATGAGACGACGCCTAGAGCATGCCGATACTGTTGGAGCAGGTAGATATTATCCTCCGCATCGAGCGCCACCACCTCGACCCAATCGGGATATTCCAACACGTAATAGGGCGCAATCTCCACGCCCTCCGCGGTGACACAGGCGTCGGCTCTGACTTTCAGCCATCGGTCGTGAAGCAGATGGGTGGAGCTTTTGACTTGCCACGGCGGAAGATCATCGGGATCGGGCAAGATGCTCGTGCGCGTATCGGTCTGGTCCATAAGCGGCTCCCGCATTGAAAATCAAAAGATGGGCGGTGATCCCCGCAGATCGGGTGATCGGCCCTTATTTCGGATAGATCCAGGAATAGGCGAAAGACGCCAGGTCGCCGGGTTTGCCGTGGATGTACTGCACGTCCGCGAGCTTGATGTCCGGCGTCGCATATTGGGCGCCAAGCGTATCGTGCAGCCAGTTTGCCAAGGGTGCCGGCACGCCGGCATCGTTCTTTCCCGGTCGCCAGACGACGAGGATTGGTTTGTCGGCATTCCATTGATAGTCCGTCTTCAGATTTCCGAAGAACAGCGACATGGCCGGCACATCGGGCAGTTGCAAATGCAGATTGCCGGCCGGCAGCCAATTGTCTGTCAGTACCAGTCCCGGCTTTTTTCCCTCCGTCGCTACGGCTTGGCTCACGAAGGCGGGGTAGGGCGTGTTGTAGTGATCATAGGAGCCGAAGAGCGTCGGGAAGATCACGCGGATCAGCAACAGCGCCGGGATGATCAGCATCATCGCCAGCGGTATATAGAAGAAGCGCTTGCCGAAATCCGACGCCTTGATGCCAGCCACTTCCATTTTCAGGCACAGATAGATCGGCAGCAGGAACAGGAAGGGCAGCAGCCAGCGGTCCCGCAGCGCCGTCATGCCGATGCCGACGATCAGGATCAGCACCAGCACGGCGATGGCAGCAAACAGAATCTCGAAAAAGCGGGTCCATTCGTTCGACCGCCCCAGATTTTTGAAGAGGCTCTTGCCAAAGACCAATGAATAGATGACGAGCGTCGGCGCGCAGATGACGACGACCAATTTCACGAATTCCAGCGGCCCCTTCACCAGTTTGGCAAAGGCGCTTTCCGGCGCATCCTGCTCCATGATCCCCAGGGTCCGTCCCGAAGCAAGGTCGAGATTGTGGATCAGCCAGAGCCCGTGCGGCAGGAAGATCATTAGGGAGATCAGCAGGGTCAGCAGAAATCGCTTATCGAAGAGGCGCGCGCGCCCCTGCGGATGCATCAGGACGGCAATGACTGCGGCGGCGGCAAGCAGGGCGAAATTATATTTCGACAGCATGCCGAGACCGAGCGCGACGCCGGTGAACACATAGGAGCCCAGGCTCGGCGCCTTCAGCGTGCGGATTGCACCATGGAGGAAGAGATTGATGGTCAGGAGCTGGGCGACCGTATGCGTCAGGTCGCGCTGCGCCTCCCAGAAGAGCTGCGGGATCGTCAGCAACGATAGTGTGGCGATCGCCGCGAAAACCTTATCGGACAACACCAGCTTCGCCAGCTTGTAGTAGCTGAAGAAGACCAGAAACAGCACGATGTTCTTGACGATGGAAATCGCCGCCAGCGACAGTCCGAAGACGGACACCACCAGCGCCTGCACCCAATTATAGAGCGGCGGCTGGGAATCGTAGCCGAGTGTCAGCCATTGTGAGAACAGCGCCTGCTGAGACTCGTCGTAGCGCATGCCATGCGGCATGGCGAGCCGCACCAGAAATTCCAGAGCGAAGTAACCGGCAAGCAGAAGGATGATGGTATCCGGTCGGCGGACCAGAAGCCTATGCATCCTGACTATCCCGATCGAATATCTTGCGAACGATGTAGTTCGGCGACAGGTCGTCGCGATAATAGATGCGCGCGATCATCTCGGCCAGGATGCCCGTGGTGATCATCTGCACCGACGACAGCAGGAGCACGACGCCGACCAGCAACAGCGGCCTGTTGCCGATATCGTCGCCGAAGATGAACTTGGCGATGAAGAGCCACAGCAGGATCAGGCCAGCGAGTGCCCCGAGGCCAAGGCCGAGAGAGCCGAAGAAATGCCCCGGCCGCGCCTTGTAGCGCATGAAGAACATCACGGACAGCAGGTCGAGGATAACGCGGAAGGTGCGCGAAATCCCGTATTTCGATGTGCCGTGCTGGCGGGCATGATGAGTAACGACCATTTCGCCGATACGCGAGCTCGGCACCACACCCGCGACCCAGGCCGGGATGAAGCGGTGCATCTCACCCATCAGCTTCACTTGCTTGATGATCGAGGCGCGGTAGATTTTCAGGCTGCAGCCATAGTCGTGCAATTTGACGCCGGTGATGCGGCCGATGAGGTAGTTGGCGCACCAGGAGGGAATCTTGCGCAGCAAAAGCCCGTCCTGGCGGTTCTTGCGCCAGCCGACGAGCAGGTCGAGCTGCCGCCGCTCCAATTCCTCGACCATCGCGGGGATGTCCTTCGGATCGTTCTGCAGGTCGCCGTCCATGGTGGCGATCAGCCGGCCGGTGGCGGTGTCGATGCCGGCCTGCATTGCGGCAGTCTGGCCGAAATTGCGCTGAAGCTCGACGATGCGCAGCGTCAGTCCCTCGCGTCCGATCGAGCGGCGTGCATTGGCAAGCGTTGCATCGGTGCTGCCGTCGTCGATCAGGATCAGTTCCCAGGGCTTGGTGAAGCCCGCCATGGCGGAACAGATCCGCTCGATCAGCGGTCCGACGCTTTCTTCCTCGTTAAAGACGGGCACGACCAGCGAAAGCTCAATGGCACTTACCGTGTCGGTCAGGGGGCGGATCGACTCTGCCGTTGTCTGCAACTCTTCTTTCTCCTAAAAGACCGGCAGAACCGGCCGGACGGAACGAGCGACATGTCCGGCGTCAGCCTCCGCTCGCATTGGGTGCCTTAACTACATGAAGACTCCGATGGTTGCCAGCCGACAGAACTGGTTTATTCGCAACCGCATGACGCTGCTGACATTGGCCGTCGTCCTCGCCTATGCCGCCTTCATCGAGTGGTTCTGGGGCTGGAGTTCGATCCTGGCGCAATGGGGCAATGTGGGTGCCCTGCCCATTCTTCTGGCAATGGCGCTCCTGACCAGCACCTACTTCCTTCGCACCTGGCGCATCTACGATTATTTCCCGAAGGAGACCGGCGGTCATTTTACCGCGCTCTTCCGCGTGACGCAGGTCCATAATCTCCTCAACATCATGATGCCCTTCCGCACCGGCGAAACCAGCTTTCCGGTGTTGATGCGCTCCGAATTTGGCATTCCGCTGGCGCGCGGCACCTCGGCGCTGCTCGTCATGCGGCTCCTCGACCTGCATGCGTTGCTTGCCGCGGCGGGTGTCGGCCTGGCGCTCGCCTCGCCCTATCGTGCTCTTGCCTGGGTTCTATGGCTTGCTTTCCTGCTTGTACCGGTCGCCGTTTTTGTCCTGCGCCGCCCGCTGATCAAATTTGCCGGCAAGGCATTGCCGAAGAAGGCACAGGGGCTGGTGCATGAACTGGAACGCGGCCTGCCGGCCAATGGCACTGCCTTTGCCCGCGCCTGGCTGACAACGGTCGTCAATTGGCTGGTGAAGGTCGTGGTGCTCGCCTGGGCGCTCCGCCTGATGAATGTCACACCGCTGTCGGCGAGTTTCGGTGGTGCCGTAGGGGGCGAGCTTTCCTCTGTGCTGCCGGTGCATGCGCCCGGAGGCGTCGGCACCTATCCGGCCGGCATCACCGCCGGTGCCATCGCTTTCGGCGCTCCCGGACAAAAGGCCGCGCTCGACAATCTGGCCCAGGCAAGCATCAGCGCGCATCTCCTGATCGTCGTTTCGGCTCTGACGGGAACGGCACTCGCCTTGCTGATCTCAAGGAAGCGCCACGGATAGGCCTATCGTTCGGTTCTGTCGCCAAGCTCCGCCAGCCGCTTGCGCAGGAACGCCTGTTCGGGCGCCTGATGGCAAAACGAAAGCGCCATCTCGTAGGACCGTCGCGCTTCGTCTTTGCGGTTGAGTTGGCGCAGAAAATCGGCCTTCGCCGCATGAGCCAGATGATATCGGGCCAACCGGTCTTCGCTCAGCAGGCCATTGACGATATCAAGCGCGGCCGCCGGCCCATCGCACATTGAAACCGCGACTGCCCGGTTGAGTTCGATCACCGGCGAGGGATGTGCTACCAGCAGCAGATCGTAAAGCGCCACGATCCGCCGCCAGTCCGTCCGCTCCGTGGTTGCCGCGCGTGCATGCTCGGCGGCGATTGCCGCCTGCAGCGCATAGCTGCCGACGCTTTCGCCCGCCATCGCCTCGGCCGCAAAGGCCAGTCCCTCTCGGATTCTCCTGTGGTCCCAGAGCCTGCGATCCTGATCCGCCAGCAGGATGAGATCGCCGGAAGCGCTCGCCCGTGCGAGACGCCGCGAATCCTGCAGGAGCATCATCGCCAGAAGTCCGGCAACCTCCGGATCTGGCAGGAGCTTTAGGAGCAGGCGACCGAGACGGATGGCCTCGGCGGCAAGGTCGGCGCGGATGATTGTTGTGCCAGACGAGGCGGAATAGCCTTCATTGAAGACGAGATAGATGACATGCAACACCTGCGCCAACCGCTCCGGCAGCTCCGTCTTTGCCGGAACTTCATAGGGAATTCGGGCTGTGCGAATGCGGTTCTTGGCGCGAACGATACGCTGGGCAATCGTCGGCGCGGAAATGAGGAAAGCGTGGGCGATCTCTTCCGTCGTCAGGCCGCAGACTTCGCGCAGCGCCATCGCCATCTGCGCCTCCGCCGGGATGAGCGGATGGCAGCAGGTGAAAATCAGCCTGAGCATATCGTCTTCGATTTCTTCGCTTTCGGCCATCTCGAGCATTTCGCCCTCCGGATACAGGCTGTCGACGATGTCGGCCTGTGAGGCATCGAAGCGCGCTCGCCGCCGGATGTGGTCGATCGCTCGAAAGCGGCCGGTCGAAACCAGCCAGGCATAGGGATTGGCCGGCAACGTCTCTTCCGTCCATTGTTGTGCCGCTGCCGCAAAGGCATCGTGAAGGGCCTCTTCCGCCCGGTCGAAATCGCCGAGCAGACGGATCAGCGTCGCAAACACGCGGCGCGATTGGCTGCGGTAGATCTCGTCGATGGTTTCGTTCAGCGACACGGGCGGTCTCTTGCTCTCCTGTCAGGTGCCGGGAAGGGTGAGTATCCGGATCGGGCGGATTTCGATGGCGCCGTGGCGGCCGGAGGGGATGCGTCGGGCAATCTCCGTTGCGTCGACCATATTGGCAGCCTCGACGAGATAGAAGCCGGCCAGATGCTCCTTCGTCTCGACGAAAGGGCCATCCGTTGTAGAAAGTGCCGATCCGCGTGGGCGGATGACGATGGCCTTGTCGGGCGTAGCCAGAGCATCCGAGAGGATCAGCGTGCCCTTCTTCCGCAGGCTCTCGTCATAGGCAAAGTGCTCGGCGATCAAGCTGTCGACCTCGCTGGAGGTCAACGTGCCGTTCACGTCGGCGGACGTGTAGATCAAGCATAGAAACCGCATATCCATGTCCTCCCACCTTATGCCTATTCATTCGGAAACCTGATGTCATAGGCCGCGCGGACCTCGATCATGCCATAGCGGGCGACGGGGAAGGTGGCGGCGATGCGGGTTGCCTCCTCCATATCCTTCGCCTCGATCAATACGAAGCCGCCAAGATGCTCCTTTATTTCGGCAAAGGGGCCGTCAGTGACGGTGCTCTCGCCCTTGCGTACCCGCACCGTTCTCGCGGTCTCAGGCGCGCGCAATGCGTTTGCCACGACGATATGGCCGCTGTCGCGCAGCCTGTTGTCGTTGTCGATGGATTCCTGCGTCAGCCGCCGGCCTTCTTGCTCGGTGAGGGACATGATCTCGGCGGTTTCGAACCAAACCTGGCAGAGAAATTTCATCGTCGCCTCCTCAAACCTCAGGACCGAAGGAATAGATCGGCCGCACCTCGATGCTGCCGAGCTTTGCCAGCGGAATTCCCGCCGCGACGCGGATCGCGTCGTTCAGGTCCTTGGCATCGATCAGGATGAAGCCGCCGAGATATTCCTTGGTCTCGATGAAGGGGCCATCCGTGACGGATGTCTCGCCGTTGCGGACCCGTACTGTCACCGCCGAACTTGGCGATTGCAGCGCCTCGGCGTGGATCATGTGGCCGCTCGCCATCAGATCGCGGTCATAGCCGAGCGAATCCGAATCGAGCCCGTGCTTTTCCTCCTGCGTCATGGCATCGAGCTTCGTGCCGTCGAACCAGACCTGGCAAAGATATTTCATTGCAGCGTCTCCTCTTTCCATTTGCTGACAGCCATAGACGAGTGGTCCGCAAGCAAATCGACATCCCGGCTGGCAGCATGACAAAAAATTTCTTCGCTGTCGAAAACGCCCGAGGCCACTCGACAAGTTCCGTCATCACCAAAGGAGAGACGGACATGCACACCTTGGAAACGGCGTTGGTGAATTACTGGACCAGAAAGACGTTGTCGGAGAAGGATCTGATGGAGACGCCCGATCTCGGCAAGGTTGTTCTCCGCACCATGGCCGGCTTTGCAGCCTTTGCGGTTCTGATCCTCTGCCTCAATTGGATGGCAACGCCGACGATCGACCGGCCGCAGGTCGCGACCGTCGATCAAATAAGGCTGATGCCGGCGGCGAAAGAATAAAGGGCGAGATGCCCGCCCTAACTGAAGTGCGGGATATGTGCCGCAAAACTCCGACTTTTTGCGATCGCGGCTGTCACTTTATCTGGTGGCAAATCGCTTCTTTGCTTCGTCGGTACTCGGCATATAAAGCGAAACGGCATTTCCATCAGGGTCCCGAAACTGAAACGTTGTGTTGCCCCAGGGCATTGTCTTGAGTTCATGCACGAGGGGCACTTTGTCTTTGAGACGAGCATATTCGGCGTCGATATCGTCGACCTGAAACTCCAGGATGAGACTGCGATTGGCGCAAGGTTCAGCGCTGCCTTCCTTCCAGAGCGCAACCGTTTCCGATGAACCAATCGCTAGTACAGCGCCGGGCAAGACTATTTCGGCAAAGACCGGCGCTAGCCACTGCGCTTTCACGTTGGCGATCATCTCGTAGAAAGCGACCAGTTGCTTGATGTCCGCGGTGATGATGCGTGTCGATGCAAATTTCATTGTGGGCTCCTTTTGACATGATGGAGCTTGTCGCACAGCCCTGTTGCCACCATTATGGCAGCAGGAGTCAGCACATGCGTCGAGCAGATCGCCTGTTTCAGATCATTCAAATTCTGCGTCGGAATACCCGGCCGGTGACTGCCGCTAACATTGCGGAAGAACTTGAGGTCTCGAAACGTACCGTTTACCGCGACATTGGCGATCTAATTGGTCAGAGGGTGCCGATTTCAGGTGAAGCCGGCTTCGGCTATTTGCTCGATTCCGCCTACGACATGCCGCCGCTTATGCTTACGCCAGATGAGATCGAGGCTGTGATACTGGGTGCGCAATGGGTCGCTGGCCATTCCGACACTCTCATCGCCAACGCCGCCCGCGATGTCATCGTCAAAATTGCGGCCGCCGTTCCTGAAAACTTGCGGCCGTTTATCGCCGAGCCAAGCATGGGTGTGAAGCCAGGCTCGCGCCCACCAACGGAAATCATTGACATTGCCGACATCCGGGAAGCGATCCGTCAGAGGCGTAAATTGGCGTTGTGCTATCGGGCAGAGAACGGCGAGATAACGGACCGTATTGTGTGGCCGGTTATCCTCGGCTACGCGGAGAGCCATCGTATGCTGGTGGCCTGGTGCGAATTACGCCAGGATTTCAGGCACTTCCGCTGCGACAGGATCACCACGGCAATTCTGTGCGATGAAATCATTGGCCTGCGCGCCGGCGAACTTCGCCGCAAGTGGCAACAATGGAGAGCGGAACAATTCAAGCTACTCCAGAACCGCACTTAGGAAGTAAGAGCTGCGTTAAAAGCGCTGCACAAAATCCGAGATGGCAACATAAAATCTGGACACTTGATCGGCCGGCGCATCGTTTTCCGGCCAGATCGCGATTAGTTCTTCAAGATTCGTCTTGATCACATGGAAGGTGTCCAGCCCTTCTTGCTCACTGCCGATAAAAACGGTGTGGACCATATTGCCGTAGAGGCCGCAGGTAATGGCAAATGGCACGCGATCACACCTCTCAAGTGTGATGCGCGCGCCGGCGCTATGTTCTTCGTCCAAAACAATAACGCCACCTTCTGAACCCTGACGGCCGACCGTCGAACCACCATCAAAGCTCATCCACGGCACTACATTTCCTCTGTCAACTGCGATTGCCGCCTTGTCGATGGGTCACTGAAACGCCGTTTCGAAGAAGCTGCGCAGCTTGCGTGAATGCAGCGCTTCCGGTGGCATCGCCGCCAGCTTCTGGATGGCGCGGATGCCGATCTGCAGATGCTGGTTCACCTGCGTGCGGTAGAAGGCGGTCGCCATACCCGGCAGTTTCAGCTCACCGTGCAGCGGCTTGTCGGAGACGCAGAGCAGCGTGCCGTAGGGAACGCGGAAACGGAAACCGTTGGCGGCGATCGTTGCCGATTCCATGTCCAGCGCCACGGCGCGGGCCTGCGACAGGCGTTTCACCGGCCCTGCCTGATCGCGCAGTTCCCAGTTGCGATTGTCGATCGTGCCGACCGTGCCCGTGCGCATGATGCGCTTCAGCTCGAAGCCTTCGTAGCCGGTGATTTCTGCCACGGCTGCTTCCAGCGCCACCTGCACTTCGGCAAGCGCCGGGATCGGCACCCACACCGGCAGGTCGTCGTCGAGAACGTGATCCTCGCGCATATAGGCATGCGCCAACACATAGTCGCCGAGCCGCTGGCTGTTGCGCAGGCCGGCGCAGTGGCCGAGCATCAGCCAAGCATGCGGACGGAGCACCGCGACATGGTCGGTGATCGTCTTGGCGTTGGACGGGCCGACGCCGATATTGATCATGGTGATGCCGGCATGGCCCTTCTTTTTCAGATGGTAGGCCGGCATCTGCGGCAACCGTGGCGCGGTCGTGGTGCCCTCCGGTTGGCTGGCGCCAGCCAGCGTGATGATATTGCCCGGCTCGACGAAGGCGGTGTAGCCGTCGCCGCCGCCCTTGGCCATCAGATCGCGCGCCCAGTGGCAGAATTCGTCGATATAGAACTGATAGTTCGTAAAGAGCACGAAGTTCTGGAAATGGGTCGCGCTGGTCGCGGTGTAGTGGGCGAGGCGGGCGAGCGAATAGTCGATGCGTTGCGCGGTAAACGGCGCAAGGGGTGAGGGTTCGCCGGGTGGCGGAATATATTCGCCATTGGCGATCTCGTCGTCGGTGGTGTTCAGGTCCGGCGTATCGAAGATATCGCGCAGCGGAATATCGTCGAAAGCGGCGGCCGAAGCTTCGACGTGCGCGCCTTCGCCGAAGGCGAAATGCAGCGGGATCGGCGTCGTCGATTCCGACACCACGACCGGCACATTATGGCTGCGCATCAACAGGGCTAGTTGTTCTTTCAGATAATGGCGGAATAGCTGCGGACGGGTGATGGTGGTCGTGTAGACGCCGGGTGCGGTGACGTGGCCATAGGAAAGACGCGAGTCGACATGGCCGAAGCTTGTCGTCTCGATGCTGACCTGTGGATAGAAGGCGCGGTAGCGCGCCGTGATCGGCGCACCCTTGGCCAGCTTCGTGAAGCTGTCGATCAGAAACGCGGTGTTGCGCTCGTAAAGCTCAGTCAGAGCATCGACGGCCTTGGCTGGATCGTCGAAGCTCTGCGGCTGAAACGGGCTGGGTGAAGAAATATCGAGGGGTGAAAAAGGAGAGATTCGGTTGCTCATGCGCTATTATAGAGAGTCGTTTTTAACAAGCAAACGACGTTGCAACGCGCGATCTCCGATTTTCGCAGCTATTTTTAATGCCGCTTCGGCGTCCGATTCTCGAAATCGGTGACTTGCTCTATTGTACCGTCGTGCAATAGGGGCTGCCTGTCTGCAGGCAAGTGAAGCTTGCGCCGAAATGCGATTGCGCACCGCTGCGGCCGGTATGCTCCACCGCCACCGAAAATGTAATCGCAAAGATGGCGGCAAACAGCATGATGATGCCGAAACGCCGCGCCATGATGATCGTGTTCATTGTCCTGGCCTACCCGTGCCCTATCCTGGACACTGTTTTGCCATGGTCAGGCTGAACAGGTGCTGAGACACTGGTTCATCCAGTGTTCAGAAATATTAGCAGGTGCATAACCTTGGACCAAAGGTCTTTCCTGAGCGAAGCACGTATTGATCGGCCCCGCCTTCGCTCGGGCGACGTATTCTCTAAAGCCTCGTCCAGGTTTGCGACTTGCAGAAGATCTTGAGCACGCAGCCCTGCATCTTCACGGTTTTACCGCTGACAGTGCCGGAGCCGCTATAGGTCTTGTTGTCCTCGGGATCTGTAAGTTCGCCCGTGTAGGTTCCGTCCTTGCCCTGCATCTTGCCGATCTGGCGGCCGGCATATTTGCCGGTCTTCAGCGTTACGCAGTAGCTGTCGGCGCAGGGTGTGATGGCGGCGGTATCACCCTCCTTGGTCTTCCAGTTGCCGACGATCGGCTCGTCGGCCAAGGCCACGCCTGCGCTGAAGAGCAGCGCGGCGGTGAGAATGGTGGCACGGATCATAATCTTTCCTCCCCGAATGTCCTTCGGCCCCAGCCCGGACGTGGTGACGTTATCCAATACGAACGCAAAGGCAAATACACTTTCCGGCGCGATTTTCGCCGCAGATCAGCCGCCCTGTCACATCGAAAAAATAACGCACCTTGTTTCAGCGGCTGTTTTCGTGGTGAACGAAGGGTTTAGATCCAAATCTTAACGAGGTGTAAAGCTCGCCCAACAATCCTTAATTTGCAAGGGAAGCGATGTTTAACAAAATCCCAAGTTTACCAAGCATTTGTACTTTGTTTGCATCGAATTAAGCATGCATTTTAGCCGTTTTTTGAAAGCCGTCTGCGATAGTGAAGTCATCAAACGAGCGGGGCAAACCCGCCGACCGGAAGGATCATCAAGCCGTGATAGACGGCAAGGTCTGGAAGGAAAAACAGGGTCGATAACGAATAAACTGAAACAGGGATTGAACCGATGGCACGCTTCGAAATACCGACATCCGAAATGGCCATGATGGGTGGCAACAGCGCTGAGGCCCTTTGCGAGCTGGGCATAATCTATGCGACCGGCAGGGGCTGCCAGGCAGACCTCGTTGCCGCCCATAAATGGTTGAACATCGCCGCCATCAAGGGCAGCGACCGCGCCGCCGAGCTCCGCGCCGACGTCGCAGCAACGTTGACCAAGATGCAGCTCGCCGCAGCGCTCCGCGCCGCCCGCGAGTGGATGACCACGCACTGAAGCGCGCCACAAAGAATACGACAATAGCCTCGAAAGAGGGGACCGGCAGCGGGCGGAGAGGCGCGCTGCCACAATCAGGAAAACCGCGACCGGCAGGAAACAAGGCCGGCGCGGTTTTTTGATATTTTCGGTGTCAGCCGATCGCCTTCAACACCTTCGGCAGTGCTTCGGCCAGAAGGTCGAGATCGTGCTTCGGGCCGACGCTGATGCGAATGCAGCGATTGAGGGGCGCCACGCCGGGCATGCGGATGAAGACGCCATGTTGGATCAGCCCATCGACGATGGCGCGCGCATAGGCACCCTCGCGGCCGCAATCGACAGCAACGAAATTGGTGGCGGAGGCAAGCGGCGAAAGCCCGTTGTTGCGGGCGATCACGCCGATATGTTCCCGCGCGGCGTGGATTTTGCCGACGACTTCGGCGAGATAGGCCTGATCCTTCAGCGCCGCGAGCGCGGCTGCGGTCGCCAGCCGGTTCATGCCGAAGTGATTGCGGATCTTGTCGAAAGCCAACACTGTCTCCGGCACGCCAATGGCATAGCCGACACGCGCGCCCGCAAGGCCATAAGCCTTGGAGAAGGTGCGGGTGCGCAGCACGTTCGGCAGATCGATCAGCGCGGAAATATCGGGCAAGGAGCCGGCGGGGCCGGTTTCGCTATAGGCCTCGTCGAGGATGAACATGCAGCTTTCCGGCAAGGCGCGGGCAAAGTCGACGATCTTGTCGGCGTCCCACCAGCTTCCCATCGGATTGTCGGGGTTGGCGAAATAGACGAGCGGCGCGTTTTCGCGCTTCACCGCCTCCAGCAGCCCATCGAGATCCTCGCGATCGTTGACATAGGGCACCGTTACCAGCCGGCCGCCGAAACCGGCGACATGGAAATTGAAGGTCGGATAGCCACCGAGCGACGTGACGACGGGTGCTCCCGGCTCGACCACCATGCGCACGATGAGACCGAGCAGGCTGTCGATGCCTTCGCCGATGGCGATGTTCGCGGACGTGATGCCGAGATGCGCGGCGAGCGCTGCCTTCAATGCGAAATTTTCCGGATCGTTGTATTTCCAGATATCGCCTGCCTGCTCGCGCATGGTCTCGATGACGGAAGGGGCAGGGCCGAAGCCGTTTTCATTGGCGCCGATACGCGCCTGGACGGTCAGGCCGCGCTGACGTTCCAATGCTTCCGGGCCAACGAAGGGCACGGTGGAGGGGAGGGCGCTGATCAGCGGGGTGAAGCGCGAAAAGGCGGACATTCTGGCTTATCTTCCCGAATTCTGTTGCAAGGCGCAGCACAATAGGCGCTTGGCGAGCCGTTGCAAGGGCGGAAAAGCCTGGTGCCGACGGCTATTGCCGCTGGCGTTGGCCTCGGGCAGCTAGCGCTTCCGTGTTGCCGATCATGAAATCGGCGCGCACGACGCGTCTCAATGTTTCCGGTTCGATCAGGTTGATGAAGCGAACGTTGACCCGATTGTCTATCCGGCTGATTTCGGCGCAACCGATGCGATAGGCAAGGCCAAGGATGTTCAGATAATAATGTCTTGGCAGGCCTACGGTCGTGCCGACGATGAAGCTGGCGCCGCCCTGCGAGATGTCGATGATCTCGGCGCTGCGCACCGAAATGCCTGTCAGGCATGGGCGCACGGCAATGATACGCGCCGGGCGTTGAACGAAGAACCGTTCCCACCTGTGCTCGTAGACTTCGGATTTGACTTTCGCCAGATGCGTTGCGCGAAGCATTGTCATTCCCCGTTGGAGGCCACCGAATTCATCTCGGTTTATAGCATGAACCTTGCACGGAGATTTTGCGTAAGCGTCAACAGGGCCAATCGAATTTTAACGAATCGGCGGTTTTTCAGCCGGTTGGGCGATATCGCATCCTCCACAGGCAGTTTTTGAACCCTTCGCGTTACGAGACGTTCTTTTTTTATCGACGGTTTTTTGGCCGTATCACAAAGCGCAAGGACAGGAACGATGGTCGATATCAAAATTTCCCGAGGAACATGGGTTGTCGTTTGCGACGGTGCCAAGGCGCTGATCCTGAAGAGTTCGAATGGCGGCCCCCATCCAGATTTAAAAACCTGCGAAACCATGGAGCAGCCGCATGAACCGGATCGGGAACTCGGCGCGGACAAACCGGGACGCACGCACCAGGCCGACGGGTTTGCAGGCAGCGCCGTGGAAGAAACGGAATGGCACGAGCAGGCGGCGGCGGAATTTTTGAAAAATGTCGCGGCAAAGGTCGATGCGCTCGTGCAGCAGAAAGGTATCAACCGCCTCATCCTCGTGGCGCCCCCGCGCGCACTCGGCGTCCTGAGGCCCCATCTCGGGGCGCATTCGCAGGCGGTTATCGTGGCAGAAGTCGGCAAGGACCTGACGAATTTTCCCGTCGATCAGATCGAGCGTCATCTTGTCGCCTGAGAAGTTGGAAAGGGGCGAAATATCGCCCTGTTTCGGTGAATGCGCCTGCATAGCCTCATCTTGACAGCGGCATTAGCTTCGATCATACGGAAAATCCGGTTCGAGGCACCGGCCGCTCGCGGATGAAAATCCATGGTGAAGCCTCGCGAATTTGGTCACAGCCATCTGGCGCATGCTGACTGGCGGTAATGCGAGCTCCGATCTGCAGTCGTAAATGCATGCCTTTTAAGAGGCTGACTCCGTGACGACGATCTATCCGTCCATCGATGAATTGAAAGCGCAGGCCAAACGTTTACGCCAAGCCATGGCCGAGCGCGGTGGCGACGTGGCCCATAGCGCGGCCCTTGAATTGGTCGCCAAGCAATACGGGCTGCGTGACTGGAACACGCTTTCGGCGCTTGCCGCAAAACCGAATACGCCGCCGAGCGCACCGGTTGCCGTCGGGACCGCAGTTCGCGGCCGCTACCTGAACCAGCCCTTCACCGGCAAGGTCCTAACGCTCTCGGAGCAGTCCGGCGGGCTTTACAGGATCACCATCCATTTCGACGCTCCGGTGGATGTCGTGACCTTCGAGAGCTTCTCGGCCTTCCGCCAGCGCATCAACGCCCAGATCGACGTCAACGGCATTTCGCCGCGCAAGACCTCCGACGGCGTGCCGCATCTGGTTTTGGACATCTAGTATTCACCTCTTCATCATTCGATCGCGGCCGGCATTTGTCGACGCGCGATGCTGCCTGGATTTTTTCTATGACGAATCATTCCGAACGCAACATGTTCCTGAGCGGCTGGCTGCCGGGCGTCTTTGCCCGCACGGCTGCGCCGATCATCATGATCACGACCGTCAACGGCCTGTTTGCCGTCGTCGATGCTTATTTCCTCGGTGCCTATGTGGGTGCCGATGCCCTTTCGGCGGTCAGCCTCATTTTTCCGGCACTGATGCTGCTGATCGCGCTACAATCGCTGGTCTCCAACGGCATGGCGAGCATCCTGGCGCGCCGCCTGGGGGCAGGAGATCGCCCTGGGGCGAGGCAGGCTTTCAGCGCCGCCCATGGCCTGGCCTTGGCTGTGGTGATCCTTGTCAATGCGCTCTATTGGACGATCGGGCGGCAGATCATCGTGACGGCTGCGGCTGATAATGCCGCTATCGCCGCCAATGCCGGCGCGTTCATGGGCATCATGATCGGCTTTGCTCCGGTGAGCTTCCTGTTGTCGGTGCATGTCGACGCTCTGCGTTGCGAAGGCAAGATTGGCTTCATGACGCTGGTGACGCTTGCCTCCACCCTGCTCAATATCCTCGCCAACTGGCTGCTGATGGCGATACTGCATTGGGGCGTCATCGGCTCAGCCGCAGGGTCGATCGCGGCGCAATTCATATGCCTGGCGATCATCCTGCTCTACCGCTGGCGGCAGCCAGGCGCACTGAGGCCCTCGATATCGTTTCCGGTTGCCGAATGGCGCGGGATCATAGCCTTCGGCGCGCCGATGAGCCTCGGTTTCATCGGCATATCCCTGAGTTCCGCAGCAATCCTCTTCAATCTGGCGATCTGGCACCAGGGGGATTATGTCGCGACGGTCGGGGCATACGGAATCATCACCCGCGTGATGACCTTCGCCTATCTGCCGCTCCTCGGCCTCAGCATCGCCCTGCAGACGATATCCGGTCACAACCACGGCGCCGCGCTTCCCGCCCGCGTCGGCCGGAGCCTGCAGATCGCGATGGTGTCGGCGCTGATTTATTGCAGCGCGGTGGAATTGGCCGTCGAAATGCTGGCGGGCAGGCTTGGTGGCGTCTTTGTCGGCGATGCCGTCATCGTTGCGGAGGTGGGACGGATTTTGCCCTGGACGGTCGGCGCCTATTTCCTCTTCGGGCAGATGATCGTGCTGTCGTCCTATTTCCAGTCGATCGGCGATGCGAAGCGAGCGGCGATCTTCGGCCTGGCGCGACCCTATCTCTTTACGCTGCCCCTGACATTCCTGCTGCCTTTCGCCTTCGGCGAAACCGGAATCTGGATGGTGCCGGTCTTCGCCGAAACGGGAATGCTTCTGCTTACGTGGTTGGTACTGTCGCGCAACGCCAGGGACCGCGGCTGGCGATACGGTCTGCTACCGGTATGAGCAAAAGGCCGCGTCCTTGAGGCGCGGCCTTTAGCGGCATTCAGGCCTTGAGGAGCCACTCATGTTCCGGCGCGTTGTGGAACTTCCAGACGCGTTTCGGGCCGGCCATGACGTTGAGATAATAAAGGTCGTAGCCATGGCAGGCCGCGCATGGGTGATATCCCTTGGGCACAAGCGTCACATCGCCGTCCTCCAGCGCCATGACCTCGTCCAGTGAACGATCGTCGGTATAAACCCGCTGGAAGCCGAACCCCTGAGGCGGGTTCAGGCGGTGATAATAGGTCTCCTCGAGGAAGCTTTCGTTCGGCAGATTGTCCTGATCATGCTTGTGCGGCGGATAGGAGGAGGTGTGACCGCCCGGCGTGATGACTTCGACCACGAGCAGCGAATGCGCCGCGCCGTCATCCTCCGGCATGATGTTGTTGACATAGCGGACATTGGTGCCCTTGCCGCGCGTTACCGCCGGATGCGTGCCGGGCGGAATGGCGCGGGCTTCATACGAGCCGCCGCCAGGAGCGGAGCAGACGGCCAGTTCGAGGTCGGTCTCGGCGACGACGGACCAGTTGGAGCCGGCCGGAATATAAAGCGCATGCGGCGCGCCTTCGAAGGGGCTCATGCGTCCGCCAAGCGAGCCGAAATCCTTCGCGCCAGCCTTGGCGCTCGCCTTGCCGCTGACCCAGACCAGGCAGACCTCGCGATTGCCCGTCTCGGCGGAGGCGGTCTCGCCGGGTTTCAGCCGGTAAAGGTCGAAGCCGACATACGTCCAGCCGGCGCTTTCGGGCGTGACATGGCTGACACGACCATGGGAGCCATCAGGTTTGACCTTGAGATTTGGCATGGGTGTTCGTCCTCTATTGCTTGGGAGCCTCCTCGCCAACCCCTGGATAGCGGGCGAGGAGGGGCGCTCGTCTTTACCCCTTGGGAAAGCCTTCGGTTGCCACCGTATAGCCCGCCGCTGTCATGACGCGCATCAGCTCGGCATGACCGATCTCGGCCATCTTCTGCGGCGGCGCCTTGCGCGGGTCCTGTTCGGCCTCGACCACGAACCAGCCTTCATAGCCGTAATCGGCCAGACGCTGGACGATGGCGCCGAAATCAAGCGAGCCGTCGCCCGGCACCGTGAACGCACCGAGCGCCACTGCGTCGAGGAAGGATTGGCGGCTGCGATCCAGACCATCCACAACGGGCTTGCGGATATCCTTGACGTGAACGTGGTTGATGCGGGCGTGGTGGTTGTCGATGGCACGCAGAACGTCGCCGCCGGCAAAGGCTAGGTGACCGGCATCGAGCAGAAGCGGAATGCCTGCGCCGGAATTGCGCATGAAGGCGTCGAGTTCCGGTTCGGTTTCGACGACTGCGGCCATGTGATGATGGTAGGAGAGCGGCATGCCCTGCTCGGCGCACCATTCGCCGAATTCGGTGACGCGGCGGGCATAGGCCTTCATCTCGTCATCGGAAAGGCGCGGCTTGGTGGCGAGCGGCTTGGAGCGGTCGCCCTGTATGGAACGGCCGACTTCGCCATAGACGATGCAGGGCGCATTGACGGCCTTGAACAGCGCGATCATCGGCGCGATGCGGTCCTTGTTGGCGGCCAGCTCCTCATTGACAAGCGTGCCGGAGAACCAGCCGCCGCAGAGCGTCACATCGGCGGCGCGCAGGATGGGCAGCATTTCATCCGGATTGCTGGGGAAGCGCCGGCCCTGTTCCATGCCGGTGAAGCCCGCACTGCGCGATTGCCGCAGGCATTCCTCAAGGGATACGTCGTCGCTGAGCTCAGGAAGATCGTCGTTCCACCAGGCGATGGGCGACATGCCGAGTTTGGCCTTCATCAATGGTCTCCTTGAAAATAATGCTGGAGGAGCTGAAACGCTCCTCCAGAAATAGGACGGAAATCGATCAGCCGATACGCTGGGAGGCGCGAGCTTGCTCGTAGGCGGCGCGGGCCTTGTTGACCTCGGCGCGCGGGCTGACCTCAGGAACGGCGACATCCCACCAGTGGCCGCCTTCGTCTGTGGTGATCAGCGGGTCGGTGTCGATGACGATGACCGAGGTGCGGTCGTTCTTTTTCGATGCTTCGAGCGCCTGTTCCAGCTCGGCGATGGAAGCGACCTTGACCGCAACGGCCCCCATGCTCTCGGCATGCGCCCGGAAATCGATCTCCGGCATGATCTCGTGGCGCGAGTCCTTGAGCAGATTGTTGAAGTTGGCGCCACCCGTCGCCATCTGCAGCCGGTTGATGCAGCCGTAGCCCCTGTTGTCGAGAAGGACGATCGTGAGTTTCAGGCCGAGCATGACCGAGGTCGCCAGCTCCGAATTCAGCATCATGTAGGAGCCGTCGCCGACCATGACGATGACTTCCTTGTCCGGCCGCGCCATCTTCGCGCCAAGGCCGCCGGCAATCTCATAGCCCATGCAGGAGAAGCCGTATTCCATATGGTAGCTGCCGGGCGCGGTCGCCGGCCAGAGCTTGTGCAATTCGCCGGGCAGGCCGCCGGCCGCGCACAGGAGGATGCTTTTCTCGTCGCCGATCGTGCGAGTGACGGCGCCGATCACCTGGGCGTCGGAGGGCAGGGCGCTATTCGTCGTCGCCATGGCCTTGGCGGCAGCCTCGATCCAGATCTTCTTTTCCTGTGTAGCCTTCTCGACAAGCACTGCCGGAGCTTTCCAGCCGGAAAGGCCGGCGAACAGGGCCTTTAGTCCTTCGCGCGCATCCGTCACCAAGGGGTGACCATTGTGCTTGAACGCATCATAGGCCGCGATGTTGAGGCCGATCATCGTCAGCTTTTCGTTCTTGAAGAGCGCCCAGGAACCGGTGGTGAAATCCTGGCAGCGGGTGCCCACCGCGATCACCAGATCGGTTTCCTCGGCAATCGCGTTGGCAGCCGATGTGCCGGTAACGCCGACCGAGCCAAGTGCCAACGGGTGGGTCTCATCGATCGCCGATTTGCCCGCCTGTGTCACGACGACCGGAATGCCGTGCGCTTCCGCGAAAGCGGCAAGCTCCTTCGTTGCCTGTGAATAGAGCACGCCGCCGCCGGCGACGATCACGGGCTTTTCGGATTTGCGGATCAGCGCGATGGCGTTTGCCAGTTCGTCCGCATCCGGCTGCGGACGGCGCTGCGTCCAGACATGTTCCTCGAAGAAGCTCTCCGGATAGTCGAAGGCTTCCGCCTGCACATCCTGGCAAAGCGACAATGTCACTGGACCGCAATCGAGCGGGTCGGTCAGCACTTGCATGGCGCGCTTCAGCGCCGTGATGATCTGCTCGGGCCGGGTGATGCGGTCGAAGTAGCGCGAAACCGGACGGAAGGCATCGTTGGCTGACACCGTGCCATCGCCAAAATCCTCGATCTGCTGCAGCACCGGATCGGGCGCTCGGTTGGCGAAGACATCGCCGGGCAGGAACAGCACGGGGATGCGGTTGACATGCGCGACGCCCGCGGCGGTCACCATGTTCAGCGCGCCGGGACCGATCGATGTCGTGCAGGCCATGAAGCGCTGACGGAAACCGGCCTTCGCATAGGCGATGGCGGCATGCGCCATGCCCTGCTCATTGTGGGCACGGAAGGTCGGCAACTCGTCGCGCACCTGATAGAGCGCTTCCCCCATGCCGGCGACGTTGCCATGGCCGAAGATCGCCCAGACGCCGCCGAAGATCGGCTGCTTCTGGCCATCGATCACAGTCATCTGGTTTTTGAGGAAATGCACGACAGCCTGCGCCATCGTCAATCGGATCGTATTGCCCATGGGGCGCCTCCCAAATGCATTTTAGTCCATTGTTTGCGCATCGCTTTCCCCGAAACTTTTCGGAGCAATGCGCCTTCTATTCCAGGCCGCGGGTTTTCAGCCACGCCTGGGTCAATTGTTGGAAGCGGCCAGCCATGTCGGCGATCGCTTCCTCGTCGTTCATGCCGCCCGACATCCAGGCGCGCGCCGCATCGGAAAAGATCGTCCGTCCGACGGCAAAACCCTTGACCGAGGGCGCGGCCAGCGTCGCCTCGAAGCTGCGGATCAATTCTTCTGCCGGCGCTTCCAGGCCAAGCAGCACGATACCCCTGCACAATGGATCATTTTTGGCGATTACGGCATCGATTTTTTTCCAGGCCGCGGTCGATTCCTGCGGTTCCAGCTTCCACCAGTCCGGCTTGATGCCGAGCGCATAGAGCTCTTCCATCGCCGTTGGGATCGTATCGTCAGTCAGCGGCCCGTTCTTGCCGGCAATGATCTCGACCAACAGCTCGCGGCCGACCTTACGCGCTGCTTCGAACAGGGTGCGTAGCTTCTCCTGCTGCTCCGCCTTCAACTCCGCGGGATCGTCGGGATGATAGAAGCAGAGGCATTTGATGCAATGATTGAGGGGCCATTCGGTGAGCTGCGAACCGATATCCTGGCTGAACTCGAATTTCAGCGGCTTCGAGCCCGGCAATTCAACGGGACGACCGATCCAGGAGAAATTCTTCGCGGCGGCGTCGAAGAAGGCATCGCGGCCGAAGCGCTCGTCGATGAGCATGCCATAGCCGGACCGACCGCCCGAAACGCGCGCCGCCGCCTCGACCGCAAGCCGCTTGAAGGCAACGATCCTGTCATGGCCGATGCCCAGCTCGTCGGCGACGCTGACGAGTTGCGAGCGATGATCGATGGCAAGCGCCATCAGCAGTGGGATCTCGCCGCGTCGGGTCGTCGCCCAATGAAGATGGTTGATCGCCTCGTCCTTACGCAGGGCCCGGTGTTTGCTGCCCGTCTTCAGGAAGAAATCGAGCTCGGCCCAGGTCGGATATTCCGGCGAGCAGAGCAGGCGGGAGACCGCAAAGGCACCACAGGCATTGGCCCAGGTGGCGCAGGTCTTCAGCGGTTCGTCGCGCAGGAAGCCGCGCAAGAATCCGGACATGAAGGCATCGCCGGCGCCGAGAACGTTGAACACCTCGATCGGAAAGCCCTGGCCGACAATGCCGTCTTCGAGGTCATCCGAGATAGGGCCATCATAAACGATGCAGCCCATGGCGCCGCGCTTCAGCACGATGGTTGCCGAGGAAAGGCGGCGGATTTCCTTGAGAGCGCCGAGCACATCATCTGCGCCCGAGGCAATCATGATCTCCTCTTCGGTCCCGATGATCAGGTCGCAATCCGGCAGCGTCTCTTTCATCTTCGACGACACGCGATCCGACTTCACATAACGTTCGAAGCCCTCGGCGTGGCCGGCGAGGCCCCAGAGATTCGGCCGGTAGTCGATGTCGAAGATCACCTTGCGGCCGTTCGCCTTGGCGATGCGAATCGCCTTGCGTTGCGCGGCCTCCGTGTTCGGCTTGGAAAAATGCGTGCCGGAGACGAGGACGGCGCGAGAGGATTGAATGAAATTCTCATCGATATCATCCTCGTCGAGCGCCATGTCGGCGCAGTCGGAACGATAAAAGATCATCGGCGACACGCCCTCGGCCTCGACCGCAAGCAACACCAGTGCCGTCAGCCGCTCCTTGTCGGTGGCGATCCCTTCTGTCGCGACGCCTTCGCGTGCCGTCTGTTCACGGATAAAGCGGCCCATCTGCTCGTCACCAACGCGGGTGATCAAGCCGGATTTCAAGCCAAGGCGAGCCGTGCCGATAGCGATATTGGCCGGGCAGCCGCCAACGGATTTCGCAAAAGATGCAATATCCTCAAGCCGCGAGCCGATCTGCTGCCCATAAAGATCGACGGAGGAGCGGCCGATGGTGATCACGTCGAGTGTCGGCTCCGGCTGGGCGCCAGGATTGTCGTGTGCCATAATGTCCTCCCGTCCAGGCATGATCCCGATAACTCTTCAGTTTTCTTTGGGGTCACGCATTATTGAATGTGCCGGTCCGTCCGTCTTCGTTTTCGTCCGGGCTCTGGTCTATTTTGCGGCCATCTCCCGCAGCCGCGTTCATGGATGTAATGAAACATTGGTTCCGTAATTTTGTCAATTCGGAATGTTTATTCCATTTTGGTTTTGTGGAATTTTGCAACCGCTTCTTTCCTCCGCCGTTCGGCGATGGCGACAGGGAAGGCCATGATCAGCGCCATGGATGCCGACAGCGAGCGGAAGCCGGCAAAATCGGCCTCCGCCACCTCGAACCAGTGAGTGGCGCAGCCGGTAAGCGGTGAAAAGGCCGAATCGGTAATAGCGATGACCGGCACGTTGCGTGCGGCGAGGTCCTGCGCCTGGGCGAGGCTGTCGGCAGCGTAGGGAGAGAAGCTTGCGGCAATCGCCGCGTCCCTTTCCGTGGCAAAGCGGGCGAGCTCGCCGTCGATGCCGTTCGGCGAAGCGACGATCTGATGGCGGATGTTCAGTTTGGAAAAGGCGTAGGTCATATGCGCCGTCAGCGGATAGGAACGGCGCTTGGCGATAAGATAGATCGTCTCGGCAGCGGCGAGCACATCCACCGCCTTGGCAAACGTATCCGTCTCGATCGTGGCGGCAAGCTTGTTGACCGACTGGCTGGCGGCAGAGAGAAAGCCTGAGAGAATCCCGGCCTCTTCATCCTCGATGCCGGATTGTTCGAGTGTGATCAGCCGCTCTTCGTAGCTCAGCGTCCGGTCGCGCAGCCGCTCGCGGAAAATGCTCTGCAGGTCGGAGAAGCCGCCGTAACCGAGATGATGGGCAAGACGCACCAGCGTCGAAGGCTGGACATCCGCGGCGGTGGCAATGCTTGCCGTGGTACCGAACGCGATTTCATCCGGATTGCCGAGTGCGAAAGCCGCGACCTGCGCCAGACGTTTCGGCATGGAATTCTTACGCTCGATGATGATGCTGCGAAGGCTTTCAAAATCCCGCGGCACCTTGGTTCGCGTTTCGATTTCGTTGTCCATGCCTCACCCTTCTCGACGTCATACCCGTCAATGAAACAAATATTCCATATTTTGCACGATAACGGATTTTGGATAACTCGGCACGATTATTTTTAAGTGTGTGAATTTACTTCAATAAATTCCATTCCGCTGACGATGTGGCGCAATTGGCCGATGCGCCGGCTTGTCAAAACGGTCCAAATATTCCAAAAATCGCCGCGGGCTTCAGGAGGAAGCCGGTGGAGGAAATGGATATGAAGTCGCTTGGCGTCGGATTGATCGGAACCGGCTATATGGGCAAATGCCATGCGCTGGCGTGGAATGCGGTCAAGACCGTCTTCGGCGATGTTGAGCGACCGCGTCTCGTGCATCTTGCCGAAGCCAATCCCGACCTGGCAAAAATGCGTGGCGATGAATTCGGCTTCGAAAAGGCGACCGCCGATTGGCGTGAGCTGATCGCCGATCCCGAGGTCGATGTCGTCTCCGTCACCACGCCCAATCAATTCCATCCGGAAATGGCGATCGCGGCGCTGGAAGCCGGCAAGCATGTCTGGTGCGAAAAGCCGATGGCGCCGGCCTATACCGACGCCGAACGCATGCTGAGCGCCGCCAAGGCCTCGGGCAAGGTCGCCGTCCTCGGCTACAACTATATTCAGAATCCCGTGATGCGGCATATCAAGGCGCTGATCGGCGAAGGCGCGATCGGCGAGGTCAATCACGTCCGTGTCGAAATGGATGAAGACTTCATGGCCGATCCGGAGGGCCTCTTCTATTGGAAGAGCGAGCTTGCCGGCGGCTATGGCGCGCTTGACGATTTCGCAGTGCATCCGCTGTCGCTGCTCTGGTTTCTGTTCGGCCATGTCGAAGCTGTCATCACCGATATGGTGAAGCCCTATGCCGAACGGCCGTTGAAGGACGGCGGGCGCCGCGCCGTTGAGAATCACGATCTCGCCAATGTGCTGATGCGGCTCGGGGGCGGTATTTCTGCGGTGCTGATGGCGAATCGCTCCGCCTGGGGGCGCAAGGGCCGCATTGCGCTGCAGATCTACGGCTCGAAAGGCTCGATCGTCTACGACCAGGAGCGCATGAACGAATTCGAGCTTTATCAGGCGGACGGCAGGCAAACCGAACAGGGCTTCCGCAGAGTTCTTGCGGCGCCGGCGCACCGACCCTATGACCGGTTCATCCCTGCGCCTGGCCACGGACTCGGTTTCAATGATCTGAAGATCATCGAATGCCGGGAGCTGATCCGCGCCATTTCCGGCGACGCGGCGTCCGTCGTAAGCTTCTTGGACGGTTTGCGCATCGAAAAGTCGGTGCACGCCATGGCCCGATCATTCCATGAGCGCCGCTGGGTCGAGATACCGGCCTGAAGTCCTGCCCCAATTTTCCCCCGATCTCCGGCGCAAGGTCAGCTATGATTGACGCTTGCAAGGGTAGGCGTTACCCCTGAAAACCGCGAGGGCGACGCCTATATCAAGGTAACGAGCCGCCATAACCATATATAATGGAGTAAGGATCGTGACGGGCAGATTGGTCATTGTCGGGGCCGGGCAGGCCGGTTTCGCGCTTGCCGCCAAATTGCGGGCGCTTGGAGATTCGAGGCCGATCACTATCATCGGCGCGGAGGAAAACCTTCCCTATCAGCGACCGCCGCTGACAAAAAAATATCTTCTCGGCGAGATGGCCTTCGACCGGCTCTTGTTCCGCCCTGAGCATTGGTATGCCGACAACAATGTCGAGATCCGTTTGTCCACCTGGGTCGAGCAGATTGATCGCGCGGCAAAACAGGTGGTCATGCAGGACGGTTCGGCGCTGGGCTATGACACGCTGGCGCTGGCGACCGGCGCAACGCCGCGCGAGTTGCCGCCCTCCGTCGGGGGTGCGCTTGAAGGCGTCTATCTCGCCCGCGATAAACGCGATGCCGATCAGCTCGCCGCCGAAATGCGCGCGGGCCGCCGTGTTCTCATCATCGGCGGCGGTTATATCGGCCTCGAAGCGGCGGCGGTTGCCCGCCATCGCGGCCTCGAAGTCACGCTTATAGAAATGGCAGACAGGATCCTGCAGCGCGTCGCCGCCAAGGAGACGGCCGACATCATGCGGACTATTCACCGTGGACACGACGTCATCATCCGCGAAAAGACGGGCCTGAAGCAACTGGTTGGCAAGAACGGCCATGTCGTCGCCGCCGAGCTGTCGGACGGGTCCACCATAGATGTCGATTTCGTCATCGTCGGCATCGGCGTTGCCCCGAACGACCGGCTGGCCAAGGAAGCGGGGCTGGAAGTCGGCAACGGTATCATCGTCGATTCGTTTGCCCGCACCTCCGACCCCGCGATCTTCGCTGTGGGCGATTGCGCGGAACTGCCTTGGAACGGCGGCCGCATCCGTCTCGAATCGGTACAGAATGCCGTCGACCAGGCCGAAGCCGCAGCCGGAATCATTGCAGGCGGCAACGAGCCCTACGATCCGAAGCCATGGTTCTGGTCGGATCAATATGACGTAAAATTGCAGATCGCTGGCTTCAACGTCGGCTATGACGAAACCCTTTTGCGCGCCGGCGCTCGAGAAGGATCGGCTTCGGTCTGGTATTTCAAGGAGGGCCGCTTCATCGCCGTCGACGCTATCAACGACGCAAAGGCCTATGTGACTGGCAAGAAGCTACTGGAAAGCGGCGTCAACCCGGCAAAGGCTGTTTTGGCCGATTCGGCCGCGGACCTTAAGGAGTTGCTGCGTTAAGAGGGACCCGCACGCCGGCTATCTAGTTCTCCCTGCAGGATGCGCGCACCGCCGAATGCAGGGAGAACGTGCAGGGAGGCGAAAAAGCGCTTGCGTCGATAAATGATTGGCCGTATCAGGGCCGCACCGGAGAGGTGGCCGAGTGGTCGAAGGCGCTCCCCTGCTAAGGGAGTATACGTCAAAAGCGTATCGTGGGTTCGAATCCCATCTTCTCCGCCATCCTGCTTTGCACCTTGCAGGACAGCTATTTTCCCCCTTCACCGTTGATATCAAACGACCTCTCACGTCAGTCGTTGCCGATTCTCTTTTTGTCATTTCGCTGCAATCTTGCTGGCACATGATCGATAAAACCGATTCTCGATCGAATCGGTCGTGGCAGAATCACTGGCTCTCGATGCTATGCTGAGATGGCGAAGGTGATTTTGCTTGCTTCGTACTGTTGATGACTATCCCGGCAAATGTCGAAAACAGCGAACACGACGTCGCGGCAGCCATGGTTTTGCCTTGGATCGGCCATTGTGACGGCCGGCCCCGCGCCCACGTCCTCATTTAAAAGCGGCCTGTAAGTGCTGGTACCGTAAGGGCTTTCTTAACAAACTATAAACAAATCCAAGGCCCGTGTGGCGGACTTGTGTCCTTTCGGCAACAGGAATTACGGAAGGCTCACGCAAATCCCCCTTTCCGGTAAGATGTAGATTGCGTGACAGTTCGCGTCTTGTATTTTCAATCTCGGAAGCGAGGGCGATTGATCGTCCACTTCTTGAAACACGAGGATGGGGCAGGGAATGCCTTCGGGTAGTTCTCATTCTCGATTGAAACTTTGACTGGAGGTCAATAATGAACATCAAGAGCCTTCTTCTCGGCTCCGCTGCTGCGCTCGTAGCAGTTTCCGGTGCTCACGCGGCTGACGCTGTTGTTGCCGCTGAGCCGGAGCCGCTCGAATACGTTCGCATCTGCGACGCATACGGCGCTGGCTACTTCTTCATTCCGGGCACCGAAACCTGCCTCAAGATCGGCGGCAAGGTTCGTACCGAAGGTGAATGGTACGACGCTTACAACCCGAACAACGTTCGTGGCACGCTCTGGCACACCCGCGCCGAGCTCAACATCGACACCGCGACCGACACCGAATACGGTCCGCTGAAGACGAACACCATCCTGCGTTGGGATTGGCAGGAAGGTAACTCCACCAGCACCAACCTGCTGTGGGCATACATCAGCCTCGGCGGCTTCACTGTTGGTAAGACGGACTCCTGGTTCAACCAGTTCACCGGTTACGCCGGCGACGTCATCAACGACGACGTGGTCTATGACGGCCCGTACGAACTCAACCAGATCACCTACAACTACGACGCCGGCAACGGCTTCACGGCTGTGATCTCGTTGGAAGACAGCAACTCTGGCGTTGGCGCACATGGCTCTAACGGCGAAGACAGCTCGGATCACTACGCTCCGGACGTCGTTGCCGGTGCTGGCTACAAGGCTGGCGCATGGTCCTTCAAGGTCGTCGGTGGTTATGACTCCATCGTCGAAGAAGGTGCCATCAAGGCTCGTATCGACGCTGACTTCGGCGTTCTCTCTGCCTTCATCATGGGCGGCTGGAACACGGACGGCGACAAGCTGAACAAGTACGCTGGCTCGAACGGTGGCGGCGACGCTGCTGACATCGGCTGGGGCGATTGGGCAGTTTGGGGCGGCGTTGGCGTTCCGATCAACGAAAAGCTGAAGTGGAACCTGCAGCTCGCTTACACCGACTCCAAGATCTTCGCCGCTACGACGAACATCAAGTGGAACCCGGTTAAGAACCTGCTCATCGAGCCGGAAGTTTCCTACACCAACTGGGATTCGATCAACGAAGATCAGTGGGCTGGTATCCTCCGCTTCGAGCGTACCTTCTAATCTGGTTTGACCTCGGTCATAATCTGATTGTCACATTGGTGACGAAAAGCCCGGCTTTTGAGCCGGGCTTTTTGTATTTCGGACAGTCCGATCTTCGCTGCTTTGGATACCGGAGAAGCGGTGCTTCAGTATTTTATTGATTTATAATATACTAACTAAGTATAGATTTTATAACTTGAGTGTTCTCGGAGAGTATTGCCTAGTAGAGTTCAATTTCTGAACATGGAAACTATGTGACAGTTTTGCGACGTGATTTTTGTGCAACGCGAAATTCGAAACGAACGTCACATATGATTATAGTTTGTCTCTGATATTGCTCTGAAAAATTCGATCTGTAGGGTCCAACTCGGAAGCAAGACTTAGCGTCTTGGTTCTCCCAGATCAGGGGTCAACTTTGAACACAGGGGTGGGGTAGGGCCCGTCGATTTCTCGGCGCGAATTCTCATACCTAATCGATATTTAGAACTGGAGTTATTATGAACATCAAGAGCCTTCTTCTCGGCTCCGCTGCTGCGCTGGCAGCAGTTTCCGGTGCTCATGCAGCCGATGCCGTCGTTGCTGCCGAGCCGGAGCCGCTTGAATACGTTCGCATCTGCGACGCTTATGGCGCTGGCTACTTCTTCATCCCGGGTACCGAAACCTGCCTCAAGATCGGCGGCATGGTCCGTACCGAAGGCGGCTGGTACAACGCCTACAACCCGGGTCCGGGCGGCGATCGCGGCACCTACTGGCACACCCGCGCTCAGCTCAGCGTCGACACCGCAACGGACACCGAATACGGTCCGCTGAAGACCAACACCGTTTATCGTTTCGACTGGAACGACGGCAACGCTACGACCACCAAGCTGCTCTGGGCTAACATCAGCCTCGGCGGTTTCCTGGTTGGTAAGCAGGACTCGCAGTACAACCTGTTCGCAGGTTATGCCGGCGACGTCATCAACGACGACGTGGTCTATGACGGCCCGTACGAACTGAACCAGATCACCTACAACTACGATGCAGGCAACGGCTTCAAGGCTGTCGTCTCGCTTGAAGACTCCAACTCCGGTTCGGATACGTCTTCCTACGGCGGCGCTTGGGTTCAGTCCAAGGCTGACCACTATGCCCCGAACGTCGTTGCCGGCGTTGGCTACAAGGCTGGCAACTTCGGCTTCAAGGTTGTCGGTGGCTATGACTCGATCGTCGAAGAAGGCGCTATCAAGGCTCGTATCGACGCCGACTTCGGCGCGTTTACGGCCTTCTTGATGGGCGGCTGGAACACCGACGGCGACAAGCTGAACCAGTATGCCGGTTCGAACCTGAACGCATCTGCTTGCCCGGTTGGCCGTGGCGACCTCTGCGGCTGGGGTGACTGGGCTGTTTGGGGTGGCGTTGGCTATAAGATCAGCGACAAGCTGAAGTGGAACGTGCAGCTCGCTTACACCGACTCGAAGATCTTCGAAGCCACGACGAACCTCAAGTTCAACCCGGTTAAGAACCTGCTCATCGAGCCGGAAGTTACCTACACCAACTTCGATTCTGTAAACCAGGATCAGTGGGCTGGTATCCTCCGCTTCCAGCGCAGCTTCTAATTCGGTTATCAAAAACCGAATTAGCATACACTCTGATCTGACCTCCGATCAGAAGAGGATTGGCCCGGTTTTCCCAACCGGGCCTTTTCTATTCTGCGGCGCGTGGCGATGGTGCTGTGCGCAAGCTCAGATCGTTGCCAGAAAACGCCGAATCGCGGCCGGAATATCTCCGAGGTGCAGAATCGGAGCATGTCCTTGCCCGATAGCAATCTTTGCCGTCATGCCGGGATGGCGCCGTGCCATCTCCTCTAGGCTGGCTGTCGTCAGCAGCTTGGAGTTTTCCCCGCGAATCACCATCAAGGGGATGTTCTGAAACGCCTCGAACTGTGGCCAGAGATCCGGTAGCGGCGTTTCGAAATCGAGCGACTTCATCTGGACGGCAATAGCGGGATCGAAATCCGCTACGACGTTACCATCCTTGAGCGTATAGATCGCCCGAGCCATGTCGCGCCAATCGTCATCTGTAAGTGCCGTGAAAGCGCGACCGTGATTCTCCCGCAGAATCTCGACAGCATCGTCCCAATTGGCTGGCTTCCTGTTGCGGTTCAGATAGTCGCGGATATCGACAAGCCCTTCCTTTTCAAGAACGGGACCGATGTCGTTGAGAATGACGGCCCTCAGGATATCGGGATGGCCTGCCGCCAGCAGATGCAGGACAAGACCGCCGCGCGAGGTGCCGATGAAGACGGCCTTTGGTATATTCAGCGCGGCGCAGGTTGTGAGCACGTCCTGGGCCTCGACCACGAGATTATAGTGGCTCTTGTCGTCGTCCCAGGCCGATAAACCGCGTCCACGGGCATCGAGCGTAATCACCCTGCGCGGTGCCACCGGATCCCGCGACAAAAGCAGCGCCAACTCGTGGAAATCCCGGGAGTTGCGGGTCAGACCCGGCAAACAGACGATCGGGGCCAGGTTTAAGGCCGGCGAATCGCCGCTGTAATCGCGTGCGGAAAGCCTCAGCCCGTCCGGTGCAGTGATTGTTTTGATAACAAAGCCGCTCTCATCGTCATTACGCATCGATAGCCCTCGTGGATGGCGTTTCACGAGGGATGTAACGCGATTTTGTCGTCTTGAACAATGATGCTGGCGCCGTCGCGGAGTTTAGCCGCGTCCGTAGATCAGATCGTGCTCGATATCGGTTTTCTGTCCAAGGCGGGCCTTGTAGACCTGATAATTCTCCATGACGCGCTGGACATAGTTGCGCGTTTCGGGGAAGGGGATGCGCTCGATCCAGTCGACGACATCGTCGATCGATTTGCCGCGCGGATCGCCGTAGCGGCTGATCCACTCGGGAACCTTGTTTGGCCCGGCATTGTAGGCAATGAAAGTCAGGATGTAGGAGCCGCCGAAGGTGTCGATCTGCTCGCCGAGATAATGGGCCCCAAGCGTCGCGTTGTAGCCGGCATCCTGCGTCAGCTTGTCCGCGGAATAGGCTATGCCGTGACGGCCGGCGACGGCCTTGGCCGTCTTCGGCAGAAGCTGCAGCAGACCGCGCGCATTGGCGGAGGAGACTGCTGCCGGGTTGAAGGCACTCTCCTGCCGGGCGATGGCATAGGCGAGCGCCTTGCCGGAACCGGAAATATTGGCATTGTCCGGAATGACGCCGATCGGGAAGGCGAGCGCGGCGACGTCGACGCCGCGGCCATAGGCGATCTTGCCGACCTGCAAGGAAAGCTGATGATTGCCGGAGCGCTCGGCCCGTGCCGCCAGCATGGCGATCTCGCCGGGGCTCTGCAATTGTTTCGCCAGCGCCCGGTAAAGGGCATCAGCCCGCCAGCCGTGACCTGCCGCTTCAAGATGCGCGATGGCCTGAACGGCTTCGCGGGATTGGAAGCGCTCCCGGTCCTCGGTCGTCGGCGAGGGGTAGGTGACGTTCAGCGTCCGGCGGCCCAATTTTTCGGCCGCGAGCTGGCCATAGAATGTGCTGGGATAAGAGGCGGCCTTGGCATAGAAATCCGCCGCCTTGCCCGGACCGCCGGCTTCGGCGGAGCGGCCGAGCCAATACCAGGCGCGCGACAGCGAGATCGGACCGTTCGATATCTGCAGAATTTTGCGGAAATGCGTTGCGGCCGTCGCGCCGTCCTGCAATCCGCGCAGCGCATACCAGCCGGCATGGAATTCCGCCTCGCCGACATCCTGCGCACTCTCCGCGACGCTGGCGTCGACGATGCGATAGGCGGTTTTGAATTTACCTTGATCCACCAGGCCGCGGCTGACGATGCGCTGCTCATCCCACCATTGGCTGGTATTGACGAGTACGCTGCGGTCACGCGGCATCTGCATCAGCAGATTGGCGGCATCGTCATATTTGTCCTGGCGACGCAGGTTCTCGACCTGCATGAAGAGATAGGCGGGGTCCTTGCGCCATTGCGGATCGATAGTGGCGAGCAAAGTTCCGGCATTGGCGGAACGATTGTTGATTGCCGCCCAGGTCTTGTAGAGCGATTGCGCCCTGCCGAGATCGCCGAAACGCTTGGCCTGAGCGGTGCGGCCGCGATAAAGCAAATAGTCCATGCGCGCCTTATGATCGGCCGGCGACAGGAGGCTCGAGAATTCGGCAAGGATCTTGTCTTCGAAGGACTTATCGAGCCCCTCATTGCGCCAGATCTTGCGGATGAGTTTGGCCGCTTGCGCTGACGCACCGCGCGAAACCAGCGCGCGCGACAGGATGACAGCGCCTTCCGGTGTTTCCGGCTGCGAATTGCCAAAGGCGGCAAGCACTTGGTCGGCCGGCGGGTTTTCAGCGTAAAGCGCGCGTTCGGAATTGCCACGCAGGCTGGCGAGACCCGGCCAACCGGTAAGCTCACGCGCCGCCGCGGCGATTTCGCCGGAGGGAACGCCGGGCTGGCCCGAGGTAGCGATCGCCCAGGTCAGAATGTGACGGTCGAGCGTACCCTGGCTCATGCTGTTGCGGATGGCGAGCGCCTGCATCGGGTTCTTGCTGGAGAGGGCATCGAGACCGGCTTTCAGGTCGCCGCTGACGGGTGCTATTGCAGAGCCGCGCGGGATTGATCCGGTATTCAACGGATCCGGCATGGTCATCGCCACATCGGTCGTCTCGGGGGCCGATGTCTGCTCGCCGGGAAGCTGTGAGGCAAAAGTGCTCCATGCGACCGCCACGCCCATAGCGGTCAAGATCATCACAGGTCTTTTCATCCGGCTACTCACGACAAAAAACAGGCCCCCTCCATTTGCCGAAGTTTATATTAACGAAACCTTAGCGTTGGCCCGAATTTCAATCAATTATGATATCGGAAACTGCCCTTTACCATCGAAAGCGCGCTTGTCGCCGTCAAGGCAGCGCTCTATGGTGCGCGGATTCATAACCATGGATTGCGGCTGAAGCATGAAAGCGGCGCCGCGAGGAGACTTGCATGTTCCAGGGGTCCATTCCCGCACTCGTTACGCCCTTCACTGACGCCGGTAAGGTGGATGAAGCATCCTTCGCTTCCCATGTCGATTGGCAGATCAAAGAGGGCAGCAGCGGGCTCGTTCCCGTCGGCACGACGGGTGAATCGCCGACCCTGTCACATGATGAGCACAAGCGCGTCGTCGAGCTTTGCATCGAGGTGGCTGGCAAGCGCGTCCCGGTCATGGCCGGCGCCGGCTCCAACAATACCCGCGAGGCAATCGAGCTTGCCCAGCACGCCGAGAAGGTTGGCGCGAACGCAGTTCTGGTCGTGACGCCTTACTATAATAAGCCGACGCAGAAGGGGCTCTACGCCCATTTTTCGGCCATTGCCGAAGCGGTGAAGCTGCCGATCTATATCTACAATATTCCCGGCCGCTCGGTGGTCGACATGACGCCGGAGACGATGGGCGCGCTTGTCAAGGCGCATGGCAACATCGTCGGCGTCAAGGATGCGACCGGCAAGATTGAGCGCGTCTCCGAACAGCGCATCACCTGCGGCCACGACTTCCGCCAGCTTTCCGGCGAAGATGCGACGGCGCTTGGCTTCAACGCCCATGGCGGTGTCGGTTGTATCTCGGTGACGGCTAATGTCGCGCCGCGCCTCTGTGCCGAATTCCAGGCGGCGACGCTTGCCGGCGATTATGCCAAGGCGCTGGACTATCAGGATCGATTGATGCCGCTGCATAAGGCGATTTTCCTGGAGCCGGGGCTCTGTGGCGCGAAATACGGCCTTTCCCGCCTTGGCCGGATGAGCCGCAATGTGCGCTCGCCACTGCTCTCGACACTGGAGCCCGGCACGGAAGCGGCCATCGATGCCGCCATGCGCCACGCTGGTCTCCTGAACTGACGGGTACCAACGCTCTCACGAAATCCTCTAGCAAGACCGCTCTCTTCACAAGGAGGGCGGTCTCGCTTATTTAAGGGGTGAAACCTTGGCGCGCCGGTGGCCGCTGCCGGAATTGACGCACGAAAAAGAAGAAGAACCATGGCACCCAAAGGCAGCCAACGCGTGGTGAAGAAGATTGTCGCGGAAAACCGCAAGGCGCGCTTCAACTACGAGATCATCGACACCTATGAGGCGGGGCTCGTGCTGAAAGGCACCGAGGTCAAGTCGTTGCGCGAAGGCAAGGCCAATATCGCGGAATCCTATGCCTCCGATGAGGATGGCGAGATCTGGTTGATCAATTCCTATCTGCCGGAATATCTGCAGGCGAACCGCTTCAATCACGAGCCGCGGCGCCGCCGCAAACTCTTGCTTTCCGGCCGTGAGATCGGCCGGCTGCGCTCCGCTGTCAATCGCGAAGGCATGACGCTGATCCCGCTGAAGATTTATTTCAACGATAGCGGTCGTGCCAAGCTGGAGCTGGCGCTCGCCAAGGGCAAGAAGATCCACGACAAACGCGAATCCGAGAAGGAACGCGACTGGAACCGGCAGAAGAACCGGCTTCTCAAGGATAATGGGTGAGGGTGAGGAGCGGTCGGGCAAAGCCCGAGCAATCGATCCAGTGAATCGATTGCAGCGACGAACGCCCTGAGCCAAAGCGAAGGGCCGGCCGCCGCGGCAAACGCGGAAAGCTCCACCGTCTATGAAATTCCTCGCCGACAATCAAAGCCAGCAGTCAATCGATCGCAGCGACGAACACACTGAGACGAACGCCCTGAGCCAAAGCGAAGGGCCGGCTGCGGCGGCAGACACAGACGCTCCCGCCGATCCCGGATTAATCTTCGGCCTCTGCCGCAGCAGGCGCCGGTTCGACCGGGCGCTGCGGACGCTCGGAGGGGTCGCGGCCGATTTCGGCCTTCAGCGATACAAGATCGATGAAGTGATCGGCCTGGCGGCGCAGGTCGTCGGCGATCATCGGCGGCTGGGTGGACATCGTGGAGATCACGGACACCTTGCGGCCACGGCGCTGCAATGCTTCCACCAAGGTGGTGAAATCCCCGTCACCGGAAAAGATGACCAGGTGATCGACGGTTTCCGACTGCTCCATGGCGTCGATTGCCAGCTCGATATCCATGTTGCCCTTGATCTTGCGGCGGCCCATGGAGTCGGTGAATTCCTTCGCCGGCTTGGTAATGACCTTGTAGCCGTTATAGTCCAGCCAATCGATGAGCGGGCGGATCGAGGAATATTCTTGGTCTTCGATAAGTGCCGTATAGTAATAAGCGCGAAGCAGATATCCGCGCTTCTGGAAGGCCTTCAGCAGCTTACGATAGTCGATATCAAAACCAAGGCTTTTCGACGCAGCGTAAAGATTGGCGCCGTCTATAAAAAGTGCAATTTTTTCGCGTGGGTCGAACATCGCTTACATATCCATTGTTACCAAAACGCAATTACTTTTACCCAAAATGCAGTCAAAACAATGTCTTGTATGACGCCCAAGAATAATTCGTATTACTTTATGAATTATTCATATATCCGAGATTTAGGGCACGATTTATGATATTCCAAGCAACTGTAGGTTGAATGCGCGATTTGTCTAATGAATTTTAGCCCAATGTGGAGGGATTGGCAGCCCCGAAGCAGGAAAAACTTGAATTTGCCATCGTTTGCTTGTATCGGGCGTGCTACTCCGAGACATGATGACGACATCACGACCGCAAAGGACAGGCAATGGCCCGTGTCACAGTAGAAGATTGCATTGATAAAGTAGAAAACCGGTTCGAGCTCGTGCTGCTTGCCAGCCATCGCGCTCGCCTGATTTCGCAGGGTTCCTCGATCACCATCGACCGCGACAATGACAAGAACCCGGTCGTCGCACTGCGCGAAATCGCCGACGAGACGCTGTCTCCTGATGACCTGAAGGAAGACCTGATCCACTCGCTGCAGAAGCACGTTGAAGTCGACGAGCCAGAGCCCGATCCGGCAAGCCTCCTGGCCGCTGGCGCTGTCGCTTCTGCTTCGGGCGATGAGGAAGAAGATCAGCCGGAAGCCGTTACTTTCGATCAGATGTCGGAAGAAGAGCTTCTTGCCGGTATCGAAGGCCTTGTTCCGCCAGAAAAAAGCGACGATTACTGATCGTCGAGCTTGATGCTCTAACCAAGAGCGATATGATGAAGTAATGCGTGCGCCGGTCTTATGACTGGCGCGCTTTTATTTTGCGGGAGTAGCTTGGGAATGATGCGGCAATACGAGCTTGTCGAGCGTGTGCAGAAATACAAGCCCGATGCCAATGAAGCGCTTCTCAATAAGGCCTATGTTTATGCGATGCAGAAGCACGGGCAGCAGAAGCGTGCCAGCGGCGACCCCTATATTTCCCATCCCCTCGAAGTTGCCGCCATCCTGACCGACATGCGTCTGGATGAATCGACCATCGCCGTCGCGCTCCTGCATGATACGATCGAGGATACGACCGCGACGCGTGCCGAAATCGACGAACTGTTCGGTGAGGATATTGGCCGTCTTGTCGAAGGGCTAACCAAGATCAAGAAGCTTGATCTCGTCACCAAGAAGGCGAAGCAGGCCGAGAATCTGCGTAAGCTGCTGCTCGCAATTTCCGACGATGTCCGCGTGCTCCTGGTAAAACTGGCCGACCGCCTGCACAATATGCGCACGCTCGACCACATGTCGCCGGAAAAGCGTGCCCGCATTTCCGAAGAGACGATGGATATCTATGCGCCGCTTGCCGGCCGCATGGGTATGCAGGATATGCGCGAAGAGTTGGAGGAGCTTTCGTTCCGCCATATCAATCCGGAGGCGCACGACACGGTCACCAAGCGCCTGGAGGAGCTGTCGCGGCGCAACGAAGGCTTGGTGAAAAAGATCGAGACGGAACTGCGCGACTTGCTGGTCGCCAACGGCCTCGCCAACGCCATGGTCAAGGGCCGGCAGAAGAAGCCCTATTCGGTCTTCCGCAAGATGCAGTCGAAATCGCTTTCCTTCGAGCAGCTCTCCGATGTCTATGGCTTCCGCCTGCTCGTCGATGATGTTCCCTCCTGCTATCGCGCGCTCGGCATCGTGCATACGCGCTGGCGCGTCGTGCCCGGGCGGTTCAAAGATTATATCTCCACGCCGAAGCAGAACGACTACCGTTCGCTGCACACGACTATCGTCGGCCCGTCCAGCCAGCGCATCGAGCTGCAGATTCGCACCAAGCGCATGCATGAGATCGCCGAATTCGGCATCGCTGCCCATACGCTCTATAAGGACGGCACCAACAATAATGGCGATGGTGAACTGCTATCGCGCGAAAGCAATGCCTATTCCTGGCTGCGCCACACCATCGAGGCGTTGGCCGAAGGCGACAGCCCCGAAGAATTCCTGGAGCATACCAAGCTGGAACTGTTCCAGGATCAGGTTTTCTGCTTCACGCCGAAGGGCAAGTTGATCGCCCTGCCGCGCGGCGCGACGCCGATCGATTTTGCCTATGCCGTCCACACCAATATCGGCGACACCACCGTTGGCGCCAAGATCAACGGCCGGATCATGCCGCTGGTGACGCGCCTCTCCAATGGCGATGAAGTTGAGATCATCCGCTCTGGCGTGCAGGTGCCGCCGGCTGCCTGGGAAGAGATCGTCGTGACCGGCAAGGCGCGCGCCGCCATTCGCCGCGCAACGCGCCTTGCCATCCGCAAGCAATATGCCGGCCTCGGCCACCGCATTCTGGAGCGCACCTTCGAGCGCGCCGGCAAGGTCTTTTCGCGTGAAGCTCTGAAGCCGGCGCTACACCGCCTCGGCCAGAAGGATGTCGAGGACGCGATTGCTGCTGTCGGGCGAGGGGAGATGTCATCGCTCGATGTGTTGCGGGCCGTCTATCCGGATCATCAGGATGAGCGCGTCACGATCAAGCCCGCCGGCGACGAAGGCTGGTTCAATGTCCGCAGCGCCTCCGGCATGATCTTCAAGATCCCCGGCAAGACCAAGGCCGATCTCGCCGCCAGCGTCGAAGGCGTGGATGCCCTGCCGATCCGCGGCCTGGCAGCGGATGTCGACGTGCATTTCGCTCCGACCGGTGCCGTTCCCGGTGACCGTATCGTCGGCATCATGGAAAAGGGCAAGGGCATCACCATCTATCCTATCCAGTCACCGGTCCTGCAGCGTTTCGACGACCAGCCGGAGCGATGGATCGACGTACGCTGGGATCTGGATGAGGCCAACAAGTCCCGCTTCACCGCGCGCATTCTGATCAATGCGCTGAACGAGCCGGGAACACTAGCCAAGGTCGCGCAGACGGTCGCCGACATCGACGTTAACATCCGCCTTCTCAACACGGTGCGCGTTGCCGCCGACTTTACCGAGATGGCGCTGGATGTCGAAGTCTGGGATCTGCGCCAGCTCAATCAGCTCCTGGTGCAGCTCAAGGAGCTGGATTGCATTGCCACGGTGAAGCGGCTTTACGAATAATTATCTTTCGCGATGGCTCGATTGAAAGCCGATTGCATAGTTTGTGATCATTTAATGATCATATTTGCCTAAGTTCGGCCTAAGGCATGCGCCTGACGCATGGCTGCTTCTATTTTCGAGCTGTGGTAATTAACTTTTGTCACGCCTATCTTCTGGTCATCGAAGAAACGAAACAGAGATGAGTAAGACAATGTTTGGTCCTATCAAGAAATTCGCCCGCGCCCTGCGCGTTCCGAGTGCTGAAGAACGTGAAATGGCCTATCTGAATGGCTCGCACGACCGTTTTGACCTTGAATATCGTCAGCGTCAGGTCGATCGCGGTATCTTCCGCCAGCGTTAATCGCTGACAATACTTGCAAAATGGGAAGGGGCGTACCTGTTGTTGCGCCCTTGGGGCATCCCGCCGAAAGCAGACAGGATGTTCCGCCTCAAACAAAGCTGGAGTGGCCCGTTGATGTTCCTTGAACATGTGGCGCTCTGAAGAGTACAGGCGCTGCGGCCGGATAATCGACGCAAGATACGCTTTGCCGCTCTTGTCATGACGGCCCTCCCTGCACTAGATAAGCCGCATGTTATTTCGCCGCCGAAAACCACTGACGTTGAGTGAAAAACTGCGGGAGCATCTTTGGCCCCGCAAGGGTTTCATTCGCTCGTTCCAATATTTTGGGAAACGCCTTGTGCGCCTTGCCGCGTCGCCACATTCGGTGGCCGCTGGCTTTGCCGCCGGCATTGTCGTGTCCTGGACACCGTTCATCGGCGTGCACTTCATCATGGCGATTATTATCGCCTATGTCGTCGGCGGTAACGTGATCGCGGCCGCGCTCGGCTGTCTGGCGGCCGGCAATCCCATCACCTATCCTTTCATCTGGGGCCTCACCTGGGAAATCGGCCATCTGATCCTGGCGCGCGATAGCGGCGGTCAGGGCGGTGGCGTCGATCTGCCGGCGCTGTGGCATAAGGGCGATCTGCTGCAGATTTGGGACCCGATCCTGAAGCCGATGCTGATCGGCGGCATTCCGCCGGCAATCGTCACGGGCGTCGTCGTCTATGCGTTGACCTATTATGGCGTGAAGAGCTTCAAGAGCCGCCGCAAGGCCCGGCTGATGGAGCGGGCGCGCGAACGCCTGGCCCTTGCCGAGAACGCATCGAGCGTCTGACGGAACGCGGCGCCGTAGCGGCTGGCTGGAGGGCCTTCTCATGATCATCGGGATAGGCAGCGACCTTATCGACATCCGCCGCGTGGAAAAGTCGATCGAACGCTTCGGCTCGCGGTTCACCGAACGCTGCTTCACCGATATCGAGCGCGCCAAATCCGAAGGGCGCAAGAACAAGGCTGCGTCATACGCCAAGCGCTTCGCTGCCAAGGAAGCCTGCTCCAAGGCACTTGGTACAGGTCTGGCGCAGGGCGTTTTCTGGCGCGACATGGGCGTCGTCAACCTGCCGAGCGGCAAGCCGACCATGCAGTTGACGGGCGGTGCGGCCAAAAGGCTGGCGGCGATGCTGCCGGAAAATCATCGCGCCGCCATTCATTTGACGATAACCGATGATTTCCCTCTCGCTCAGGCCTTTGTGATCATCGAAGCACTGCCGATTGCGGGCTGAATGACGACCGTGTGTCGCTTTTAATACCTGCGCCATTGCCGCCGTGGTATGAAGCGGATAGAGAGTGCCTGAAAGTGAAGTGCGCCGGTGGGGTGCGAAAAAGGAATAAGACTGCGTGTCCGAGAAAGCCGAAAAACAGCAGAATGTCCTGTGGGAAAACATCAAGGTCATCGTACAGGCTCTAGTCCTGGCCATGATCATCCGCACGGTACTATTTCAACCCTTCACCATTCCGTCCGGCTCGATGATGCCTACGCTTCTTGTTGGCGACTATATCTTCGTCAATAAGTTCGCTTACGGTTATTCGAAATATTCTCTGCCCTTCTCGCCGGATCTGTTCAGCGGCCGCATCTTGGGCAGCGAACCCAAGCGCGGCGATGTCGTGGTCTTCCGCTTCCCGCCGAATCCGGATGTCGATTACATCAAGCGCGTCATCGGCCTGCCGGGTGACCGTATTCAGGTGAAGAACGATATCCTCTACATCAACGGACAGGCTGTCCCGCGTGAGCCGCACGGAACCTTCGCCTCGGATTACAGCCAGGAGCCGGGCGACGACATCCCCGTTTACAGCGAGCGCCTGCCGGATACCGGCAAGGTCTACGACACGCTCGATCTGTCGCAGACGTCGCGTGGTGACAACACCCAGGAATATGTCGTGCCGCCGGGCAACTATTTCATGATGGGCGACAACCGCGACAATTCCGACGACAGCCGTTTCGACGTCGGTTATGTGCCGGCTGAGAATCTGATCGGCCGTGCCAGCGTTATTTTCTTCTCGCTCGGCCACGACACCTCGTTCCGCGAAATCTGGAAATGGCCGACCAACATGCGTTGGGACCGCATCTTCAAGGTTGTCGAATGACGAAGACCCAGACGCTCCCGCAGGCGGATCGTGTCAGGCTTGAAGCCGTCATAGGCCACGAATTCGCTGAGAAGGGGCGCCTCGACTGGGCTCTGACGCATGCCAGCGCCCGAACGCATAAGGCCGGCAACTATGAGCGGCTGGAATTTCTCGGCGACCGGGTTCTTGGCCTATGCATCGCCGAGCTCCTTTTTCAGACCTTTGGCACGGCGACCGAGGGCGAGCTCTCGGTGCGCCTCAACCAGCTTGTCAGCGCCGAGACCTGCGCCGAAGTCGCCGATGAGATGCAACTGCATCTCTTCATCCGCACCGGCGCCGATGTGAAGAAGTTGACCGGCAAGCGCATGCTGAACGTGCGCGCCGATGTGGTGGAAAGCCTTATTGCGGCGCTCTATCTCGATGGTGGCCTCGAAGTGGCGCGCAAATTCATCCTGCGCTACTGGGAGCGCCGCGCTGTCCGTGCGGACGGTGCCAGGCGCGATGCCAAGACGGAATTGCAGGAATGGGCGCATGCGAAATTCGGCGTCACGCCCGTTTACAGGGTTGATGACCGCAGCGGACCGGATCATGATCCCCGCTTCACGGTAACGGTGGAAGTGGCGGGAACGGCGCCCGAGACCGGGATAGAACGCTCCAAGCGCGCCGCCGAGCAGGTGGCTGCGACACGGATTTTGGAGCGCGAAGGTGTATGGCAGCCCCAGTCTCTTCAAAAATGACAATGACTGCCTAGAAATGACGGAAAAAATGACCAATCAGGAAGACCTGGCCGGCGAAGGTGCGGCTGAAAATATCGGCCCTACGCATTCGGGTTTCGTGGCCCTCATCGGCCCGACCAATGCGGGCAAGTCGACGCTCGTCAACCGGCTCGTCGGCGCCAAAGTATCGATCGTCAGCCATAAGGTGCAGACGACGCGCGCCATCGTGCGTGGCATCGCCATCCACAACAATGCGCAGATCGTCTTCATGGATACGCCCGGCATCTTCAAGCCGCGCCGGCGCCTCGATCGCGCCATGGTGACATCAGCCTGGGGCGGCGCCAAGGATGCAGATCTCATCATGCTCCTGATCGACAGCGAGCGCGGAATACGCGGCGATGCCGAAGCCATTCTCGAAGGATTGAAGGAAGTTTCCCAGCCAAAGATCCTTGTTTTGAACAAGATCGACCGCGTCCGTCGCGAGGACCTGCTGGCGCTCGCCGCCGCCGCCAACGAGAAGATCGCCTTCGAGCAGACCTTCATGATTTCGGCTGAAAACGGTTCGGGCTGCGACGATGTTATGGACTATCTGGCAAAGACCCTGCCGGAGGGTCCTTGGTATTATCCCGAAGATCAGATCTCAGACCTACCGATGCGTCAGCTCGCCGCCGAAATAACCCGCGAAAAGCTGTTCCTGCGCCTGCACCAGGAGCTTCCCTATTCCTCGCATGTCGAGACGGAAAAATGGGAAGAGCGCAAGGACGGTTCGGTCCGGATCGAGCAAGTGATCTATGTCGAGCGCGAAAGCCAGAAGAAGATCGCGCTGGGCAAATCAGGCGAGACGATCAAGGCGATCTCGACGGCCTCACGCAAGGAACTGTCCGAAATTCTCGAACAGCCGGTGCACCTTTTCCTCTTCGTCAAGGTGCGTGAGAATTGGGGCGACGATCCGGAACGCTTCCGCGAAATGGGACTAGAGTTTCCGCGCTGACGGAACAATTCCCCGTTGAGTGTCTTACCTCACGACTGCCGTCGGACAGATCGCTTCAACCGAAGCGATCTAAGAGGCGTGAATGGTCAAGACCACGACGATGCACAGGAAAAAAACGCCGTGCCAGCTCTGTCCGCTGCGGCGATTGCCGCATTTTCGCGAATTCAGTCGCGATGAGCTGAGTTTCGTCTCGGATTTCAAGAAGGGCGAGCTTGTTGTCGACGCGGGTGCGACGATCTTCCTGGAGGGTGCCCACAGCGCCCACCTCTTCACGATCCTTTCCGGCTGGGGCTTTCGCTATAAAACCCTCGAAGACGGACGCAGGCAGATCCTCAACTATGTGATGCCCGGCGACCTCATCGGCCTGCAAGGCTCGATCATGGGCGAGATGCAGCATTCGACCGAGGCTTTATCGCCGGTCTCGCTCTGTGTTTTCGAGCGTGCGGAACTGATGGCGCTCTACAACAAGCATCCGTCGCTCGCCTTCGATCTCACGTGGATTGCCGCGCGCGAAGAACGCATTTTGGACGAACACCTCTTAAGCATCGGTCGCAGGTCCGCGCTGGAAAGAGCTGCCTATCTGCTCGCCTACCTGCATCAACGGGCTAAAGCCCTGCATCTCTTCGACGGCAGCAAGGTCATTCCTATCACACAGCAGCACATCGCCGACACCCTCGGTCTCTCCATCGTTCATACAAACAAGACATTGAAAAAGCTGTCGGAACGCGGCTTGATTCGCTGGCATGAACGCGGCTGCGACGTGTTGAATGGGCAAGGACTCGCCGCGCTCGCCGAGTGGGGCGGGCTGGATGCGGGCGTGCGACCGTTCATCTGACGTGGTGGCAATGATGTGGCCGCCACATGTCTTTTTTAAATGTTCATGACGAGTGTATCAGCATAGACTACATTTTCGTCACTTTTCGACCAGTTTCACCTTTTACTAACCGCGGCGGCAAATGCGTTTGGAGCATGATGACGAGCCCATAGTCCGGCGGGACAAAAAGTGCGAAGCGGGTCAGGGCAAGGTCATGTCACATGAGATCTAGCCAATACGGATGGGGGAATGCCATCCATTCAACACGGGCCGATGATTGGCGCCGGAGGGATAGATGTGGGAATGTTTACGGGGAACGGCGCCGCTTGGCGCGGGGATGCGGGGGCGGCGCTGATATGACGGTTCAGCGCGTTCTCATTTTGGAAGACAATCTGATCATTGCCATGGAGGCGGAGGAAATCCTTCGTCTCATCGGGGTCAAGGAGGTGGAAATCGCCTCGAACCTGGAACAGGCGGTCAACGCCATTCACACCGAGAGTTATGATTTTGCGGTGCTCGACGTCAATCTGGGGGAGTCGATGAGTTTCGGCTTTGCCCGGTTGCTGAGGGAGCGCGGCGTCGCCTTCGGCTTCGTCAGCGGCTATCCCGATACGCTCGATTTTCCACCCGATTTGCGGCATGTGCCGTTGCTCAACAAGCCTTTCGATGAGGCCGCCATGTGGGCATTCGTCGACAGGCTGGCGCCGGCAGACCCATCAAGCAACCCGCTACCAAGCGGATCGTCTGACATGTGACAGCGCCCGCCGTTTGTCCTAAACTCGAATCACGACATTCTATAGGACGAACCGGCCGATGCAGTGGCAGGATCAGGCGATCATCTTGGGCGTCAAACGCCTTGGCGAGACGAGTGTCGTCGCCGAGGTGATGACGCGTGATCGCGGTCGGCACATGGGATTGGTGCGCTCCGGCCGGTCCCGCGCCATGCAGCCGGTGCTGCAGGCTGGCAATCTGGTCGAAGTGACCTGGCGGGCACGGCTGCATGAGCATCTCGGCGAGTTCCGCATGGAGCCGGTGCGATTGCGGGCGGCGAGGCTGATGGAGACGGCGACCGCCGTCTATGGCGTGCAGGCCATGGGCGCTCTGCTGCGCCTGCTGCCAGAGCGTGACCCGCATCCGCATCTCTATGATGCGCTGAATGTGATTCTCGAAAACCTGCAGAACCCCATGGATGCCGGCGAACTTTTCGTCCGCTTCGAGCTGGCGGTCCTCAATGACCTGGGTTTCGGCCTCGATCTGACGGAGTGCGCGGCGACGGGTACGCACGACGATCTTGCCTTTGTTTCGCCGAAGACCGGGCGAGCCGTCTGCCGTGCCGCAGGCCTGCCTTGGGCCGACAAGATGCTGGTGTTGCCGCCTTTCCTCGCCGCTGGCGCCGTCGAAGCAGCGGATGCCGGCAGTCTCGCTGCCGCCTTCCGCCTGACCGGCTTTTTCCTGCATCGCCATGTCTACGAACCGCGTGGCATAGAGATCGCCGCAGCGCGCGACGGCTTCGTCCAGGCGGCGTTGAAAGCGCTAAATGCGGCGTCCTTAGAAGCACAGGAGCGGCCGAGCATTGCCGCAAAAAGATAGAGCATAATCCGAAAGGATCATGCTCTAAGGCGTAATTCAGAGCTGAAAAAGCGCTTCAAACAGCCATATTCGATGCTGCCGACATGACTTCCCGTGGGGCGGGAATGCCAAACATATGGCGGCCAGCCTCTTCGACCTCCGTGAACGACCAGCGGATGACACCATCCCGATCGAGCAGGAATTCGCCGACAAGCTGGCCTTCGCCGGTGGCGATCATCCGCTTGTCATCCTCGTTGACTTCATAGCCGTCCGCCTTGTCGAGGAATTCCATCGCTGCCATCGGGTTCATGGGCTCTGGAAGCTCGCCCGGCAGATCGATGCGCATCGACATCACCGCATCCATGCTGACCTTGTGCGGCCAGTCATTCTCAGCCTCGGTAAACTGAAGATTCGGCAGGCCGAAGGCCTTGTGCGATACCCGTTCCGGGTCTGAGGCCGCCAGCAGATTGGGAAGCGGATGGTAGCGGAAGTAGAGGCGGGCGCGCTCGATCGGCGTGTTGACGACGGTCAGGCTGTCTATGCCTTTTTCCTGCAATGCATCGGTGAGCTCGGCCATGGCGGCGATCTGCCGGCGACAGAAGGGGCAATGCAGCCCGCGGAACAATCCGACAAACACCGGCTTCTGGCCGCGAAAATCGTCGATGGCGACCTTGCCCTGCCGCGTGATCGCATCCAGCACGACGTTCGGTGCGCGATCTCCAGGCTGCAATGGTCTTCCGGCGTGGTTCTCCTGCATGGTTCGTTCCTCCCTTTAAGTGCTTGAATCGATTCTCCCAATGGATCTCCGACGACCATCATGACGAGGACAATCAGTCGAGAAACGGCAATACGACGAGTGTGCCTGGATCGAGGTTGTGGCGGATGCACACATCCTGTGCCAGCGAGAAATACCGTTCCGCCTCATCCATGTCGTCATGCTCAAGGCTCAGTGTCGCCAGGCCATCATAGCACGGAAAAAGCAGTTGCGGTTCGTCAATTTCCTTCGCGACCTCAAGGGCTTCCTCGTAATACTTACGAGCTAGCTTCGGCTGCCCATGGCATTGATGGATCTGCCCGAGGACGATCAGCGGTACGGAGAGATGGTCACGCTGATCGAGTGCGCGATCGATCTCCACTGCCTTCTCCGCCGCCGGCACACCTTCGGCGGCGCAACGATCCGTGAAGGTGCAGCAGGAAACGGCGAGGTTGGCGAGAAGGCGTGCCTGGAAGCCGAGATCGCCGATCCGGGTTGCGACCTCCAGCCCGCGCCGGCAAACTTTGATGGCGTTGGCCGGATCGACAATCGTGTAGAGTACGCCGAGATTGGAATAAGCGCGGCACGCGGCACTTTGCAGATCGGCCTTTTCGGCAACGGTAAGGCTGCGCTCTACTTCCTGTACGGCATCGCGGCGACGACCGAGCCGCGCCAGTGCCGCGCCCTTGGTGTTCAGCGCCTCCGCCATCGCTCGCGCTGCCTCCCGTCCGGCCTCGGTCGTTCCGTCGATCGGTAGCGTTTGCAGCCGCTGCAGGGCCTGCGTAGCCCATTCAGCGGCAGCGGCCTGATCGCCCATGCGGAACGCCAGATGACCGCGTTCCTGCAGGAGATGCGCATGTTCGATCGGCGCATCGATCGTCGCGATCATGGCTTCGGCCTCGGCGCAATGTGCTTCCGCTTGATCGCGGCGGCCCGCCTCGAGGTGCAGCCGGCCGATCTTACGCAATATCCTCGCCGCAGCGATCCGATCGTCTCCGGTGCGATGGATCGCAAGCGCTTGCTGATAGTGATTAAAGGCGGCGTCGCGGCGACCGGCAGGGCCGCAGAGATCGGCGAGACGCTCCAGGAGCGCCAATTGTTCCGGGGCCACCTCCGGCTCGTTTGCAAAGGCGGCAAGCGCTTGGCGGTAGAGGCGCATCGCGTCGTCATTGGCGTAGGTCTTGCGCGCCAGATCGCCGGCAGCCATCAGGTAGCTGGCCCCCTTTGCCTTCTCGGTGGTCAGGCTGAAATGATGACCGAGCTGTGACAGATGCTCCGGCCGGTCGGGCGCTGAGCCATATTGGCGCTCCAGAACCCGTCCGATCCGGTGATGAAGCTCCATGCGCCGTTGCAGCAGGAGATTATGGTAGATGACGTCATGCAGCAGGGATTGGCTGAAGCGATAGGCGGGAGAAACACCGGCATCAGGCCCGCGCAATTCCTCGATGATATTTGCATCGCAGAGATAGTCCAACGCAGCATCGATGGCAGTCGGGTCGGTGGCGACGGAGCGGAGCAGGGCAGTGTCGAACTTCGGGCCGACCACCGCCGCCTCCTGCGCCAACCGTCTAATCTCCTGCGGCAGACGATCGACGCGGGCAAGCAAGAGAGCCTGCAGATTGACTGGAATATCGACATCCGTCTCTTCCGCCGCAACTTGCCAGCGTTGACCGTCATTGTGCAGCCTGCCCATATCGATCAATCCCCGCAGGATCTCTTCGATGAAGAGCGGATTGCCGCCGGCGCGATCAAGGATGCGCTTGCGCATCGCGACCGGCAGCTTGCTATGGCTCTCGCCGAAAAACGCGGCGAGCAGCTTCTGCCCGTCGGTTGCGTTGAGTGGGCCAAGACGTTGGACGGTAACGCTGACGCGATTGGAGTCCAGCGGGTCGATCTGCGATGTCGGCCGGTAGATCGCAAGCAGCATCAGCCGGCTGCGCTCCAGCCGATCCAGCATGAAGCGAAGCACTTCCAGCGAGGCCGCGTCCGCCCAATGCAGATCCTCGATGACAAGCAGTAGGGGACCTTGCGCCAGCCGCCGCTCGAACACCGTGCGGACCGCATAGAAGATCTGCCGCCGCAACTGTTCCGGCTCGATGTGCCGCAGCGCTCCACTGGGGTCACCGAGGCCGAGGACATGCAGAAAGAGCGGCGAAAGTCCCTCAACATCCTCCTGCGTGAGATCCAGCGCGCGGAAACCCGTCGCCAGCAATTGTCGCGTCCTGTCGAGATTGTCCCGCTCGCCGATGCCGTAAGCACTGCGCACGACCGCGGCAAGCGTGCCATAGGACTGTTCGCCGAGAGGGGAGCAGGTCGCCTTGCGGATGGCTAGGCCCTGAAAGCGGGCTGCATTGCCGGCGATCCCGATGAATTCATTGACCAGCCGCGACTTGCCGATGCCGGCTTCGCCGATGAGGCGGACAAGTTGCGCCGCACCGCCGCAGGCAAGGTCGAGACAGGTCAATAGCCGCGACAATTCGGTATCCCGTCCGATCATCGGGGCCCGCAGGCCGAAACTCTCTAGCCCGCGCGCCGTATGCGGTGCCTCCAAAGGTCCTGTCAGCCGATGGACAAGCACGTTGCCGCTTTTGCCGCGCAAGGCTTGGGCGCCGAGGCTGTCGAAAGCGAAGGCATGGCGGGTGAGACGATAGGTCAGCGGCCCGACGAGGATATCGTTTTCGCCGGCCATGGATTGCAGGCGTTGGGCGGTATTCACCGTGTCGCCGGTGACGGAATAGGATTTTGTGCTAACGGCGCCGAAGCCGCCGGTGACGACCGGGCCGCTGTTGATGCCGATATGCAGACGCAGCGGCACGCCGGCCCGAGGCTGCCAGCGCTCGCCGACCTGTGTTGCCCGATCGATCATGTTGAGCGCAGCATTCAGTGCCCGCATCGGATCGTCCTCATGGGCAACCGGCGCGCCGAACAGAGCCAGCAGCGCATCGCCGACGAACTTGTCGACAAAGCCGCCATAGGCCTCGACTGCCTGGGTCATCTCTTCGAACAATTCGTTCTGCAGCACCCGCATCACTTCCGGGTCGATCTGCTCGCTCAATGTCGTGAAGCCACAGAGATCGGCAAAAAGCACGGTTACCGGTCGCCGGTCGGCATCGTCCCCGGATTTTGCTGGCGGAGCCTCGATGATCTGCTTGGCTGCGGATGGGGCTTTGTCGGAAATCGCGGCGCCGCATCGGGGGCAGAAGGCAAAATCAGGCTGGCAGGGAAAGCCGCACGCAGCGCAGGAGATAGGTTGCTTTGCGCCGCATCGCGGACAGAAAGCAAAGCCGCTCTGAATATCGAAACCGCAGCCCGCACATTCCATCGGACGCACCTCGAAAAAGCCCGGTGCGCCACGGCTCCTTCAGCCGCAACCAACGGTCTTCAATATGGCGATAAACATGAACCTGCTGCCTCATGCCCGCAAGCACTAAACAAGTGGTAGAACCACTATCGCCGTTTGAATGACCAGCCCTCGGGCCGCCCCTCGATCACGGTCACCGTATCGCCGATCTTTACCGTGCCTTCGCCGCGCGGTGCGGCATTCCAGCCGAAGAGCGGACCGGGGACGCGGCGGTCGGCAGACATGCGGACGCGGCCCATGGCGGGCATCGGGTTCGGAACGTCGCGCGAGCCGGTTTTCTGGTCCTGCGTCGTCATGATGCAGCGGGCGCATGGCTTGACGAGATCGAGCCGAATGCCGCCGATCTCGATCGCCGCCCAGCGGTCCTCGGGCCACTCCTCATCGCAGTCGATGACGATGTTGGGGCGAAAACGCTCCATGCCGACCGAACCCTCGCTATGGGTGGCAAGATCGGCATTTAGCGCCTTCAGCGAGCCGGTGGTGGTGATCAGGATCTGGTATCCGTCGACGAAGGTAACCGGCGCGTCGCCGCCGGCCCATTCCGGATTGGCGACGCGCTTGGCGAGCCTGTCGAAGAAGACCATTTTGACGTCGCGACAGAGCCACGCCGACAGGGCCTTGTTGGTTTCCTCGTCGGCAACAGAAGCGCTGACATCCGATTTCCAGACGACGACATCCATGCGGTTGTCCGGGTGCGGCGGAGGCACGATGATGTCGGCCTTGCCCTCCATTTTCAGACGCAGATAGGAGGGGCCAGGCTGGATGTCGATGCGGGCAAGATCCTGCAATTCGCGTTGCGTGATGAATTGGCCTGATGGTTCGACCAGCATGGCGCGACGATCGCCGACCAGGCCGAAAGCGTCGACGGAGGCGGATGGAATGGCAATGCCGCGCGCACTCTTGAGCGGATAGATGAAGAGATCGCTGATCCGCATGAATAGCCCTCAGATTTCGTCGATGAACATTGCCAGCACCGTCTTCAACCGCTCGTGCCGCTCGCCGGCAAACCTGCGGCCGGTTTCGGTTTTAAACCCATCCGCTAGTTTGAACAGCTTTGTCTCGAAATGGTCAATGGCGAAGCGCTTGTCGTCCAGCGGCCGCTCTGTCGCGAGCGGGTCGAACGGATCGTAGAGGCCCGAGCCCAGGCGCCCCGCGATATAGAAACAACGGGCAGCGCCGACCATGCCGATCGCATCCAGCCGGTCGGCATCCTGCAGCATTTTCGCCTCCGGCGTTTCCGGCGGAATATTGGCGGAAAAGCTGTGCGTGGTGATCGCGTGCGATACGGCGGCGATATCCTCGCCAGCCCATCCAAGCTCCCTCAGGATGCCCGAGGCCTTCTCGGCTGCCAGCCGCGATGCCTGGGCGCGATGCGGCGAATTTTTCTCCACCGAGACGCAATCATGCAGCAATACGGCGGCGGCGAGGATGCGGGCATCGCCGCCTTCTTCGGCCTGGATCGACATGGCGCTCTTGAAGACGCGCAGGATGTGGGCGACGTCGTGCGAGCCGTCGTCGCCATCGGCCGCATGTGGAATAAGCTGCGCGGCGAGCGTCTCGAACGGGGCAAAGGCCCGCGCCATCCTGTTGGTATCCATCTTCGGCCCCATGTCGGAGTGATCTGTCGGAATGATCTCGTGCGTTCCTACCGGGCGCAGAGATTCGCCGCAATCATTCCGTCGTTTTCCTCCCCGTCAGGACCTTCTGATAGAACAGGCCGATGCCGATCAGCACCGCGCCGAGGCCGATGAACGATAGTGCCCGCAGGAAGCCTTCGAGATTTGCCATGTCGATCAGAAACACTTTCACGACAGCGACGAACACCAGCGCAGCCGACGCGATACGCAGGCTGCGAGCATCGAAACGCGCCCCAAGCCAAAGAAGGGCGATGCCGATCAGCAGCCAGACGACGGAATAGGAATAGACTTCCCCCTGGATGAAGTCATTCCAGAACGGGATGTATTCGCCCTGCCAGAAACGGCGCACCGACAGCGTCGCCCAGGCAAAGGCCATGACCGCGCCGGCGACGGCCAACATCGTCACATAAGGCCGTGGCCGTCTGCCCCGCGCATAGAGCGCCAAGCCGCCATAGGCGATCGCCGGCAGCAGATAGCCGAGCAGCAACAGGTTGAAGAAAGGAATCCCGCCGGTGCTTTCGCCTGTCATGAAGGGGTTGAGCCCGAGCAAATGCAACGACAGGATCAGGATGACGGAGAGGACACCGAGCGCCATTCCGCCATAACGGAAGACGGGGCTCGATGCGCTGAGATCAAGCGCCATCAGCGTCGCCGAGGCGCCGATCGCCAGCAATGTGTAGATCGATTGTTCGCTGAGCGTCGGAATGTTTGCATTCAAGACGCCGCCGTTCATCGCATGGCGCACCAGGATTGCGATGGTCAGCAGCACCAGGAAGCTCGCAAGCGCCTGCAGCGTGTTGCGCAGCCGGAGGTCCTGCGAATGCCTGAGCTCGAAGGCGGCCCAGACGGCGAGGGCCGCGGGGATGCCGTAACCAGCAAGCAGCATGTTGAAGATCGGCGTCGTGCCGAGTTCATCCGGGTCGACGATGGTCGGCTGCCAGGCAATGCGCCCGAGGGTGATGAGCAGCGCCGCAACCATCGTCCATGGCAGGGCCGGCCAGGAGCGGGCGCGCCCGGCGAGCAGAAATGCCATGCCAAGCACCGGCAGCAGTATCGTCGGGGTGGCGTTATGGGTCAGCGTATGAAGAGCGAAGACCAGGGCAGCGAAGGAGCCTGCCGCGAGGATATTGGTCGGCAAGGCCCCGTTGGCTTCCGGGCAACGGCGGTGCTGCAATTCGGCGAGCGCCATCAGGACCGCAGCAAGCACGATGCCATAAAGCCCATGCAGCCAGTCGCGCATCCAGTTGCCGAAGGTGACATAGCTGATCACGGCGATCGTCAGCGGCGTGGCGACCATGATCGCGCTCCATAGCGCGGCAAAGGGCTTCTCGCTTTCGCCAAAACGCTTGAGAAAGAAGAAGCCGGCGATGACAAAGATCGCGCCAAGGCCGAGACCGTCATAGACGACAAGATGGGAAAGTGCCGGAACGATCTGCGCTATGTTCAGCTCCGCACCGATCTCCGGCTGCATCAGGGCGATGAACATGCCAAAGCCGGCCGCTATCGCCGACAGGATTGCCGCCCAGGCCGCATACACGCGGCTGGCTCCGAAGACCGCAACGGTTGCGACGATCACAGCGAAGAGCAGCGATGCGTCCGGGAGCGGGTATCCGTACAGAAGACTGTAAGCGAGGAAGGCCAGGGCGACCGCAGTGCTGCCGATCGATGCCGTCAGCGTCATTCCAAGCGGTGCGCGCGCCAGGAACGCGGCCCAATGGCTGGCCGGTGGTGCGACCGATAACCCCTCGGTTTTGACCGAATCTATATCTTTCTCGATCGTTGCGGCTGCTCCATAGCGTCCGGGCCAAATAAAAATCGTGCCGGCGATCATCGCCAGCATGGCCAGAGTAACCGGGGTCAGGTCAACGACATCGCTATTGAAGATGTAAAGCAGCGGCCAGATGCTGAGGAGGGCATTGGCGAAGGACGGTACAGTGTGCCAACGGCGCAGGCGCGATGCCGCAATGGTGGCGAGCCACGTGAAGACGAGATAGCCGAACAGCGTCCACGGTCTTGGCGCCGTCGAGGCAATGAGCACCGGGGTGATCATGGAAGCCAGGAGCCCAAGCCCCGCAAGCGCCTGGCCATGCAGCAGCGACAGGCCAAGCGTGGCGAGCGAAATCAGCCCCAGAAGGACGAAGGCGGCCGCCGGTCCGATGAAGCCGTAAATGCCATGGGCAGCATAGGTCGAGCCGAACAGCGCGACGACACCCGCCGCCGTCAGCACGCCGGGGATCATCGCGTTCTGGAAGGTATTGGCCAGCATAGGCTCGGACCGGCGCCGGATGACTTCGCCAGCAGCGATAAGGACCAAGCCGAAGATGGCGGCAAGCACCAGCCGCACGGCAGGACTGAGCAGGCCGCTTTCGATCGAATATTTGACCAGGAAGATGCCGCCGAGCGCCAGCGCAATACCGCCCACCCAGACGGCCCAGCGGGCGCCAATCGTGCTCTCCAGACTTTCGTCTTTCTGCTGAAGGGCGGCCGCGACCATGTCCTCTTGTTGCTCTGGCGTGCCGCCATCGGAAAAGGCGGCTTCCTCCATGTCTGACGTTGTCTCTGCGGCGGCTTCGGTCAACGGCTGCGCCGCGGTTTCGGACGCTTCGATTACCTCTTCAACAGACTCTGCCGCCGCGGCTGATTCGCTCGAATCGACCGACAACACATGGCCAGCAAGCGCATTTTGCAGCTCTGAAACGCGGCTTTCCAGCCGTTGTAGCCGTTGGTTGTAGCTGCGCAGTATCAAAATACCCACGACCACAATCACGATCAGCAGCAGTTCGGTCATATCCACTCCATGGGCTTCCATCGTTACATTATACGAAAAGACCAGGACAGGAAGGGCCAGTCGGCCGATTTTCCCTATGATTACAGGGAATTACCAGATAGGGAGCGGGACGCACTGCGCGGTCGGCCATCATAGACTTATTAGGAAATAGCGATTTATAACTTGAAAACTATTGTTAATACTCATTAACAATTCGTCTTTACCCGGGCGGCAAATCAGCCTATCAACACTCATAGTTAACCAGAACGTATTGCGTACAAACGACGTCGCATGAGGCGGCTCCTCACCCAAGGAGGTTTGTATGTCCCATGTATCTTCCACATCCAATAGTACCTATCCTTATCGCGGTACGCTTTCGCGGCTCGATGCGAATGACGACGGTGTTTTGAGTCGTGAAGAGCGCGAAGCCGACGAGCGACCGGGCATTCTCGAGACCGATGCGGTCGATAACGGTAGCGCGAATGGCGCATTGGGCAGCCTGATGGCAAAGCTGATGCAAATGTCCACCGGTAGCGCGACGACGGGCAAAATGTCCGCGGCCAGTAATGCTTACGACCTCGATCTGTTGACGCCGATGGATGCTTACAACAGCACTTACGGCCAATACGACGTGGACAGCAGCATGGCGGCCTGAGCGGTCGCCTTGGCCATGCCATCATAAAGGCCCGCCGGACAGTGGCGGGCCTTTTTGCGTCCAAGACCTGCCCATTTCTCTTCTCGCGGGAACACCCGACCCTGTGATGCGTTGCCTTCACGACTCAAACGGGAGAATGTTCCATGAGGACGATCATTATTGCTGCGGCCCTGGCCTTGGCGGCAGCTCTGCCCGCGACTGCGCAGGACAAGCAGACGGCAATTGCCAATTTTATCGGTGTCGACGGCAAACAGGCGGGACGGGCGGTCCTGACCGAAGCGAAGACGGGCGTGCTGATCGAACTCGACGTGTCCGGCCTGCCCGCCAATCGATGGGTCGCCTTCCATATCCATGAGAACAATCATTGCGACCATACGCACGGCTTCGAATCCGCCGGCGGCCATTTCAATCCCGCAAATGCCGAACACGGCCTGCTTGCGGCCAATGGCCCGCATGCCGGCGACATGCCCAATCAATATGTCGACCAGGACGGCAAGCTCAGGGCGCAGGTCTTCAACGGCATGGTCTTGCTGGACGGCAAAAACGGCATTCGCGGCCGAACGCTGATGATCCATGCGGAGTCGGATGACTACCGCAGCCAACCTGTCGGCGGCGCCGGTAAACGGCTGGCTTGCGCCGTTATCGAATAGCCCTGCGCCAAGGGTGATTCGCTCGATTGTCGTGATCTGCGCCAAGCAGCGGTTGTCTCTCGCTCGTAGAGGCCCACCGCCAATATGATTCGCTGCCTGTCAATTGGGGTTAATGATCAATTAACACCTATCTTTGACCGCCTCCGAAAATCGGCCTATGCCAATCGGCATTTCAACGAGCGTACTGCGTCCCACCGAAAACGCCTGACAGCGTTTACTTCAGGAGATTTGGATGAGTGGTATTTCTTCAGTTGGAAGCAGCATGAGCGCTGCCTCGTACAATCCCCTTGATAAGAATCACGATGGCGTTGTGGACGCCCAGGAGCTGCAGGAAGCAGCACAATCCGGCCTCCTGTCTGCAAGCGTTCTTGCCGACGAGGACAGTGACGACAGCAGCGATCAGAGCGCCACGGGCGCTTTCTCGGGCAATCTGGCGTCTATGCTGCTGCAGATGCAGCAGAGCAGCGGCAGTGGCGAGACCAGCACTGATTCGTCTGCCACCGACACCTCATCCGTGGAAAAGACGTCCAGCAGCAGTAGCGGCGGCACGGCCACCAGTGACAATACCAGCCAGAATGCGTTGGAAGTCTTCATCAAAGAGATGGAGGCCTCGATGAATGTCTATCAGAATACCTACGGTCAATACGATCCCGATCAGTCGGATAGCGTTGCCGCCTGATCGGCCGTTCTCGTAAAAGCTGAAAATGGACGGAGATTGCGCAAGCGCAGTCTCCGTTTTTATATGACGCCGATTTCCGCTTGTAGCGATAGGACAAAGGGCGCGTTGCCGTCCGCATCCGCGCCGCGGCCGATCGCCTTGACGGCGTCGACGAGCCGGCCTTTGCGGTCAAGCATCTGGTCACCGATCATGATCAGCCGTGCATTCGGCGTCGCATAGGGCGAGGCGGTGCGCAGCCGATGGGCAAGCGCCAGATCGTCCTGCTCGGGATGGACGGCAAGCGCTGCGATCAGCGCGGCAGCGGGGGAGCGCGACACGCCCATCCAGCAATGGATCAGCAGCGGTGCCGTGCGATCCCAGTTTCTGGCAAAATCGATGATATCGCGGACATGTGTCTCCTGCGGTGCCACGAGGTCGCCGGTGCCGGGAAAGCTGATGTCGTTCATGCCAAGCAGCAGGTGCCGTTCTGCCTTGATCACCGCCGGCCGGTGAAACGTCTGTTCCCTGGCCATCAAGCTGATCATTTCGGATGCGCCGTGACGAACGGCCATCTCGGCGATGCGTGCCAGCGGCGATACGACGATGGCGGTCATGCGTCAGTTCTCACGGTGGCGCGTTCGGCCTCGATCGCTGCGAAGCGCGCCAGGAAGAGGCGTTGCGCTTCGATCGCCGGCATCGGTTCCATCGGCAACATCTCCTGCGTAATGCCGCGAGGCTGGCCGAAGAACTTGCGCGCTTCCTGCGGCGTGAAACCGGCAAGCAGCGTCGCCTCGAAATAGGCAGAGACCGTATCGGCCTTCTTGATCTTTTCCTTCAATGCCGGCCCGCAATGCGGCGGCAGGGTAAAGCGTCGGTAGATCGCGGCTTCCAGGCGCTTCTCCACCACCTTGTAGTCGCCGCCGACCACGGATTTGAACGGCGAGATCATGTCGCCGATGACATATTCGGGCGCATCGTGCAGCAGCGCCGCTAACTGCTCGTCCGGCGTCGGCTGGTTGAGATGCCGGAAGATCGTCTCCACCACGAGACTGTGTTGCGCCACCGAGAAAGCGTGATCCCCGGAGGTCTGGCCGTTCCAGCGCGCCACGCGGGCAAGCCCGTGGGCTATATCGCCGATCTCGACGTCGAGCGGCGAAGGGTCCAGCAGATCCAGCCTGCGGCCGGACAACATGCGCTGCCAGGCGCGCGGGATATTACCCGCTGTCATGCCGAAGCCTCATCGCTCTGCGTGGGGAAGGAGAGGCCGGACCAGGCGGGCAGCGCGAGCAAAACTTCGCGATCTGCCGCAAGGATCGGCGTGCCGGCGGCGATGGCTTCGCCGGCGCGGTCGATGCGGACGATGGCAAGGCCCTTGGCGCCATCAGTCGAACCAAGCGTGCCGATCGGCTTGCCGTCAGCAGTCAACTCGGTACCGGTGGCGGGCAGATCGGTGCTGCCGCTGACGATGACGACCCGTCGGCGCGCCGTGCCGCGATGCTGCATGCGGGACACCACTTCCTGGCCGACATAGCAGCCCTTGCGGAAGCCGAGGCCGCCGTTCAGATCCATCAGCACGTCATGCGGAAAAGCATCCTGCAGGGCGAAATCCTGGCCGGAAACTGCAATGCCATTGGAGATGCGGAGCGTCTGGTAGAGCGCCTCCGCATCGTCGCCGTGCTGGCCGGGCGTGCGCGTAAGCGTGATCCCTGCCTTGGCGAAACGGCTGTCCTTCCGGCTTTCAGCCGCATTCTCGCGCCAGGCGACCGTGACGCCTTCCGTCTCTATTACAGCAAAATCGACCGGTGCGCGCAGGCGGTACATGGTGAGCCGCTTCAGAAGCCCTTCTCTCTGCGCTGCATCGGTCTCCAACAGAAAGCCGGGGCCATCCCGCCAGATCATGAAATCGAACAGGATCTTGCCTTGCGGTGTGAGCAGCGCGCCGGGACGGGCCTCGTCCGTGCCGAGCGAGGCAAGATCGGTGGTGATGAGATTGTGCAGGAAGGCTTCCGCCTCCGCGCCGGTGACGCGAAGAAAGGAGCGATCTCTGAGGAATACGGCTGGCATTGTGGACCCGCTAATTTGGCCTATCGCTCAGAGGTAAGGCCTCCGGTCGGGAACCGCAAGTTCTGAGCAGGGATCATTCGCCCGACGTGAAGAATTTCCACTTGCCATCGGGTGTGATGCCGACGCGGTAGAAATTATAGCCGCCGAATTCCAGCATGTCGGAGAAATCGCCGGCGGTAACGATGCGCATCAAATCGACCTTTTCCGGCGCAGTCAGGGACTTGATGTCCTTCTCCGCGAAATAGGGCCAGACATACATTTCATCCGGTGTGCCTTGGCCGACATGCGCAAAGCCGGACGACATGATGTCAAGGAGAATGGAGAGGATCTCGATGCCGTCGGGGTCGCCGGAAAGATCATGCAGCGTCTTGATCGGGTCTTCGGTCGGATCGTCCGCCGTCACCTGCGTCTGCTTGAGGCCGCCGCCGACGTTCATCAGCGGACGCAGACGCTCTAGATCACCGGAGGCGGCCGCCTCGACGATCGCTTCCCGCAGCTTGCGCACCGGCTCAGGCGCCTTGCTGATATCGAAGAGAATCTCCGCCTGCTTGCCGCCATTCGGTGCACTGCTCGATGCGGCACCACTGCTCTGTCCGGCCTGGTTGTTAACCAGCGGATCGGGTGCGGGAATTGTTTTTGAGGGTGCCTCCAGCGCCTCTTCGACCGGCTTGTCATTGCGCTGCTGCGCTGATTTCCCGGCAACGCCCGGCTGGGCGGCGGGCGGATTGAGCTGGGAGAAGGCAAAGGCCGGCAAAGGTAGGGCGAGGCTGCCGAAAAACATGGTCGCTACGGCAAGCGAGGCAATGGAACGTCGAAACTCATTGCCCGGTACGGTGTGCATAGGGATCTCTGGCTGTTATTGCAGGGTGCGGTTCGGAGAGAATTCACCAGCAAGCATGCGGTCCCTAAGTGATTCGAGCAAGGCTTCTGCGCCCTGTTCTCCCTGAATGCGAATAGTCTCGCGGATGGCATGGGCAATTGCAGCGTCGGCGATGATTTCCGGCTCGATGCCGTCAGCCATCCCGTCAGCCCAGGCCTCGTTCTGGTATTCCAGCGCTGCCTGCCTTTTTTCGTGGACAATCATGTCGTCGATGTCGTTCAGGCTTGGTTCCATTGTTTCGTTCCTCGAGACGTCCATGTCCTTACCGCTTGATTAACGACTTTATCAGCCTTTTCCTAAAACGACACGGCTCGGCATGAAAAGGGGTTAATAAATCGTCAATTTCCAAAGCGAGCGGTTATTTCTGTGGCAAGTGTTGCACCTTCGTTACGGTAGCGCTCCTCAGCCACGATAGCCTGCGGCGTGCAATCCGTGTAAACCGATGCAAAGGATCTATATCCTCGGTTGAACGAGGCAGTCAGTTTTTCCTTGCGTTTCGGCTCGTCTTTCGTCTCTGCGTCCAGCAATCGCTGCATATCGGCCCGCCAGGAATCTTCTTTTCCGGTGTTGCAGAGATTGCGCAGATAGTGGATCGAGCCGAGAATTTCGGCGAGCCGTGACAACTGATCGTCATAGGGCGTCGGCCGCTCAGCATTATCGGTGTTGCCCGGCACCTGCGCCTCCGGAACGCTCGCCGGAGGCTGCGCAAAGGCCGGAAATGCGGCCACAAACGCGGCGCAGACCGGGAACAGGTTGATGAGGCGACGGTGATTCATACACACAGTTGATATGCCAAGCATGACCGGAGCAAGGCGAAAGCCTCACTTTCCACGCCGTTATTGTTACGCATCGTTAACGCTGGGGCTTCGAATATCTTGTTAGACCCGAGCAGCCGTCAGCCGTTCGGCGCATTCGAGCACGCTCGCCGGAACGGGCAGGGCGCGGATCTCTTCCAGTGAATACCAGCCAATCGCCGCGGCATCGTCGGCAGCTTCGGCAATCGCATCCTCGTCGGCATCGACCAGAAAGACCGACAGAACGAAATGGCTGACGAGCCTCCCGTCTGCTGCATGGCTCCTGAGATCGTAGGTCTCGTAGAGGCGGGGGTTTCGGGCTGATATTCCGGTCTCTTCCCTGAACTCCCGCAATGCCGTTTCCGCGGGCGTTTCGCCATCCTCGGCCCGCCCGCCGGGAAAGGCATACATATCGGCGGATGGCGGATTGCGCCGCAGCACCAGCAGGAACCGGCCGTCACGTTCAAGGATGGCGGAGGAAGCGGGGCGAGGGATGGAGGTCATGGATCGATTCGGGTTCTGATGAAGATATCGGAGGCAAAGGATACGGCGCTTGTCGTCCGAGATAAAAGCTCTTTTAATTACGAATGAGAATGGCGGCGATTCGGATTCGCCAGCCAGACTGCCGAAAATCATGATGACCTATGGACTTTACGCGCTCGCGGCGCTGGCCGAAATTGCCGGCTGTTTCGCCTTCTGGGCGTGGTTGCGGCTGGCAAAGCCGATCTGGTGGCTTGCGCCCGGCCTGGTGTCGCTGGCGCTGTTTGCCTGGTTGCTGACGTTGGTGCCGAGCGATGTGGCGGGGCGCACCTTTGCCGCCTATGGCGGCGTCTATATCGTTGCTTCCCTACTCTGGCTCTGGCTTGTCGAGGGGCGTTCGCCGGATCGCTGGGATCTCTCCGGCGCTGCCGTTTGCCTTGCGGGCGCGACCATCATTCTCTTTGGTCCTCGCAACTGACCTTGTTCTTGACCGGGCGCCTTGCGGGTGCAAAACAAGCTGCATGTGCGGACGATTTGCGTTGACCGAAACGGAGAAGAAGGTACGGGAATTGCTCGGTTATCTCGAGCATGAAGACTTTCCCGCGCGCTTCAACATTGCCCCTACACAACCGATTCTGGTCGTCGTTTCAGGCGATCGGCCGGAGCGGGGCAGCAATTTGCCGGATCGCCGCGCGCTGCTGGTGCGCTGGGGTTTCACGCCGGCCTGGGTGAAGGATCCCAAGGAATTTCCGTTGCTGATCAATGCCCGCGCAGAAACCGCGATCGGCAAGGCATCGTTCCGCGCCGCCATGCGCCATCGGCGCATCCTGATCCCGGCATCGGGCTTTTACGAATGGCATCGTCCGTCGAAGGAGAGCGGCGAGAAATCGCAGGCCTATTGGATCCGTCCACGCCACGGTGGCGTCATCGCCTTTGCCGGACTGATGGAGACCTGGTCGTCAGCCGATGGTTCCGAGGTCGATACCGGTGCGATCCTGACGACATCAGCGAACCGAACGATGCGTCCGATTCACGACCGGATGCCTGTTGTCGTCAAGCCGGAAGATTTCACGCGCTGGCTCGATTGCAAGACGCAGGAGCCGCGTGAGGTCCTCGATCTGATGGGGCCGGTTCAGGAGGATTTTTTCGAGGCGATTCCGGTTTCGGATCGCGTCAACAAGGTCGCCAATATGGGACCGGAGCTGCAGGTACCCGTTGCGATCGAACCTCCTGCCAAGCCGTCGAAGAAGCTTGATCCCGGCGATGGCCAGTTGAGCCTTCTCTGAACGGCTTGCATTCGATCGGATGCGGCAGGCTTTAAGCGATCTTCTTCTTCAGCGGCTGGGTCTTCAGCATCAGATGTGCTGCCAGGACAGCCTTGAGGCCAAGCGGGCGATAGAGCAGAGTAGGATCGATCTTAACTTGCGGTTGTGCTGATTCGTCTTTTTTCGTGGTCATGTGTTACCTCCTCAACGTGTTCCCAGGGTGTTTTTTGATTCTGCCGTGCGATGTTGTTTTGTCATAAATCATGACAAATCAAAGGCATTCGCCAATCAGCTTTTGTAAACACCGACCATATTTCGCGAGGGTGGCGCGAAATTTAACGCAAAACATATCTAATTTAGTTGTTTATTTTTCGTTAATGAGTTGCGTTAACCACAACGGAATTTGGCCGGAGAGAGTGATTGGCGACCGCGATTTTATCACGATTGGCCCTCCCAATTCCTGCTGCACCACAACTACAACCCGATTGCCGACGTCAAATCGGGCCTGGTTTTAGGCGCTAGATATGCCGGCCGATATCGTCGTTTGAATCATCCACATCAGGATCGGCGGGGCCGTTGATGGTGAAGGTGCCGTATTTGCGTGTCCAGGAACGGGCGCCCAAGGGCAACGACAGGAGATAGGCAACGACGGTGACCACCATGACATGCCAGGTATAGCTCATCAGCAGCGCCACATAGACGACGAGGGCAAGCATGATCGGCAGCACGAGATCGCGGCGAATGCGGCTGCCTTCCGTTTTTCCGGACCAGACGGGCAGGCGGCTGACCAGCAGGAAGCCAATCAACACGGTGTAGGCGGCGCCCCAATAGGCAAAGGTCCTGGTGGGTGCCAGCCCTAGAAAACCGAGATAGACCGGCAGCAATACCAGCATCGCCCCGGCCGGCGCCGGTACGCCGACAAAATATTCAGACTGCCAGGATGCCTTGTTCTCCCGTTCCGCCATGACGTTGAAGCGTGCAAGGCGCAGGCCGGCCGCGATGGTGTAGATCAGCGCCGCGATCCAGCCGAGCGAGCGGGCCTGATCGAGCAGGAATACGTAGACCACGAGCGCCGGCGCGACACCGAAGTTGACAATGTCGGCAAGCGAATCCATCTGCGCGCCGAACTTGGAGGTGGCTTTCATCAGCCGTGCCACGCGTCCGTCGATGCCATCGAGGAAAGCGGCGACAAGCACGGCCACGACCGCGAGCTCGTAACGATTTTCGAAGGCGAGACGGATGCCGGTCAGGCCCGCGCAGATCGCCAGCACGGTGATCATGTTCGGCACCATCAGCCGTAGCGGGATTTCCCGCAGGCGCGGCCCGCGCGCCTCGTCGTTGGGACCATGCGGCTCGAAGGGCGGAAAAGGCGTCTTCATCTCGCTCGTTTTCTCCGGGCTCAGCTACGGCGGCTAAGGATGGGGCCCTTCAACGAGCCGAATTCGGCAATCACGGTTTCACCGGCGATTGCCCTTTGGCCGACTGCGACGCGCGCCGCCGCTTCTGCCGGCAGGAAGACATCGAGGCGCGAGCCGAAGCGAATGAGGCCGATGCGCTCGCCAGCGTCGACCGGCTCGTTCTCATTGACGAAGCAGAGAATGCGGCGGGCGACGAGGCCGGCAATCTGCACGACGCCGATCTCGCCATGCTTCGTCTCGATGACGAGGCCGTTGCGCTCGTTCTGCTCGCTGGCCTTGTCCAGCTCCGCATTGAGGAAGCTGCCCTGACGATAGGCGATAGTAGTGATGCGGCCGCGCATCGGCGAACGGTTCACATGGCAATCGAAGACGTTCATGAAAATCGAAACGCGCAGCATCGGCTCGTGGCCGAGGTTGAGCTCGGCCGGCGGCGTCACCATCTGCACGCCGGAAACCCTACCATCGGCGGGCGATACGACGAGATCGTCGTCCTGCGGCGTCATGCGCTCGGGATCGCGGAAGAAATAGGCGCACCAGAGCGTAAAGATCAAGCCGATCCAAAAGAGCGGCTTGAAGATCCAGCCGAGAACCAGCGACGCAACAAAGAAACCCGCGACAAAGGGATAGCCTTCCTTATGCACCGGGACGATGACGTTGCGTACACTGTTCAACAAGCTCATCTACGGCCTACTCCGTTAGGGCACCCTCACCGAAAACCGGGGTCCGGTTGTCGGACGAGATCATGCCAGTCAAAAGAATGAAAGCAAGATACGCGGTCTTGCTCTGATTACTAGTTGAGCGTGACTACAGGCAAACTCTGTCATGGGCAATGCTTTCGCACGCTCGCCCCCAGCGCAATCCGCGCGGGGCCAAGATGCCAACGATCCGTAGCGTTGAAAAGCGTTGCCTGTGGAAACTCGACACCGGGCGTCATGAAAGGCCGCCGACGGGAAGCGACGGCCTTTCATGACCTGTGATGACAGGACGGAATTTAGAGGCCGAGAGCGGCGCGCAACTCGGCCTTGGCGCCTTCATATTCGCTCTTGTAGTCGTCATGCGTCATGATGGTTTCGGCGATGACGGTGCCTGCGATGTGGGCGGCTTCGATGTCGGAGGCGTAATGAATGCCGCCGACGACGCGGTTATGGCCGTATTCCCAGGCCCGGGCCATGATGGCGGCGCGCTTCTCCGGCACCATATTCGCGAGCACAATGCCCATCAGCGTGCCGACCGTGGCGTGGCCGGATGGATAGGAGCCGGACTTGGAGAGCGGTACGATCGGCTTTACGAGATCGCTGTAGAGATGCGGACGCGGGCGCTTCCAGACATCCTTCGCCGGATCGACGACGGCGCCTTCGGTCTCGACCACACGATCGAAGAATGCCGAGAACTTCGGCAGATTTTCCTTGGTGAATTTCGGGTTGTCGATGACATCGGAGAAGCGCCAGACGTTCTCTTCCGCATCGGCAACGGCACGAGCCGCCATTTCTGGCGTGCGGGTAACCTGGATTGTCAGGATTTCGCCGAGTTCGGCCTTCATCTGCGCCGAATCATTAGCCGGCGGCGGCGGCAGCAGGTTGAGGAGGTTGATCTCCCTGGCATCCGCAAACGGCTTGGCATCTTCGGCAAAAACCGGCGAAGCGACGCCGACGACGAGCAACAGCGTCAAGGCCTTGGCAAAATTACGCATTTGGGGGCTCCCTTGATGTGAGACCCGTACCTATCAAGCTGTTATCTCAACTACGTGACAAGCGAAGTCCGCAACATCGCTGCGCCGCACTTGCCCACAACGATCGCGCAACGTCGCGGCGACGCCATTCTTCAGCTTGCAGGCGCCAGCCGGTTGACCACGCCGAGATCGTCGCTCTCGCGCACCTGCTTCAGATGTTCTTCCGCCTGAGTAGCCTCGCGCTGGCGGTTCCACATCGACGCATAGAGGCCGTTCTGCTCCAAGAGGGCGGCATGCGTGCCGCGTTCGGCGATTTCGCCGCTTTTCAACACGATGATCTCATCGGCACCAATGACGGTTGAGAGCCGGTGAGCGATGACCAGCGTCGTGCGGTTCTTGGAGACGACGTCCAGTGCTGCCTGAATTTCCCGTTCGGTCGTCGTATCCAGCGCCGAGGTGGCCTCGTCGAGGATCAGCACGGGCGGCGCCTTGAGGATGGTACGGGCAATGGCGACGCGCTGCTTTTCGCCGCCGGACAGTTTCAGGCCGCGCTCGCCGACCTTGGTGTCGAAGCCCTCTGGCAAATGACGGATGAAGTCACTGATCTGAGCGATCTCCGCAGCGGCCGTCACCTCGTTCTCGCTCGCACCCGGTCGACCATAGCGGATATTGTAGGCGATAGTATCGTTGAAGAGCACCGTGTCCTGGGGGACCATGCCGATCACCTTGCGCAGGCTCTTCTGCGTCACCTTGCGCAGATCCTGGCCATCGATGGTGATCGTGCCGCTCTGTACGTCGTAAAAGCGGTAGAGAAGCCGTGACAGGGTCGATTTGCCGGCGCCCGAGGGGCCGACAACCGCGACCGTTTTGCCGGCTGGCACTTCGAAGGAAATACCCTTCAGGATCGGCCGCGCAGACTCATAGGCGAAATGCACATCCTTGAAGGAGATGGCGCCGTGGCCGATGACCAGCTCCTTGGCGTCGGGAGAGTCCGTCACCTCCGGCTTGACTTCGAGCAGATCAAACATCTCCTCGATGTCGGTCAGGCCCTGGCGGATTTCGCGATAGACGAAGCCGATGAAGTTCAACGGCACCGAAAGCTGCAGCAGCATGGAGTTGATGAAGACGAAATCGCCGACCGTTTGATGCCCGTTAAGAACGGCCCAGCCGGAGAATATCAGCATGACCGTGGTACCGAGGCCAAAGATCAAGCCTTGGCCGAAGTTCAGCCAGCCGAGCGATGTCCAAACATCGGTGGCGGCCTTCTCATAGCGCGACATCGACTGGTCGAAGCGTCGGGCCTCCATTTCCTCATTGCCGAAATATTTGACCGTTTCGAAGTTCAGAAGCGAATCGATCGCCTTGGTATTGGCGTCGGTATCGCTCTCGTTCATCGAGCGGCGGATGGAGATGCGCCAGTCGCTCGCGCGGACGGTGAACCAGATGTAGAGCCAGACCGTGATCGCCGTGATGGCAAGATAGGAAAAACCGTAGCCACGCCAGAAGATAACCGCAGTCAGCAGGAATTCGACAAAGGTCGGAACGGTGTTGAGAATGGTGAAGCGGACGATCGTCTCGATGCCCTTGGTGCCGCGTTCGATGATGCGCGACAGGCCGCCGGTCTTGCGCTCGAGATGGAAGCGCAACGACAGCTCGTGCATGTGGACGAAAGTCCGGTAGGCGAGCTGGCGCACGGCATATTGGCCGACGCTGGCAAAGAGCGAGTCGCGCAACTGGTTGAGGCCGAGCTGAATGAGGCGCGTAACATTGGTGGCGACGATCAGTGCGATGGCGCCCACCATGAAGGCCGGCAGGATGCCCTGCATGTCCAGCTTGCCGTTCAGGGCATCGACGGACCATTTGAAGAAATAGGGAACCAGCAGCAGGAAGAATTTCGAGATCAACAGATAGACGGTCGCCCAGACGACCCGCATCTTCAGGTCCATCCGTCCTGCCGGCCACATGTAGGGCCAGAGATTGACGATCGTATTCAATGGATTGCTGGAATCCGCCGATATGGTCTTCTTGCGGTCTGCCATGTCCGTCTCCGGCGAATATCTGAGCCAGCCGGGGCAATGGCGTAGTTGCGCAGCCTGGCTGGAGGGCCCCGTCAGGTAATGAGCGGGGCAATGGGGGTCGGCGGCACGATTATACTATTTTTATGTCGGGTAAAAGCAGCGGCCAGGCGTTGATTGCGCCTGGCCATATTGCATCGGTCTTATTGTGAGGGGCTATGCCCTATAGATGCCCACCTGAAAGCCGCTTGCGGTGCAGCTCTTCAGAATTGGGCAGCGCATCCTTCGGCAGGCCGAAGACCTGGCCGGGCAGGATACGGTCCGGATTGTTGATCTTGTCCTCATTGGCGAGATAGATCGTTGTATAGCGCACGCCAGCGCCGTAGGTGCGACGGGAAATCTGCCAGAGCGTATCGCCGCGGCGGATGATGACGGCATTGGTATCCTGCGAGAGCGGTGCTTGCTGGAGGGTCTTGGGGCCGCCGCCGTTGGAGGAGGTTTCGACGCTCGTCGGCGCAGGGGCTGCATTCTCGGGCTTGGTAACGGCGGCCATCATCTCTCCGAGCTTGGGCAGGGCATCGCCGACCGACTTCGGATCCTTCGGTAGAGCCTGCAGCACGGTCAGCGCCCGGCCAGCCGCGTTTGCGGCATCGGTGGCGGCCTGTTTCAGCGTCGCACTGGCATCGATCGCCGGACGGAATTCCGAAAGCGACTTCAGCGCAATTTCCGTGCCCGAGCGGGCAGCGGCGAGCTGTTCCGCATTCGGCTGCTTACCATCCGCAAAAAGGTCCTTCAGCAGGATGAAAGCCTTGCCGGCGTCCCCCCTCAGCTTGCCAAGCTCACCTTCGTCGAGTGGCACCATGGTGGTGGCGGCAGCATTGCCGTTGCTGCCGGAAGCCGCCGGTGTTTGCGCCGCGACCGTCACCTGGTTGCCCTCGGGGCGAGTGAAATTGACGCTGGTGCGCACCGTGACCTTGCCGGAGCCGTCGAGGACGTCGACACGGATCTTGTGGTCGCCGACCGTCAGCGGCATCGTGCCGTCGACGACGAAATGCCCGTCGGCTCCTGCCACGATCTCGCCGATCAGCTTGTCGTCGGCATAGGCGCGAACCTTGGCGTTCGGCTTCGTCGTGCCAGCAACGAAGATATGGTTGTTTTCGATCTCGACTGCATTGACCATAACTTCAGGTGCGCTAGCGGTCGTCGCTGCAGGCGCGGTTGCCGAGTCGCCGTTGCCGGTGGCGGAGGCAGCGGCGGTGTTGTCCTGTGGCTTGGTGCCGGTACTGTCATTGGCGGTCGCCCCGCCTGCACCATTCGCGGCTGTATCGGCTGCCGACGCTTGCTGGTCGGTTGCGACGCGCCCTTGCTTGGCTGACGGCGCGGTGATGATGCGGCTTGCCGTGCCGGGTTTGGAAACCATGGCGAGAAGCTGGCTCTTATCGTCCTTCGGAACCGATACGGTAGCAACTTCCTCTGAAGTGACGGCCTTGCCGTCCTTGCCCGTTGCGCGCAGCACCAGTTCATGATCGCCGGGCGGCAGCGGGTTGTCGAGCACGGCGGCGAAATCGCCGCTCGGCCCGACCTCGGTCGTCGTCACCACCTTGTCGCCGTCGACGATTTCCAGCTTGGAATTGGGCTCGGCCGAGCCCGCGATGACGGTGGAACCATCCGGCTCGACGCGCAGCACGTCGAAGGACGGGGTTACCGGTCCCGCCGCTTGCGTTTGCGGCGCGGCCTCGCCAGTGAGTGCTGCCCGCGCCTTGTCGATCGCGGCGGCGGCATCGGCGATGTTCTCTGGAAGAGACTGGATGATGGCAAGTGCCTTGCCGGCGCCGTCATGTGCCTTGTTGACCAGGGCGGTCGTCGTGGCATCCGTCCCTTGGGGAGCGGTAAAATCGACGATCGCCTGCAGCCCAGTGACCGTCTTCGTCTTGGCTGTGGTGAAGACGTCCTCGGTCGGCCCCTTGCCGTCCTTGAAGAGCACTTTGAGATCGGCAAGAGAGGTGACGGCCGTGCCGCTGAGATCGGTGAGCTTCTTGGTGACATCGGCGGCGTTAATTGCGGTCGTGGCGGCACCCTGCGTTGCTTCACCGGCCTTTTTCACGGCGTCGCCTGTTTTTTGGCCATTTTCCGTGATGGTGTTCTTCACCGCGTCGCTCGCCTGATTGATGGCGTCACCGATTGACTTCTTATCGCCGTTGATGCGCGGCATCACAAAGAAGACCATCAGGACGGTCGCAACTACCAGTACCAACAGAGCCAGCAAGCCGGCACGGTTCTTCATCATCATTTCTCTCCAAGCGGCGGAGTCATCTCCACTCTTGAAATTGCTAACGATTTCGCCTGCTTTTACAAGCTTTCTCAGTCATTTCAGCGTGCTCTGGCACAAGTTTTCTTTTGAAAATTCTTGACTGAGCACTTGCAGCATAGTTGTTTGCATTCATGACTGACGATTCTGTGCCAATTCGATCCATCTGCGTCTATTGCGGCTCCAGGCCGGGTCGCGATCCTTCCCACATGGCTGCGGGCCGCGAGCTGGGCAAGAGCATCGCCGAGAGCGGGTTGCGCCTAGTCTATGGCGGCGGCACGAAAGGCATCATGGGCGCTGTCGCGAGCGGCGTCCTGTCGCATGGGGGTCAGGTCACCGGCATCATTCCGGAGTTCCTCGTCGATATGGAAGCGACGCGCCATTCGCTCGGTCAATTGGACGAACTGATCATAACCCCGGACATGCATACGCGCAAACACACCATGTTCGAGCGCGCCGACGCTTTCGTAGCGCTGCCGGGCGGCATCGGTACGCTGGAGGAGATCGTCGAGATCATGACCTGGGGCCAGCTCGGCCGCCATGAAAAGCCGATGGTCTTCGCCAATATCAACGGTTTCTGGGACCCGATGATGGAGCTGATCCGCCATATGACGGAGGAGGGCTTCGTCCACACCGCTCATCGTGTGCAGCCGCTGGTCATCGACAAGGTCGCCGACATCATTCCCGCAATTCGCAAGCATGCGGCCGAGGCGCATGGCGACCGCGGTGGCGAAGAGGCCGTTATCTCGAAGCTGTAATTTTGGATCCACCTGACAGCTTGTCGGATTGTGGCAATAGGATATTGTGCGGCTCAGTCTTGATTGGACATGGGCGAGTAAATATGTGGTCGGTTTTCAAGGCATTATTGTCGGGTATTAAACCATTCAACGTGATGGCTGGCGATGTCATCTTTGCGACGGCATGGGAAAGCGGAACATCCCGATTTTCGTTTTTCGAATGGCGCGTCAAAGAATTACTCGACAAGTCCGATGTCCTAATAGGCGTCAAGATGCGCCCTGATAGCTACGCAGGTCCTGAAGGTGACGTCAAAAACTATATCAACTTCGATATTGAGACGGCCATCAGGATCCGCGACAGCTTGAACGAATGCATCGAATTCGCGCGGCAGTATCGCGAAATAGGCGGGAAAGCCTCTTACGCTCCGACTCCGAATGTTGGCGAAACTGCTTAATGCATGGTTGACGTGTGGCTCAGCAGCCACGCTGAGTCTCAGCGCCCCCGGCTCTGACGCAGCATAGACCAGCTATAAAGCGCCAGCCCCGCCCAAATCAGCGAGAAGGCGATCAATTGGGTCGTGCCGAAAGGCTCCTTGAACAGGAAGACGGCGATCAGGAAGACCATGGTCGGCACGATATACTGCATGATGCCTATGGTGGAGAGCTTCAGCAGTTTCGCTCCATTGGCAAAGATCATCAGCGGCAGGGCGGTCACAAACCCGCAACCGAGCAGAAGCGCCATATCCGTGACGCCCGTGCGATAAAGATGGCCTTCGCCGCGCGCCTCCAGATAGATGATGTAAAGCAGCGCGGGGATGCAGAGCAGCAACACCTCGATAAAGAAACCTTGATTCGGCCCGACCGGCAGCGTCTTGCGGAAAAAGGCGTAGAAGCCCCAGGAGAAGGTCAGCGACAACGCCACCCAGGGCAGGGTGCCGGCTTGGACAGTCAGGATGACGACCGCTGCGGCCGCCAGGCCGATCGCAACGATCTGTGCCGGCGCAAGCCTCTCCTTCAGCAGCAAGGCGCCAAGCGCGATGCTGAACAGCGGATTGACGAAATAGCCGAGGGCTGCATCGAGCGAATGTCCTGCGCCGATGGCCCAGACATAGGTGCCCCAGTTGATGGTAATCAACACCGCCGTCAGCGACGCCATGGCGAGCGTGCGCGGGTTCGTCAGCGCCGCCTTCACATCGCCCGTGCGGCCGAGCGCCAGAAGCACGGCGCCGGCGACCGGAACGGACCATAGGATGCGGTGGGCAATGACCTCTGTCGCCGGAATATGTGCCAAGGCCTTCATGTAGAGCGGCAGGACGCCCCAGATCAGATAGGCCGTCAGCACGAAACCGAACCCGCGTGGGCTTTCCTCGTTCTTGATATCAGGTGCGACCGTATCGGTAGCCATTGGTATTTCCCGCCGTAATATTTTCTTTTACGACGGGCTTACTCCAATGCGCCTTGTGGGGCCAATTCATTTCCTTGACGGCATCGTCAAGGTTTTTGATAGGCGGCGGATCACTCCGCCGCGATCTTGCCCGCCATGTGCCGGTTTTTCATCAGCTTGTAGATGACGGAATCCATCAGCGCCTGGAAAGAGGCGTCGATGATGTTTTCCGAAACCCCGACCGTCCACCAGCGCACGCCGCTGCTGTCGGTGGATTCGATCAGGACCCGGGTTATGGCCTCCGTGCCGCCGTTGAGGATGCGCACTTTGAAGTCAGCGAGCACCAGATCGTCGATCTCATGCTGGTATTTGCCGAAGTCCTTGCGCAGTGCCAGGTCGAGCGCGTTGACCGGGCCATCGCCTTCGGCAACCGACATGATAGTCTGGCCGTCGATGATCATCTTGACCACCGCTTCCGAGACGATCTTTACCCGGCCGTGAGAATCGAACCGGCGCTCGACCATCACGCGGAAACCGTCGATCGCAAAGAATTCCGGAATGGTACCAAGGGTGCGGCGCGCCAGAAGCTCGAAGCTGGCATCGGCGCCCTCGTAAGCGTAACCGGACGCTTCGCGCTCCTTGACGATCTGGATCAGCCGATCGAGCTTCGGGTCGTCCTTGCCGACCTCGATGCCGCGCCGCTTCAGCGCGTTGATGAAGTTCGACTTGCCGCCCTGGTCTGATACCATGACCTTACGGAAATTGCCGACGCTTTCCGGCGGCACATGCTCGTAGGTGCGCGGGTCCTTCAGCAATGCAGACGCATGGATACCGGCCTTGGTCGCGAAGGCCGAGGCGCCGACATAGGGCGCCTGATGATCGGGCGAGCGATTCAGCAGCTCGTCGAAAGCATGCGACAGGCCGGTCAGGCCCAAGAGCCGTTCGCCGTCGATCGCCGTTTCGAAGCGCTCGCTATAGGCCCTTTTCAGCGCCAGCGTCGGGATCAGCGTGATTAGGTTGGCATTGCCGCAGCGTTCGCCGACGCCGTTCAACGTGCCCTGGATCTGCCGCACCCCGGCTTCGACGGCAGCGAGCGAATTGGCGACCGCCTGGCCCGTGTCGTTATGGGCATGGATGCCAAGACAGTCGCCGGGGACGCCCTCGGCGATCACGGCTTCAACGATGGCGCGGACTTCCGGCGGCTGCGTGCCGCCATTGGTGTCGCATAGCACGACCCAACGCGCGCCGGCTTCATAGGCCGTCTTGGCGCAGGCGAGCGCATAGGTCGGATTGGCCTTGTAGCCGTCGAAGAAATGCTCGCAGTCAACAAGCGCTTCTTTGCCGGCTCCGATGGCCGCTTTGACGCTTTCGGCGATGCATTCGAGATTTTCCTCATTGGTGCAGCCGAGAGCGACCTTGACGTGATAGTCCCAGCTCTTGGCGACGAAACAGATAGCATCGGACTTTGCCTGCAGGAGGCTGGCAAGACCGGGATCGTTGGAGGCGGAAACGCCGGCGCGCTTGGTCATGCCGAAGGCGACGAAGGAGGCAGTCTGCGTCCGCTTTTCATTGAAGAAGGCGGTGTCGGTCGGATTGGCGCCGGGATAGCCACCCTCGACATAATCGAGGCCGAATTCGTCCAGCATGTTGGCGATGGAAATCTTGTCCTCGACCGAAAAGTCGATGCCGGGCGTCTGCTGCCCGTCGCGCAAGGTCGTGTCGAAGAGATAGATTTTTTCGCGTGTCATTCGGTTTCCTCCGGCGAACCGGTTTCCTCTTATCTAGTCGCTTCCTCTCCCGCCTCGGCCTAGCGAAGCGGGGAAGGGTTCAAATTTTCCCTGCGAACTTATCCGTCGCGCGGATGAGCTGATCGAGAATGCCCGGTTCGGAAAAAGCGTGGCCGGCCCCTTCGATCAGATGGAATTCCGCCTTTGGCCATGCCTTGTGCAAAGCCCAGGCGTATTTCGCCGGGCAGGGCATGTCGTAGCGGCCGTGGACGATGACCCCGGGAATGTCCTTCAGTCTGTGGGCATCGCGCAGGAGCTGGCCTTCCTCCATCCAGCCGGCATTGACGAAGAAGTGGTTTTCGATGCGCGCGAAGGCATGCGCATATTCGGCTTCCTCGAACTTTCCGCTGGTCGAAGGATCCGGCAACAGGGTAATCGTCTCACCCTCCCAGATCGCCCAGGCCTTGGCGGCCTTCAGGCGCATGGCCTTGTCCTCGTGGGTCAGCCGGCGGTGATAGGCAAGCATCATCTCGTGACGCTCTTCCAGTGGGATCGGCGCGATGAAGCGCTCCCACTTGTCCGGGAACATTTCCGAGACGCCGAATTGATAATACCAGTCAAGCTCGGCCCTGGTCAGCGTGTAGATGCCGCGCACGACCAGTTCGGAAACCCGTTCGGGATGCTTTTCCGCATAGGCAAGCGCCAGCGTCGAGCCCCAGGAGCCGCCGAATACCAGCCACTTGTCCACACCGGCCATTTCGCGCAAGCGCTCGATATCGGCGACCAGATGCCAGGTCGTATTGGCGTTCAGCCCCGCGTGCGGCGTCGACTTGCCGCAGCCGCGCTGATCGAACAGCGTGACGTCATAAAGCGCCGGATCGAATTGGCGGCGATGCGTCGGCGAGATGCCGCCGCCCGGGCCGCCATGCAGGAAAACGGCAGGCTTGGCCCCAGGCGTGCCGACGCGCTCCCAATAGACGACATGGCCGTCACCGACATCGAGATGGCCGGAGGCGTAGGGCTCGATTTCCGGATAAAGCGTACGCGGTATTTCCGTCATATTTTCAATCCCTCGGCGGGCCAGACGTCGGTATCGTGATCAGGGTGCTGGAAGGAGATGATCTGCTCCTGCCGTGCGTAAAAATCCGGATCCTGATGGACCGGCTGCTCAAATATGGTGTCGACCCAGGGCAGGCGCGAGGCGTAGTTCACCTGGATCTGCGGCGCCAAATCGTCGCGCTCGTCGAAGGCGCCGATGGCGATCTCCAGCCCGCCGGGATGGCGGTAGGTCAGCGGCGTGCCGCAATTCTTGCAGAAGCCGCGGTCGATGTTGACGGAAGACTGGAAATAGGTGGGCTCGCCCCGCGTCCATTCGAGGCCATCATCCGGCGCCGTGACCAGGGCGGAGAAGAAGTTGCCGAACTGCTTCTGACACATGCGGCAATGGCAGATCGAGGGGCGGCCGAGCTCACCGTGGATGCGAAACCGCACGGCACCGCATTGGCATCCTCCGCTTCTGATGGTTTCAGTCATGGCTCTTCTCCTGTGGCCAGGTTTGGGTATCGTGATCGGGGTGCTGGTGGTTGGATGACCGGATCGCCAGATCACGATCCGAACCATCGCCATCCGGTTCCACTGGCAGCGCATCGAGCGCATGGAACCATGGCATTTTTCCCGCAAGATTCGATTGGGCGACCGGCTGCACCGCCATCGGCTCGTCGAGGGAACCGAGCGTTAGATTGATGAAATCCGTACCCGGAATGTCGTAGAACAACGGCGTACCGCAGGCGCTGCAAAAGCCGCGGCGTACGAGATCGGACGAATGAAACCACGAGGGCTCGCCGCGCGTCAGCTCGAAATCGGAGCGTTGGGCGCTGCCGAGCGGCAGAGCGTAATTGCCCGAAGCCTTTTGGCACATGCGGCAATGGCAGAGATGGGGATAGCCGATCGCGCCGGCCGCGCGATACCGGACCGCGCCGCACTGGCAACCGCCGCTATATCTCATCGCCATCGTCATTTGCCTGTTTCCGGTGGCCATGTTGCCGTGTCGTGGTCCGGATGCTGGTAAGACACGATCTCCAACACGAAGGGTGCCTGCTCCGCATCCTCTTCCGTCCGATGCCCCGGCAGCAGATGCAGCCTGTCGACGAAGTCTATCTTGCCTTCCACGCCGAACTGCACCACCGGCGGCAATAGCGACGGATCATCGAATGCGCCAGCCGCGACCGCCACGCCATCGGGCGCCTCATAGGTCAACGGCGTACCGCAATCACCGCAAAAGCCACGCTCGACGAAATTCGACGACCGGAACTTTTTGCGCTCCCCCCGCGTCCAGACGAGCTCGGCGCCGCGGGCAGAGACGAGCGGCGCATAATAGGCACCAAAGGCTTTCTGGCACATACGGCAATGACAGATCGACGCATCCTTGAGCTCGCCTCGTATACGGAAGCGAACCGCGCCGCATTGACAGCCGCCGGTGAAGGTTTCAGTCATCTCTTCACCTCCCAGGTCGTCTTACGCTCACCAGTCGCTGGGTCCTTGCCGTCCTTCAACTGAATGCCTTCAGCCAAAAGCACCTCGCGGATCTTGTCAGCTTCGGCAAAGTTCTTCGCCTTTAGCAATTCCAGCCGCTCCCGCACGCGCCTGTTGATTTCCGCAACAACGGCGTCGTCCATCTCCACCTTCTCGGGCAACAGGCCGAGAAGTGCCGCGCTTGCGGCGAAGGTGGGCAGGACGCTCGCATCGGCATTGGCGGCTTGCGCCAGAGCATGCAGCGCCTGGATGGCGGCAACGGTGTTGAGGTCGTCGGCCAGGGCCGCCACGATGGCAGCATCCGGCGCGGCATCGCCGACATCCGCCGCCGGCCATTTCGCCAGAAGCCGTTCAGCCTCTTCCAGCCGCTTCACGGAAAAGTCGATCGGCTCGCGGTAGTGTGTCATCAGCATGGCAAGCCGAAGCACCGCGCCTGGCCATACCCGCCCGCCGAGTTTTTCGGTGTGCAGCAGTTCGTAGATGGTGACGAAATTGCCCTCGGATTTCGACATCTTGCGGCCTTCGACCTGCAGGAAGCCGTTATGCATCCAGACATTTGCCATCACCTCGGTACCATGGGCGCAACGCGATTGGGCGATCTCGTTTTCATGGTGCGGGAAGATCAGGTCCAGTCCGCCGCCATGAATGTCAAAGACGTCGCCGAGATAGCGCCCGCTCATGGCGGAGCATTCGATATGCCAGCCAGGACGGCCGCGGCCCCAGGGGCTTTCCCAGCCGGGCTCGCTCTCGTCCGAGAGCTTCCAGAGCACGAAGTCACCCGGGCTTTTCTTATGCGCGTCGACAGCAACGCGAGCGCCGGCCTGCTGCTCCTCGAGATTGCGTTTTGAGAGCTGGCCGTAATCCGCCATGGATTTGGTGTCGAACAGCACTTCTCCAGCCGCCTGATAGGCATGGCCTTTGGCGATCAGCTTCTCGATGATCTCGATCATCTGCGCGATGTTTTCCGTCGCCCGCGGTTGCATCGTCGGCTCAAGGCAGCCGAGCGCAATTGCGTCCTGGCGGTACTGCGTCTCGGTCTTTTCGGTGACCAGGCGGATCGCGTCGTTCAGCGGCAGTCCAGGATGGTCACGCAGTGCCCGCGCGTTGATCTTGTCGTCGACGTCGGTGATGTTGCGCGCATAGGTGACATGATTTTCGCCATAGACCTCCCGCAACAGTCGGAAGAGCACGTCGAAGACGATCGCAGGCCGGGCATTGCCGATATGGGCGAAGTCATAAACCGTCGGGCCGCAGACATACAGGCGGACGTTCTCGCGGTCGATCGGCTGGAAGTCGACCTTTTCGCGCGTCAGCGTGTTGTAAAATTTAAGGTGCGGCTCGGTGCCCATTTCACTCTCCCAAAGGCATAAATCCGAAAAATATCGTCACCGGCAGGCCGGACGTTTATCATCTTGAATTTTGGGAGACGAAAACGGCCAGGCCAGCGAAACGCTAGCGAATAATCTTCCGGCAGATAATGCAGATAACCGTTTTCATGGGCGGCTTTATCGCGCGAGTAGGGGATTTGGTCAAGGGGGGATGTCGCCTTCTCCGCGTGGGCAGAAGGTGGCTCGAAGGGGCGGATGAGGAGGGCGCGAGGAGCAAAGAAAAGCGGCAAGCGAAAGGTTCCCGGCGGTGTATCACGCCTTCAACCCGCGCTGCGCGCGACCTTCTCCCCCGGCGGGCCGAAGATCGTATTATTCCGGCATCCGGTAGTCGACGAGCTTGTTTTCGCGCACGACAAAGAGTTTGCCGGTTTCGGTGACATCCGGACCCGCGAGCGGCAGGATGGCTTGCGCGACGTCGCGCGGATGCGGCAGCGTGTCCGGATCTTCGCCGGGCATTGCCTGGGCGCGCATCGCGGTGCGGGTGGCGCCGGGATCGACGCTGGTGATCCGTAGCGCCGTGCTTTGGGTTTCTCCGGCCCAGGTACGGGCAAGTGCCTCGACAGCCGCCTTGGATGCCGAGTAGGGACCCCAGAAGGGCCGGCAGCGATGGGCTGCGGCCGATGAGAGGATGATGGCGCGGCCCGCGTCGGCGCGCATCAGCAGCGGTTCGACCGAGCGGATCAGCCGCCAGGTCGCGGTGACGTTGATGGTCATCACCTTTTCGAACACCTTCGCCTCGACGTGGCCGATCGGCGAGATGACGCCGAGTACGCCGGCATTGGCGACGAGGATATCGAGCTTGCCCCAGCGCTCGAAGATGGAGCCGCCGAGCGCATCGATCGCGTTCATGTCGGCAAGATCGAAGGGCACCAGCGTTGCCGAACCGCCGGCAGCCTTGATGGCGTCGTCCAGCTCCTCAAGTCCGCCGACCGTGCGGGCGCAGGCGATCACATGCGCGCCGGCCTTGGCCAGCTCCAGCGCGGTGAAATAACCAATACCGCGTGACGCGCCGGTCACCAGGGCGATTTTGTCCTTGAGGTCTATGCTCATGCTGTCTTGGTCCGAATGCGCTGGAGAAGGAGAGCGGTGAAAAGCCCCGTGTCAGCCGTTGCTGGCGAGCACGGAAAGCTTGCGCACATTGCTGGTGCTTTCCTTGTCGAGCAGGCGTGTCGGATAATCGCCGGTGAAATAGTGGTCGGTGAACTGCGGCTGCGCATTGTCGCGCGGCGCGCCGCCGACGGCGCGGTAGAGACCGTCGATCGACAGGAATTCCAGCGAATCGGCACCGATGAAATCGCACATCGCCTTCAGGCTGCCGTACTGGTTAGCGAGCAGCTTGTCGGCGTCCGGCGTGTCGATGCCGTAGAAATCCGGATGGTAGATCATCGGGCTGGCGACGCGGATATGCACTTCGCGAGCGCCGGCATCGCGGATCATCTGCACGATCTTGACCGATGTTGTGCCGCGCACGATGGAGTCATCCACCAGCACGACGCGCTTGCCTTCGATGATGGCCCGATTGGCGGAGTGCTTCAGCTTGACGCCGAAGGCACGAATCTGCTGCGTCGGCTCGATGAAGGTGCGGCCAACATAGTGGTTGCGGATGATGCCGAGTTCGAAGGGAATGCCACTTGCCTGTGCATAGCCGATCGCCGCCGGCGTGCCGCCATCCGGCACCGGCACGACGACATCGGCCTCGATGGGCGCTTCCTTGGCAAGATTGATGCCCATATTCTTGCGGGCGACGTAAACGTTGCGGCCGCCAACCACGGAATCGGGACGGGCGAAATAGACATATTCGAACAGGCAGAGGCGTTCAGGCTGGGAAACGTCGGGCTTGCGGGCATCGATGGTGATCGATCCGTCCGACTGGATCTCGCAGATGATGACTTCGCCATTTTCCACGTCGCGAACGTATTTGGCGCCGATAATATCGAGCGCGCAGGTTTCGGAGCAGAAGATCGGCTTGCCGTCGAGTTCGCCCATCACCAGCGGCCGGATGCCGATCGGGTCGCGCGCCGCAATCAGCTTGGTGCGCGTCATGGCGAGCATCGAATAGCCGCCTTCCATCTGGCGGATCGCGTCGATGAAGCGATCGGAGGAGGAGGGATGCTTGGAGCGGGCGATGAGATGGAGAACGACTTCCGTGTCGGACGTCGACTGACAGATGGCGCCGTCGGCGATCAACTGACGGCGCATCGTCAGGCCGTTGGTGAAATTGCCGTTGTGAGCGATGGCGATGCCGCCGACTTCCAGTTCGGCAAACAGCGGCTGCACGTTGCGCAGGATCGTCTCGCCCGTCGTCGAATAACGCACATGTCCGATCGAACGGTCGCCGGGCAGGCGGGCGAGGGTGGCGGGATCGGTATAATGGTCGCCGACAAGGCCCATGCGCCGCTCGGAATGAAAGCGCTGGCCATCGAAGGAGACGATACCGGCCGCTTCCTGGCCGCGATGCTGCAAGGCATGCAGGCCGAGCGCCGTCAGCGTCGCGGCGTCGGGATGGCCGAGAATGCCGAATACACCGCACTCCTCATGCAGGGTGTCGCCGTCGATATCATCCTCGATGGAAAGGGAATGGTTCATGGCTGCAGGCCTTTGCTCTCAACATGGGACGGGTCAGGGCGGCGTCGCGACTGAATGCAAAAATAACTGAAAATCCGGCCGGAAAGAATATCCGGCCGGATTTTCGGATTTCGTGCCGCTCACATGGCGATTATCGCTCTGCGGGTCAAGCCTGTAAACGCACTGTTAATTGTTCGTCTGCGGCGCAGGCGCGTCATCGGAGGGCGCGGTATCGTTCGTTGAGCCATCCTGCGGCTGCGATTGTTGCTGCTGCTGGTTCGGCGCGATCTTGTTGATGATCTCGGCGGGAAGCATCGCCTGAATGTTTTCCGGAAGCGCCGATTTGAGCTTTTCGACCATCGAATCGAGGAAAGGCTTCGACTTGGCGTTGTTGACCCAATCCGGACGTGCGGCCGGCGCAACCAACCAGTTCCAGAAGGCCACGACGACGACCATCAGCAGCAGGCCGCGGGCGGCGCCGAAGAGAAAGCCGAGCGTACGATCCAGCGCGCCGATGCGGCTGTCGATGATGAAGTCGGCGATCCTGATGGTGATGAAGGAAATGATGATCAGTGCGATCAGGAAGATGACGGCAGCAGACGCAACGGTCGCGATGCGGGTGTCCGCCGTATAGTGCAGCGCATAGGGCACCAGCAGCGAATAGAGATAATAGGCGGCGACGGCCGAGCCGCCCCAACTGACGATCGAGAGAATTTCGCGGGAAAAGCCGCGGACCATGGCCAGAACGGCGGAGAACAAAATAACGCCGATAACAATACCGTCAAAAATCGTAATGGGCATGTATAATCCACTCCAAGACTTGCCATGCCAAGCATGGCTGCCATCGGCCTCAAATATGTGCCTCTCTCCCCGTCAAGAACGGTTTAAGGAAGGCTCAGTCTTCGTCTTCTGCACGCTTGAGCGCGCCCCTCGATCCGGCTATGCGCACCACCAGATCCGGCAGGCTTTCGATCTCGTTCCAGCGCCCGCCATTGCCTTTCGGCAGGTCGGAGGAGGCGGTGGGGAGAAGCGCTGCAGAAAATCCCAGCTTCTCGGCTTCCTTGAGGCGCTGAGCGGTGTGCGCAACCGGCCGGACGGCGCCCGACAGGCTGACTTCGCCGAAATAGACGCAATCTGCCGGAAGGGCAAGACCAGCCAGGGATGAAACCAGTGCAGAGGCGACCGCAAGGTCCGCAGCCGGCTCGGAAATGCGATAACCGCCGGCAATATTGAGATAAACGTCGTGCTGACCGAGCCGAACACCGCAATGCGCTTCCAGAACCGCGAGAATCATCGACAGCCTCGCCGAATCCCAGCCGACCACAGCGCGACGCGGCGTGCCGAGCGATGTCGGGGCAACGAGCGCCTGCACTTCGACCAGCACAGGCCGGGTGCCTTCCATGCCGGCAAAGACGGCCGCGCCCGGCGATTTGGAATTGCGCTCGCCGAGGAAGAGTTCGGACGGATTGGCCACTTCCCGCAGGCCCTTGTCGGACATTTCGAAGACGCCGATCTCGTCGGTCGGGCCAAAGCGATTCTTCACCGTGCGCAGGATGCGGTAGTGATGGCCGCGATCTCCCTCGAAATAGAGAACGGCGTCGACCATATGTTCGACGACGCGCGGGCCGGCGATCTGGCCGTCCTTGGTGACGTGGCCGACCAGCACCATTGCCGCGCCCGTCTGCTTGGCGAAGCGGATCATCGCCTGCACGCCGGTGCGCACCTGCGTCACCGTCCCGGGCGCCGATTCGGCAAGCTCGCTCCATAGCGTCTGGATGGAATCGATGATGACGAGGTCCGGCCGCTTGCCTTCGGCGAGCGTTGCGAGGATGTCCTCGACATTGGTTTCGGCGGCGAGCATCACATCCGTATTGGCAGCGCTCAGCCGCTGGGCGCGAAGCCGAACCTGCGCCACCGCCTCTTCGCCGGAGACGTAGACGATCTTGTGGCCTCTTCGGGAAAGGGCAGCGGCCGCCTGCATCAAGAGCGTCGACTTGCCGATGCCGGGATCGCCGCCGACGAGCACTGCCGAGCCGCGCACGAAACCGCCGCCGGTCGCCCGATCGAGTTCGGAGATGCCGGTGTGAATGCGCGGTGCTTCCTCGATCTCGCCCGACAGCGCCGTCAGCGTTACTGGACGCCCCTTCTTCGGCACCTTGGCGGGACCACCGCCGATGCCGCCCATCGGGTCTTCCTCGACGATGGTGTTCCATTCGCCACAACCATCGCATTTGCCTGCCCAGCGGTTATGGACCGTGCCGCAGTTCTGGCAGATGAATTGTGTACGGGCTTTTGCCATCAGATGCTGTTCTCAATGTCCTGTGCTTCGCAGTGCGAAGCGAATCGCGGCTGGCTGTCAGATAATGTCTTTCGCGTCAGATCAAAACTAATGATTTCCGCATCAACGGCGATTGTGTCAGCCTTTATGCTGGGTTTTCGATCGATGGTGACGGATGTTCGATTATACGCTTGCACATTGGGTCGCGTTTCTTTCGGCCGCCGTTCTGCTCAATCTGTCGCCGGGACCGGATATTGCCTTCATTCTCGGTCACACGATCAGAAGCGGCATACGCTCCGGCTTTGCCGCGCTGTTCGGCATATGGAGCGGCGCCTGCGTCCATGTTCTGATGGCCGCAGCCGGGCTATCGGCGATATTGGCGGCCTCGGCCATCGCGTTTTCGGCGGTAAAATGGGCCGGCGCGGCCTATCTCATCTGGCTTGGGATACAGGCGCTGCGCTCGAAGGGCGAAGGCGCCTGGATCAAGGAGGCCGGAAGGGCAGTGCCCTGGAGCCGCATCTATCGGCAAGGCATCCTGGTGTCGCTGCTCAATCCGAAGGTGGCCATCTTCTTTCTCGCTTTCCTGCCGCAGTTCGTCGTTGAAGGGGCAGGCCCGGTCTGGGCGCAGCTCTTGCTCCACGGCAGCCTCATCATAGTAGTCGCCGCCTTCATCGAACCGCCGCTCATTCTTCTCGGAGGTCGCCTTGCCGAGGCACTACGGCGCAATCGAAACGCGGGCCTGTGGCTGGACCGGGGGCTTGGAACATTGTTTGTAGCCCTGGGTGTCCGCTTGGCAGTCAGCGCGCGTTAGGCGGCGGTGATGCGCTCCTACTCGTCGGCCTCGTCAAAGATGTAGCGCCGCTCATGTCGCAACCCCAAGCCGGTCAGCATCTCGTAGCTGATCGTCCCGGCCGCGCGGGCAGCGTCGTCAACGGGGATATTCTTGCCGAAGAGCTCGATATAGTCACCGGCGCGGACCAGTTTTTCGGGGACGTCGGTCACGTCGAAGATTGTCAGATCCATGGTGATGCGGCCGGCAACGGGCACCTCGTAGCCGGCGATGAATCCGTTGCCGCCGGCAATTCCGGTCTGGCGCAGCGGCACGCCGTCATTCGACTGGCTGCGCATGTAACCATCGGCATAGCCGGCCGAAACAATGGCGAGGCGGCTGTCGCGCGTCAGCTTCAACGCCCCGCCGTAGCTGACGGTCTCGCCGGCTTTGGCGGAGCGGGTCTGGATGATTCTCGCCTCTGCCGTGGCGACCGGTCGCATCGGATTGGCCATATTGCCGACCGCCTGGCCGCCATAGATGGCAATGCCGGGACGGGTAAGGTCGAAATGATATTCGGAGCCGAGGAAGATACCGGCGGAATTGGCGAGGCTCGCCTCGATGCCTTCGAAGGCGGCGCTGACCTTGCGGAACGCTTCGAGCTGCTGCCTGTTCATAGCGTGTGCCGGGTCGTCGCCGCAGGCGAGGTGGCTCATCACCAGAACAGGCGCAAAACTCGCCGGGCGAGAGACGTCGTTGGCGAGCGCGATCGCATCCTCTACCTGCAGTCCCAGCCGGTTGAAGCCGGTATCGACCTGCAGCGCGCAAGGGTGATCGCCATGGTCGGCCAGCACCGACATCCAGAAGGTCAATTGCTCTTCGGAAGCAATGACGGGCACTAGATCGTTTTCGAAAAACTGCCGCTCTGTCCCCGGCCAGATACCGCTGAGCACGAAAATCCGGGCATCCGGGGCGTAGAGCCGGAGTGTGGCGCCTTCCTCGGCGGTGGCGACGAAGAAATCACGGGCGCCGGCGAGATAAAGTGCCTCGCCGACATCTTCGATCCCCAGACCATAAGCGTCGGCCTTCACCGCGGCACCGGTGCGGGCCCTGCCGGAACGGCGGGCCATGTCACGCCAGTTCTCGACGAGGGCGCCCAAATCGACCGTCAGCCGAAGGCCGGCGGAGGCGAAAGCGTCGATGTCTTCGAAATTATCTGTCATGGAGCCGCCTAAAAAAGGGCCGGAGGGATGCTGCTCCGGCCAGAATAGTGATCATCGATGGAAAGAGAAAGTGCTGCAGTGCACATATGCGCCGCAGGCAGCCTTCATCAGTGCTCTTCATATTGCAGGAAGGACGAGTCCGCGAGATCGGCGAAGCGCGTGAACTCCGACTGGAAGGCGAGCTTCACGGTGCCGGTCGGTCCGTGACGCTGCTTGGCGATGATGACGTCGGCCGTACCTTTCACCTTGTCGAACAGGGCTTCCCATTCCGCATATTTCGGGTCGGCCGGATCGCGCGGTTCGGAGTTCTTGACGTAATATTCCTCACGGAACACGAAGAGCACCACGTCGGCGTCCTGCTCGATCGAACCGGATTCGCGCAGGTCCGAGAGCTGCGGACGCTTATCGTCACGGCTTTCGACGGCACGCGAGAGCTGGGAGAGCGCGATGATCGGAACGTTCAGCTCCTTGCCGAGCGCCTTCAGGCCGGTGGTGATCTGGGTGATTTCCTGGACGCGGTTCTCGTTCGATTTGCCGGAGCCGGTCATGAGCTGAACGTAGTCCACCACCAGAACGTCGAGGCCGCGCTGGCGCTTCAGGCGCCGTGCACGCGCGGAAAGCTGAGCAATGGAGATGCCGCCGGTCTGGTCGATATAGAGCGGCACCTTCTGCATCATCATCGAGCAGGCAACCAGCTTTTCGAAATCGGCATCGTTGATGTCGCCGCGACGGATCTTCGATGAGGAGACTTCCGTCTGCTCGGAAATGATACGGGTGGCGAGCTGTTCGGACGACATTTCCAGCGAATAAAAGCCGACGACGCCGCCGTTCTTCGCCTTGGTGGAGCCATCCGACTGCACTTCGCCTTCATAGGCGGCGGCGATATTATAGGCGATATTGGTGGCGAGCGAGGTCTTGCCCATGCCGGGACGGCCGGCGAGGATGATCAAGTCCGAACGCTGCAGGCCGCCCATCTTGCTGTCGAGCGAGTGAATGCCGGTGGAAATGCCGGATAGACCCCCGTCGCGCTCCTTGGCGACGGCCGCCATGTCGATCGCCAGCGCAACGGCATCGTTGAAGGCCTGGAAGCCGCCGTCGTAGCGGCCGTTTTCCGCAAGTTCGAACAGCCGGCGCTCCGTATCCTCGATCTGCGTCTGCGGCGGCATATCGAGCGGGGCGTCAAAGGCGATGTTGACCATATCCTCGCCGATAGTGATCAGCGCGCGGCGCAGCGCCAGATCGTAGATGGCGCGGCCATAGTCCTCGGCATTGATGATCGAGACGGCTTCGGTCGCGAGACGGGCGAGATATTGCGCCACCGTCATGTCGCCGACCTTCTCTTCGGCCGGAAGGAAGGTCTTGATCGTCACCGGATTGGCGGTCTTGCCCATGCGAATGATGTCGCCCGCCACCTCGAAGATCTTCCGGTGCAGCGGCTCGTAGAGATGAATGGGTTTCAGGAAGTCGGAGACACGGTAATAGGCGTCATTGTTGACGAGGATCGCGCCGAGCAGCGCCTGTTCCGCCTCGATATTGTTGGGCGCTTCGCGGTAATGCGGTTCGGCAGGAGCAATGGCGGCGATCTTGCGCGCGGCTTCGTTCATTTTCCGTCTCTTCGTATTCTTGAGTGCCGACTGGTTTGCGACGATCCGGCGTCACGGTCAATTGCGGAAGGGTAGTGACATGTCGCGGGGCGCTGGTTCGTCCGAGCTATTCACGTTGTTCCACTCATCCACAGGGACAAACGCTCCGCACTAAAAAAACCCGTTGTCGCCGCTTTGCAACGCAATGTCCGACACGCGAATCACATACAAAACGTTCATGGGTGATTTTAGCCTGATCTGTCCCGGCTGACATCCGGCAGGCGGCAATCGTGCTTGAAAAGCTGTGAGAACCCCGCTATTTCGTTGAAATAGGGTAGGATACTAATAGTATAAAGTAGCAATAATGTCTGGTGCGCCATCACGCCGAGAACTATTCGACGAGCTTTCTGCTTTCAATCGAAAGCTGAGGGCGGCGTTCGACAGCCTGGTGCGCGAGCACGGGATGACATTGGCCCGCGCCCGGGTTTTCCATAAGCTTTCCAAGCGCGATGGCATCAATCAGCGCGAACTCGCCGATGAGCTGGAGCTTGAGACCCCAACCTTGGTGCGTATCCTCGACGCCATGGAGGCGCAGAGCTTCATCGAGCGCCGTGCGGTGCAGTCGGACCGCCGCGCCAAGCAGATATTCATGACCGAATCCGGAAAAGTGGTGGCGGCCGAAGTTGAGGCTCTTGCCACCAGCGTACGTGCGGATATCCTTCAGGGGATTTCGGACGATGATGTCGGCATGGCCCTCAAGGTCATCCGCGCCATGACCGCCAATCTGCAGAATGTGGGTAAGTCATGAGGTAGTGTATGAGCGGTGACCCAGGCCCGATCAATGCGGAAGCCAACACCGCCGCGCCTGCTGCCCCACCGCCCGTGCCGCGCTGGAAGGTGCCGCTTTATATCGGCGCTTCCGTCATGTTCTTCCTGACGCAGGGCCTCGGTCTTAATCTCGCCTTCGCCAATCTCACGCAGATCCAGGGCACCATCGCCGCCACGACCACCGAATCCGCGTGGCTGTCGGCTGCCTATATGGCGCCGAATGTCAGCCTCGCCATCGCGTTGGTGAAGATCCGTCTGCAATACGGCGTGCGCAATTTCGCCGAGGTCAGCATTCTCGGCTTCGTCGTCGCCTCGCTGCTCAATCTCTTCGTCTCCGACCTGCATTCGGCCATCGTCGTCCGCTTCCTGAGCGGCATTGCCGGCGCGCCGCTCTCGACGCTCGGCTTTCTCTATATGCTGGAGGCTTTCGAACCGGCCAAGAAGCTGACGATCGGCGTCAGCCTGGCGATGACGAATACGCTTCTGGCAGCACCCATCACTCGTCTCGTCTCGCCGTCGCTCCTCGATTACGGCGAATGGCGCGGGCTCTACACGCTGGAAATGGCACTGGCGCTGCTGGTGATGCCGATCATCTATCTGCTGCCGCTGACGCCGCCGCCGCGGATGAAAGTGATCGTCTTTGGGGACATCATCAGTTATCTGCTGGTTGCGGTCGCCTTTGGCTCACTGGCCATCGTTCTTTCCGTCGGGCGGCTTTATTGGTGGCTGGAAGTGCCTTGGCTCGGCGTATTGCTGGCCGTCAGCATCGCCACATTGACGCTCGCCATCGTCATCGAATTGCGCAGGCCGACGCCTCTGATCGATGTTCGCTGGCTACTTTGCCCGGAGATATTGCACCTGACCGGCATTCTCCTGGTCTTCCGCATGATTGCTGCGGAGCAGACCTCGGTCATCATGACCTTCTATCAGAATGCCGTCGGCCTGCTCTACGATCAGCTTGCGATGCTCTATTGGATCATCTTGGCTTTTTCGGTCATCGGCGGCCTCATCTGCACGGTACTGATGAGCTATGGCCTGAGTTGGCAGATCCAGTTTGTCGCCCTCGTCATGATGGGGGCGGGTTCCTTCATGGATTCGCAGGTCACCACGCTGACCCGGCCGGAACAGATGTATCTCAGCCAGGCGCTGGTGGCGGCCGGCGCCGCTCTTTTCCTGCCGCCGTCCATGTCCCAGGGGTTCAAGGCCGCCTTTTCCAAGGGCGCCCCCTATCTGGTGACCTTCTTCGTCGTCTTCACCTTCACCCAAAGCATCGGCGGCCTGATCGGCTCTGCCTTCTACAGCACGCTGATCACCATCCGTGAAAAATTCCATTCCGCCGTCCTGACGGAACATGTGCTGCTGACCAACCCCGATGTCGCCCATCGCGTCAGCCAGCTCTCTTCATCTTACGGCAGGGTGATTGGCGACAGCACGCTTTTGAAGGGCGAGGGGTTGGCGCTACTTGGCGCACAGGTCACCCGCGAGGCCAATACGCTCGCCTATAGCGATGCCTTCTTCGTCGCCGGTGTCATCGCGGTCGTGTCGCTTGCTGGACTTTCGCTGCATGTATTCTACCGTTTCATCAAGGCACGGCTCGCCGAGGATCGGCCGCAAACCATGACTTCCAACCCGTGAGGATATGAAATAGCTCCATGTCGAGGCTCGTTCGCTCCCCCATCGAAGTTATCGCCGTCCTCGCCGGTGTCGGCGGCGTCATGCTCGTGCTCTATGCCTGGCACCTGCCGCCTTTCCAAAGCTCTGTCGAGACGACGGACGATGCCTATGTCAGAGGCTATGTCACGACCATCAGCCCACAGGTCAGCGGCTACATTACCGACGTGCCGGTCAGGGACTATAAGCTCGTTAAGCAAGGCGACGTGCTGACCAAGATCGACGATCGCATCTATCAGCAGAAGGTGGCGCAGGCGCGGGCGACGCTGGACGGTCAAAAGGCAGCACTTGCCAATTCGCGACAGCAGGAACAGGCGGCCCGTGCCGGCATCGCCTCTAGCGAAGCGCAGATCGACAGCGCCAACGCTGCGCTGAAGCGCGCCCAGCTTGCCTGGGATCGTGTGGCGACACTGGTCGCCAAGGGCGTATCGACCGCCAGCGATTCCGAGCAGGCGCAGGCGACGTTGGAACAGGCGAAGGCTGCGGTCAATCAGGCGAAGGCCGGCCTCGACGTATCGCAGCAAAACCTGACGACGATCATCGTCAACCGGGCCTCGCTGGAGGCCGGCGTCAGCGGCGCGGAAGCGGCCGTGCAGCTTGCCGATATCGATCTGGAAAATGCAACGATCACCGCGCCGCGCGATGGCCGTATCGGGGAAGTCGGCGTTCGCCTCGGCCAATATGTGACGCCCGGAACCCAGCTCATGGGTCTGGTCCCCAAGGACGTCTGGGTCATCGCCAATTTCAAGGAAACGCAGCTCGACGGCATGAAGGTCGGCCAGCCCGTGACGATCTCCGTCGACGCGCTCGGTCACCGCGAGCTCAAGGGTCATATCCAGCGCTTCTCGCCGGCGGCGGGCTCGGAATTCGCCGTCATCAGACCCGACAATGCCACGGGCAATTTCACCAAAGTGGCGCAGCGCGTCGGCGTACGCGTCAAGATCGACGAAAATCAGCCGGAGGCGCAAGATCTTGCGCCCGGCATGTCGGTGGTCGTCTCCGTCGACAAGGATTCGGCACCGTTGCAGGATACTGCAGCGAATTGAGACGGCAGATGCGTCGCTAAGCCTTGTGGTCAAATAAAAAGCCTGGGTCGCGAGACCCAGGCTTTCTCATGTTCGCAGTCGATGCGACAGCTTGAATCAAGCTTCGTCTTCGGCGTTGCCGTCAGCTTCCGGATCGAAGAAGTCTTCCGGACGCAGGGCATCTTCGTCGACGCCGTAGATGGCATCAGCGGAGGTGAGGGTTTCGCCCTTGGCCTGACGCTCGGCTTCTTCAGCGGAACGGGCAACGTTGAACTCGACGGTGATTTCGACTTCGGCGTGAAGCGCGATGGCAACATTGTGCAGACCGATAGCCTTGATCGGCGTGTTCAGGTGAACCTGGTTGCGACCGATGTTGAAGCCTTCGGCGGCCAGGATTTCAACGACGTCACGAGCGGCGACCGAACCGTACAGCTGGCCGGTTTCGCCAGCCGAGCGAACTACGATGAAGGACTTGCCGCCGAGAACGTCGGCAACCTTCTGGGCTTCGCTGCGGCGCTCCAAGTTGCGGGCTTCCAGGGTTGCGCGTTCGGCTTCGAAGCGAGCCTTATTGGCGGGGTTGGCGCGCAGCGCCTTGCCGAGCGGCAGCAGGTAGTTACGGGCAAAGCCGTCGCGAACCTTGACCACTTCGCCCATCTGGCCGAGCTTGGAGATGCGCTCGAGGAGAATGACTTCCATTTTGTTGTTCCTTTCTGATGTCAGATTTTCGTGTTTGTTGGTTTGGATGTATCGGCATTCTTGTTCGGGGTCAGCGATATCGCCTTGCGAGTATCGTAGAGGCCGAGAACAAGGATGATGAAGAGCGGTAGCGTCAGCAGGAATGACGCCAGATAGCAGAGGAAGAGCACGGGTATGCGCCAGTCCTTGCCGCGCGTGCGAAAATGCAACGATGAGAAGCCGGAAATGAGGAAGCCAGCACCGAAAGCACCGAGGATGGCGGCGGCGATCAGGCCAATCACGCCGCCGAAGAATATCGCGACGATCGCTACGAGAAAGACAAAGATCGCGTTGCGATTCATGCGCAATGATGAGGGGATATCCTCCCGCGGGCGCAGATTATGCTTTGAAGCTGCAACGATGCGGATCGCCACATAATAGGCGGCAAGTAGCATCATGACCCAGATCATGCCCCACGCGATCGGGATCGTGTAAAGCATCAGCGACTTCATCTTTGCGATCGCAATCGGATCGAGCTGAAGATCGGGGGACTGTTGGTTCACCGCGCCGACATAGGCGTCGACAACCTGGCCGACCAGATCGGCATTGTAGCCCATGATCGCGCCGACGATGACGACGGTCGCCGCCGTGAGGCCGCAGAGATGCAGCATGATGTCGGAGAGCGGATACCAAGCCATCAGGTGGTCTGGGCCGCCGAGTTCGGAAGCCGGACGCGCCAAATTGGCGAGATGGCTGAGCCAGGCCGGTATCAGCGTCATGACGAGCGTAAATATGCCGAAATATACCGACTGCCAGATGGCGCCGATGACACTCGCCACCACAACGGCGGTGATGACGGCCGCGTTACCCCAGCCAAGACCGACAATCAGGATCGGGAGCGCGGAAAGAGCGCCGAAGAGAATGAACAGCAATGGCTGAGCCGTCGCGCCATACACAAGTAGGGCGGCGGTAAGACCGGCGAGGGCGCCGATGGCCAGCACTTTCGGGTTCATCTGTTGCACGTCGCTGTCCTGCTTCGCATCGAGCAGTTAGAGGATGCTTCCGACACTCCGGTCTGAAAGCCGTCCCCAACATGGGGTTTTAAGGTTCCGATCCGCGCCCATCGCGAAAGGGAGAAGGGAAGGCATCGCTGCCTTCCCTCAATTCATTCGTGCAGCGCCGGCGCGATTAAGCGACGACGTAGGGCAGCAGGCCGAGGAAACGGGCGCGCTTGATCGCCTGGGCGAGTTCGCGCTGCTTCTTCTGGGAAACGGCCGTGATGCGGGACGGAACGATCTTGCCACGCTCGGAAATGTAGCGCTGCAGGAGACGGACGTCCTTGTAGTCGATGCGCGGCGCATTGGCGCCCGAGAACGGGCAGGTCTTGCGGCGGCGATGGAACGGACGACGGACCGGTGCGGAGGAAACTTCAGACATTCTCAAATCTCCTTAAACGCGGTCTTCGCGCGGACGGCGCGGACGGTCTTCGCGGTCACCACGATCCGGGCGCGGACCACGATCGCCGAAGCTGCGCTCCGGACGGTCACCATCGCGGCGCGGACGGTCGTCACGGTCGCGCTTCTGCATCATGGCCGACGGGCCTTCTTCGTGCTTCTCGACAGCGATCGTCATGTAGCGCAGGACGTCTTCGCTGATGCGCATCTGGCGTTCCATTTCCTGGATCGCAGCGGCCGGTGCATCGATGTCCATCAGGGCGTAGTGAGCCTTGCGGTTCTTCTTGATGCGGTAGGTGAGGGACTTGAGGCCCCAGTTTTCGATACGCCCGACTTTACCGCCGTTAGCTTCGATAACACCCTTGTACTGTTCTACGAGGGCGTCGACCTGCTGAGCGGAAATATCCTGCCGGGCAAGGAATACATGTTCGTAAAGAGCCATGGATAGCTTTGCCTTTCTTGCGTTGGTCTGAACCCGATATTCGGCGGCTAAGCCTCAACGACTGCTCCTGAGAGGGAAGACCCCAAGCAAGAAAAGCGTTTCCGAGACGGTCGAGAGCGGAGACACGGGAGGCTGGAACACTTCCGTTCCGAACGATTTTCAGCGAAGAAAACCGGCCCTCCGTTCAGCCACCAGCCAGAAGACCGGGTTGCGAACAGGGCGGCTTATACGGATTTTTGCGGGAAAGGCAAGGGGCGAAATTGCGCCGTCCGACAGCGGACGCCCTTGCCCAGGCCGAGGTAGGCGGCTTCAATCGTCCGGCAAGGTGAAGACGGCGCAGGGGTCGGCGATGCCCCGCAAGGAATATTCGCCCAAGGGGATCAAGTCGGTTTTCGTCTCTGCCGCAACCGCGCCCGAGACGAGTACACTGCGGCCAAGAGGCTTGCACAGGCCTTCGAGCCGGCTCACCAGGTTTACCGCCGGGCCTATGGCGGTGAAATCCAGCCGGTCGGCCGCGCCGATATTGCCCCAGAGCATCTCGCCGAAATGCAATGCGGCACCAAAGGGCAGCGGCGGCAGCCCTTGCGCTTGCCGCACGGCATCGAGATGAGCCATGCCGGCGCGAGCGGCGACGACTGCGCGCAGCGCCGCCTCGCAGGCATCGCCTGGCGTGCCGGTGACCGGGAAAATTGCCAGCGCGCCGTCGCCGATGAATTTCAGCACCTCGCCTCCGAAGGCGTGCACCGCTCCTGCAACGCGGTCGAACCAGGCGTCGAGAGAAGCAATCATCGCCGCTGGTTCCGTCGCCTCGGACAAAGCGGTGAAATCGCGCAGATCGGCGCAGAGCAAAGCGGCCCGGATGGTTTCGCCGGTGCCGCGCTGCAGCGCGCCGGCCTGTACCCGCGCAGCGCTGCGCCGGCCGAGATAGGCCTCGAGCAGCGCTGCCAGCGCCGCCCGCGCGGCGAGGGCGCTCAAGGGTGCTGCGGCGAAGCGCGCGGCTTGCCGCAGACGGTCAGCCTCGGCAGGATCGAATGGCCGGAGCCCGGCCCAGCCGAGCACCGGACTATCCGCAGCCGTACCGACCGTATCTTCATGCACGGGGCCAAGCCCGGCCAGCCACTCGTGTCCGGCTTGGCTGGATGGACCTCCTGCGAAGCCCAACGCCTCGATCACGGCCCCGGTTTCCGCCCGCCATAGCCAGATGCGCCGGGCGATGATCGGATGCGGCACGGCGAGCGTCAGGGCTCCTCCGGCAAGCGGCAGCCCGTCAGCCAACAGCCGGCCGCCGAGCTCGGCCAGAAACCGTTCAGGGCCGGGAGAGGCATCGGCCTCATCAACCAGCCAGGCAAGAGGGGTGGGCAGATCCATCTGTCGATCATGCCACGGCAGCCGCAGGCTGTCATCCGCCGTTGCGGTGGTGCTCCTGCGTGTGATGCTGGTCCACGAAACTGCCGCTCGGGACTAGTGAGTTCGGGAACGGAAAGCGGTCATTTCCTGCCAGCCATGGGGTCCGGACCCGGGTCACGCCCGGCTGCAGCTTCGGCCAGCCGTCCGAGATAGTGAGCCCAGCCTTCAGCGTGACCGGCGCATTGTTCGGCATTGGGCAGGCCGGTGTGGGTCAGGCGCAGCAGCGTTCCGTCCGGCTGCTCGATCAGGTCGATTTCGACCAGGCTCGATCCCGGTGGAACCACCTCGCTGCCATCCCAGCCGAAGCTATAGGCCAGGCGGTGTACTGGTACCACCTCGCGAAAGGAACCGCGAGCGAAGCGAGCGCCGGTGACGTTGATGAGATAGAGCCCCTCGGGCTGAGGCTCGACCTGTGCCTCCGTTCCCATCCAGCGCAATATCTTCTCCGGATCGGTCAGGAGGGCGAACACCGCGGCTGGTGGCGCCGGGATGCGCTTTTCTTGGCGGACGACAAGGGGCTCTGGCATCGGTCTCTCCTTGGGTTGCATGGCCTGCCTCACCGGAGGCGGAGAATGGACAGGCGCATCCTATCGCGGAACGTCCTTACGCGACAGCATTTTGGGGCAGGCTCGCCCTCAACAAGAGCGTTGTCTTCGATGGTGTTGCCGCGCTGTGCGCTCGATCTTCAATGTTCGCAACGGGCGGAAAGCGACACTATCCTGGGCAATTCTAATAATGATCCGCGGGAAATATCGGCATCGGCGCATCCTCCATCATTTCGGCGTAAAGCCGTTCGGTCTGCTGATCCGTCGGGAACATGCATTCGAGCCTCAGTTCCTGCGATGCAATGGTCATCGGAGTGCCGACTGTCGTTATCAGTGAGAAGAAGCCAAGGTTCTTGCCGTCCTTCACAAAGACCAGAGGAATGACGGGTGTGCTGCTGGGCGCGGTGAGTGCTTTCCAGTCGACATCGACATCCGGATAGGCAAGCAGCGCTTTCAGCAGCTCCCGGGTCTTATCGTCGACCACCCGACCGATGGACTCCCGATGGACGCGCGCCAGCAAGCTTCTCGATGTCTCCGGCCAGTCGCGAATGAAGGGGCGCATCCCGACAGGATCGAACATCAGATGCAGCAGGTTGCGTGGCGATTTGCGCGCCGCCATATCGACGAAGCAATTGAAGAAGCGGGGCACGGCGGTATTGGACAGCAGAACGTTCCAATAGCGGTCCATGACAACCGCGGGGAAAGGTTCATGCTGACGCAACATCCGCCGCAGAGCATCCGCGACGGGTTGCATTTCCGGTGCGTCCCAGGAATCGTCCGAATAGATCGGCGCGTAGCCTGCGGCGAGCAGCAGCGTGTTGCGTTCACGGAATGGCACATCGAGTGCCTCGGCAACGGTCAGCAGCCTCTGGCGGCTGGGAACGCTGCGGCCGCTTTCAACGAAGCTGATGTGACGCTGCGAAACGCCCGTCTCCATCGAAAGGTCGAGCTGGCTCTTGCCGCGCACCTCCCGCCAGTGGCGCAGCAACGGTCCAAGCTGTTTCGAGACCGATATCGCTGTGTTGCTGTTCGTCATGGAGGGCCTCTTTGTGGGCTATGCCTGCGGCATCTTATGCCTGGTTCGGCAAGATCAGAATTGCACCGGCCCGACGGAACCGAACCAGTGGTGCACCTTAGTGTGATCAGCCTCGTCCATGTAGAAGAAGTGCGTCATGACGGGCCTGACGACAGGATGGTTCGGATCGTCCGGGGTCATCGTGACGAAGCCGCGGAAGACCTTGAGGAACCCGCCGTCCCAATATTCGGTCACATCATGAAGGGCGGTAAATCCGGTGTCGATGAAAGCGCGCAGACTTTCGCGGATAATCTCGCGGCCCTTCCATTCGGCAATACCCAAATTGGCGGTGGCGTCTTCTGCGAAGCAGTCGAAGCCGGAGCCGAAGGTCTTGTCGTCAATTTCCCTCCAGAAGGCCAACAGCCAGTCCGGTGTTTCGCGCTTCGTGAAAATCATCTTATTCATAGTATGTCTCCTGACGTATTTGCTTGGGGCACGAAGAGACCGGAGCTGCCGGAGCGAAGCCGCCGGCGCTTGAGGTATGGTCTCTTAGCGGCACCGGTTCGGTGCCTATCTCTTGTGGAGATGTCCCAAAATTACGCGTGGGTATGACGCGCCTCAATTACGTCAGGGGTCATATTTTCGCGGCTTGTTTGGCCGTCATTGTGCCGATTGCCAGGTTGCGCCTTGCCACCGCGGCAAGGCGCTTCCACTGATCACATCGGCATCGGATACTGCCGGTGTACTTTTTCGATCTCGGCAATCGCCTCTTCGGGCAGCGTCACATAGGCTGAGGCAATGTCGGTTTCGAGCTGGGCCATCGAGGTCGCGCCGATGATGACGGAGGTCATGAAGGGCTTGGTCAGGCAGTAGGCGAGCGCCAGCTTGGCCGGATCGAGATGATATTTGGCGGCGATCTCCAGATAGGCCTTGACCGGCGGCTCCTGCAACGGCTGCAGACGGCCGCCGATGTCGGTATTGATCGAGCCGCGCGAACCGGCCGGGCGTGCGCCGCCGACATATTTGCCGCTGAGAATGCCGCCGGCGAGCGGCGAATAGGCGAGCAGGCCGACATCTTCATGGTGCGACAACTCGGCGAGGTCGAGGTCGAAGTGGCGGTAAAGCAGATTGTATTCGTTCTGCGTGGTGGCAATGCGCGGCAGGCTCTTCTGCTCTGCGATCGTCAGATATTTCTGGATGCCCCAGGTCGTCTCGTTGGAGAGGCCGATGGCGCGGATCTTGCCGGCCTTCACCAATTCGCCCATCGTTTCCAGGATATCTGTAATGTTACCGACAACCTTTTCGCGATCCTGGGTGAAGGGGTTGTAGCGCCAGTTCTGGCGGAAGTGGAAATGGCCGCGGTTCGGCCAATGCACCTGATAGAGATCGATATAATCGGTTTTCAGCCGCTTCAGGCTGCTGTCGATGGCCGCGCGGATATTGGCGGCATCGGCGCCCTGGCCGCCGCGCAGATAGTCGCGGCCAGGGCCGGCGACCTTGGTGGCAAGAACGATATCCCTGCGCTTGCCGGTCTTTTCGAACCACGTGCCGATATATTCCTCGGTGCGGCCTTGGGTCTCCGCGCCGACCGGCGTCGTCGGATACATCTCAGCCGTGTCGAAGAAATTGACGCCCTTGTGAAGGGCATAGTCCATCTGCTCGTGCGCCTCTGCCTCGCTGTTCTGTGTGCCCCAGGTCATCGTGCCCAGGCAAATCTGCGAAACCGAAATATCGGTGCGGCCTAAATTCTTATAGTTCATGGGAAAACCTTGATGCTTGCGGAAAAAGTCTGGGGAAAGATCGCGTAAATCTAGGTGGGAAATGAGCAAGCGCAAGAAGAAAATAGAAACTCCTCGCAAACGCAAAAGGCAGTGACTGCAGGGGCTGCGCTATTGACTCCACCGCAAACAATGTCATTGGGAAGCGAAACGACCCCTAAGGAAGCCCGATATAATGACTGTTGCTTTCACATTTCCCGGCCAGGGTAGCCAGACCGTCGGCATGGGCAAGGATCTTGCTGATAATTTCGCCGAAGCGCGCGCCGTCTTCGAGGAAGTCGATGAAGCGCTCGGTGAAAAGCTTTCCGACATCATCTTCAATGGCCCGGATGATAGGCTGACGCTGACGGCAAATGCGCAGCCCGCGCTGATGGCTGTGTCGATCGCTGTCATGCGCGTTCTGCAGGCGCGCGGCCTCGATCTGAAGAGCAAGGTTGCTTATGTTGCCGGTCATTCGCTTGGCGAATATTCGGCGCTTTGTGCCGCCGGCACCTTTTCGCTCGCCGATACGGCGCGGCTGCTACGCATCCGCGGCAATGCCATGCAGGCGGCGGTTCCGGTCGGCGTCGGCGCCATGGCGGCGATCATCGGCCTGGAACATGCCGACGTCGTCGCGGTTTGCACGGAGGCTTCGGCCATCGGCGCCTGTCAGATCGCCAATGACAATGGCGGCGGTCAGATCGTTATCTCCGGTGAGAAGGCTCCGGTCGAAAAGGCTGCCGAGCTTGCGGCTGAAAAGGGCGCCAAGCGCGCCATTCTGCTGCCGGTATCCGCACCCTTCCATTCGTCGCTGATGGCGCCCGCCGCCGAGGCGATGCGCGCCGCTTTGGCGGAAGTGGCAAAATCCGATCCCATCGTGCCGGTCGTAGCCAATGTCCGCGCCGCTCCGGTGCAGGGCGCCGGCGAGATCGCCGATCTGCTGGTTGCGCAGGTTACGGGGCAAGTGCGCTGGCGCGAGACGGTGGAATGGTTCGCCGCCAACAATGTGACAACATTGTATGAAATCGGCGCTGGCAAGGTGCTGACGGGTCTTGCCCGGCGCATCGACAAATCGGTGAACGGCATCGCCGTCAACACGGCGGCCGACATCGACGCAGCTCTCGCAGGCCTGCTTGGCTGATACATAAATTAACGAACGAGGGACACCACATGCTCGATTTGACCGGCCGCAAGGCCCTTGTAACCGGTTCTTCCGGTGGTATCGGCGAAGAAATCGCAAGGCTGCTGCATAAGCAGGGCGCTATCGTCGGCCTGCACGGCACGCGCGTCGAGAAGCTCGAGGCACTGGCTGCCGAACTTGGCGACCGCGTCAAGATCTTTCCGGCCAACCTTTCCGATCGCGACGAGGTAAAGGCGCTCGGCGCCAAGGCTGAAGACGAACTCGGTGGCGTCGACATCCTCGTCAACAATGCCGGCATCACCAAGGACGGCCTGTTCGTGCGCATGAGCGACGAGGACTGGGACGCCGTACTGGAAGTGAACCTGACGGCCGTCTTCCGCCTGACGCGCGAGCTGACGCATCCGATGATGCGCCGCCGCTATGGCCGCATCATCAACATCACCTCCGTAGTCGGCGTCACCGGCAATCCCGGCCAAGCCAACTACTGCGCCTCCAAAGCCGGCATGATCGGCTTCACCAAGTCGCTGGCACAGGAGATCGCAACGCGCAACGTCACGGTCAACTGCGTCGCTCCCGGTTTCATCGAGAGCGCCATGACCGGCAAGCTGAACGACAAGCAGAAAGAGGCGATCATGGGCGCCATTCCCATGAAGCGCATGGGTAGCGGTGCCGAAGTCGCATCCGCTGTCGCCTATCTCGCTTCCTCCGAAGCAAGCTACGTCACCGGTCAGACGATCCACGTCAACGGTGGCATGGCAATGATCTGAAAAAGGAAAAGTCTGTTGGGGGGAGCTTTCCCCTCCAATAGCATGTTGAGCAACCTGGAAGCGGCGATTTTCTGGCTTTGCGACAGACTTAAACCGTGTTAAGCGGGCCATGACTGTGATCAGTCGTCCCGAAAATGCAGATGGACCGGGCCGCGTGTACGGCGGCCGGGACCGGATGTGAAGGCCGGGTTGAACGGGTTTGCCAGCGGCGCCATGCAAGTGCTGCAGGCTTGAACAGGGTAGGGATGTCACACGGCATTCTGATCAGGACATAAATAAGGTCGAGGAAACCGACATGAGCGATATCGCAGAACGCGTAAAGAAAATTGTTATTGATCATCTTGGCGTCGACGCCGACAAGGTTGTTGAAAGCGCAAGCTTCATCGACGACCTGGGCGCGGACTCGCTCGACACCGTCGAACTGGTCATGGCCTTCGAAGAAGAATTCGGCGTTGAAATTCCTGATGACGCTGCCGACTCGATCCTGACGGTCGGCGATGCGGTAAAGTTCATTGAAAAGGCCCAGGCCTAATCTTTTGCGCTTTGTCACGGGCGGGCTCTCTGAGTCCGCCCTATTTCGTCCGGCGAGGTCGGACGGATCATATTCATACGCATGGCATGATAAAAAGACGGGGGTCTGCGGGCGATGAGACGTGTCGTTATCACGGGTACCGGCATGGTATCACCTTTGGGCTGTGGCACTGAGGTGTCCTGGTCGCGTTTGATTGCTGGGCACAACGGCGCGCGTCTTGTCACGGAATTCGAGGTCGAAGATCTCGCCGCAAAGATCGCTTGCCGCGTTCCGGTCGGTGATGGCGGCGACGGCACGTTCAATGCCGACGACTGGATGGAGCCGAAGGAACAGCGAAAGGTCGATCCTTTCATCATCTACGGCATGGCAGCGGCCGATATGGCGCTGAACGATGCTGGCTGGCATCCGACCTCCGACGAAGACCAGATCGCAACTGGCGTCATGGTCGGCTCCGGCATCGGCGGCCTGGAGGGCATTGTCGAGGCAGGATATACGCTGCGCGACAAGGGTCCGCGCCGCATCTCGCCCTTCTTCATTCCGGGCCGTCTCATCAATCTCGTTTCCGGCCAGGTCTCGATCCGCCACAAGCTGCGCGGCCCGAACCATGCCGTCGTCACGGCTTGCTCCACCGGCGCGCATGCGATCGGCGATGCGGCCCGTCTGATCATGCTCGGCGATGCCGACGTCATGGTCGCCGGCGGCGCCGAAGCTCCGGTTTGCCGTATCTCGCTCGCCGGCTTTGCCGCCTGCAAGGCTCTGTCGACCGATTATAACGACAATCCGCAGAAGGCTTCGCGCCCTTACGATCGTGACCGTGACGGCTTCGTCATGGGCGAGGGCGCCGGCATCGTTGTTCTCGAAGAGTTGGAACATGCCAAGGCACGCGGCGCGAAGATTTACGCGGAGGTGGTCGGCTACGGCCTTTCCGGCGACGCCCATCACATTACTGCCCCGTCCGAGGATGGCGAGGGTGCGTTCCGCTGCATGACGTCGGCCCTGAAGCGTGCCGGCTTGACGCCGGCTGATGTGGACTACATCAATGCCCATGGCACCTCGACCATGGCTGATACGATCGAGCTCGGCGCTGTCGAGCGGCTGGTTGGCAATGCAGCCTCCAAGATTTCGATGTCGTCGACCAAGTCGGCGACCGGCCATCTCCTGGGGGCGGCCGGTGCGATCGAGGCGATCTTCTCGACGCTTGCCATTCGCGACAATATCGCGCCGCCGACGCTGAACCTCGACAATCCGGAGCGGGAGACGGCCATCGATCTCGTGCCGCATAAGGCCCGTAAGCGGGACATCAATGTCGCGCTGTCGAACTCCTTCGGATTCGGCGGTACGAACGCATCACTTGTCCTGCGTCGCTATGAGGCATAATAACAGCGCATAACTCCGGAAAGCGGTAGCGTTTTTCGGCAAAACTATGCGCGATCCTTGAATGTTGCTGTGTTTCTTGCGTGTCCCATGGATGCGCCGCAGCAATGTCTGATCGGTCGAAAGCGGATCTTCACCAGGCTCCGCTTTATCTTCTGAACCTGTTTTTTGCCGCATTGCTTGGTCAAAGAGCAGGCAATGACAAATGAAGGGATTGCCGGTGAGCGATACGAACCAGAACAGCGGAACTCCGAACGGGCAGAAGGGGCCGATTATCCCGAAATCGGCCAACGAAGCTCTGCGTCCGGAGCGTGTTCCGGATCCGCCGAAGCGCTCCCGCAAAGCCCGCAGCCAGATGGTGATTTTCCTGAACTTTCTGATGACGCTGGTCGTCTTCGTGATCGTTCTCGCGATCGTCGGCACCTATTACGCCATCTCCGCCTACCAGAGCCCCGGACCGCTGGCGACCAACACCAATTTCATCGTGCGCAACGGCTGGGGACTTGCCGAGATTTCGGGTCGGCTCGAAGCCAACAACATCATCTCCGATGCCCGCATCTTCCGCTACCTGACGGCCACCTATCTACACAATGGCGAGACGCTGCGGTCCGGCGAATATGAGATCAAGGCCGGCGCCTCCATGAAGGACATCATGGAGCTGTTGAAATCCGGCAAATCGATCCTCTATTCGGTTACCTTGCCGGAAGGCCTGACCGTGCGGCAGATCTTCAACAAGCTGCAGGCCGATCCGGTGCTGGAAGGCGAACTGCCATCGGCGCTGCCGCCGGAGGGTAGCCTGGAGCCCAATACCTATAAATTCACGCGTGGCGCCAAGCGTACGGAAATCATCGATCAGATGAAGGCAGCGCAGGAAAAGCTCGTCGACCAGATATGGGACAAGCGCGATCCGTCGATGCCGCTGACCAATAAACAGGATCTGGTCACTCTGGCGTCGATCGTTGAAAAGGAAACCGGGCTTGCGGATGAGCGCGCTCATGTGGCGTCGGTCTTCCTCAACCGTCTCGGCAAGGGCATGCGTCTGCAATCCGACCCGACGGTGATCTATGGGCTCTTCGGTGGCGACGGCAAGCCGGCCGATCGCCCGATCTTCCAGTCGGATCTCAAAAAAGAAACGGCTTACAATACCTACATGATCAAGGGCCTGCCGCCGACGCCGATCGCCAATCCGGGCAAGGACGCGCTCGATGCCGTTGCCAACCCCTGGAAGACGCAGGACCTCTATTTCGTTGCGGATGGCTCGGGCGGCCACGTCTTCGCCGCGACGCTGGAAGATCACAATGCCAACGTCAAGCGCTGGCGCAAGCTCGTCGCCGAAAAGGGCGAGGATCCCAGCGCGATCGCCGTTGACGGTCAGCCGGACGATAGCGGTGCCGCAGCCGGTACGGCCCCTTCCGGCACACAGCAAAAAAAGAAGACGAACTGATCTCTGCTGCGCTGTGCTTTCGATCGAACGGACGGCGTAGTCTCACCTTGCATTGGTCCATGATTGTTGAGCGATTGTGGACGAGAATTATCGGAGGCTTGCATGGTATTGCAGTCCATGACCGGTTTCGCCCGGCGTGAGGGAACGAGTGGGCGCTCTCGTTGGGCATGGGAATTGCGATCGGTCAATGGCAAGGGTCTCGATTTCCGCCTGCGCCTGCCGCAGGGGCTGGAGCGGCTGGAAACCGATATACGCAAGCTCATCACCGACAGGTTTGCGCGCGGCAACCTGCAGGTCGGTCTTTCATTGTCCGTCGATGAAAGCCGCGTCGAGGCGGTCGTCAATCAGGACGCGCTGGCGACAGTGCTGGCCTTACGCGGTCAGCTCTCAGGCGTCATCGATCCTGCGCCGCTGCGGCTGGACACGCTGCTCGCAATCCGCGGCATCGTAGAGTTCAAGGAAGCTGAAGAGAGCGACGATGCGCTTGCCGCACGCGACGCCGACATCATGGCGGGTCTCGAAGCCGCGCTCGCCGATCTCAGCGATATGCGCCGTCGGGAAGGGCAGGCGCTCGGTCAAATCCTGCTCGGCCATGTCGGCGTCATCGAGACGCTGACGACAACGGTTGAGAGCGATCCGTCCCGCTCGCCGCAGGAGATTGCCGCGAGGCTTGCGACGCAGATTGCCATGCTTCTGGACGGAACCTCCGGCCTGGATCGTGACCGGCTGCATGCCGAGGCCGCTCTCATCGCCACCAGAGCGGATCTGCGCGAGGAGATCGACCGGCTGAAGGCGCATGTGGTGGCAGCTCGCGACCTTATCGCCAAGGGTGGACCGGTCGGACGCAAACTCGATTTCCTTGCACAGGAATTTAACCGGGAATCAAATACTATCTGTTCGAAGTCGAATGCCGCAGCGGTCACCGCCGCCGGCATCGAGTTGAAAGTGGTCATCGACCAGTTCCGCGAACAGGTCCAGAATTTGGAGTAAGCCATGAAGCCGGCGATATCCACATCCATTCCGATTGCGCGCCGGGGGCTGATGCTTGCCATTTCCTCGCCATCCGGTGCGGGCAAATCGACAATAGCGCGCACCTTGCTGGAGACCGATAAGCAGATCGGTCTTTCCGTCAGCGTTACGACGCGGCAACGGCGGCCGAGCGAGATTGCCGGCGTGCATTATCATTTTGTCTCGTTGCGGGAATTTGAGCGGCTGCGCGATTCCGACTCTCTGCTCGAATGGGCGGAGGTACACGGCAATTTCTACGGCACGCCGCGCGAGCCGGTAGAGACGGCGATGGCCGAGGGCCGCGATATGCTCTTCGATATCGACTGGCAGGGGGCGCAGCAACTGCAGGAGAAGATGCCGGCCGACGTCGTATCGATCTTCGTGCTGCCGCCCACCATGACGGAGCTGCAATCGCGCCTGCACCGCCGCGCCGAAGATTCCGAAGAGGTGATTGCCACGCGGCTTGCCAATTCCAGAGCCGAGATCGCCCATTGGCGCGAGTATGACTATGTCATCATCAACGATGATCTGAACGCCGCTTTCGACGCGGTTCAGTCGATCGTCAAGGCCGAACGCCTGCGCCGCGACCGCCGCCACGGCATGTTCGACTTCGTTCGTGGTCTGCTGGAAGAAACGCCGAAGCTGTAAATCGCGATCAAAGCGAGTTTGCCAACCGGCAGAACTCTTCGACGGAGAGCGTTTCGGCGCGTCGCTGAGGGTCGATGTCGGCTTTCCGCAACAGTGCTTCGCCGCCAAGCGATTTCAGACTTTGGCGCAGCATCTTGCGCCGCTGACCAAAGGCGGCCTGCGTCACCTTTTCCAGATTGTCGACGGAGCAGGGGATCGGGTTTTCCTTGGGCGTCAGATGCACGACCGTCGAGGTCACCTTCGGCGGCGGCGTGAAGGCCTGTGGTGGCACATCGAAGGCCATATGCGCATTGGTGCGCCAGCCGCAGAGGACGCCGAGGCGGCCGTAATGATCGTCGTCCTCGTCGGCGACAATCCGCTGGCCAACTTCTTTCTGGAACATCAGCGTCAGGGACTGCCAGAAGGGCGGCCAATGGCCCGGCAGCAGCCAGTTCACCAGCAATTGCGTACCGACATTATAGGGCAGATTGGCGATGATCTTGACCGGTCCCTCTGGCGCCAGCGCCGCGAAATCCGTCTTCAGCGCATCGCCTTCGATGACCTCCAGCCGGCCGGGATAGTGATTGGCGATCTCGGCGAGCGCCGGCAGGCAGCGCGCGTCGCGCTCAACGGCGATGACCTTGGCGGCGCCAAGCGCAAGGATGGCGCGCGTCAGCCCCCCTGGCCCCGGGCCGACTTCGAAGACGGTGGCGCCCTCCAGCGATCCGGCGGTGCGGGCAACCTTTTGGGTCAGATTAAGATCCAGCAGAAAGTTTTGGCCGAGCGCCTTGCGCGCGTCGAGGCCGTGGCGCTGGATTACGTCGCGAAGCGGCGGCAGACCGTCGAGTGCGGCCATCAGCGATTGCTTCCCGTCGCGCGGCTGAGCTCGCTCGCCAGCTTGAGCGCCGCCACGAGGCTGTCCTCTTTGGCGATACCCTTGCCGGCGATGCCGAAGGCGGTGCCGTGGTCCGGCGAGGTGCGGACAAAGGGGAGGCCGAGTGTGACATTGACGGAATCGTCGAAGCCGAGCGCCTTGGCCGGAATCAAAGCCTGATCGTGATACATGCAGACGGCGACATCGTAGTGACGGCGCGCATCGTCGTGGAACATCGTGTCGGCGGGGAGGGGGCCAAAGGCATCGATGCCTTCATTGCGCAGTGCCTCGATCGCCGGACGGATGATGGCCTCATCTTCCGTGCCGATCGCGCCGTTCTCGCCGGCATGCGGATTGAGGCCGGCAACGGCCAGCCGCGGTTTTGCGATGCCGAAACGAGTCCTGAGGTCGTGGTCGGTGATCCGGCAGGTCTCGACAATCAAATCCGAGGTCAGCGCCTGCGGCACATCCTTCAGCGGAATATGGATGGTGACGGGAATCGCCCGCAGCTTCGGTCCGGCGAGCAGCATTACCGGCATTACCGGCTTGCCTGTCGCGCGTGTCGCAAGATCGGCGAGGAATTCGGTATGGCCGGGAAAGCCGAAGCCGGCGTCGTAAAGGACTGACTTGGCGATTGGGTTGGTCACGACCGCGCAGGTATCTCCCTTCATGCTGAGCGAGACCGCCATCTCGATAGCCGCAATCGTGGCTTTCGCCGTCACGACATGCGGTTCGCCTGCAACCACATCCATGCCGGCGGCAATCGGCAGCACCGGCAAGGCATCAGCAAAGATGTCGGAGGCCGTCGATGCGTCGGCTTCCTGAAGTGGCACGGTCAGGTTCAACTGGCGCGCTCGCGCCGAAAGAACGTTCGGGTCGCCGAGAAACAGGAAGGGAGACAAACCAAGCTCGCCGCGGCGAAGCCAGGCGGCGAGCGTGATGTCAGGTCCGATACCTGCTGGGTCCCCTTGCGTGAGGGCAAGGGGGCGGGAAGGGCGGGAGGGCATCGGAACGATCAGCGATAGAGGATCTGCGCCTTGGAGCGCAGTTCATCCATATACTTCTTGTCGTTGGCGCTGACACCCTGGGCATTCGCCTTGCCGAGATCTTCGGCGCGGAAAACGGCCGCGGCGGCGATGTCGTCGTTCACCTGGCGCTGCGAGCAGATGGCAACATATTCAACACCACGATCGGTCACGATCGCATCGGTCGTGTTGCCCTTTGCCTTCTCCAGCAGCGGCTTCCAGGCTTCAGGAAGATCGGGAGCAAGCACACGGCCAAGATCCTGGACGGAAACGTCGTGCATCGTCGCGGCAAAGACTTTCGCCTGGTCGCAACCGGGGAACTTGGCCCGCGAGGCTTCCGCTTCGGCCTTGCGTTTACCGAGAATTGCGTTGCGCTTGGCAGACGGGACGACGAAGACCATCTGCTTCAGGAAATATTCCGTCGTGACCGGCTTTGTCTTGTTTTCCGTCATGCGCGTCACGAGGGCATCATTCGACATGCGGCCGCCGCTCGAGCCGAAGCGGGCATTGACGACGCGCGGCCAGCTCATGGAAATGGCGATATAGGATTTGAAATGGTCGACGGTGACGCCCATCTTGTCCAGGATCTGTCCAAGCTGCTGCGGCGACATTTTGTTGCTGGCGGCGAAGCGGGCAAATGCGTTGTCGACGTCCGTCGTCGATACCGACATGCGCACGCGGGAGATTTCCGAGCGCTTCAGGGTCTCATCGACGAGCTGCTGTTGCGCCAGCTTGTTGAGGTCGCCTTTCGCGTGCTGCAATTTCAGGAAGTTGATGCGCTTGGCGACATCGCCTGATGTGATCACCGTATTGTTGACGACGACCTTCACCTCACTTGCCGCGAAGGCAACATCGCTGCTTGGCACGGCAAAAGAAGCCATAACCAACGCTACGGCGCCGAATAGCACAGCGCGCATCGGTGTCTTTCCAGAGAACATCAACTAACCCCTTCCCAAAGGTCCTTGTCTGCACTGCGTCACATTGGAACGCCATTGGCGCAATACGGCAAATTCGCGCCAATATCTACAACAAGCACGACGAATTGCAAAATCCTTGCGGCGAAAGAATGACGCGGAGAGACATGGCGATCGCTTCAAAGCAAAAGGGCCGGCTTTGGAGCCGGCCCTTTTGGATTTGAGTGATCAGAACGTCGCGTCCTGGACATTGCCCAGATTGACGTCGCCGAGCGTACGGAACGTTATGCGGGCGCCGATCGACCAGTCGCTTCCCGACTGGTTCGTCGAATCCTTCTTGTCGAGGAAGGAGACGCTGAAGATCGTGCATTCGTCCTCATAGGAAAGACCGATGCCCTGGCGCGTGATCTCGCTGTCGTTGAGATCATAGCTGACCGTGCCGAAGACAGACCAATAATTCTTGAATTTGATCTGGGCGCGGGTTTGGATTTCGTCCTGGTCCGAGGTGAAGCCATATTGCGGCTGAGCGGCGATATGGGTGTAGGTCACCGAGGTCTGGAAGTCGTCGTTTGCAAAGCCGACCTGCGTATCGCCGCGACGGAACGCGAAGTCCTTTTCGTCGAAGCGGTAGGACTGCGAAAGCGAGATGCCCTGCGGCGTCGTGAGGCCGAACATGGTCACATAGTCGGAGCGGGTGGTTTCAAGCCCGGAATCCGAACCGGCACCTACCAGATCGTCGGTTGCGAACGAGTTTCGTCCAGCAAGCTGGTACGATTGGCCGAAGATGTGCTGCAACTTGTAGCCGCTATCGAAGCTGCCCGTATAGCGCCAACCCACGTTGGCGCGCGTGCCGCCTTCTACACGGTCGAAGCCGGAGAATTTGTCGCGATCGAACAGATTGGTCGCATCGAAAACAAAGCTCTGGGCGTCTTCATTCGGCAGCCGTCCTGCAAGTTGCTCGTCAGGACGCACATAGACTTGCGCGATCGGCTCGAACACATGCGTGCTGTTGCTGGTAGTGATGAGGAACGGGTACTTGGCTTCAAGGCCTGCCGTCACCATACCGCGCGTCGCGTAGTCGCTGGTGTCATAGTTGCCGGAATAGTCGCCGTTAGGCGCATCCATACCGAGGCCATAGATGTCGCCGCGGGCTGCGGCAAGCGGCGTCAAGACCAGACCCTGATCAGTCGTGAAGGTGCGCTGCCACTGTAGCTCGGTGGTAAGACGCGTATAGCTGCCGGAAAGACCGAGGAAGCGGTCGTTCAGGCTGGCGTCGCCGAGATTGTTAACGTTGTCGAGCACCGACGCCTTGTCACGCGACAAATGCGTGAAGTTCATCGTCGCGGACAATTCGCCGCCATAGACCGAGTTCGGATCGACATAATGATAGTCGACGCTCGGATAGACGACCGCCTGCTGCTTTTCGGCGGTGCTGTTGTCGTCAGCGTCCTGAATGTCATAGTAGAAGGCGCGCATATCGAAATAATTGCGCTTGCCGAGACCCGTCAAATAGATGTCGTTCGTGTGGGTGCTCTGGCTGAGACCTTGCAAGCCATAGGTGCGCGAAAAGTTATTGTCGCTTTGCGCCATGACATCCCAGCCAAACGTCCAGCGAGGATTGATTCTGAAATCGGCCTTCGACGAGATCACGCCGCGGGTTTTGTGCTCGGCGTCACTGGTATTGGCGGTGAACTGGTCCGGGCTCATCTGATTGATACCGGCGACGCGCAGAATATGCGTACCGTTTTCAAAGCGTTGCCGGAATTCGCCTTCGAGCAGCAAGCCCTGGCTTGTATAGCCGGTGGCGCTGATCGTCGCGTCCATGCTCGGCGAGATGACGTAATAGTAGGGAACCTTCACGCCAAAGCCGAGGTTCTCCGAATAGCTCATCGACGGAAACAGGAAGCCTGATTTGCGCTTCACCGTATTGTCGGGAACTTCGATCCAGGGAACATAAGCGATCGGCTGGCCGAACAGTTCGAAGCGGGCATGCTCGAGACGGACGGTATGCGTCACGCCGTTCTGCACCACGCGCTGAGCCTTGACCTGCCATAGCGGCGCGCGGCCCTGCTCGGAGCACGGCAAACAGGCGGTATAGACGCCCTTCGTCAGAATCAATTGGTTGCCGCCCACACGTTCGCCCTTTTCGGCGGCCATGCGGGTATTGTCTGGCATTTCGATACGCAGAGCGTTGACGAAACCGTCGGAGAAGCTGTCGGTGACATCCATTTTGTCACCGTACATCCGGTTGCCGTCCGGGCTGATCAGCTCCACATTGCCAATCGCCGTCATCCGTCCGCTTTTTTGATTATATTCAACCTTTTGCGCGACCATCTTGTAGCCGCCATAGTTGATCTGAACCGCACCGCTGGCGGTAACGATTTGAGTATCCTTGTTATAGACCAGTTCGTTTGACGAAAGGATCAGCTTGGAGCCTTCCGGCACTTTGACCTTAACGGGAGAGGTCGCAGCGCCAGCGCCGCCGTTATTATTGTTGTCCTGGGCGTAAGCTACGACCGGGCTCATGACAAATGCATACGCAGCCGCGCCCATGACGAGGGCAGCGACAAATTCCTTGATACTCTTGCGGTTGCCTGCCGCCACTTAGCCGTCCTCCTGATGAAGCAGGATCGTTGCTCCGAATGCCAAAGCGACGATCACGGGTATCCATGTCGCCACGAAAGGAGGAACCACTCCGCTGCTCCCGAATGCCTTTACCAGCACGGTGACAACATAAAGCACGAAGCCTGAGAGGATTCCACCCAGAATCACGGAGCGCGATTGGTTGAATCTACTGAATTTTAACGAGACGGTGGCGGCGATCAGCGTCATTGCCACCAGAAGGAATGGCTGCGACAGCAGCGAGTGAAATTGGGTCTCAAGAGCTTTGGTTGAGATGCCAAAGGACTTTGCAATCTTTATTCGATTAGAAAGATCATAAAAAGCAATGGTTTCCGGCTGTGCCAGGCGCTCTGAGACGAAATCCTGTTTCAGATTCGTACGAACCTGTACCGTACTCTTATGATCCGGAATTTCGCCCGGTCTGCGCTCGACGACACTGTTAAGAAGCCAGTAACCATCTTGCAACTTTGCCGACTGCGCGTCCTGCCTGAGAACGATATTCCCTTGTGAATCGAAGTGGATAAACACGACGTTCATCAGCGTCGTTCCGTTGTCGAGAACGGCCTTGGCGCCAATGATGACGTCGTCTTTGCCGTTCGACTGGCGCAGCCACGGAATCGAGAGCTTGTTGTGATAGGATGGATCGCCGCGTAGGTCGGCTTCCATCGTTTCCGCCTGCCGTTGTCCCCACGCCGCAACAGGATTGAGGGCAAACATGGTCAGCAGGCCGACAAAGAATGCGCCGATCACGAACGGCGTCATGAACTGCCAGACGGAGATGCCGGCCGCACGCGCAATCACGAGCTCACGACGCCGATTGAGCGCGATCAGCACCGTCATGCCGACGAACAGGGCGATGAACGGCACCGTCTGCTGCAGGATGAACGGCAGCCTGACGGCCGTCATCAGCAAGCCGAGGCTGACCGTGTACCCGGGAAGGCCGGCAAGCCGGCCGGCGGTCTCGCTGAAGTCGACGAGATAGACGATCGAGACAACGCCGAGGAAAAACCAGAAGGTTGTCACGACGTAGCGCATGAAGAAGTAGCGGCCGAGCGTATTGAAGATCATGCGCCGCCCCCATTCGAGCCGCCGGGCGCCGGCATGCGATCCTGGATCTTCTGCCGCAGATTGGCGAAGCGGTTGCGGATGGACCTGGGCACCGACATCTTCCGGTTCCTGAACAGCAGGGCGATCGCAATCAAAGCTGCGCAGATGTTGGCCGCATAGAGAACGCCGATGAAATAGGGAGCATTCTCGATCTGGTTTGCCGCATAAAAATCCGCCCAGCGCAAGGCAAAAGCAATGGTAAGCGCCGACACCATCGGATGCAGCCGTGCTTCGCGATGGGATCGCGCATCGCCGGCTATCACCAGGGATATCAGGGCAAAGATTGCCGGCAACGCCCAGTCGGTGAGACGCCGATGTAGCTCCGCGCGGTAGCCGCCTGGTTTTGCTTTATAATCTGGATCGTTCGGATCCGGGTTCAGCAGGAAGCCAAGACCGCGGTCGCCGGCGCGCAGCGTTGCCTGGCCGCGGCTCTGCGTCATGTCGGAAAGATCGAAGGAATAGGAGTCGAAATTGATGACGGAGACGTTGCCGTCAGGCGTTTTGCGGTGAACTTCGCCATCCTTCATCAAAAGCGACGTGCCGCTCGCATCGACGGCGCCTTCCTTGGCATAATAGATGAGATCGAAAGTGGGATCGCGCGAATCCACCACGAACAGGCCCTTCAGGATTCGTCCCGACAGGCGCTGGGTGATCTGCACATAAAGCCCGTCTTCGATACGGCGGAAATTCTTCTCTTCGATGACGGTCGAGAGAAGGTCGGCATAGGCTTCTGCGACCATCTCGCGGGCGGCTACACGCGCTTTCGGCTCGACCATATTGTCGACCACAAATGAGAAAACGCTGATAGCTATCGCGAGAATCATGATCGGGCGGACGATGATGCTGCGCCGCGCACCCGCCGCCTCCATAACCGTCAGTTCCGAATCGCTGTTCATCGCCGTCAGCGTCTGCGTGATGCCGATCACCAGAGCGAAAGGCAGAACCACGGGAATGATCGTCGGCAGGATGAGAGTCGCAAGCTTAGCAAACGAGCCGATCGACTGGCCGCTGTCGGTCACGAGGTTGATGCGCTGCAGCACCTGGGTCGTCCAGATGATGGCGAGCACCGGCAGCAGCGCTACCAGGAACATCATGCCGACACGCCGTACGATATATGTTTCGAATAACTTCATGCCGGCCCTTAAACGCAACACTCCGCCGTGCGAGCCGGCAGAGATTCATCCTCCTCTACGCCGTTTGCGTTTTTTTGGCGACAGCCCACTCGCAAAAAATTCGTTAATTTTCTGAATTTTTTCTGCTGTGTGTCGTTTGGGATAACGCCATGAGAGCGGTGAATATGACAAGCGAGGAAAGCCAACCCAAAACGGCATCCGAGAGGTAGTGACCGCCGAAGGCTACTCGGAGGGCTGGAATGAGAATAGACACGGCTGCGATCGGCAGGGCGAGGGCCGTCCGCGCCGGCTGCGGGATGATGAAGATCAGGCAAAACAGCCAGCCGGCAGCGGCGGATTCTCCGGAAATGAAGGAACAGTTGCTCACACATTTCCCGGCAAAAGAGCCGGCATGAACGAAATCGAGCATGCCGCCGAAGAGATCGGTCTGCCGTGGCCGAGGACGGCCCGAGAAGGATTTGAGCCAGAGATTGACGATCAGCACGGGGCCGAGAAACAACGAACCGAGCGCGATTTTCAAATTGCGGGCCCGCAGCGTCCGGAAGGTTGCGCCGTGTTGCTGCCAGCACTCGACCAGCATCCAACAGAGAGCAATCGCGACGATATAGGGAACCTGAAAGAAAACTTCCCTGAGCAGACGCATGTGCGCATCGTCATTATAAGGGAAAATGCCGCAGATCTGGCCGGGCCTGACGGGAATGGCGCATTGTTCCTGCAGGAAGAACATATTGGCCACAGCAAGATCGATCTGTGGAAGAATCGAAAACAGCCCGAGCAGCATCCACCAAAGACAAAAGAGAACGACGAAGGCATCGCCCGCCGTGCGCGGCCGCAGGATTTCGGGGAAACGATCCCGATGATCGAAGCTGGCGGAGTCTATGATCAAGGCGGCGTTCCGATAGATGATCGCGTCGCGCAGGCGGCGAGACCCAATAGATGCTCCGGCAAACTAGCGGCGGTAGATGACAGGGATTTGAATGTCTCAAGGTGTTTCTTCGCGGAATGCCTCGCCAAAAGCTTGTATTTGATATGGAAACCTTGAATGATCCGGAGTGTGTAATTCTATTTTGCACGACACGTATTATCGGAGCAGAAATGTCTGTGAAATTCGAGATTTCCTTTGCCAAATCGGTTCGGCTGACTGGCGGTCTGGCCATTCTCCTGAAAGACACGGACAGCGAGTTGCCGGCAGGGGCAGAAAGTGCCGATCCGGCAAATGTTTTCGCCAAGGCCGCACGGATTGCCCGGTTCACCGCCAAAGGCTTGAGCAGCCTCGATATCGTCGCGCCCGAAGGCTCGCCGGTCGACCGTATCATCGTTATCGGCACCGGCAAGGCGAAGGAGCTGAATGCGCATGATTGGCTGAAGCTCGGCGGCGGCGCGGCCGCGAAAATCCGCAATGTGGAAAAGGCTGCGATCTTCATCGATGCACATGACGGTGAGACCGAGGCCACGGCAGCGGCCGATTTCGCCCTCGGCATGCTGTTGCGCGCCTATAGCTTCGATACCTACAAGACGAAGAAGAACGACGACGAGGACAAGAACGGCACGCCGAAGTCCGTCAAGGTGACGATCGTTACCTCGAATGCCGCTGCGGCGAAGAAGCTCCTCGCGGCATCGGAAGCGATCGCCGACGGCGTGATTCTGGCCCGCGATCTCGTCAACGAGCCGCCGAACGCTCTCGGCCCGGTCGAGTTTGCCGCCAAAGCCAAGGGGTTGGAAAAGCTTGGTGTCGAGGTGGAGATCCTGACGGAGCGTGAAATGCGCCGGCTCGGCATGGGGGCGCTGCTTGGCGTGGCGCAGGGTTCCGTGCGTCCGCCACGCCTGGTGATCATGCAGTGGAAGGGCGGCAAACCGAAAGACAAGCCGATTGCCTTCATCGGCAAGGGCGTGGTGTTCGACACCGGCGGCATTTCCATCAAGCCGGCTGCCGGCATGGAGGACATGAAAGGCGATATGGGTGGGGCTGCCGCTGTCACCGGCTTGATGCACGCGCTCGCGGCGCGCGGCGCCAAGGTCAACGCCATCGGCGTCATCGGCTTGGTCGAAAACATGCCGGACGGCAATGCCCAGCGTCCCGGCGATATCGTCACCTCCATGTCGGGCCAGACGATCGAGGTGATCAATACGGATGCGGAAGGTCGGCTCGTGCTCTGCGATGCGCTCTGGTATACCAACGACCGCTTCAAGCCGCAGTTCATGATCAACCTCGCGACGCTGACCGGCGCCATTCTCATCGCGCTCGGCAATCTGCATGCCGGCCTGTTCTGCAATGACGACAAGTTGGCGAACGAACTGACCGCCGCCGGCCTTGCCACCAACGAGCGCCTGTGGCGCATGCCGCTCGGCAAGGACTACGACAAGATGATCGACAGCAAGTTCGCCGACATGAAAAATACCGGCGGCCGCCATGCCGGTTCGATCACCGCCGCGCAGTTCCTCAAGCGTTTCGTCCAGGAAACGCCTTGGGCACATCTCGATATTGCCGGCACGGCCATGGGCTCGATCCAGGACGAAATCAACCAGTCCTGGGGCTCGGGTTTCGGCGTGCGCCTGCTCGACGAGCTGGTCCGCCAGAATTACGAATCGTGACCTTCGAAGGTGTTTGAGATAGAAGGAACGGCATGATCGACGTTCTCTTCTATCACCTGACCGAATCGAAGCTGGAAGACGCCCTTCCTCCGCTGATCGACAAAAGTGTCGAGCGCGGTTGGCAGGTTGCCATCCAGGCACGCGAAGCGGCGCGGCGGGATGCTCTTGACGTGCATCTCTGGACCTATCGCGAGGACAGTTTTCTGCCGCATGGCACGGATGATGGAGACATGCCGGACAAACAGCCGGTGTTGCTGACCGTCTCGCCCGACAATGCGAACAACGCCACGGTCCGCTTCTTCGTCGATGGCGCCGAAGCCTCGGATATCGAGAATTATCAGCGCGTTGTTTTCATGTTCGATGGCTACGACCAAGAGCAGTTGGAAGGCGCCAGGGCGCAGTGGAAGAAGCTGAAGGGCGAGGGGCATAACCTCACCTACTGGCAGCAGACCCAGGATGGGCGCTGGGAGAAGAAGGCGTGATCATTCTTCTTTTCCCGTTGGGAGAAGGCTTAATCACCAGTCGCTGCAACAATCTTGTCAATAAAGACCTTCTTCGCCTCCGTATATGCGGCACGATTGTCGGCATATTCGTCGGCTAGCCCGATTTTCAGTGCCTCATAGGCTTGGGCGAGAGCGGGATTTGCGCGGAGCCTGTCGCGGAACAGGATAAACCGGTTCCATTGGGCGCCGCCATGTTCGACAATGTGAACGAGATGGGTGCGCGTTTCGCCTTTGATGCCGCGGCCGAAAATATGATCGTCGGGGACGATGTCGTTGCCGACATACTCATAACCAATCTTTTCCATTGGCTTGATGCAACGGAATCCTTCGTCGAAACGCCTAACACCAACGGCGATATCGATGATTGGCTTGGCCTTGATCGCCGGTATAGACGTACTGCCAAAATGCTGGATGTCGAGTGCGAGATCGCGGAGGGCTTTGCGGATAGCGATCTCTTCCAGAGCATAGGCTTCCCGCCATCTTGCATTCGGCTCGGCCAGCGTGACAAGCTTGTGTCTTACGCCCAGCCCGAAGCTTTCCCCGCTTTCGGACGACATCGCAATCTCCCCACCCATGAAGATGCGCCACTTTAGCATTCTGCGCGGCGCATCTCATCGGTCAATGGAGCTTAGTCGTGGAAAGCCTCGACGAACTTGCGCTTGCCGAGCATGAAGGCGTCGGCGACGTGGCGAAGCGGCGCCAGGTCGACATCAGACGTGCCGGCTTTGACGATCTCGGCGAAGCGGCGATAGAGCGAAGGATATTCCGCCTCGGGGGCGGTGAACTTCAATTCGCCGTTCACCGAAAGCTTCGAGCCGCCCTCGGAGAGCACCATCTGGCCGGCTTCGGTTTCAGCGACGATATCCCAGCTCTGCTTGCCGGTCTGGCGCCAGTCGAATTCGGCATGGACGGCAAGTCCCTGGCCACTCTTGAACTGCAGGTCGGCCGCAATCGGCGAATCGCGGTTTTCGGGGAATTCCAGTACTGCGCCCGTCAGAAATAGCGGCGGCAGGATGTGGGTGACGATCGATAGAGCATTGATGCCCGGATCGAAGACGCCGAGGCCGCCGGCCTGCCAGATCCATTCCTGATTCGGATGCCAGTGGCGCACGTCTTCCTTCCAAATGACATGGACGCTGTTGATCGTCGTCGCGTCGAGAAAAGCCTTCGCGGCCTCGACAGCAGGCGCATAACGCGAATGCCAGCTCGCAAAGAGAGAAACGCCCTTTGCCTTGGCAAGCGCCTCGAGATCGGCAACTTCGCTCAGCGTGGCGCCCGGCGGCTTTTCCAGGAACACATGCTTGCCGGCCTGAAGAGCCTTGTAGGCAGCCTCATAGCGATATTGCGGCGGCATGCAAAGCGAGACGGCATCGATCCCGGCAACGGCGTCCAGCATGGCCTCGATGCTGGTGAAGGCCGGAATGCCGTCGACGGTGCCGTGGCGGCTCGCCGTGGCGATCAGTTTGAAATCCGAATTGTTCGCGATGGAAGGAAGGTGCTGGTCGCGGACGATCTTGCCGACGCCGACGATGGCGAGGTTGATGGGGGACATGGGTGTCTCTCGATTAGTATGATTATTTGCATGATCTTTTATCAGAATGCAGCGGGCGGGCAAGGCCGGCAAGCGCAATTGCTGGCAATCAGGTGGACGCCTGGCATTTCTTGCTGCTGCGCTGTCACATTTGGAAAACCAGCTTACACTCTTGATTCACAGCGTAAAATCGGCACTCTGCCTGTACGCGGCAAGGAGATCTCGGGGAAGACCGCTGCGGGGGAGAAAAATGATGAAAGCATTGCTCGGCTTCAGCCGGCTCGTGGATGCTGTCACCGAATTCATTGGCAAATCGGTTTCTTGGCTCATTCTGGTCGCCGTGCTTGTCAGCGCCGGAAACGCGATCGTCCGCAAGGTGTTCAACACCTCGTCCAACGCCTGGCTGGAAGCGCAATGGTATTTGTTCGGCGCCGCCTTCATGCTCGCCGCCGCCTATACGCTCAGGCAGAACGAGCACATCCGCATCGATATCGTCTACGGCGCCTTACCGCGGCGCGTTCAGCACTGGATCGATCTGCTCGGTCATTGCCTGTTCCTCATGCCCTTCGTGCTTCTGATGGTCTATGACCTCGTGCCCTATGTTCGCACGTCCTTCCTATCGGGCGAGGTTTCGTCCAGTGCTGGTGGCCTGATTATCTGGCCGGGCAAGGCGCTATTGTTGGTAGGCTTCCTTTTATTGGCGGTGCAAGGTGTTTCCGAAATCATCAAGAAGATCGCCGTCATGCGCGGCGATATGGAGGACCCGACACCATACGTGCCGACGCACGCGCCCCTTGATGCCGAAACGCCTGCCGGGGAGGCGCGCTGATGATTGAATTCATTGCCGTGAACATGGCCCCGATCATGTTCGCTTCGCTAATCATCTTCCTACTGATCGGATATCCTGTCGCCTTTGCGCTCGCCGCCAACGGACTGCTGTTCTTCTGGATCGGCGTCGAGCTGGCGCCTTATTCGGGCGGTTCCATCCATCTCTCCTGGCCGTTGCTCAACGCGCTGCCGGATCGGTTCTGGGGTGTGATGTCCAACGACACGCTGCTGGCGATCCCGTTCTTCACATTCATGGGCATCGTGCTGGAACGCTCGGGGATGGCGGAGGACCTGCTCGATACCGTCGGCCAGCTCTTCGGCCCGATTCGTGGCGGTCTTGCTTACGCGGTGATCTTCGTTGGCGCGCTGCTTGCCGCCACCACCGGCGTCGTCGCGGCCTCGGTCATCGCCATGGGCCTGATCTCGTTGCCGATCATGCTGCGTTACGGCTATGACCGCAGCCTTGCGTCCGGTGTCATTGCCGCGTCTGGAACGCTTGCGCAGATCATTCCACCGTCGCTTGTGCTGATCGTGCTGGCTGACCAGCTCGGCCGTTCGGTCGGCGACATGTATGCAGGCGCGCTGATCCCCGGTCTGGTGCTGACCGGCATTTACATGCTCTACGTGCTGATCATGTCGATCGTCCGGCCGAATTCGATGCCGGCGCTGCCGAAGGAGGCGCGCTCGCTCGGCTCCGGGGTGACCTCGCTTTTCATCGCGCTCTTGGTCGGCGGCGGCGTTGCCTATGCGGCTCATGTCTACCTGACGCCGATCTACGGTGAGAATGCCGATATTCTTGGTGCAACCGTCGGCGTCGCTTTCATCTATGTCGTCGCCGTCATCGATAAGACGTTGAAGTTCAACCTGATGTCGCGGCTGGCCCAGCAGGTGATCATCGTGCTGATCCCGCCTTTGGCGCTGATCTTCCTCGTACTCGGCACCATCTTCCTCGGCATCGCAACACCGACGGAGGGCGGCGCGATGGGGGCAACCGGCGCGCTGGTGATGGCGGCAGCGAAGGGGCGGCTGAACATGGATGTGGTTCGCTCGGCACTCGCATCGACGACACGGCTCTCCTCCTTCGTGCTGTTCATCCTGATCGGCTCGCGCGTATTTTCGCTGACCTTCTACGGCGTCAACGGTCATGTCTGGGTGGAGCATTTGCTGGTGTCGCTGCCGGGTGGGCAGGTCGGTTTCTTGATCGCCGTCAACCTTTTGGTTTTCGTGCTGGCCTTCTTCCTCGATTTCTTCGAGCTCGCCTTCATCATCGTGCCGCTGCTGGCGCCCGCCGCCGACAAGCTCGGGATCGACCTGATCTGGTTCGGCGTCCTGCTCGGCGTCAACATGCAGACGAGTTTCATGCACCCGCCCTTCGGCTTTGCGTTGTTCTATTTGCGCTCGGTGGCTGCGAAGGTGCCTTACCTCGACAAGGTCACCGGCAAGAAGACGGCGCCGGTGACGACGGGACAGATCTATTGGGGGGCGGTACCCTTTGTCGGCATTCAGATCCTGATGGTGGCGCTGACGATCATGTTTCCGCAGATGGTCACACACTACAAGGGAGCGGGCGCCGGGATAGATCCCAATACCATCAAGATCGAAGTGCCCGGCTTTGGTGCGCCCGGCCAGGATAATGGCGGCGGTCTCGGTTTGCCGGGCGGCCTGCAGCTCCCGGGTGCCAATCCGCTCGACAACAAGCCGGCAGATCAGGGCGGCGAAAAGAAGAACCCGCCTGCGAATGATCTCAGTCAGCCGCCGTCATTCAATTGAGCAGGGGACGAAGCGGCTGCCGCATTCCAAAGAGAAACCCCGGAGCATCGCTCCGGGGTTTCTTGTTTCGAATCCAATGATCAGAGCTTTCCGGCGCGTTGCTGCGTCATCATGTACACGTCGTAGCTGTATTCGGCGACCTGCGCGTAAAGATAGTGGCCGCCGCGGAACGCCTTGATCGATTCCCAGATCTTTTTGAAGGTCGGGTTCGATGCTTCCATCTCGGCGTAGACTTCGTTCGACTTGTCGAAGCAGGCGTTCAGGATGTCGGTGCTGAACGGACGCAGCTTCGCGCCTTCGGCCACGACACGCTTGATGGCTGCCGGATTGAGATAGTCGTATTTCTGCAGCATGTCGGCATCTGTTGCCTGGGCGGCGGTGCGCAGCAGCGACTGATAGGCCTTCGGCAGGCCTTCATAGGCGGCCTTGTTGAACATGACGTGTACGGTCGGACCGCCTTCCCACCAGCCGGGGTAGTAGTAATAGGGAGCGACCTTGTAGAACCCGAGCTTTTCGTCGTCATAGGGGCCTACCCATTCGGCCGCATCGATCGTGCCTTTTTCCAGCGCCGGATAGATATCGCCGCCGGCGATCTGCTGCGGCACAACGCCGAGGCGCTCCACCACTTTGCCGGCAAAGCCGCCGATACGCATCTTCAGACCCTTGAGGTCGGCTACGGTATTGATTTCCTTACGGAACCAGCCACCCATCTGCACGCCGGTATTGCCGCTCGGAAAACCAATCAGCCCTTGCGTCGCCAGGAATTCGTTGAACATGTCGATGCCGCCGCCATGGTACTGCCAGGCGTTCATGCCGCGGGCATTGAGCGCGAAAGGAACGGCCGCGCCCAGCGCCCAAACCGGATCCTTGCCCCAATAATAGTAGGAGACCGTGTGGCAGGCCTCGACCGTGCCTGCGGATGTTGCGTCGGCAGCCTGCAGGCCGGGCACGATTTCGCCGGCGGCGAAGACCTGGATGGTGAAGTTGCCGTCGGTCGCTTCCGAGACAAATTTGGACAGCACCTCGGCGCCGCCATAGATCGTGTCGAGCGATTTCGGAAACGACGAGGTCAAACGCCAGTTGATCTTCGGATTGCTCTGAGCAATGGCCGGAGCCGCCAGGGCTGCGGCAGCAACCGAGCCTGCGCCGGCAACACCGGCTTTCCTCAGAAATGAACGACGATCCATCTATCTACTCCCCCAGAGGTGAGCGGGCGGTTTGGCCCGCTCTTCGTGATCACGCCGCAACTAATCATGTCGTCAAGCGCGTTTCAAGCGCGTCGAATAATCTTACAACTGCCGATTTTCGTTTGATGTCTAAAGGACTGATTTCAATTCTCACGCGGCTTCACGATCGTCTCGCGAAGGAAGCTGTAACCCAGCGCGATACGCGCCGCGAGCTGCGTCGATGCGCCGTCGCCGCCATGGCCGCCCGAGTGGAATTCGTGGAACAGCGGATGATGGCCGAGTTCCTCCATGCGCGCAGCAAACCGCCGCGCATGGGAGGGATGAACCCGGTCGTCATTGCTGGAACTCTCGATGTAGATGGGCGGATAGGTGATCTCCGAAGCCGGCTTGAGATTGTGCAGTGGCGAATAGGAAAGCAGATAGTCCCGGTCCGCCTGGTCGTCGGGATTGCCATATTCGTCGATCCAGGCCTTGCCGGCCGGGAAGACGTGGAAGCGGGACATATCGAGCACCGGCACCTGACACCAGGCCGCGCCGAAGTCGTGCGGATAGCGTGTCAGCATCACGCCGGTCAGCAGCCCGCCATTGCTGCCGCCATTGACGGCTATGCGCTGTGGTTTGGTGTAGCCGCGGTTCACGAGATCGCGGGCGACGGCGACAAAATCGGCAAAAGCTCTGTGGCGGCCATGCCCCTTGGCGGAACGATGCCAGTTCGGACCGAGCTCGCCGCCGCCGCGGATATAGGCTTGCACATAGGCACCGCCCTGTTCCAGCCAGCGGCCGATGACTGCCGAATATTGCGGACGAACCGAAAAATCGAAGCCGCCATAGCCATACATCAAGACCGGCAGTTCACCGTGGGTCCATGTCTTCGGCAATACCAGGCGGTACGGCACTTTCGTACCATCTTCTGACGTGGCCTCGAGCAATTCGGAGGTCATGCCGTCGGTATCGAAATAGGCCGGGGAGCTCGCGGCGTGAATGAGTTCAAGCGGCTTTCTGCGGTCGGCAAGCTCCAGGCGATAGCAGGAGGGCGGTTGCAGGAAGCCTTCGCCATAGACCTGCAGCGTGTCGTCGCCGAGATGGAGGTCGGAATAGAGCGGCCAGACTGTTACAGTCTGAACATCGGCCGGCAGCGTGATTTCCTCGATCGCCGCATCGGCCCTGGTCAGGTCGAAGACGAAAAGGCGGGGCTGCAGTTTGTCGGAGACGACGAAGACGCACCATTCGCGCATCAGCAGGAACTGAGACACCGACTGTCGCTCGCCGGGCGAAAACAACACGCGCATCGCCTCGGCGCCGGCATCGGTAGCCTCCCGCGGTAAGGGTTGCAGCGCCAGGCTGCCGGCCGGGATGCGCTCGTCGGTCTTGGCGAGCCAGAGGCAATAGGAATAGTTGAGCTGGACGTCGATGTCCCTCGGCAGATCGATCCGCCGCAGCGAAAAATCCTGCTCTTTGACGAAAACGCTGGAATTGCCGATTTCGTGGCCGGTGATGAACAGCCGGATCGGCTTGGCCGTACCTTTCTTTGCGATGCCGGCAAGCACCGGATCGAAGACCAGGCAGGAGCCATAGACGTCTGTATCGGCGGTTGCGTAAAGCAAGGGTGCCTTTGCCGGCGCCTGGCCACGCTTCAGACGGCGACCGACGCGGGGCCAGCCGGAGCGGGTCGAGGAGAGGCGGTCAATCGAGCCGAAATAGGCGATCTCGTCGCGATTAAGCCAGGTGGCGTGGCAACGTGTCGGCGGCGTGTCAAATCCGCCTTCGACAATGCTTTTGGCTTCGCAATCGAACTCCAGCAGGCGTCCAAGATCGGAGCCGCCGTCGGAAAGACAAAGCAATACCCGCGTCGGTTCCCAAGGGCAGGTGATTGCGCCACGCCAGAGCCAAAGCTTGTTTTCCGATGCGCAGAAAGCGTCGAGATCGAAGATCGGCTCCCAGGGTGCGTCGGGCAAAGGGGCGAGATTGGCAGGCAATCGGAACCACATGCCGAGGGGGTGATCTGCGCTGCGGTGGAAGTCGAACAACCACTTGCCGCGGCGTACCACCTGGATCAGCCGGTCCTTACGCTCGATCAAAGCCTTGATCGCCGCCCGGTCCACCTCGAACTCAGGCGTCATCAGCGCCTGTTCAGACTGTGCATCCCTTTCAGCGACGAATTGCAGTGTCAGTGGATCGTCGTCATGCTCGAGATGGAGATTCATAAGGGACCTGATATGCCATTGATGAAGTGAGTCATATATAATCAAATCAAAATACATTCGGGGAAGCAACAGTGCTTCCCCGAATGTGTTTCATCTTACAGTTTTCCGAGGCTTATCCCGTCTTCAGCGCACAACCGTGACGCTGGCCTGAGCGATCAGGTTGGTTGCAGGTGCGGAGGTGCCCTTGTACTTCAGCGTCACGACCTTGTAGCCCTCTCTTTCGAGACGCGACAGTAGGGTTGGCAGCATGGTGGCCGTGCGCTGGTGGATGTCGTGCATCAGGATGATGCCGCGACCGCGCTTGTACAGTTGGTTCATGGTGCGGGTTACGACGGCTGAGGGCGTCGAGTTGAAATAGTCCTTGCTGTCGATATCCACATCCATGACGACGAGATCCCGCATGGCGACGGCGGTGCGCAGGCGCTTGGAATCAGCGAGATAGGGGAAGCGGAAGAAGGAAACATCCGTACCGATGACCTTGGCAACGGCGTGCTCGCCGCGGGTGATCTCGGCCATTGCCATGTCGAAGCTCATCTTGTCGAGATCGGGATGGCGGAAGGTGTGGCTGCCGATGGTGTCTCCGTCGGCAAAGACCTTGCGGGCGGTGGCCGGGTGCGCCTCCGCCATCTGGCCGACCATCATGAAGGCCGCCTTGACGCCGAATTTGTCGAGCGTGGAGAGGATGCGCTCCGTCTTGCCCGGAGCCGGACCGTCGTCGAAGCTGAGAATGACTTCCTTGTCGTCCAGCTTCAGATCGTGCAGCGAAGAAACTTCCAGCGTGCGCCCGGCGAGGTGATGCGGACCGCCGTTATCGACCGTCTCCCTGGTTTCAAGCTCGGCGCTGGCCCATTTGGTCGGCTCCATTTCGACTGGGTCGTTGGCCTTCAGCGGCTTATGACGCAGCTCTTCCGCTGCAAAACTCGTCTTCAGTGACGCCTCGTTGCCCGGTTTTGTGGCGCAGCCGGCAAGGGATAGGGATACGGCAAGGCCGGCCAAGAGAAGACGGAAGGTCATGGGAATCGCTCAACAATATAGGTCAATGAATGTTGGGCGTATTTTTTCCGATTATGGTTAATGATCGGTTAGGATTGACGCACGGATGCCGAGGGAATTAACCATTTGAAGAGGGCTGCGCGTCCTTCCGAACGAGCAAGACCGCTCCGATATTTTGGATATAAGGCATCCGTTTGTTGGTGATGCGGGATGCTCTAGCCGGCCATCCCGCTTTCATATTCAGACGAAAGCTCAAGCCATTGCTCTTCCGCGGCTGCAAGCTTTTCCGCCGCGTCGGAGCGTTGCTTGGCTTTCTCGGCCGCCTTTGCAGGTGCCTTCTCATAGAGGGCGGGATCTGCAAGTTCCGCATCAAGCGCCTGAATCAGTTTCTCCAGCTTGCCGGTCAAGGATTCGATTTCGTTGATCTTTTTCTTGAGCGGTGCCAGCGAGGCGCGGCGGTCGGCATTGAGCTTGCGCTGATCCGCCTTGGAGACGGAATCGTCAGCGCCATTGGTCTTACCCTTGTCGTCCCTCGGCTTGGGACTGGCGACGACGAGGCTGCGATAGTCCTCCAGGTCGCCGTCGAAGGTGGCAACCGTGCCGTCGCGCACGAGCCACAGCTGGTCGACAGTGGCCTCGATGAGGTGGCGATCGTGCGAAATCAGGATGACCGCGCCGGAATAGTCGTTCAGCGCCTGAATCAGCGCATTGCGGCTGTCGATGTCGAGATGGTTGGTCGGTTCGTCGAGGATCAGAAGATTCGGTGCATCGAAGGCGGCAAGCCCCATCAACAGCCGCGCTTTCTCGCCGCCGGAGAGATCCTTCACCTGCGTGTCCATCTTCTCGGTCGCAAGGCCCATCTGGGCGACGCGGGCGCGCACCTTCGCTTCCGGCGCGTCGGGCATGCGGCGCCGCACATGCTCGACGGCGGTCTGGTTGGGCACGAGATCGTCAAGCTGATGCTGGGCAAAGAAGCCGATCTTCAGGTTCGGCGCCAGCTTCACATCGCCGCTTTCGGCATCGAGGCGGCCGGAGACGAATTTCGCGAAGGTGGACTTGCCGTTGCCGTTGGAGCCGAGCAGGGCGATGCGGTCGTCGGCGTCGATGCGCAGGTTGAGGCGTTTCAGGATCGGCTTGCCGGGCTCGTAGCCGACCGCGCCGCCAGTGACGGCGATGATCGGCGACGCTGCCTGCTTTTCCGGCTCCGGAAAGCTGAAGCCCATCACATGATCTTCGATGACGGCGGCGACCGTGCCCATGCGTTCCAGCGCCTTGACACGCGATTGCGCCTGCCGGGCCTTGGTTGCCTTGGCCTTGAAGCGATCGATGAAACTCTGCAGGTGCTTGCGCGCCGCCTCGTTCTTCGCCTTCGCCTTCATCTGCAGCTCGTCGGCCTCCGCCTTTTGCCGCTCGAACTGGTCGTAGGAGCCGCGATAGAAGGTCAGCTTCTTTTGATCGAGATGGACGATGGAATTGACGGCCGTGTTCAGAAGATCGCGGTCATGCGAGATGATGATGACCGTGTGCGGATAGCGGCGGATGTAATCTTCCAGCCAGAGCGTGCCTTCGAGGTCGAGATAGTTGGTCGGCTCGTCGAGCAGCAGCAGGTCCGGCTCGGAGAAAAGTACCGCTGCGAGCGCCACGCGCATGCGCCAGCCGCCGGAAAAGGAGGAGGCGGGTCGGTGCTGTGCCTCATGGTCAAAGCCGAGGCCGGCGAGAATGCTGGCGGCGCGCGCTTCGGCCGAATGGGCGCCGATATCGGCAAGGCGCGTCTGGATGTCGGCGATGCGATGCGGATCGGTCGCCGTTTCGGCTTCCGTGAGCAGGGCGGTGCGTTCCTTGTCGGCCTTCAGAACGATCTCGATCAGCGGCTCCTCGGTACCCGGCGCTTCCTGCGCCACCTGGCCGATGCGGGCATTGCGCGGAATGGAGACCGAGCCGCTTTCGGCGGCAAGATCGCCGGTGATCACACGGAACAATGTCGACTTGCCGGCGCCGTTCTTGCCGACAAGCCCCGCCTTCGTGCCCGCCGGAAGCGTCACGCTGGCATGGTCGATGAGGAGGCGGCCGGCAATGCGGGCGGAAAGATCGGAAATCGAAATCATGGCGCGGTTTTGGCCGAACTCCGCGCCGAAGGCAAGAGCCGGAGCGCTTAGGCGCGGGTGCCGCCCGCTCGCGACGGCAGGCCGGCGCAGTCTCTCAGCCGCTCCGTCAGCTCGGTTTCGTAAAGCAGCAGGTTGCTCAGTGACGCGTTGAGACTGTCCATGGCGGCGGCGACATGCGGCGCCGTTTCGATCTCGCGGGCAAAGCACTGTTTCTTCATCAGCCCCTCAGCCAGTTGCGCGGCGACTTCGCGCAGCATCTCGGCCGCATCCGCCTCGGATTTCCGCGCGACCAGGCCGCAATGGCTGACGAGGCGATGTTTCAAGCCGATATCGTCGAGGCTGGCTTGCGAGGGGGCGGGGCCAAGCGCTGCGATCTCGCTGGCGATCTTGCGATCCGAACCGTGGAGCGCTTCATGGAAAAGCTGGTAATTGCGCGGCAGGGCTTTGACTTTCAGCTTGGCCATATGGCGGCCGATCATCTCGAGGTCGGTCGCTGCCTCGCTGTCGTCATTGCCGATGGGATATGCTGAAACACCTGCCTGCGAACTCTTCATGCCTGCTCTCTGATGATCCGCTACCTGATATATTTCGCAAATTGCAGGTGCGCAGGTTAAGGCAACATGAACAGAACGTCATACTGGCGGGATATTGCAATAAAATTAGACAGTCGAACAACGCCAAACTGTATTGGGGAATGCTGGCTCGCGCCCTGCTTCACATCCAGCGCTTTCCGTCCGTGCGCACGAAATAAATCAGATCGAGACTTAGCGACGGTTTGCCCATTGCCGTCAGTATCATGTGGCATTGGCCGCGGTGGTGGGTCTGATGGTTGAAGAAATGAGTGAGCGCCGGCATCAACGGATGGGTGATGACACCTGGCCGGGTAATCGGCGTGTAGGTGATGTCGGCAGCAAGCGCCTCATCATCGAGCGTGTCCATCCAATCGATGATGCGCCGGTCCTCAGCCTCGCGAGCGGCACGAAGATCCGTAAGATTGTCGTGCAATATGATGTCCAAGGCTGCCGGCATTTCGCCGATGCCGGTGAAGCGATGCATCCAGGCGCGATCGCCGACCAGAATGTGATTGAGCGTGCCGTGCAGCGAGCCGAAAAAGGCGCCTCGGTCCTCGCGATACTCGGCATCGCTGAGCTCAGCGGCGGCATCGTAAAGCAGGGCGTTGGCCCAGCGGTTGTAATCGGCGAACATTCTGTAATGTCTCAGCATCCCGGCCTTCCTCCAAAAGCAATGAAGCAAGCATAAAATGGAAAGGAGTAAATGGGGCTGATGGCGCCCACGAAATTTGCTGATGGGTTGTCAACTGGCCGTCAGTCTCGCTCCGAATCGGGCATCCTGAGTGTGACAGCAGCGTGAAATTGGCGCGTCCCCCTTGTTTTCAGGCTGTGGGGCGGGTAAAGACCGCCCACTTTTCTCTGACGACAAGGACGTGACCCATGGCGATTGAACGCACTTTTTCGATGATCAAGCCGGACGCAACCAAGCGTAACCTGACCGGCGCCATCACCAAGATTTTTGAGGACAATGGCCTGCGCGTCATCGCTTCCAAGCGCGTTTGGATGAGCAAGCGCGAAGCCGAAGGCTTCTACGCCGTTCATAAGGACCGTCCCTTCTTCGGCGAGCTCGTCGAAGGCATGACCTCCGGCCCGACCGTCGTTCAGGTTCTGGAAGGCGAAGGCGCCATCCTGAAGAACCGCGAAATCATGGGCGCGACCAACCCGGCCAACGCTGCCGAAGGCACGATCCGCAAGATCCATGCTCTGTCGATCGGCGAAAACTCCGTTCACGGCTCGGACGCTCCGGAAACCGCTGCGATCGAAATCGCCTACTGGTTCTCCGAAACCGAAATCGTCGGCTGAATCAGTCATTCAGCCTGCGCGCTGAAGCAATTGAATTCATAGAAGAAAGCCGGGGTCTTGCGCTCCGGCTTTTTCATGCCGGGCAGGCCTGGTCGTGGCCATAGTCTATGCTGCCATCGGCTTTGAAGACATCCGGGTTCTTTGTATAGCTCGGGCCGACCACGAGCGGCCTCGTCGGCAGCACGGTCTGGTCGAGATCGGATTTCACCTCGGTCTTGATGATCTGGATCGTCTTGTCGCTGGCATCGACCAGCTTGATCGAGACGGAATAGGGGCGGTCCTTTCGCACGCAGCGCAGATCCGGGCTTTCGAGCGTGATCTTGTCCCAGAACGTATAGATCTTCTCCCGCACCACCAGTGGATCGCCGCCCATCGGGTTTTCGAATTCTGCGACCGCCGTCGTGCCCTCCGGGATCGGCGCGATCTTCTTCAGCGTGATCATGTAGCTCGCGCTCGCGACGCGATAGTTGAAGACGAAGAGCCGGCCGCTGAGTTCGGTCGGACCGTTGTCGGCCTGCCGCTGACAGCCGGCAAGCGCAAGGCCCGCAATTGCGGCCATCAAGACGATCGCCTGGGTTCTCATGGCGCACTCTCCTCCTTCTTGCGGCGATAGTGCCGGTTCGCCTTGGCGCGGTTGCCGCAGACCGCCATGTCGCACCAGGCCCGGCTTTTGTTCTTGCTGCGGTCGATGAACAGCCAGCCGCAGTTGCGGCAGATTTTCATGCGGTCCGGATCAGGCATGGCAATGAGCCGCAGCGTCGAATGCACCGTCGCGGCGTCGAGCCCATCGGGCGAGGTGGCCCGACGCAGCACCTTCGACAGCGCCTCCAGCAGATCGGCCAACAGCGCGTCGGCGTCACGGTCGAGGATGCGGGCGCGAAAATAGCGATCGATCGCTTCACGCAGATCGAGAAAGCCGGATCTATTCTCCTGCCTCACCGGCAGGATATCGCCGAACAAGGCCCGCTCGGCGCAGAAATTCATCGCCGCTTTCGGAAAGCTTTCCATCTGCCCCGGCGCCTCGAAACGATCGGTGCGCCGCTCATCGTCGTGGCGCATTATGACGCTGTTGGCGACGTCCAGCGCCAGTGCGCCGCCGGAAAACCGATGTGGGGTCCAGGAAAAGCTCATGCTCAAAATTATAACTAGTAAAATGGATTTTACTAGTTACTATTCGTCGATATCCGGAGGTTCCATGGCCTATCTCCTGCAGCAATTGGCAAATGCCGTTCCGCTTGCCGCACTCTATGCGGCGCTGGCTTTCGGCTATGCCGTTGCTTTCGGTGTGATGAAGCGGGCCGATATCACCTATGGCGCGCTGTTCGCCTTTGCCGGCCAGATGCTGGTCCTGTTCACCGACGTCGGCTACACGAGGATGTTTCTCATTCTTCCGGCCGCACTCGCCTTCGGCGCTGTCATTGCGCTCGCCTATACGCTGGGGACGAGCTTCCTCATCGGCCGTTCGGTCATGCTGCCGCTGTCGCGCAAATCGCCCAATACGATCATCGTCGCAGCCCTCGGAATGATGATCATATTGATGGAGACTGCGCGACTGGCCTCCAATACACGCGGTATTTGGCTACCGCCTTTCCTCAATGAGATGATCGTCTTCTGGGACAGCGGCAATTTCCGGGTGACGCTGACCGAGATCCAGCTCATCAATACGGCGCTAATGGTTGTGGTGATCCTCGGGGGCGCCTATGTGCTGAGATATACCGGATGGGGGCGCATCTGGCGGGCGGTGACGGATGATGCGCTGGCGGCCGAGCTTTGCGGCACAAGTGCCAACCGCGTCTTTCTCCTGGCGTATATGGCCTCGGCATTGGTCGCAACCGCCTGCGGCCTGCTGGCGACTTGCTATTACGGCACGATGGATTTCGGCGCCGGGCTGATGTTCGGGCTGAAGGTGCTGATGATTGCCGCTGTCGGCGGTTATTCCGATCCGCTGAAATCGGCGGGTGGCGCGGCATTGCTCGGCCTTTTCGAGACCATGTGGGGCGCCTACGGGCCGTTCCTCTGGCGCGATTTCGTGATCTTCTCGTTGCTCGTCCTGCTGCTGGTGTTGAGCCGGCGGGAGCGTGTGGCCCCGTAGAGCAATTGCGCTCTAAAGCCTATTCTTTATCGGCCCATTTGGCCCGCGCGGCATCGTCCGCATCCTTGGCCGAAACCCAATCGCCTTGCCTGCCGTCTTTTGCATGTTCCTTCTTCCAGAAGGGCGCCGAAGTCTTCAAAAAGTCCATGACGAAATTGGCGCCGTCAAAGGCAGCTTGCCGATGCGAGGCGGCGGCGATGACGAGGACGATGTTTTCTCCCGGCGCAATTTTGCCGTAGCGATGGATGGCGGTCAGGCCGCGAAGCTCGAAGCGTTCGATGGCGAGCGTCGCGATGCGGGTGATTTCCGCCTCCGCCATGCCGGGATAGTGTTCGAGTTCGAGAGCGTCGAGCATGCCGCCTTCGTCGCGGCAGAGGCCGGAAAAGGTCACGACAGCGCCGATATCATGCCGTCCTTCGGTCAGGCGGTCGATCTCGGCCTGAAGGTCGAAATCGTCGCTTTGAACCCTGACAAACGGCCCGGCAGCCATGGTCGTCACCCACCCGTCATCGGCGGGAACAATCCAATCTCGCGCGCCCCGGCAATCGGTTCGTCATGATCGGCATGTTCCATATCGATGGCGACGCGGATCGCCTCCGGAAATTGAAGCGCCGTCTCGTATTCCTCGCCCAAGCTCTTCAAATGATTCAAGAGATCGCCAACGGTGATCACCTCGGCGGGAAGAGAAATCTCTTCTTCTCCCTTGCCAATCCGCTCACGTACCCAGGCGAAATAGACGAGCTTCGTCATCATTCCTCATCCACCACATGCTTCAAGCCGGCGCGGAAATAGTCGTAGCCGGTGTAGATGGTCAGTAGCGCTGCGACCCAGAGCAGGACAATGCCCATCTCCGTCGTATAGGGTATCACCTTGTCGCCGGCCGGCCCAGCCAGCAGGAAGGCGATGGCGACGAGCTGAGCGGTCGTTTTCCATTTGGCGATGCGCGTCACCGGCACGCTGACCTTCAGCGCCGCCAGATACTCGCGCAGGCCCGAGACGAGAATTTCGCGGCAAAGGATGATGATGGCAGCCCAGAGCGACCAGCCGGCGATCGTGCCGTCGGCAGCGACCAGCAGCAGGATCGCCGAGACCAGCAGCTTGTCGGCGATCGGGTCCAGCATGCGGCCGATATTCGACGTCTGATTCCAGATGCGCGCGAGATAGCCGTCCAGAAAATCGGTGATCGAGGCGATGATGAAAATCCACAGCGCCACCCAGCGCGCGAAATCGGACCCCTCCAGTTTGCCTTCGACGAAGAAGCACAGGACGATCAACGGCACGCAGAGAATGCGGCCATAGGTGAGCAGATTGGGAATGCTATATGCGCGCGAAGCCATGGAAATCGTTTCGTTTCAGTTGTTTCACCGGACTAAAATAGCCTTCCCCCAAGGCGTCATCTCGTTCCAGCTATTTGATTTAGCATGATCTTATCCAAAAACCGTCCCGCACCTCTTGAGATCATGCCTTAGATGGCGGTTTGAGGAGCTTGCCGTCAATATTGTTTCTGTTTTTTCACCGTCATTGCGTGGAATTTGCGACCAGCTTTTCTTATTTCGCGGCGTCCTCGTGAAAATGGTTATAGACCTGCCGCGCCACGGCTTCGGATATGCCTTCGACGGCCATCAGGTCGGATAGGGCCGCGCGCGACACGGCCTTTGCGGTGCCGAAATGCTGCAGCAGCGCCCGCTTGCGCGAAGGGCCGATGCCGCCGATTTCGTCCAGCGGGTTTTTCACCATTTCCTTCTTGCTGCGTGCTCGATGCGAGCCGATGGCAAAACGATGGGCCTCGTCGCGCAGGCGCTGGATGAAGTAGAGCACGGGATCACGGGGCGGCAGGGTGAAGCTCTCGCGGGCGGGCGCAAAGAAGCGCTCGCGTCCGGCATCGCGGTCGACACCCTTGGCGACGCCGATGGCGATGACGCTGTCGGTAATTCCGAGCTCCTCGAGAATGGCGCGCACCGCTGTCATCTGTCCTTGGCCGCCATCGATGAGGATGACGTCCGGCCAAGCGGGGAAGGGCTGATCCGCAGCGTCAACGGCTGCGCTCTCCGTATTCGGGCTGCGGTCCGGCTTGCCCTCTTCCTTCAGCAGGCGAGAAAAGCGCCGGGTCATGACTTCGCGCATCATGCCGAAATCGTCGCCGGGCGTGATGTCGGTCGATTTGATGTTGAACTTGCGGTATTGGCCTTTGACGAACCCTTCCGGCCCAGCCACCACCATACCGCCAACCGCATTCGTGCCCATGATGTGCGAGTTGTCATAGATCTCGATGCGTTGCGGCACATAGGGAAGCTGGAATGTCTCCTTGAAGCCTTCGAGCAGCCGCGATTGTGAGGCGGTCTCGGCAAGCTTGCGGCCATGCGCTTCGCGGGCATTGGCAACGACGTGATCGACGAGGTCGCGCTTCTCGCCGCGCTGCGGCACCAGGATCGTGACCTTGTGCCCGGCCTTTTCGCCGAGCGCTGCTGCCAGCAGCTCGATTTCCTCGACCGTCTCCGATAGCAGGATCTGCCTCGGCACCGGCTTGTCGTCGTAGAATTGCGCCAGAAACGCATTCAGCACTTCGGCGCCGGAAAGCGACGGGTCAGCCTTCGGGAAATAGGCGCGGTTGCCCCAGTTCTGCCCGGTGCGGAAGAAGAAGACCTGGATGCAGGAAATGCCGCCCTCGTGATGGATGGCAAAGACGTCGGCTTCTTCGACGCCGGCGGGATTGATGCCCTGATGGCTTTGCACATGCGACAGCGCCGCCAGCCGGTCGCGATAGACGGCGGCGCGCTCGAAATCGAGATCCTCAGCGGCAGCGTTCATCGCCTCCGCCATATGGGCTTTCACGTTCTGGCTCTTGCCGGAGAGAAAGTCCTTCGCCTCCTGCACCAGCTCCGCATAGCCCTCATCGCTGATCTCGCGGGTGCAAGGCCCTGAGCAGCGCTTGATCTGATAGAGCAGGCAGGGTCGGGTCCGGGTCTCGAAAACGCTGTCGGTGCAGGTGCGGATCAGGAAGGCGCGTTGCAGCGAATTGATGGTGCGGCCGACGGCGCCCGCTGACGCGAAGGGGCCGAAATACTCACCCTTGCGGGCACGCGCGCCGCGATGCTTGAAGATCGCCGGTGCCCGATGATCGCCGGTGATGAGAATATAGGGAAAGGACTTGTCGTCCCGCAGCAATACGTTGAAGCGCGGCCGTAAGCGCTTGATCAGATTCGCTTCCAGCAGCAGCGCTTCGGTCTCGGTGCGGGTGGTGACGAACTCCATATTGGCGGTTTCGCGCACCATGCGGGCGATGCGGTTGGAATGCACGCGGCCCATCGCGTAGTTGGCAACACGCTTCTTCAGGCTGCGCGCCTTGCCGACATAGAGCACGTCGCCGGCTTCGTTGAACATGCGATAGACGCCGGGATTGTTCGGCAGGCGCTTGACGAATTCTGCGATCAGTTCCGCGCCCTGAAGGCCGGTTTCATTCTTCCCGCCTTCGTTCCAGTCGACGGGCACGACGGGGGAAGCGCCGGCATCGGCTTCCACCTCGATGTCGTCCTCAATGTCCTCTGATTCGTCATAGAGAATGCCGCCGTCGGGCAGCTTTCGTCCGTTCATTCCATGCTCTCCGACACATCGGGCGTTTCCCAGGCAAGATGCTGGCCACCATCGAGCGCTATCATTTGGCCCGTGATCGAAGGCGTGTCAAAAAGAAAGCGGACGGTGCGACCGAATTCCTCGAGGCCGGGCGCAGCCTTCAATATGAGACCATCGATCTGCGCTTGGAAGTCCTCTTCCGTCTGTCGGACGCTGCGCACCGTCGGACCGGGGCCGATGGCGTTGACGCGGATGCGCGGCGCAAAGGTCTGCGCCATCGTCTGGGTCGCCGTCCACAGGGCGGCCTTCGACAAGGTATAGGAATAGAAGCGTGGGTTCAGCGCCCAGACGCGCTGATCGACAATGTTGACGATCAACCCCGGGATGCCTTCCGGAAGCTGCCGCACGAAATCCGCGGCGAGGATGGAGGGCGCGCGGACATGCACGGCAAAATGCGCGTCGAAGGCTTCGGCGTCGAAGTTGTCGGCGGAATCACCCTGAAAAACGGAGGCGTTGTTGACCAGGAGATCCAGCGGTCCAAGCTCCGAAACGGCCCTTTCGATCAGCGTCGATGTTTCCGCCGAATTTTGCAGGTCGGCCTTGATCGCAATTGCCTTTCTGCCCTGTTGCCGCAATTTCGCCACGACTTCGGTTGCCTCGGCGAACGATTGATTGGCATGCAGCGCCACCGCAAAGCCGTTAGCCGACAAATCCTCTGCGATTGCCCGGCCTATTCTTTTTGATGCACCTGATATAAGCGCTGTGCGTAGTTTTTCCTGGCTCAAGATGCTGCCTTTTCGTCGCCATTACCCAACTGGCACTCATATAGGTCGTCGATACACCATATGAAAAGATGCTTCTGCACGGAGATCCGCAGCGGCGACCTATGTAAAACTTCAGTTATATTTCGATTAAAATAAGTATACATGCTTTAACCAAGCATTAGGGTTAACAATTCGTCTGTTGCGCTCAAGCAACATCGAAATTCAGCCACCTCTGCGCCACAATGATATCATATTTTAGCTCTTCGAATTCCTCATTTGCATTCCAATTTCAGTCCCGATCCGGGAGGGACATCTTGTAATTGCTCGTGGTGCTTCGAGGTCATCAGTAGACGAAGAACACGGGACTGAAAGGAGAAAAGTATGCGTACTCTCATCACGACCCTCATGGTCTCTGGTTTCGCCCTCGGCGGCTTCACCGCGGCTCATGCAGCCGACGCTGTGGAGCAGGTTCCGCAGCCGCCCGTCGCCCAGGAGGCTCCGCCGGTTGTCAACAACTGGGCCGGTTTCTACATCGGTGGTGCTGGCGACTGGAATGCCGGCCACTTCAATCACAACGGCAACTCCTACGCTTTCGGCGGTGAGGCTTTCACCGGCTACAACTGGCAGCAGGGCCAGATCGTATATGGTGTTGAAGGCGACCTCGGCTACGCCGACTCCGACTCGACCCGCAATGGCCTTACCGCCAAGAACGGCGTAAACGGCTCGGTTCGCGGCCGTATCGGTTACGACTTCAACCCGTTCATGCTGTACGGCACTGCCGGTCTGGCAATCGGCCAGAACAAGCTCGAGGACGCTACCTCGTCTGAAAGCAAGACGGCTGTTGGCTACACGGTCGGTGCAGGTGCTGAAACCTTCATCACCAACAACATCACGGCTCGTCTTGAGTACCGTTACACCGACTACGGCAAGAAGGATTTCAACCTCGACTCCGGCAGCTTCTCGCGCGGTTATGACGAGCAGAGCGTCAAGGTCGGTATCGGCGTCAAGTTCTGATAATTTGATGGCATAATCTAACGAAAGCCGGGGTTCTCGCCCCGGCTTTTTCCGTTTCATGGTTCTGATATTTACGCGGCGTCCTTCGGGAAGTCCGTCGAGACGGCCAGTTCGCGCCAGTCGGCTAGTTCCTTGACGACGTATTCATTCTTGGTCTCGATCACGCCGACCGTATCGGAGCCGAAGGGCATGCGCAGCGGCGGGTTGGCCGAATGTGCAAGCGTGATCATCGACTTTGCAAGCCGTGCCGGATCGCCGGGCTGGCCGTGGTTGTGACCGGCGGCGAAATCGCGCATCGCACCGGCAGGCGTGTCCTTGTAGTCGCCAATCGAGCTCGGGCTGACGGCGAGCGAGCTTTCGTCAAGGAAGTCGGTCCGGAAGAAGCCGGGTTCGACAACCGTGACCTTGATCCCCAGCGGCTGCAGTTCCGACGCCATTGCCTCGGACAGAGCTTCGACTGCGAATTTCGTTGAGCAATAGACGCCCCAACCGGCAAAGCTCTGGTAGCCACCGACCGACGACATGTTGATCACATGGCCGGAACGTTGGCGGCGCATGTGCGGAAGGATGGCGCGCGTGACCTTCAGCAGGCCGAAGACGTTGGTGGCATAGATCTTCTCGATTTCTTCGGCTGTAGCCTCTTCAACTGCACCCAACAGGCCGTAGCCGGCATTGTTGAGAAGAATGTCGATCCGGCCGAAGCGCTTGACGGCTTCTGCAGCCGCTTCATGGGCCTGTGCCTCGTTCGAAACGTCGAGGGCAACGGGCAGGAGGTTCGGATGATTGCCGAACTTTTCCGCAAGGCCTGCGGGGTTGCGGGCCGTGGCGACAACGGCGTCGCCGGCTTTGAGGGCTTCCTGAGCTATGAGGGCGCCGAAGCCGCGGGATGCACCCGTAATGAACCAAACGCGCATGACTTTCTCCTTTCGTGGGGTTGCAATTCCGTGCGCGGAATTTGCTTGCAGGGGAAAGATAGCTTGATGGCTCTGATGAGGTAATCTATCTTCTCCTCCTTGAAGTGCTGAGAAAATCTCATCAATGCGGCGCATCCGTTCAACCGATCTGGCAATTTTCCTGGCCATCGCCCAACACCGCAGCTTTCGCAAAGCCGCGGTCGAACTCGGCGTGACGGCTTCAGCGCTCAGCCATTCGCTGCGGGCGATCGAGGAACGGCTGGACGTGCGGTTGGTCAATCGCACCACCCGCGGCGTCGGCTTGACGGAGGCCGGCGAGCGCCTGTTCGAGCGTATCCGCCCGGCCTTCCTCGATATCGACGATGCGCTTGAGGATCTCGATAAATTCCGCGGCCAACCCTATGGCAAGCTGCGTATCAACGCCCCGCGCCCCGCCGCCAAGATGGTGTTGTTGCCGATCGTATCCCGTTTCCTGAGGGCTTATCCCGCTGTCGAAATGGAAATCGTGGCGGACGATGCGCTCGTGGACACGGTTTCCGGCGGCTTCGATGCCGGCGTGCGGTTCGGCGAAAGCATCGCCGCCGACATGATCGCCATCGCCATCGGCCCCCGCCAGCGGACTGCGATCGTCGGTTCGCCCGAACATTTTCAGCGTTTCGCCAAACCGGTCACGCCGCATGATCTGAAGGATCACCCGTGCATCCGCTATCGTTTCCCGAGCGGCACCTACTATCGTTGGGAATTCGAACGCGGCGGCATTGAGCTGGAGATTGAGGTACAGGGGCCGCTGACGCTCGGCGACCTCGACATGATGTTCGAAGCCGCCGTCAACGGCTCCGGTCTTGCGTTCATGTTCGAGGATCTCGCGCTGCCGGCTTTGAAGGATGGCCGGCTGATCCGTGTGCTGGAGGACTGGTGCCCCTATTATCCCGGCTTCTTTCTCTATTATCCAAGCCGCCGGCAGTTGCCGACCGCCTTGCGCGCCTTCGTCGATTTCATCAAAATCGACAGTTCGCGCCAGGGCTAAGAGAGGCGCCGTCAGGCCCGCGGCTTCATAGCCTGATAGTCCGGAAAGTGTTTTTCGAACTTGCTTGCCCAATCGATAAGGTCAGCATGGTCCGCTTCCCACTGTCCCTCGAAGCGCAGTTGCAGATAGCCTATCATGGACGCTAGAGCGAAATGCCCGCCATGCAGTTTCTTGCCGATCTTCGGCGGTTCGGCGTTGAGGTGGGCGAGCGCGCGGCTCACTTTCGTCCACTGCCGGTCGATCCATGGCTGATGCTGCTTGTCCTGATCGCGCAAGCGCCGCTCGTAGACGATCGACAGGAGGCAGTCATTGGTGCCGTCGCAAAGCGCTTCCAGCACCTCGGCGTCTATGCGTTTGCTCTCCTTGGCAGGATAAAGCGTCTTGCCCTTCAGCCGATGGAAATGATGCATGATCGCGCGGCTGTCGAAGATCGACACGCCGTCTTCCGTCAGCAGCGTCGGAATCTTGCCGAGCGGATTGTTGTCGACCAGCAGGGCCGGACCGGCATTGGTGTCGACATGGATTTCGGTGAACTCGATGCCGAGATGGCGGGCTGCCATCCGCACCTTGCTGGAGAAGGGGGAAGCGGGCGAGCAGAGAAGCTTCATGGGATCACCTGGGCGAAAGAAATATCAGTGTTCGCCGCGCAGCCAGAAGGCGCGTTGCGAGGCGAAGCGGTCTTGCGCCAGCATATCCTTCAGGGCCGGCAGCAAGGCATGCAGCTCGTCCTTCAGCGTAAATGGCGGATTGACGATAATGAGGCCGGAGCCGGTTAGTCCGGTGAAGCCGCGATCGCTTTTGACCGTCAGCTCGGCGCAGAGCATCTTCGGAATCTCCAAAGCCTGCAATGCCTCATGAAAAGCCTTGATCGGTGCATCCTTCTTGAGTGGATACCATAGGCAATAGGTGCCGCCGGGAAAGCGGCGCCAGGCTTTCGCAAGTCCGTCCGCCAGCCGTTCATATTCGCCGTCTTCTTCGAACGGCGGATCGACCAGCACGATGCCGCGCTTCTCCTTCGGCGGCAGATGCGCGCCGAGCGCCAGCCAGCCATCGAGCTCGGTGATGCGCGCATGGTGATCGCCCTCGAACAACCGATGCAGCCGCTGGAAATCCTCCGGATGCAGCTCCATCGCCGATAACCGGTCCTGTGGGCGGAACAGCATGCGGGCAAGCTTCGGGGAGCCCGGATAGAACCGCAGGCCACCTTCGGGATTGAGCTCGCGGACGGCGGTCAGATAGGGCTCCAGCAGATTGGCCACTTGCGGCACAAGTTCGGCTTTCAGCAGCCGGCCGATACCATCCAGCCATTCGCCTGTCTTCTGCGCCTCCTCCGAAGAGAGATCGTAGAGCCCGATGCCTGCATGGGTGTCGAGAACACGGAAAGCCTTGTCCTTGTTCTGCATGTAGCGGATGAGACGGGCTAGTACCGCGTGCTTCAGCACATCGGCGAAATTGCCCGCGTGGTAGATATGCCGATAGTTCATTGTCGGTGAAGTCCGCATGAATTGTTGCGATGGGCCAGATTATGCCTTTTGGCCGGACAAGGCATGAAATATACAAACGGCATGAACATTGCGACCCCCATTCACGCCAAATCCCCGGTCGGCCACACGGCCTGTCCGCACGACTGTCCCTCCACCTGTGCGTTGGAGATCGATCTGACGGAGGACGGCAGGATCGGCCGCGTGCGTGGCGCGGGCGATCATTCCTATACCGCAGGCGTCATCTGCGCCAAAGTCGCCCGTTATGCCGAACGGCTTTACCATCCGGACCGGCTGACGAAGCCCTTGCGCCGCGCCGGGGCGAAGGGAGAGGGCCAGTGGCAGGAACTCTCCTGGGACGACGCGCTGGACGAAATTGCCGATGCTTTCGTCAAGGCTGAGGCTAAAGACGGCAGCGAAGCGATCTGGCCCTATTACTATGCCGGCACCATGGGCTGGGTGCAGCGCGATTCCATCAATCGGCTGCGCCATGCCAAGCGCTATTCCGGTTTCTTTTCCTCGATCTGCACAAACCCCGCCTGGACCGGCTTCACCATGGCGACGGGCACGCTGCGTGGTCCTGATCCGCGCGAGATGGGCCGTACCGATTGCGTGGTTATCTGGGGGACAAACGCGGTCGCGACCCAGGTCAATGTGATGACCCATGCCGTGAAGTCGCGCAAGGAGCGCGGCGCCAAGATCGTCGTCATCGATATCTACGACAATCCGACGATGAAACAGGCCGACTTAGCGCTCATCGTCAAGCCGGGCACGGATGCCGCGCTCGCCTGCGCCGTCATGCACATCGCCTTCCGCGACGGCTATGCCGATCATGCCTATATGGCCAAATTTGCCGACGAACCGGCAGGTCTCGAAGCGCATCTCAAGACGAAGACGCCGGAATGGGCGGCTGCGATCACCGGCTTATCCGTCGATGAGATCGAAGCCTTTGCCAAGCTGGTCGGCACGACGAAGAAGACCTATTTCCGCCTCGGCTACGGCTTTACCCGCCAGCGCAACGGCGCGGTCGCGATGCACGCGGCAGCTTCCGTCGCCACCGTGCTCGGCTCCTGGCAATATGAGGGCGGCGGCGCCTTTCATTCCAACAGCGATATCTTCCGCATGGACGCGAGCGAGCTGACCGGCCGGTCGATGCTGGACCCGGATATCCGCACGATCGACCAGTCGCAGATCGGCCGGGCACTGACCGGCGATGCCGTCGCTTTGCGCCATCGCGGCCCCGTGACGGCGATGCTGATCCAAAACACCAATCCGGTGAACATCGCGCCGGAACAGCGGCTGGTGAAGCGCGGCTTTGCGCGCGACGATCTCTTCGTCGCCGTGCACGAACAATTCATGACCGATACTGCCGAGATGGCCGATATCGTCATCCCGGCCACCATGTTCGTCGAGCACGACGACATCTACCGCGCCGGCGGGCAAAACCACATCCTGCTTGGCCCGAAGCTGGTCGAGCCGCCACCGACGGTGCGTAGCAATCTCTTCGTCATCGAGGAACTGGCGAAGCGCCTCGGCGTCGCCGATCGTCCCGGCTTCGGATTTTCGGCCCGCGAGATGATCGACCGCATTCTGGAGCGAAGCGGTCTGCCGGATTACGATCATTTCCTCGAACACAAATGGTTCGATCGTCAGCCGGCTTTCGAGGATGCGCATTTCCTCAATGGCTTCGCCCATCCCGATGGCAAGTTCCGCTTCCGTCCCGATTGGATCAACCAGCCGGCTCCGAACCGGCCGCCGGAAGCTGTCGGCCTGCTCGGCCCTCATGTCGCGCTGCCGGAGTTTCCGGATCAGGTTGACGTCATCGAAGTTGCCGATCCCGATCATCCATTCCGGCTTGCCACATCGCCGTCGCGCAATTTCTTGAACTCGAGCTTCGCGGAAACGAAGACCTCTCGCCAGAAGGAAGGTCGCCCGGAAGTTATGATCAATCCCGCGGATGCCGCAGCGCTGGACATCGCCCATGGCGACCTCGTTCAGCTGGGCAATCTCAGGGGCGATATCCGCATTCATGCGCGCATCACGGCCGAGGTGAAGCCGGGCGTGCTGATCGCCGAAGGCTTATGGCCGAACAAGGCGCATGTGGACGGCGAAGGGATCAATGTTCTGACCGGCGCCGATCCTGTTGCCCCTTATGGCGGCGCGGCTGTTCACGACAACAAGGTCTGGCTGCGCAAGGATAGAGCATGAACAAGTTCGACGAGGCGAAGGCCGAGATCGTCAGTGAGAAGACGCTTTCGGACCAATGGACGCGGCTCAGCAGCTTCGACATCGACTACACGGATTCGACGGGCGAGACGCATCGGGTGAAGCGGGAAATCTATCACCGCACGCCTGCCGCCTGCATTCTGCTCTACGACCCCAAGCGCGAAACGGTCATCCTCGTGCGGCAATTCCGCCTGCCGGCCCATCTCACCGGCTTTCCAGCCTGGATGATCGAGGTACCCGCCGGCTTGCTCGACGGTGATCATCCGGAAGAGGCGATCCGCCGCGAGGCAATGGAGGAAACCGGCTTCCGCGTCCGTGATGTCCGCTTCCTGTTCAAGGCATTCACCTCGCCGGGCGCTGTTACCGAGATCATTCATTTCTTTGCTGCTGTGGTCGATACGACGGACCGCATCGGCAACGGCGGCGGGCTTGCCCACGAACATGAGGATATCGAGGTGCTCGAAGTGCCGCTCGCCGAAACCATGGCGATGATCGAAGCCGGCGAGATCTACGACGCCAAGACGATCATGCTGTTGCAATGGGCGATGTTGAACAAGGCAAGCCTGAAATAGCCTGAAATAAGACCGTTCGGCGGTGCTTAATGGCTGCCAAAATCAGCGTCGCAGCTTTCATTATGATGTCACGAATCGCGACTACCGAGGGGCGCTCGCCGGAAAGGTCCGGTCCACAGCCATACCTTCAAAACGATTGACGCTATTTCAGGAGAAAGCCGATGTGGCTCAGCAATTTCACGCTCGTTCTTCCCGATGAAGTCGTCGATCAGGGGGCTATCCGCATCGAAGATGGCGTGATCGCCGAGATCCGGTCCGAACCGGTGGAAGCTGCGACATTCGATGGCGGCGGACGGCTGCTGATGCCGGGCTTTGTGGATCTGCATGGCGATATGATCGAGCGCGAAATCGCTCCGCGGCCGAATGCGACGATGCCGATCGATTTCGGTATCCATGAACTCGACAAGAAACTCGCCGCCGCCGGGGTCACCACCGCCTATGCCGCCGTCTCCTTCGCCACAGAAAGTGTCTATGGCCATGTCCGCTCGCTGGAGACCACCTCGGCGGTGATCAAGGGCATCAACAGCCTGCGTGATCACCTGCTGATCGACCACCGCGTTCATGCTCGCTACGAGATCACCAATGTCGGCGCGGCGCCCACGTTGGAGCGGCTCCTGGAAGATGGTGTCGTCGATATGGTCTCGCTGACGGACCATACGCCAGGGCAGGGGCAATATAACAATATTGAAGCCTATCTTCTCAGCATGTCGGAGCGCCGCGGCATCACCCGTGAAGCGGCCGAGGAAGTGCTGGCCCGGCGCATCGCCCTGCGGCAGGATCCGGATATCGAGCTGAAACTGCGCGATATCATCGGCCTAACCTTGAAGCACAAGCTGTCGCTCGCCTCGCATGACGATGACAGCGCCGAAAAGGTGGCCGAAATGTTCGATCTCGGTGTCACGATCAGCGAATTCCCGGTGACGCTGCCGGCCGCCGAAGAGGCGCGTCGTCGCGGCCTCTGGACGCTGATGGGGGCGCCGAACGCGTTGCGCGGCCAATCCATGTCCGGGAATCTGAGTGCGCTTGATGCGGCCGGCGCTGGCCTTCTCGGCATCATCGCTGCCGATTATCACCCGGCCGCTTTCGTGCCGGCCATTTTCAAGATCGCTGAGGTTGCCAGTGGTGGTCTACCGGCAGCCGTGGCCATGGCGACGGCTGGTGCCGCGCGCGCTGCGGGGCTCACTGATCGCGGCGAGATCGCCGTCGGCCAGAAGGCCGATCTGGTTGCCGTCGAGCACGGTGCTGTTCACCGCATCCGCGCCACCTTCCGCAACGGCCGCGTCGTCTACAGCGACGGTACGCTTCATCCCCTGATGGCAATGGCTGCGTAAGGGGAAAGCGGCTAGATCTGATCGATGTCACCGAGCAGTGAAATAATCTGCGGGGCACGGGCAACGGGCGTCTTGGTGGCAGCAATTGCCTTGCCGTCTTCCATGCGCACCTTGCCCTCAGCCAACAACCGAAGCGACTGCGGATAAAGCTGGTGCTCGATCGTGAGCACGCGGGCGGCAAGCGTTTCGGCCGTGTCGTCGGTCAGCACCGGCACGGCTGCCTGGCCGATCGCCGGGCCTTCGTCCATGCCCTCGGTGACGAAATGCACGGTGCAGCCGGCGATCCGCTGGCCGGCGTCGATGGCGCGTTGATGCGTGTGCAACCCGGGGAAAAGCGGCAGCAGCGAAGGGTGGATATTGATGATCCGGCCTTCGTGGCGCTGAATGAAGCGCCCGGAGAGAAGACGCATATAGCCGGCGAGGCAGATGATATCGGGTGACAGCGCCTCGAGCTGCGCAAGGATTGCCTCCTCATGGGCCTCCTTGCTGGCAAAATCCTTACGGACGAAGGCGAAGGTAGCAATGCCCTCGGCTGCGGCTTTCGCCAAACCGCCGGCATCTGCCTTATCGGAGATCACACCGACAATTTCGGCTGGATAATCCGAAGCCGCCGCAGCCTTGACCAGCGCCATCATATTGGAGCCGCTGCCCGAGATGAAGACGACGACGCGTTTGCGGCTCGAACTCATATTGCCAGCGTGCCCTTGTAGACGGTGCCGGCAGCGCCTTCGTCGCGGGCGATCATACGGCCGAGCGTGACGATGCTTTCGCCCTCGGCTTCAAGCGCTGCCTTGACGGCCGCTACATTCTCGGCCGCCACGACAGCGATCATGCCGATGCCGCAATTGAAGGTGCGCAGCATTTCCTTGGCCTCGACGCCGCCTGTCTTGGCGAGCCAGGAGAAGACCGGCGGCACTTGGACGGCGGCCAGATCGATCTCGGCAGCAAGATGCTTCGGCAGCACCCGCGGAATATTCTCCGGGAAACCGCCGCCGGTGATATGGGCGAGCGCCTTGATGGCATGCGTCTCGCGGATCACCTTCAAAAGCGGCTTCACATAGATGCGTGTCGGCGTCAGCAGGGCTTCGCCGAGCGCCTTGCCCTCGGCAAAGGGAGCCGGCGCGTCCCAGCCAAGACCGGAGATGCCGACGATCTTGCGTACCAGCGAAAACCCGTTGGAATGAACGCCGGAGGAGGCAAGACCGAGAATGACGTCACCCTCGGCGATATCGCCGGAGGGGAGAAGCTGCCCGCGTTCGGCCGCACCCACGGCAAAGCCGGCGAGATCGTAATCGCCATCGGAATACATGCCCGGCATTTCCGCCGTCTCGCCGCCGATCAGCGCGCAACCCGCCTCGCGGCAGCCGGCTGCAATACCGCCGACGATCGCGGCACCCTGATAGGGATCGAGCTTGCCGGTCGCGAAATAATCGAGGAAGAACAGCGGCTCGGCGCCTTGGACCACAAGATCGTTGACGCACATGGCGACGAGGTCGATGCCGACGGTGTCGTGATAGTTCGCGTCGATCGCGATCTTCAGCTTGGTGCCGACGCCGTCATTGGCGGCCACCAGCACCGGATCGGTGAAGCCCGCAGCCTTCAGGTCGAAGAGGCCACCGAAACCGCCGATTTCGCCATCGGCGCCGGGGCGGCGGGTCGAACGAACCGCCGGCTTGATCTTTTCGACCAGCAGATTGCCGGCATCGATATCGACGCCCGCGTCGCTATAGGTCAGACCGTTTTTTCCAGACTGGCTCATGCTTTCGCCTCCGGTGGCCATCGTTCCAATTGGAACAATTTTAATCGGGTCGCCATTGCATGACAGGAACCTTTATGCAAGGCGCTAGCGCAGGCAAACCCTCGATTTTCCCCGCTTCACAGCGCTCCAAGGCCGATTTCCGGCCGCAGGCTTGACCATAATTGCGGCGTCATCCTATGTCCTAAGCGGGCGGCAACGGGCGGCGAAGAATGGGGAAGTCGATGGAGCAACAAGTCAGCGGGGCGAGCCTCAAGCGCCAGGTCACCTTCTGGGTGATCGTGCTCGTCCTCTTCATTGTCTTTCTCTATCTCTTCAGCTCGATCCTCTTGCCCTTCATCGCCGGCATGTCGGTCGCCTATTTCCTCGATCCGGTCGCAGACCGGCTGGAAAGGATCGGCCTCAGCCGCTTCATGGCGACGGTGGTGATCCTCGTTGCCTTCGTGCTGGTCTTTGCGCTGGCACTGACGATCTTCATCCCGATCATCATCAATCAGTTCAATGATTTCATTCAACATATACCGGGCTATGTGCAGCAATTCCAGAAGTTCATCGCCCATACGCAGACGACGATGCTGCCGATTTGGATTCGCGATCAGCTCGGTGCTATCAAGGATAATTTCTCCAGCATATTGTCGGATGGGCTGAGCTTTGTCGGCGGCCTGTTCGCGCAAATATGGAGCTCCGGCAAGGCGCTGGTTAACATCATCTCGCTGATGGTCGTCACGCCGGTCGTCGCCTTCTATATATTGCTCGACTGGGATCGCATGATCGCCAAGGTCGATGCCTGGGTGCCACGCGATCACGTCTCGACCGTGCGCGAGATCGCCCGGGAAGTGGATCAGGCGATCGCCGGCTTCATCCGCGGGCAGGGCTCGCTCTGCATTATCCTCGGTGTCTATTACGGCGTCGGCCTGTCGCTTGTGGGGCTGAACTTCGGCCTGTTGATCGGCCTCTTCGCCGGCATGATCAGCTTCATCCCCTATGTCGGTTCGCTCGTCGGCCTGTTTATGGCACTGAGCGTCGCCCTGGTGCAGTTTTGGCCCGATTATCTATGGGTCGGCCTCACGCTCGCCGTCTTTTTCACCGGCCAGTTCCTGGAGGGCAATGTGCTGCAGCCGAAGCTGGTCGGCGAAAGCGTCGGCCTGCATCCGGTCTGGCTGATGTTCGCCCTTTTTGCCTTCGGCGCGCTCTTCGGTTTCGTCGGTCTGCTGGTTGCCGTTCCGGCCGCAGCCGCCTGTGGCGTCCTTGTCCGTTTTGCCCTTTCGCGCTACCTTCAAAGCGACCTCTATTATGGACGCTCGGAAGCCGGCAAGGCGCGCAAAGCCAAGGCCGGCAATCCTGAGAACAAATAGCATGACCGACGCGAAGAACGCTGATTTGAGGCGCAAGCCCGCCGAACAGCTACCCCTGGCTTTTGCGCACGACGCCGCGAGCGGCCGCGACGACCTGCTGGTCGCCCATCCCTTGAGCGCGGCGGTGAAGATCGTCGATTCATGGCCATCTTGGCCGTCGCCCGTGGTCATTCTCGCTGGGCCGGTCGGTTCGGGAAAATCGCACCTTGCCAATATCTGGCGCGAGAGAAGCGGCGCGATCGCTATTCATCCGAAAGCCGGCTCCGGCGCAGCCGTGGCGGCGGCGAACGGCCCGGTCATCTTCGAGGATGTCGATCGCCTGGGCTTTGACGACACCGAGCTTTTCCATGTCATCAACAGCGTCAGGGAAAATGGCACAGGGCTGCTGATGACCAGCAGGCTCTGGCCGATGTCCTGGCCGGTGACGCTGCCCGATCTGCGCTCTCGGCTGAAGGCGGCGACGGTGGTGGAGATCGGCGAGCCGGACGAGGAATTGTTGTCGCAAGTTATCGTAAAGCTCTTTGCGGACCGTCAGCTTTATATCGATGACAAACTTGTTCTCTATATCGTCAACCGCATGGAACGGTCCCTAAACGCTGCCCAGTTGATCGTCGATCGGCTGGACCGCCTTGCGCTCGGCCGCGGCACCAGGATCACACGCATTCTGGCTGCTGAGGTATTGAATGAATTGGGTAATTCCGCTCCGGCTGATTGAGTGCTCGATGAACTGTCACAGTTCCGTCGTCAAACTGCTATACGTGGCGCAAGGTTATAAGATGAGGCAGGTGGAACATGGACTCGGCACTAACGGAACATCAGGAAGCCAACCAGCAAGCGCCGGAGGCCGCGCCGCCGATCAATGAGCTTCTGACGAGCCCAGAGCGCTTCATCAACCGCGAATTTTCCTGGCTACAGTTCAACCGCCGCGTTCTCGAGGAAACGCTGAACACGGCGCATCCGCTGCTGGAGCGCATCCGTTTCCTCTCCATTTCCGCCGCCAACCTCGATGAATTCTTCATGGTGCGCGTCGCCGGCCTCGAAGGCCAGGTCCGCCAGAAGATCCTCATGCGCACCCCGGACGGCAAGACACCCGCCGAACAGCTCGACGACATCCTGCGCGAGATCGACAATCTGCAGATGGAACAGCAGGCCTCGCTTGCCGTGCTGCAGCAGTATCTCGCCAAGGAAGACATCCTGATCGTGCGCCCGCCGGCCCTTTCCGAGGTCGACCGGCAATGGCTTGCCAATGAATTCGATCAGGCGATCTTCCCGGTCCTGACGCCGCTTTCTATCGATCCGGCGCATCCGTTCCCGTTCATTCCGAACCTCGGCTTCTCGATCGCGCTGCAACTGAACAGCATGAACGGCCGCGAGCCGATGACGGCGTTGTTGCGCCTGCCGCCGGCGCTCGACCGCTTCGTTCGCCTGCCGGACGCCAGCAACGTCATCCGCTACATCACGCTGGAAGACGTGGTGAACATCTTCATTCACCGGCTCTATCCGGGCTATGAAGTGCAGGGTTCGGGTACGTTCCGCATCATCCGAGACAGCGATATTGAAGTCGAAGAAGAAGCCGAAGATCTGGTGCGCTTCTTCGAAACGGCGCTGAAGCGCCGCCGCCGCGGTTCGGTGATCCGCATCGAGACCGATTCGGAAATGCCGCTCGAGCTGCGCCAGTTCGTTGTGGAATCGCTGAACGTGCCGGAAAACCGCATCGCCGTTCTGCCGGGCCTTTTGGCCCTCAACACGTTGTCCGAAATCGCCAAGGCGCCGCGCGACGATCTGCGCTTCGAGCCCTACAATGCCCGATTTCCTGAGCGCGTCCGCGAACATGCCGGCGATTGCTTCGCCGCGATCCGCGAAAAGGACATGGTGGTCCACCACCCCTACGAATCCTTCGACGTGGTCGTCCAGTTTCTTCTCCAGGCTGCGCGCGATCCTGACGTTCTGGCGATAAAGCAGACGCTCTATCGTACCTCCAACGACAGCCCGATCGTCCGCGCGCTGATCGATGCCGCCGATACCGGCAAATCGGTCACGGCGCTGGTCGAGCTCAAGGCCCGCTTTGACGAAGAGGCCAATATCCGCTGGGCGCGCGACCTCGAACGCGCCGGCGTGCAGGTCGTCTTCGGCTTTATCGAGCTCAAGACGCATGCGAAGATGTCGATGGTCGTGCGCCGTGAGGACGGCAAGCTGCGCACTTATTGCCACCTCGGCACAGGCAACTACCACCCGATCACCGCCAAGATCTATACCGACCTTTCCTACTTCACCTGCGATCCGAAGATCGCCCATGACATGGCGAACATTTTCAACTTCATCACCGGTTACGGTGAGCCGGAAGACGGCATGAAGATCGCAGTTTCGCCCTATACGCTGCGCTCGCGCATCCTCCAGCATATCGAGGAGGAGATCGAGCACGCCAAAAACGGCCAGCCGGCGGCGATCTGGATGAAGATGAATTCGCTGGTCGACCCCGACATCATCGATGCGCTCTACCGCGCAAGCAATGCCGGCGTGGAGATCGATCTCGTCGTGCGCGGCATCTGCTGCCTGCGTCCGCAGGTGCCGGGTCTCTCCGAAAATATCCGCGTCAAGTCCATCGTCGGCCGCTTCCTCGAACACAGCCGCATCTTCTGCTTCGGCAATGGCCAGGGCCTGCCGTCGGAGAAGGCGCTGGTCTATATCGGCTCCGCCGACATGATGCCGAGAAACCTCGACCGCCGCGTCGAAACCCTTGTTCCGCTGACCAACAAGACCGTGCACGAGCAGGTTCTTTCGCAGATCATGCTGGGCAACATCATTGACAATCAGCAGAGCTACGAGATATTGCCGGACGGTACTTCGCGGCGCATGGAGGTGCGCAAGGGGGAAGAGCCATTCAACGCGCAGCAGTATTTCATGACTAATCCCAGCCTTTCCGGCCGTGGTGAAGCTCTGAAATCCAGTGCGCCGAAACTGATCGCCGGGCTGTTGTCGGGCCGCAAGAAATAACTGGACCTGCATGGTTGAATCAGAAGCCCAGGGGCGCCTTCCCGGTATTGCCCCGGTCTCCGTTGTCGATATCGGGTCGAACTCGGTTCGTCTCGTCGTCTATGAAGGCCATTCGCGGTCGCCGACCATCCTTTTCAACGAGAAAGTGCTTTGCGGCCTTGGCAGGGGCATAGCGCTGACCGGAAAGATGGATGAGGAGAGCGTCGCGCGCGCGCTCGCATCCCTGCACCGGTTCAAGGCGCTGTCCGACCAGGCGCGCGCATCGACCATCTACGTTCTGGCGACGGCGGCTGCCCGCGAGGCAAGCAACGGTCCGGAATTCATCCATCAGGCAGAATCGATCCTGCAGCGCAAGGTGCGTGTGCTTTCAGGCGAGGAAGAGGCGCGTTTTTCCGCGCTTGGCATCATCAGCGGCTTTTTCCACCCGGATGGCATCGCCGGCGACCTCGGTGGCGGTTCGCTCGAGCTCATCGACATCAAGGGCAAGGAGATCGGCAAGGGCATCACCCTGCCGCTCGGCGGCCTCAGGCTTTCCGAATATGCCAACGGTTCGCTCGCCAGGGCGCGCAGCTTTGCCCGCAAGCATGTGAAAACAGCGAAACTGCTGAGCAAGGGCGAGGGACGCACCTTTTATGCGGTCGGCGGCACCTGGCGAAACATCGCCAAGCTGCACATGGAAATGCGTAAATATGCGCTGCATATGATGCAGGGCTATGAAGTGCCGCTGGACGAGATGATGCGTTTCCTCGATCAGATCAGCGAGGCGAAGGAATCGAAAGAGCCGGCGCTGATGGCCATCTCCAAGCATCGCCGTTCGCTGCTGCCCTTCGGCGCGGTGGCGATGCGCGAGGTGCTGGCGGAAATGAAGCCCTCCGTCATATCCTTCTCGGCCCAGGGCGTGCGTGAAGGCTACCTCTATTCGCTGCTGACCGAGGCGGAACGCCATAGCGACCCGTTGCTGGTCGCCGCCGGCGAACTTGCGATCCTGCGCGCCCGTTCGCCGGAGCATGCGCGGGAACTTGCCGAGTGGACCGGTCGCATGATGCCCTTCTTCGGCGTTACCGAGACGGAGGAGGAGAGCCGCTATCGCCAGGCCGCTTGCTTGCTTGCCGACATCAGTTGGCGTGCCCATCCCGACTATCGCGGCCTGCAGGCGCTGAACATCATCGCCCACACGTCCTTCGTCGGCATCACCCACGCCGGCCGCGCCTTTATCGCTCTCGCCAATTACTACCGTTTCGAGGGCCTTCACGATGACGGCGCCACCGAACCGCTGGCAGCGATCGCCACGCCGCAATTCGTCGAACGCGCCAAACTGCTCGGCGGCCTATTGCGCGTCGTCTATCTCTTTTCGGCTTCCATGCCAGGCGTCGTCCGCAATCTGACATTTCGACGTTCGCCGAGCCCGGAGCTGGATCTCGAATTCGTCGTTCCAGCCGAATACCACGATTTCGCCGGCGAGCGGCTGGAAGGCCGGCTGCAACAACTGGGCAAGCTGACGAATAGACGGCTTGCATTCCGGTTTGAGTAAAAAACCTTCTCCCCGATGGGGAGAAGGTAGGGTATCGCTCACTTAGCGTTGAGGAAATCGCCGACTTCGAGAATGCTGAACTCGTTGTCGTCTGCCTTGTCGACAGCTCGGCCGGCCGAGAAGGGCAGGTTATTGTCGTTGCCGATGATGATGTGGGTGGCATCGACGCGGTCGACGTTTTCGATGGTGACGAAGGGCATGTCGTAGAAGCCTTCGCCGCCGCCCTGGCGACGCTTGTGGTCGGGATCTTCGATATGCAGCAGATCGATGTAACCGATCTTGCGGACGGCCTTGCCGACATTGGCGTCGTTGAATTCGATCTTATAGACGCGCTTCAATTCGGCCGGCGCTTCGAAGCAATCCGGCTTCGGTTGCTTCGGATCGGCGCAAGCCTTGTCCTTCGTGCCGGCGCCGTTGTCGCGCTCGATCACCAGAGCGGTGCTGTCGTCCAGCATGTTGAAATCGCCGATCGAGGTGCCCTTGTCTGCGAAGGGGTAGAGCCAGCTACGACCGGTCCAGCTCTTCGAGGCGACGTCGAATTCGATGACGCGGATCGCGGTGTGGCCGTCGACGCTTTCCATCTTGCCGTCGTCTTGATAGATCGCGCCTTCCAGCAGGCCATAGAGCTTGCTGCCGTCCTTCGACATGGCGAGGCCTTCGAAGCCACCCGAGCGTCTCAGGTTGAAGGCCGGCATCTTCTGCGTCGGGTTGGCCGGCAGTTGCAGCAGCGGATTGTCCGGAGACATGACGGGCTTGCCGTTGAGTGTCGTCGGGAAAACGTCGGTCAGCGCGCCGTTCATATCGAACTTCAGCAGATAGGGACCGAATTCGTCGCCGATCCAGAAGCCGTCGGCAACCGGCTGGATTGATTCGATATCGAAATCGGCGCCGGTCAGATAGCGCTTGTCGGCGCCTTCGAGGACGATTGGGAAGGGAGCCTTCTTGTTCGGGTCGGACAGGAACAGGTTCTTGACGACATCAACCTTGCCATTGTCCCAGTCGAATTTGATTTGGTGCAGGAACAGCATGGAGTCGCTCGAATTCTGCTTGGAGCCGAAGCCGTTGTCGGTCAGCGTCCAGAAGGTGCCGTCCGGCATGGTCTTGATCCCGGAAAAGCCCTGGATCGCCTGGCCATTGAAGGGCAGCTTCAGATCGGTCACGCGGGCGCCGTCTTTGCCCGGAACCGTGCCGAGGGCCTCCGTGCGCTTGCGATCCGGCGTCGTGAACTTGCCGGAGGTCTTCAGAAATTCCGGCGCGTCGACCGGTGCCGCGACAATCGTGTTGGCGGGCAGGATGGCCTGCGAGGTCAGCTTTGCGGGAAACTGCGTTTCATCGGCCTGGGCCGAGGCGGCAATCAGAACAAAAAGTGCCGTGGAAGCGAAAAGAATTCGGGTCATCATGTCACCTTGTTGGCGGGGATTGGCAAACAACTCCCGCTTAACAGGCGAGCTATGTCGGCGAATTAACGCTTAGGTGAAGCTTTGGTGACTGTGGACAACCGATAGGGTGTAGGGTCTTGGGGACTAGGCAATAGGCAATAGGCAATAGGCAAGGAAGATAATAACTCCCTGCCTACGACCTCCCACCTATCGCCTTCCGCTCTGGCCTCCTCGCCCTATGCAGGGCAATCACCCCGAGTGTCTGGTCGCGACCGCGAACGGCATGGTCGCCAAGGTCTTCCCTGGCGATATCGTCGGGAAGCTCGATCCGTCTTGCAAGATCGGCTGAGATCAGCACCTGTCGCTCCAGCGTCTTGCAGAGCGATTCCAGCCTCGCGGTGGTATTCACCGTGTCGCCGAAATAGGCGATCTTGTGATGGTCGATGCCGATTTCGGCAGTGACGATGCTGCCGCCGTGCAAGGCGGCCCTCAGCCGCGGCACCCTGCCGTAGGATTTCAGCCATGTCTCCGCATTCGCCTCGATATCGGCAAGGATGTCGAAGACACAGCGAATGCAACGGGCATTCTTCACGCCACGCCGAAGAGGCCAGGTGATGATGGCGGCATCGCCGATATAGTCGTCGATCGCACCCTTATATCGCCTCACCGGCTCGGCGAACGCGCTGAATACCGAGCCTAGAAATTGCTGTGTCCTGAGGTCGCCATGCTCCTCGGCGAAGGCCGTCGAACCGACGAGATCGATGAAGAGAAACACGCGCTCTTCCTGCATCGGATTGCGATAACGGCCGGTCAACAGGCTGAGGAAGACGTCGCGGCCAAGCAGCTCCCGCACGCGCCCGACGAAAATGATCATCGCGGTCACCAGGACGGCATAGATATAGACATCGACCTGCAGCAGCATGACGTTGGCCCAGGTGTCGTTGATCAGGTTCAGCGATTTCATCAGGCCGCCGGCCATTGCAAAACCGATGGCGATCAAGGCGAAATCGACAATCAAGGCTGATAGGATGAAGGCCGGCGTAGGCAGGCTATGCATCCAATGGTTCAAGCGCGGCAGAATCATGCGGCGTTCGAAGGCCAGCGCCGGCATGCCGCAGAACAATGCGTAGATTGCGCCGATATACAGCGGTGACGCATGGAAAAACAGCTTGCCATAGAGGACGCCGCTTGCGGCGACGACGGCCGCGGTCAAAATCCAGTTGAGCGCTGAGGGGAATCTTCCCATGCTGCCGATCCGCCAAGAGCCGGCGCGCCTCCAAACCGGGATTGGTTCGGGAAAAGGCCTGTGCGCCATCAATTATGTGATTGCGCTAAGCGCCCATCCTGGCGGATGTGCGGCACAATCGCGTCCGCAACCAGCATCTCTATTTTTAAATGGCGCGCAACCGCCAAATGTTCGGCATCGCCGACCGATCGGCAAAGGTCACGTGACTACAAACTGACCGTCTCGACCCGCTTGCCGACGAAGCGTAAGGCCACCTGGCCCTGGATGAGCTGCAGCGCCGTCTCGCCGAAAAGATCGCGTCGCCAGCCGGTGAGGGCGGCCACTTCGGCTTTCTCGCCTTCGGCGGCAATCTTGTCCAGATCCTCGCTGTTGGCGATGACTTTCGGGGCGACGCCGTGTTTTTCAGCGATGAGCTTCAGGAGAACCTTCAGCAGTTCAGCCGCTGCGGCTGTGCCTTCCGGCGCTTGCTGGTGGCGCGGTACATGCGGCATTTCGGCCTTGGGCAAGGCCAGGGCCTGATTGATTGCCTCCAATACGGCCGTGCCGGAGGCGGATCGCTCCCAACCTTTCGGGATCGTGCGCAGGCGGCCGAGCGCTTCCATGTCCTTCGGCTGCTGCTGGGCGATTTCGTAAATTGCATCGTCCTTCAGCACACGGGCGCGCGGCACATTGCGGGCGCGCGCCTCGCGTTCGCGCCAGGCGGCGACATATTTCAAAACGGCCAGTTCCTGCGGCTTGCGCAGCCGCATCTTCAGCCGCTGCCAGGCATCGTCCGGATGCAGATCGTAGGTCTCGCGCGCTTCGAGGATCGCCATTTCTTCGAGCAGCCAGGAGGCGCGGCCTTCACGTTCGAGCTGCTCTTTCAACGAAAGATAGACGTCGCGCAGGTGAGTGACGTCGGCCAGCGCATAGTCGAGCTGTTTCTCCGACAGCGGCCGGCGGCTCCAGTCGGTGAAGCGCGAAGACTTGTCGATGTGAACGTTCTTGGTGCGGCTGACGAGCTGATCGTAGGAGACCGAATCGCCGAAGCCGCAGACCATGGCGGCCACCTGGGTGTCGAAGATCGGATGCGGTATGAGGTTGCCGCGATTGAAGATGATTTCGATGTCCTGGCGTGCGGCGTGGAACACCTTCATGACGGCGGGATTGGCCATCAGCTCAAAAAAGGGTTTCAGGTCCAGGCCCTTGGCCAGCGGATCAACCAGCACTTCGGTCGTGGGGCTCGCCATCTGGATCAGGCAAAGCTCCGGCCAGAAGGTCGTCTCGCGCAGGAATTCGGTGTCGATGGTAATGAATTCTGACTTGGCCAGCTCTTGGCAGGCCGCCTCCAATTGGGCGGTAGTTTCGATCATATCAACACATTCATCGGTAAAATAGTCCGTTAACCTTCCTTCCCCTTTCGATGGGAGATGTCAATACGTCGAAAGGGCAAGCCCGGTACGGCCGCCGCTTTTAAGTGGAATTGCGGAAAGTACTTGGGGTCGTCCTGAGCGAGCATGAAGCACGTTTCGGGATCGTGCCTAAGCCACGCGCACATAGCTGGTCATGCCCGTTTTCTGATGTTCGATAATGTGGCAATGCAACACCCAGTCACCGGGATTGTCGGCGACGACGCCGAGCTGCACCTTTTCATTGGGCTGGATCAGGTAGGTGTCGGAGACGAAGGGCTGCACCTGGCGCGTCGAAGAGGAGAGCACGGTGAAGCTCATGCCGTGCAGATGAATCGGATGCGAATGCGGCGTCACGTTTTCCATGTCGATGACATAGCTCATGCCGAGCTTCAATTCGGCGAGCGGTGCGGTCGGATCGGGCGTATCGCCCGGCCACGGCACCTTGTTGATGGCCCAGAAGCTGTAGCCAAGCGAGCCGCAAATGCTGTTGTCGGCGGTATTTTCCGCCGTGGCGCTGAGAATCAGCGGGATGTGCTCCGCCGAGCCGATATCGGCTTTTGCGACCGGATTGCCTTCGAGGGGCGCCAGATCGCGAACGTCGCGCTTCAGCGAGCTGCCGACTGATCGCAGCGTTGCGAGCACCTTGGGATCGGTGCCCTTGATATCCTCGAGCTTGACGATTGCACCCTCGTTATCGGGCATGCGCACGGCCAATTCCAGCCGCTGACCGGGTCCGAGCTGCAGCAGATCGAGCGGGAAGCGCTGCGGCACCGGATTGCCGTCGACGGCGATCACCGTTGCCTCGGCTCCATCCATGCGGAAAGAATAGATGCGCGTGACGTCGGTGATGGCGAGCCGCAGCCGCACCAGCCCGCCGGAGGGCGCGTCATATTGCGGCTGCTGCTGCCAGTTGGCCGTCCGCACCGTCCCATAAGTGCCGGACTTGGCGGAATCGCGCGGGCGGAACGGAGCGATGAACTGGCCGTCGCCGCCGAGCCGCCAGTCGCGAAGATTGAGAACTATTTCCGAATCGAATGCCGGATCCTTCGGATTTTCTACGACGATGACGCCTGTCATGCCGTGTCCCATCTGGATCAGCGTGTTGCAATGCGGATGATACCAGAAGGTGCCGGCGTCGGGCGGCGTGAAGGCATAATCGAAATGGTCGCCCATGTAGACGTAGGGCTGCGTCAGGAAGGGCACCCCGTCCATCTTGTTCGGGAGGCGGATACCATGCCAGTGGATCGTCGTCGGGTCATCGATGCCGTTGATCAGGCGTGCGGCGAAGGGCTCGCCCTTTTTCATGCGCAGGACGGGCGGCATGCCGGCGTCGCCATAGGTCAGGACATCCTTGGTGGCTCCGACGTCCATCAAACTGGCTTGGATCTTCGCAGCCTTCAGCACCTGCGGCTCCGGCGCTGCTACCGCGCTGCCGCCAAACCTGCTGGCGATGCCAAGCCCCACGCCATAGGCACCGGCAACGGCCGAGGCTTTCAAAAGATTGCGGCGGGTAAGGATAGGCATGCGAGGCTCCGGGGACGCGGGGATGTGCCTGCCTGTTTAAAGTTGACTATGGTCTTCAGCAATAGGGCTGGGGTAGCTGAATTGCCGCATCCCTACCTCCGGCTGTCGATGTTGCGAGTTCACGAAAGCAGCTTTAAACCTACTCGCTGGCGTTCGAGCCTTGACAAATCAGGCGCACCATGCGCTTTTCCGCCCGATTTTCTCGTCGGCAGGCGAGGGGCTTTTGTCCTCATTCGCCGCCGTCCGCCAAGTCCAGGATATATACTATGCATCGCTATCGCAGCCACACATGCGCCGCCCTGCGCAAGTCCGACGTCGGTTCGACCGTCCGCATCTCCGGCTGGGTTCATCGCGTCCGAGATCATGGTGGCGTGTTGTTCATCGATCTGCGCGATCACTACGGCATCACCCAGGTTGTCGCCGATCCGGATTCTCCGGCCTTTAAGCTTGCCGAGACCGTGCGCGGCGAATGGGTCATCCGCATCGACGGCCTGGTGAAGGCCCGTACCGAAGACACGATCAACAAGAACATGCCGACCGGCGAAATCGAGCTTTATGCGCAGGAGATCGAAGTGCTCTCCGCTGCCAAGGAATTGCCGCTGCCGGTTTTCGGCGAGCCGGAATATCCGGAAGACGTTCGCCTGAAGTATCGCTTCCTCGATCTGCGCCGCGAAACGCTGCATCGGAACATCGTCAAGCGCACGCAGGTTATCTCCTCCATGCGCCGCCATATGGGCGAAGTGGGCTTCACCGAATATACCACGCCGATCCTGACGGCCTCGTCGCCGGAAGGCGCGCGCGACTTCCTCGTGCCGAGCCGCATCCATCCCGGCACCTTCTACGCCCTGCCGCAGGCACCGCAGCAGTATAAGCAGCTCCTGATGGTTGCCGGCTTCGACCGCTATTTCCAGATCGCGCCCTGTTTCCGCGACGAAGATCCGCGCGCCGACCGTCTGCCGGGCGAATTCTATCAGCTCGACCTCGAGATGAGCTTCGTCACGCAGGAAGACGTCTGGAACACCATGAGCCCGCTGATGACCCAGGTGTTCGAAGAGTTTGCCGAAGGCAAGCCCGTCACCAAGGAATGGCCGCGCATTCCCTATGACGAAGCGATCCGCAAATACGGCTCGGACAAGCCGGACCTGCGCAACCCGATCGTCATGGAAGCGGTTACAGACCATTTCGCCGGCTCCGGTTTCAAGGTTTTCGCCAACATGATCGCCTCGAACCCGAAGGTTCAGGTCTGGGCGATCCCGGCCAAGACCGGTGGTTCGCGCGCTTTCTGCGACCGGATGAACGCCTGGGCGCAGAGCCAGGGCCAGCCGGGTCTCGGCTATATCTTCTGGCGCAAGGAAGGCGAGAAGCTCGAAGGCGCCGGCCCGCTTGCCAAGAACATCGGCGAGGAGCGCACGGATGCGATCCGCACCCAGCTCGGTCTCGATGATGGCGATGCATGCTTCTTCGTCGCCGGCGATCCGGACAAGTTCTACAAGTTTGCCGGCGAGGCCCGCACCAGGGCCGGCGAGGAGCTGAACCTGGTCGACCGCGACCGTTTCGAGCTTTGCTGGATTGTCGACTTCCCGTTCTTCGAATGGAGCGAGGAAGAGAAGAAGGTCGATTTCGCACACAACCCGTTCTCCATGCCGCAGGGCGGCCTTGAGGCGCTGCAGAGCCAGGATCCGCTAACGATCAAGGCCTTCCAGTACGACGCCGTCTGCAACGGCTTCGAAATCGCCTCGGGCTCGATCCGTAACCAGTCGCCGGAAACCATGGTTGCTGCCTTCGAAAAGGTCGGCCTCAGCCAGGCGGATGTCGAGGAGCGCTTCGGCGGCCTCTACCGCGCCTTCCAGTACGGCGCGCCTCCGCACGGCGGCGCTGCCTTCGGTATCGACCGCATCGTCATGCTGCTGGTCGGTGCCAAGAACCTGCGCGAGATCTCACTGTTCCCGATGAACCAGCAGGCGCAGGATCTGCTAATGGGCGCTCCCTCGGCCGCAACGCCGACGCAACTGCGCGAACTGGCAATCCGTCCGGTACCGCCAGTCAAGAAGGACTGAGGCTTTTCAAGCTTGATGAAATACAAAATCCGGCGACCGAAATCGCCGGGTTTTTCGTGCTCTGTTAGAACCTAGTGAGCGGCATAGACCGCATCGCGAAGATCGATCGTGAATTGGCCCCACATGCCTTCGAGAGCGGTGTTGGTGAGCGCCACGACGGTGATCCGTTTCTCGGGATCGACGAACCAGCTATGGCCGTAGACTCCACCCCATTTGATTGTGCCCTTGGAGAATGGAGCCTGCGCCGCAACGGGGTCGGTGACGACGGACCAGCCGTAGCCGAAACCGAAGCCGGCTTGCAGCGTCTGCATATGGCCGCCAGTCTGATCGGTCGTCATCATCTTCACCGTGTCGGCCGCTAGCAGCGGCGCACCGCCCTTGCGCACCGTTTCCAGAATAGTGAGGAGGTCGCTTGCCGTTCCGGCCATGCCCGCGCCGCCGGAGTGATAGGAGCCGGGATTGAATATTCTGTCCGGCGCGAAGCGGATCATGCCGTCAAGTATCGGAACGAGCGTCTCATCTCGCATCCGCTGCAGCCCCGATGCACCATTCATATAGGCGGCCGCCAGGCGGCTGCGGTCACGGACCGAAAAGGCCGTGTCGGAAAGGCCGAGCGGCTTCATCACCAATTCCGCAACGGCATCGCCGAGAGCACCGCCGGTTTCTTTTTCGATGATGCCGCCGAGCACATCCATTGCCAGCGAATAATGCCAGGCTTCGCCGGGCGGAAAGAGAAGGGGAGCGCTGGCGAGACGCGTGAGGTTATCGGCCAGCGACCGGCCCGGTATGTCCAGGCCGTCGGATACGCCGGCGCGATGATACGGGCCGTCCTGCTCCTCGGCGAATGTGTAACTCAGTCCGGATGTGTGCGTAAGAAGGTGCCGGATATAGATAACGGCCTCGCCTCCGTCGGGCAGCCGCGGCCGGAAGTCCGGCAGCCATTTGGTGATCGGATCGTCCAGCCCAATGCGACCCTGTTCGACGAGGCGCATGGCGGCAATAGCGACGATCGGCTTGGTGATGGAGGCCAGACGGAAGATGGCATCCCGCCGCATCACCATCTCGTTCTCGCGATCCGCCAGGCCGGCAGCGCGGCCGTAGATCAGTTCTCCGTCCCGGGCAATGAGGACTACGGTGCCGACCAGCCTCTCATCCGCCAGGGCGGAATCAATCGCAGCATCGACGCCTTCAGCAAGGCTGCCGCTCCGGTATGCGGAATTTTCCAGGGGAAGACTCATGGGGCAAAACCTTCTATAATCACAATGACCATTCCTGAATAAACCAGATCGGAGATTATTTCTAGAGTGACCATTGTGAAAAATAATGAAGAGGCCGAAAATTCCGTGCCTCGGAAGCGTGGACGCCCACCCGCTTTCGATCGCGAGACGGTTCTTGCCGCCGCGCGCAACACGTTCTGGAAGCATGGCTATGATGGTTCCTCCATCGCCGATCTGACGGCGGCCATGGGGATCACGCCGCAAAGCCTCTATGCCGCCTTCGGCTCTAAAGCCGAGCTCTACCGGGAAACGCTCGAGCAATATCGGCGCATGCCGCGACCGGAGCCCGGGAACCCGTTTACGGACGAGGTGGATACGGTAACCGCCTTCGAGCGCTTTTTGACGAATTCCGCCAAGATCTTCACGGCGCCGGAGCATCCAAAAGGCTGCATGATATCGACGGCGGTGCTGAACTGCGCAGAGGAAAACGAGCCGATCGCCCATCACGTCGCATCGATGCGCCTACAGGCGCTGGCTATTTTCACGGCACGGATCGAGCGCGGTATCGCCGAGGGCGACATGCGGCCGGATGCCGACGCCAGATCGCTTGCGCGCTTTCTGGGCGCAATCGTGCAGGGCATGTCCGTCCAGGCGCGCGACGGTGCAACGACGGATGAATTGCTTGCGCTGATGGCTCATGCTCTCAGTGAACTGAAGAAATATCAGCTTCGGCCGGAGATCTGACCAGCGGCAAAGAAAAACCCGGCGACCGAGATCGCCGGGTTTTCGAATAGCTTGGAGAACGACAGCTTAGTCGTTCGAGGAAACCTTGAGGCCGATGACCTGCGGGATCGACTGCGGGGCCCCCATGGCAGCGCCGATGATCATCGGCACCGGCACCGGCTTGTCCGGCGTAGCCTTGACCGTCAGGCTTTTCGGATTGTCGAGATAGGCGCTGACGGCAGTGGAAACGGCATTCTGCAGCTCCGGAATGTTGAGCTGCGCCATCATGATCGGCGTCATTGCCTTCAGCGTGTCGGCGAGCTGCTTGCCGGAAACGCCCTGCTGCTTGCCGGCGAAATCGAGCGCACGTGCGGTGATCGAAGCGTCGTCGAAGCGGATCTGGGCGCTGTTGAAAGTTAGCTGCTGGAGGAGGCCCAGCATGGCGAGGCCAGCCGACTGCTGAGCTTCCTGCTGGTTCGGATTGGAACGGACCGTCTTGAGCGCTTCCTGCAATGATTTCGCGAAAGCAGGCGTGTAGCCGGAAATGCTAAAGGCGAGGTTCAGTTTGCCGATGTCATTGAAGTTCAAGGAGTATTCGGTGATGTCGATCGTGCCGGGTCCGATTTCCCAGCTACCCTTCATGGCGATTGCGCCATTGATCTGCTGCAGCTTGAGCGCCTCGATCGCGTCCTTGGTCTTCGCGTCGTCGACTTTGCTGAGATCGGCTTTGACTCCGTTGATCTTGGCGTCGAAGTCGATGCCCGACTTGTCTTCGCGCCTATCCATCGTGGCGTCGGCATCGTCGAGCGAAAATACCTTGGTGCCGTCCTTGGTGACGGATACGGCGCCGGCATGAGCGCTCTTGTAATAGAGCAGCGAACTGAGATCGCCCTTGGTCGCGTCGGCTGGAATTTCGACGCCGCTCAGCGTGAGGTCGGTGGCGGAAATGGCAGCGCCATCCTTTTTGAGGTCGACATCAGCAAAAGCGATTTCGTCAATCGTGTAACCGCCGTCATTCTCTTCGACACCGTCCATCGTGATGTCGCCGAGCGGGAGGCCGTCGTCCATTCCGGCTGCCTTGAAGCTGGCGCCCTTTAGCGTGACCGTGCTACCGTCGATATCGATGCCCGTGGCGGCAATCGAAGCGCCCTGCAGCCCGTAGACGTCATTGATCTTCTTCAGAAGATCGTTACCGTCGAGCGCGAAGGCGGAGCTGGCGAAAGACAGTATGGCGGCGCTGGACAGCATCAGCCGTGTTGTCCGATAAAAAGTCATATGGCTTTTCCTCATTGAGCTGGTGTAGGCGGGTATACATATTTTGCGTGTAGTGCGCGATTTATATTCGCGTTCGTCTAAAATTCCAATGCCATGATCATGGCAAATATATGCACGAGAATTATGTCTGACCTTACGTCAGATCGTGCTTGAACTGAGACTTCATCCACAAATGCTTTCCACTGATTTCTTGCCGGGAATCGGCTTCTCGGGTAGTCAAGGGCCATGGGACAAAATCTTTTACCGCCCGGTGGCGGCGACGACGACAGCATCCTTCCGGTCGATCTCAAGGCGGCGCTCGAAGAGCGCTACCTGGCCTATGCCTTGTCGACGATCATGCATCGCGCTCTGCCGGATGTTCGCGACGGCCTGAAGCCAGTCCATCGCCGTATCGTTTATGCGATGAGCGAGATGGGCCTGCGTCCCAACGCCGCCTTCCGCAAATGCGCCAAGATCGTCGGCGAAGTGATGGGTAACTATCACCCGCATGGCGACCAGTCGATCTATGACGCATTGGCCCGCCTGGCCCAGGATTTCTCGCAACGCTACACGCTGGTCAACGGCCAGGGCAATTTCGGCAATATCGACGGCGATAGCCCCGCCGCGATGCGCTACACCGAATCCAAGATGACGGCAGTCTCGGAACTGCTGCTCGAAGGCATCGACCAGGATGCCGTGGATTTCCGTGACACCTACGACGAGTCGAATTCAGAGCCGGTCGTCCTACCCGGTGCTTTCCCGAACCTGCTCGCCAACGGCTCCTCGGGCATCGCTGTCGGCATGGCGACCTCGATCCCGCCGCACAATGCCCACGAACTCTGTGACGCGGCGCTGCATCTGATCCGTGATCGCGACGCGACCGTCGAAAAGCTGGTGGAGTTCATCCCCGGCCCGGATTTCCCGACCGGCGGCATCATCATCGACGATCGCGACAGCATCATCGAAAGCTACAGGACCGGCCGCGGCGGCTTCCGCGTCCGTGCCAAGTGGGAAACGGAAGATCTCGGCCGCGGCGGCTATCAGATCGTCATTACCGAAATCCCGTTCCAGGTGCAGAAATCGCGGTTGATCGAAAAGATCGCCGAGCTGCTTCTGGCGCGGAAACTGCCGCTGCTTGAGGACGTGCGCGATGAATCCGCCGAGGACATCCGCGTCGTCCTGACGCCGAAGAGCCGCACCGTCGACCCGATGATCCTGATGGAATCGATGTTCAAGCTGACGGAGCTGGAAAGCCGCTTTCCGCTGAACATGAACGTTCTCTCCATGGGCCGCATCCCGAAGGTCATGGCGCTGAACGATGTGCTGAAGGAATGGCTGGATCATCGGCGTGAAGTGTTGTTGCGCCGTTCGCGCTTCCGGCTCGCGGCCATCGAAAAACGCCTGGAAATCCTCGGCGGCTTCCTGATCGCCTACCTCAACATCGATGAGGTCATTGCCATCATCCGCGAGGAGGATGAGCCGAAACCCGTGATGATGGAGCGGTTCGGCCTAACGGACAATCAGGTCGAAGCGATCCTCAACATGCGGCTGCGCTCTCTGCGCAAGCTCGAAGAATTCGAGATCCGCAAGGAATTCGACGGCCTGACCAAGGAGAAGGCCGATATCGAGGCCTTGCTCGCCTCCGACGACAAGCAGTGGCAGACAGTCGCCTGGGAAATTGGCGAGGTGAAGAAGAAATTTGCGAAAGCGACCGAGATCGGCCGCCGCCGCACGCAGTTCGCCGAAGCGCCTGAGGCCGACGACGCTGCTATCCAGCAGGCGATGATCGAGAAGGAACCGATCACAGTCGTCGTTTCAGAAAAGGGCTGGATTCGCGCGCTGAAGGGCCACATCTCCGATACATCGACGCTCACCTTCAAAGAGGGCGACGGGCTGAAGGTGGCATTCCCGGCGCAGACGACCGACAAGATCCTGATCGTCACGACCGGCGGCAAGGCCTATACGCTTGGCGGCGACAAGCTGCCCGGCGGCCGTGGTCACGGCGAGCCGCTGCGCATCATGGTCGACATGGAAAACGACCAGGACGTGCTGACCGCCTTCGTCCACGATCCGCAGCGCAAGCAACTGGTCGTCTCGACCGCCGGCAACGGCTTTATCGTGCCGGAAGTGGAACTGGTCGCCAATACCCGCAAGGGCAAGCAGATCATGAACCTGACGACGCCGGATGAGACGAAACTGCTCGTGCCGATCTCGGGCGATCACGCCGCTGTCGTCGGCGAGAACCGCAAGATGGTGGTGTTTCCGCTGTCCCAGATCCCGGAAATGTCGCGCGGCAAAGGCGTGCGCCTGCAACGCTACAAGGACGGCGGCGTCGGCGATATCAAGTGCTTCGCCATAGCCGATGGCCTGACCTGGGAAGACAGCGCCGGCCGCACCTTCACCAAGACCAGGGACGAACTGACAGAATGGCTTGCCGAACGCGCCTCGGCCGGGCGCACGGTGCCGAAAGGCTTCCCGAGAAGCGGCAAGTTTTCGGGGTGAGGAGCGGTCGGCGTAACCGACGAAACGCCCGGTGGGGCGTTTCGAGGGACGAACGCCCTGAGCTTGAGCGAAGGGGTGGGGCAGAACATGAGCCATCAGCCCGCATAGGGAATGCAGACGTCTCTGAAGAAACGGATAGCGCTTTCTTCATCAATTTCACCGGCGGCTATGGCAAGAACAAAGCTGTAGAGATTAGCGTCCGTTGTCTGGATCTCGTAACCATTGTCCATGAGAAAGATCGCAGCCGCCACGATGGCGATACGCTTGTTGCCATCAACGAATGCATGGTTTTTCTCCAAGCCAAACAGATAGGCTGCTGCAAGTTCGATAACATCGTCGCTGCCGTACTGAGCTTTGTTGATAGGACGCGCCAATGCGGATTCGAGGGCACCTTCGTCCCTTAACCCGTACGAGCCTCCAAATCGTTTGATTTGTATCTTGTGCAACTGTTCGACGAGCGTTCGCGTCAGGAAAATAATAGGCATTATTCTGCCAATTTTTTCAGCGCCACTTTGTATTGATCCATGAAACGCTGCGCATGTTCCATTTGACGCGCAAAATCTGCGTCCGTAGGCTGCAGGCGCAGTTCGCCATCTTGCATGCTGAGTTCCAGCGTGTCGCCGGCTTCAAGACCCATACGATCAAGAATTTCTCTAGGAATAATCACCCCTTCGGAATTGCCAATCTTGCGGATCACGACGTTCATGGTGTCTGCTCCCTATGTAATAACGTTGTTATAACATAGGGCCATCGCGGTCGCAACGCGGCTCACCCCGCCGCCATCACTCTCGCTCTCACCCGTGCCTGCCACAACGAATGCGCCGCAAGCGCCACGATCAGCACCAGCCCACCCGCAAGCGTCATGTCGCTTGGCGCTTCGGCAAAGATCAGCCAGACCCAGATCGGCGCCAGGATCGTTTCCAGCAGATAGAACATCGCCACCTCCGGTGCCGAGAGAAAGCGTGTGCCGGTAGCAAGGCACCAGAAGGAGAGGGGCATCAGAACTGCGCCGTCGAGCAGGATCCAGCCGGGATGATCGATGGCGATGCCCGAAGGCATGACATGATAGAGTCCGACTGCGGCAGGGACGATGGCGGACAAGAGAGAGGCGAAGCCCATATCCCTTCGCGAGGCGCGGCCGATGGTAATGGCGCAGGCGATGAAGAAAGACGCTAGAACCGACAGTGCGTCACCGAGGAAATGGCCGCCCTCCATGCCGTCCCACACGATCAGGCCGACGCCGAAGATCATCGCGATCATGGCGACGATGGTGGAAAGAGCGGGGCGTTCCCTTAGGAAAATCCAGGAAAAGAGCGCAGCGAACATCGGGTTGAGAGCGATGATGAACACCACATTCGCCGCCGTCGTATAGTAGATGGCGAGGAGAAAGGTGATGGTCGTCAGGCCGTAGAAAAGGCCGACGGGAAGCCCGATCCAGCCCGGCAGCGTGGTGCGCAACGATCCTGTAACGCGGCGGATGACGATCAGAGCGGCAAGCGCAACGATGATCGTCGCAATGCTGCGCACCGACAGGACGGACCAGACGTCGCCGCTCGAAAGCCGGATCAGCGGAATGTCCATCGACAACGCAAGGCCGCCGATCGTGGTCAGCAGCAAGCCTTTTCGGTGATCTGAGAGATGGGAGACCATTCAGCGAGGGGGATCTTGGCAGGCGTCGGCGGGATTGAAGCGCTCCCAACCGCGCGGCGTCAGATGTTCCTGCGGCTGAAACCGCGTCTTGTAGTCCATCTTGCGGGAGCCCTTGACCCAATAGCCGAGATAGACATGCGGCAGCCCGAGCGCCTTGGTCCGCTTGATATGATCGAGGATCATGAAGGTGCCGAGCGAGCGTTGGTCGAGATCGGGATTGAAATAGGAATAGACCATCGACAGCCCGTCGCTCATCACGTCGGTCAATGCTGCCGCCAGCAGCTCGCCTTTGGGCCGCTGCTCCAGCCCGGAGCCTTCCTCGCGCCGACGATATTCGATGATGCGGGTGTTGACGTGGGTGTCTTCGACCATGATCGCGTAGTCGAGCACTGTCATGTCGGACATGCCGCCCTGCTGATGACGATAATCGAGATAGCGGCGGAAGAGGGAATATTGCTCGCTGGACGGCTGCGCCGGGAATTCGGTGGCGATGATATCGCTATTCGACGACAGGACGCGCTTCATCGACCGGCTGGGTTCGAATTCTTGAGCGAGAATGCGAACGGAAATACAGGCGCGGCAGGATTCGCAAGCGGGGCGGTAGGCGATGTTCTGTGAGCGACGAAAGCCGCCCTGGGTCAGAATGTCGTTCATCTCCGCCGCGCGCGGTCCGACGAGATGGGTGAAGACCTTGCGCTCCATCTCCCGCGGCAGGTACGGGCAGGCAGCCGGTGCCGTCAGATAAAACTGCGGGGATGGCGTCGACTGCGTGTTCATCTGCCGTTGATTAACCTTCCGTTCGGCATTCGACTCCTCACAAGCATGGCCCAAGTTTAGAAAACGTCAACTATGTCCTTTGTCCAAGGCCATAGTTTCCCAGCTTCTTCAGAAGCAAGCGGGCTTTCTTATGATGATGGGGACAACCAAACCGTTGGGTATGAGGTTGAGTGGAATAACCTTGGTTTACGCCGTTCGGACGATGACCGTGCCGAGCAGGAGATCATGCACTAGGCGGCTGCGTTCGATGAATAGGCCTGCAAGCAGGATGAGGGGTGTCAGCACGGAGTTCAGGATCCAGAACAGCGCCAAGTGTACGATCGCGGTGAGAAAATCCATCGGCCGGCCATCGATCCGCACCATGGCGATGCCCATGGCGCGCATACCGAGCGAGGCCTGATGCGGTCCGCCGAGCGTCCAGCCGAAATAGAGACCCGCGACGATGAGGAAGAGGGCAGGATAGAGCACGAAGCCCAGCCCAAGCGTCAGGATGGAGACAAAAAACAATACCACCGCTGCCGGGATGCAAAGCAAGCCGACGATGACATAGTCGAGAATGAAGGCGAAGATGCGCCGGCTCAGCACACCACTATAGGCGCGCCAGTCGTCCGGTGCTGCATAAAGCGGGGTTGGATTGAGGCTCATTGTCTTTCTCCTTCGCGCATAACCCTTTCTATCGCTCCGATGAAAAGGCTTATGCGCAGCCTAAAGATCCCACTGCATTCCTTGCGCGTTCGATAGGGTGCGCAGGCAGCAGGGAAACATTTGCCGAACATATGGTGTGAGGTCCGGCAAATGCAATAAGCTTTGTGGCCGGGAATTACCTCTTTGCCAGCAGTCTTGCCACTTCCGGTGCGAAATAAGTGAGAATGCCGTCACAGCCCGCCCGCTTGAAGGCAAGCAGCGTTTCCAGCATCACCCTTTCGCCATCGATCCAGCCACTGGCTGCGGCAGCCTTGACCATCGAATATTCGCCGGAGACCTGGTAGGCGAAGGTCGGCAGGCCGAAAGCCTCTTTCAGCCGCCAACAGATGTCGAGATAGGGCAGGCCGGGCTTGACCATCAGCATGTCTGCGCCCTCTTCGACGTCGAGCGCGGCATCGCGCACCGCCTCTGTGCCGTTGGCCGGATCGATATAATAGGTTTTCTTATCGCCCTTCAGCAGGCCGCCCGTCGAGATCGCCTCGCGATAGGGGCCGTAGAATGCGGAGCTGAACTTGGTGGCATAGCTCATGATGCCGACGCTCTGGTGACCGGCGGCGTCGAGCGCGCGGCGGATGAAACCGATGCGCCCGTCCATCATTTCCGATGGCGCAATGATATCAGCGCCGGCATCGGCCTGATAGACGGCGGCGCGCGCCACCTGCTCGACAGTCTCGTCATTGACGATTTCGTTGCCGCGCAAAATGCCATCATGGCCGTGGCTGGTGAAGGGGTCGAGGGCGACATCGGTGATGACGCCGATATTCGGCACGGCTTTCTTGATGGCGGCGGTGGCGAGATTGATGAGGTTGTTTTTTTCCAGGCTGTTCGAGCCGGTCTCGTCGCGCAGCTCCATTTCGATGTTCGGAAAGGTGGCGAGCGCGGGAATGCCGAGATCGGCTGCTTCCTTTGCCGCTTCTACGGCCTTGTCGACCGTCAGCCTGAAGACGCCGGGCATGGCGGGGATCGGTTCGGCGATGCCGCTGCCGGGGATGAGGAAGATCGGCCAGATCAGGTCGTCGACGGTCAGGCGGTTTTCCTGCACCAGGCGGCGCGTCCAGTCGGCCTTGCGGTTGCGCCGCATGCGCCGGTGCCCGGTGATCTCGTCAACAAGATGCGTCTTGTCCTGCATGGTGCCGCCATCCTTTTTAGTCTATCTATGGCCTCAATTGGTGAGCAGCGTACCTATCACGCTGTCCCCCGGAAACAAAACCCGGCGAAAGGCCGCAGCTATTATAGCACTGGCGAGCCTTTGGCCTTCTACTTATTGTCTGCGCATGGAACCCGATTCTCCGACCATACCCAAGAATACGCTGACCGACATTCTGTTCGTATTGTTCCTGCGGCTGATTGCGATCGCCTGTTTCTGGCTTGGCCTGCAATATTGGTCGATGCTGGTCGGCTATTCGCTGGACGGCCAGGCGCGTTTCGATCTCCTCAACCTGCCCTGGAAGGTGGCGGGCGCCGGGCTGGCCGTCGTCTTCCCGGTCGCCGCCCTCGGCCTATGGCTGACGGTCTCCTGGGGACCGGTTATCTGGGTGCTGGCGGCTGGCAGTCAGGCGCTGATGTATGGCCTCTGGCCACAGATTTTCGGCTCCAATCCGTTGATCGTCATCCTGCATGCAGGCGTCGCCGTGCTCTACTGTATTTTCCGTGTTTTGCTCTGGCTGGAGAAGCGCCGACGCGAACAGCAGGTAATGGTTGATTTACCCTGAGACACCAAGACTTCCTGGTAAGGTGCTGTTAAGCCTGCAGTTTAAGTAGAATTTTATGTGTATTCGATAGGGTCTCACTCAAGGCGGGAAGAAAACGACACCGCCAAACAAAACAGTGAGGCCAAGTCATGATGAACACGAAAATCAAGCCGCAGGCAGTTGCGAATGCTCGGGACCAGCAGATCGAAGATATCCGTGGTCTGTATATGGAATCGCTCCACCTGGTAGAGCGTCTCCACCGCCGTCTCCTCGATGTTATCAAGGACGAATTCGACCGCCAAGGCCGCGACGACGTCAATGCCGTCCAGGCGCTGCTCCTCTTCAACATCGGCAATTCCGAGCTGACCGCCGGCGAGCTGCGCTCCCGCGGTTTCTACCTCGGCTCCAACGTTTCCTATAACGTCAAGAAGCTGGTCGACCTCGGCTTCATCAACCATCAGCGCTCGCGCATCGACCGCCGCTCGGTCCGCATCAGCCTGACGGAAACCGGCCAGGACATCGCCGAAACCGTCGCCAAGCTCTACGAGCGCCACATCGCCTCCATCGACAAGGTCGGCGGCATCGGCACGGACGAGTTCACCCAGATGAACAAGCTCCTGCAGCGCCTCGACCGCTTCTGGAACGATCAGATTTTGTATCGCCTGTAAGTCACCGCGGCGGAGTTGCCGCGGAACCTCCAGCAAACAGACCGGATACGTTCCCTGCGTGTCCGGCTGTGCTCGTTCCGAGCAAAAGATCCCACATCGGCTGTGCGCTTTTTGCCACGCCCCCGCCGCGACGTTGCGATGCACACCATGTATGCTGCATCTGCGCCATTGACGCCGGATTAGCACGCGCTATGAACCACAATCATTTAGTGGTATTTTAGCAACGCAAAATGGAGTTTCTTCCGCTACGGCAGGCGAACGCAAGTTTCATGCCGGGCGACACGAATTGGCCATATTGCTATGACAGCGGAAACGAACGGCAAACGGCGCTTTTCAAGTCTTGATCTTCATGCCTTAGCGCTTTGGGCTCGCAATATTGTGATGGTCCGGAGCGAAGTTTTAGTGTGCGCTAAGGCAACGGATTGACACAGAGCTGCGTTACTTGGCGCGAGCTGCAGTGATTTACTGCTTTCTCTCTTGGCTGCGGATAATTGGGTCGCAGCGTCGAACGGTGGGATATGTCGAAGAAAACCGGAATTGAACCCTTCTCGCGCCGCTCCTTCCTGCGGTCTGCGGCAACTTTTGGCGTGGCCGCTTTGGCAGCCCCGGCTTTCGCACAGGACCAGACGCCTCTCGATGCGCTGATCAACAACCGCGCCCGCGGCAACTGGGACGATCAGTTTGATGCGAAGGCTGCCGCGCGCACTGCCGCAGCGGTTGTTTCCAACACGCCGATCCTCGGGCCTGATTCCGTACCGAACATCCAGCAGGCGATCGCCCAGTATCAGAGCATCGCTGCCAATGGCGGCTGGCCGCAGATCAATCCTGGCGAGCAGCAGCTTCAGCTCGGCGTCACCGACGGTTCCGTACAGGCGCTCCGCCAGCGCCTGATGGTCACCGGCGACCTGCCGAAGGAAGCCGGCATGTCCTCGGCGTTCGATTCCTACGTCGATGGCGCCGTCAAGCGCTTCCAGGCCCGCCATGGCCTGCCGCCGGATGGCGTGATCGGCGAATTCACGCTGAAGGCGATGAACATCCCCGCCGAAGTCCGCCTGCAGCAATTGAACACCAACCTCGTTCGCCTGCAGACGTTCCCGTCCGACCTCGGTCGACGTCACGTCATGGTCAACGTTCCGGCGACCTATATCGAAGCCGTTGAGGACGGTCAGGTGGCGCTGCGTCACGAGGCGATCGTCGGCCGCATCTCACGCCCGACGCACCTCATCAATTCCAAGATCTACGAGGTCATTCTCAACCCGTACTGGACGGCGCCGCGCTCGATCGTCGTCAAGGACATCGTGCCGCTGATGCGCAAGGATCCGACCTACCTGACGAAGAACAATATCCGCCTGCTCGACGGCAAGGGCCAGGAAGTTGCGCCTGAGACGATCGACTGGAATTCGGACAAGGCGCCGGACCTGATGTTCCGCCAGGATCCGGGCAAGAACAACGCCATGGCGTCTACGAAGATCAACTTCCACAACCCCAACAACGAATATATGCACGACACCCCCGAACAGGGCCTGTTCAACAAGCTGATGCGCTTCGACAGCTCGGGCTGCGTGCGCGTGCAGAACGTGCGCGACCTGACGAACTGGCTGCTTGCCGAAACGCCGGGCTGGCCGCGCCAGCATATCGAGCAGGTCATTTCGACCCGCGTCAACACGCCGATCACATTGGCGACGGAAGTGCCGGTCTATTTCGTCTATATCTCCGCATGGGGCGCTGGCAACGGCATCGTTCAGTTCCGCGACGATATCTATCAGCTCGACGGCAATTCCCAGCTAGCGCTGGATACGACACAGGGCATGGAGCAGCCGGTTCAATAATCCGGCGCCATAGCGACGACAGTCTCAGAAAGCCGCGTCCTCGGATGCGGCTTTTTTCTTTGCTGGGGACCTCCATCGTAGAATGCTCAGCAAATGTCGCTGATCGTATTGCTCTCGGGCTACCCTGACGCTAATACCGTCTCCATTGCCGTTCCGGCCTGTTCAGGAGCTTCCACGATGACCAATGCTTCCACCGAACCTTTCTTCAATCGCTCGCTCGCCGATACCGATCCGGAAATCTTTGGCGCGATCGGCAAGGAGTTGGGTCGTCAGCGGCACGAAATCGAATTGATCGCCTCGGAAAACATCGTCTCGCGCGCCGTATTGGAAGCGCAGGGCTCGATCATGACGAATAAGTACGCTGAAGGTTACCCGGGCAAGCGCTACTATGGCGGCTGCCAGTTCGTCGATATCGCCGAAGAGCTCGCCATTGAGCGCGCCAAGAAGCTGTTCGGCGTCAACTTCGCCAACGTTCAGCCGAATTCTGGTTCCCAGATGAACCAGGCCGTCTTCCTCGCGCTGCTGCAGCCGGGCGACACCTTCATGGGCCTCGACCTCAATTCGGGCGGTCACCTGACGCATGGTTCGCCGGTCAACATGTCCGGCAAGTGGTTCAACGTCGTTTCCTACGGCGTGCGCGAAGGCGACAACCTTCTCGACATGGATGAAGTGCAGCGCAAGGCCGAGCAGCACAAGCCGAAGCTGATCATCGCCGGCGGCACCGCCTATTCCCGCATCTGGGACTGGAAGCGCTTCCGCGAGATCGCCGATAGCGTTGGTGCTTACCTGATGGTCGACATGGCCCATATTGCCGGCCTCGTTGCCGGCGGCCAGCATCCGTCGCCGTTCCCGCATTGCCACGTTGCAACGACCACGACCCACAAGTCTCTGCGCGGCCCGCGCGGCGGCATGATCCTCACCAATGAAGAGGATCTGGCGAAGAAGTTCAACTCGGCCGTTTTCCCCGGTCTCCAGGGTGGCCCGCTGATGCACGTCATCGCCGCTAAGGCCGTGGCGCTCGGCGAAGCACTGCAGCCGGAGTTCAAGGACTATACGGCGCAGATCGTCAAGAACGCCAAGGCTCTTGCCGAAACGCTGATTTCCGGCGGTGTCGACGTCGTTTCCGGCGGCACGGACAACCACCTGATGCTGGTCGACCTGCGCAAGAAGAACGCCACCGGCAAGCGCGCCGAAGCTGCCCTCGGCCGCGCTTACGTGACCTGCAACAAGAACGGCATCCCCTTCGACCCGGAAAAGCCTTTCGTCACCTCTGGGGTCCGCCTCGGCACGCCGGCCGGCACGACGCGCGGCTTCAAGGAAGCTGAGTTCCGCGAAATCGGCAATCTCATCATCGAAGTGCTCGATGGCCTGAAGGTCGCCAACTCCGATGAAGGCAATGCCGCCGTCGAGGCCGCAGTGCGCGAGAAGGTGGTCAACCTCACCGGCCGCTTCCCCATGTACGGCTACATGGGCTAAGGAGAGCGCATGCGCTGCCCTTATTGCGGTTCGGAAGATACGCAGGTCAAGGATTCGCGTCCGGCGGAGGACAATACGTCCATCCGCCGGCGGCGTATTTGTCCGGATTGCGGCGGCCGCTTCACCACCTTCGAGCGTGTGCAACTGCGCGAGCTGATGGTCATCAAGAAGACCGGCCGCAAGGTGCCTTTTGACCGGGATAAGCTGGTGCGGTCCTTCGAAATCGCACTGCGCAAACGCCCGGTCGACCGCGATCGCATTGAGCGTGCCGTCTCCGGTATCGTCCGCCGCCTGGAAAGCTCCGGCGAGACGGAAATCAGTTCGGAGCAGATCGGCCTGCAGGTGCTTGAAGCCTTGAAGAGCCTCGATGATGTCGCCTTCGTGCGCTATGCTTCCGTTTATCGTGATTTCTCGCATGCGGAGGATTTCGAGCAGGTGATCACCGAGATCAACGCCAAGATCGCCCGCGATCCGCTGGATCCCTGACCATGGCGCTCCGGCCTGAAGACGAGCGTTTCATGGCCGCGGCGATCCGTCTGTCGCGCACGCATCTGGGGCTTACCTCCACCAACCCGTCCGTCGGATGTCTGATTGTCAAGGATGGTGCTGTCATCGGCCGCGCCGTTACCGCGCTTGGCGGTAGGCCGCATGCCGAGCCGCAAGCTTTGGCCGAGGCCGGCGAAGCGGCGCGGGGCGCCACGGCCTACGTCACCCTCGAACCCTGTTCGCACCACGGCAAGACGCCGCCCTGTGCCGAGGCGCTCATCGCCTACGGCGTCGCCCGCGTCGTCATCAGCGTCACCGATCCCGATCAGCGTGTTTCCGGCCGCGGCATCGCGCTGCTGCGGCAGGCGGGGATCGAGGTCGATGCCGGTATTCTCGAGGAGGAGGGCAGGCGTGCTCTTGCCGGCTACCTCATGCGCCAGACGAGAAAACGGCCGTATGTGACTCTCAAACTTGCTGTTTCGGCAGACGGGATGATTGGCAAAACCGGCGAGGGGCAGGTGCGCATCACCGGCGATATCGCCCGCGCCCAGGTGCAGGTCCTGCGCGCCGAAAGCAACGCGATTCTTGTCGGCATCGGCACGGCGGTGGCAGACGATCCGGAATTGACCTGCCGTCTGCCGGGGCTAGAAAGCCGTACGCCATTGCGTATCGTCATCGACGACCAGCTTCAGCTTCCGCTTGGCAGCAAGCTCGTGAAGACGGCTGAGCAATATGGGTTGATGATCGTCGCCGGCGATCCGCCGCCATTCGATGAAAACACTGACAAGGCCTTCATGGGCCGCCGCGCCGCGCTGGATGCCGCCGGCGCTGAAGTGCTGCAATCCGATTCCGGCGAGTTGGGGGAGCTGCTTGAAGCGCTGGGAACGCGCGGCATCTCTTCTTTGCTGGTTGAAGGCGGGGCAAGGACGGCGCAGCGCTTCCTTGATGCCGACCTCGTCGACCGCATCCTTCTGTTCCAGGGGCCGGCTACCATCGGCGAGGGTGGTATTGAATCGCCGATCACGAAGACCAATATCCCACCCAGTTTCAGGCATATCCGCGCGAGCCGGTTTGGCGATGATCGCTGCGACGAATTTGAAAGAGGTTTTTGATGTTTACCGGAATTGTCACCGATATCGGCAAGATCGAATCCGTTTCCCCTCTCAAGGAAGGCATCAAGCTGCGGGTCGCCACCAATTACGATCCGGCAACGATCGATATGGGTGCCTCGATCTCCCATTCCGGCGTCTGCCTGACGGTGACGGGCCTGCCGGAAGCCGGCAGCAACGGCCGCTGGTTCGAAGTGGAGGCCTGGGAAGAGGCCCTGCGGCTGACCACCATCGGCACCTGGCAGGCTGGCAGCCATATCAATCTCGAGCGCTCGCTGAAGATCGGCGATGAGCTCGGCGGCCACATCGTCTCCGGCCACGTCGACGGTAAGGCCGAAATCCTGTCGGTGACGGCGGAGGGCGACGCCACCCGCTTTCGCCTGCGCGCCCCGGCGCATCTCGCAAAATTCGTTGCTCCTAAGGGCTCGATCGCTCTCGACGGCACGTCGCTCACGGTAAACGCCGTCGACGGCACGGATTTCGACGTGCTCCTGATCCGCCACACTCTGGAGGTCACCACCTGGGGCGAACGTAAGGCCGGCGATTTCGTCAATTTCGAAGTCGACACCATGGCCCGCTATGCCGCAAGGCTGGCGGAATTCCCGGTGGCGCGGGAAAGCTGATTGTAGGTTTCTCGCGGCCCCAATCTCCGCGGTCGGTTCCGCCACTACCGCTCGAACATGACGTTGGGCTTGTCCTTATAGAAGACTTCGCCGATCCGGCGGAATCCTACCTTTTCGGCGACCCGCAGTGACGGCCTGTTTTCTGGATCGACGATGCAGGTCATGCGTCGGCCGGGGAAGGTGTCGTCAGCCCAGGCGATCGCCGCCTTGACGGCTTCCGTTGCATAACCTCTGCCCTGCAGCGCTGGTGTGATCCCCCAGCCGGATTCCAAGGTCCCCTCCGTAGTGGTCGGGTGCATGTCGCGATGCAGGTCGAGGAAGCCGACTTCGCCGATGAAGCGGCCGCTCTGACGTTCTTCGACGGCGAAGAAACCGAAGCCCAGATGGTGCCACATACCGGCATAACGCAGCAGGCGCGACCAGGCCTGTTCGCGCGTCGACGTCTCGCCGCCGATGTAGCGGACAAGATCTTCCTGCGTCCAGAAGGCGGTATATTCTTCGAAATCCTCCAGCCGGTGCGAGCGGAGGATGAGGCGTTCGGTCATCAGCGTCGGAATTATGGTCATGGCGGGAGCGGCTTCCTTCCTGTCTGCCGTTTCTGCGTTCATGTGCATCTGTTTATGCTCCCGGCTCGCCGTCCCAATAATCCACGGCGCCGTCTTCGCGCCCGATGAAGCTGAAGCGTCGCGGCGCCTCGCCGGGGCGATTGGTTTTCGCCATGAACTTGCCGGAGTCGGGATATTCGACGATCTCCGTCCTGGCTTTGGTTGAGATGACGAGATAGATCAGCACGCTCGGGCCGATATTGATGAGCTGATGGGCAGTTTCCTGGCCGCCGGCGGGCGCTCCGAGGACATCGCCTTTCGCAACCAGGAAACGTTCGCTCCCGAAGCGATATTCGCCTTCGCCCTCTAAAATGACGAAGAGCTCTTCCTCGACGTGATGATTGTGAAATGGACAGCCGGATTTGCCGGGCGGCACTTCATTGTAGCTGATGCCAAGATCCTTCAGCCCGAGCAGTGCGCCGAAGGAGACATCGCTGCCGGCAAAAAAATCTCCCTGCTGCCAATGATCGAGGTGTAGCTCGCCGAGGTTGACAGCGCATCTGGTTTTTTCTGTCATCAGGTTCCTCCCTGCCAGTAGCAAATTATTAGCGAAGCGAGTGAGCTGGCGGAAGATACAATTTCTGGCACGGATCAATGTTCCTCAAATCCGGATTAGAATTGGCGCAGGCATCCGAAAAACACTTGCCAAGCGCGGCCCGCCGTGGTTTGACCCGCCCTTATCAAGGTGCTGCCCGCCCTCTCATTTAGCAGGTGACGTATGTCCAGCTCTACCAATGCCCACATCCTCATCGTTGAAGCCCGCTTCTACGATGACATGGCCGACGCTCTTCTCGACGGCGCCAAGACCGCGCTCGAAGAAGCCGGCGCGACCTATGACGTCGTCACCGTGCCCGGCGCCCTGGAGATTCCGGCCGCCATCGCCATGGCACTTGACGGCGCCGACAACGGGGGCACCGAATATGACGGCTATGTCGCCCTCGGTATGGTCATCCGCGGCGAGACCTATCATTTCGACATCGTCTCCAACGAATCTTCGCGTGCGCTGATGGATCTGGCCGTCAGCGAATCTCTGGCGATCGGCAACGGGATCCTGACGGTCGAAAACGACGATCAGGCCTGGGTGCGCGTGCGCCGCTCGGACAAGGACAAGGGTGGCTTCGCCGCCCGCGCAGCGCTGACGATGATCGCGCTGAAACAAAAGTTGGGTGCATAAGTTCATGAGCAATCAGGATAACGAGCGACCGGCAAAGACCGCGAACCAGCGGGGGGCAGCACGCCTTGCCGCCGTTCAGGCGCTCTATCAGATGGATATCGGCGGTACCGGCGTGTTGGAGGTGGTAGCCGAATACGAGGCACACCGTCTCGGACAGGAGCTGGACGGCGAGACCTATCTGAAGGCCGACGCATCCTGGTTCCGTTCCATCGTCGCCGGTGTCGTGCGCGAGCAGACCCGGCTCGATCCGCTGATCGGCTCCGCCCTGCAGGACGATTGGGCGCTATCGCGTCTCGACAGCACCGTGCGTGCCATCCTGCGTGCCGGCACCTTCGAGCTTCTCGACCGCAAGGACGTGCCGGTCCCGGTCATCGTCACCGAATATGTCGAGATCGCTCACGCCTTTTTTGAAGAGGATGAGCCGAAGCTCGTCAACGCCGTGCTCGACCGAATCGCCAAGCAGGTTCGCAGCGAAGCCAAGAAATAAGGCCCGACGTCAGGCCGGCGCTTGATCCCTGCCGGTTTCGTTTCTTTCGCTCGCGCCTGATTTCACCAAGCGACATTCTTTTGAACTTCCATCGGGTGTTTTACCCGCGGGCGGTCTTGACGCGACGTTTTCCCAAACGCAATCTCCCCTTGCACATTTGCCGACCCCCTTGGGAGGAGGGGGCAGGCCATTGTCGCGGGCGGCCGGAGGGGGAGTGAACCGCCGGCTTTTTTGGAGGGAAAAAGCGAAATGTCGATTCTGTTAGGTGTTATCGCGTGCGGACTGCTCTCGGTGATCTACGCCGTCTGGGCAACCCGGTCGGTGCTGTCAGCCGACCAGGGCAATGCACGCATGCAGGAGATTGCAGGCTATATTCGAGAAGGCGCGCAAGCCTATCTGGCGCGTCAATACAGAACCATTGCCATTGTCGGCGTCATCGTTTTCATCCTGGCCTGGCTGCTCCTGTCGGGCGAAGCCGCCATCGGTTTCCTGATCGGCGCTATCCTGTCGGGTGCCGCCGGTTTCATCGGCATGCATGTCTCCGTGCGGGCCAATGTCCGCACCGCACAGGCCTCCTCGCATAGCCTGTCGGCCGGCCTCGACATCGCCTTCAAGTCGGGCGCCATCACCGGCATGCTGGTCGCCGGCCTCGCTCTGCTCGGCGTCTCCATCTATTTCTACGTGCTGACGGGTATTCTCGGCCATGAGCCGGGCTCGCGCGACGTCATCGATGCGCTGGTGGCGCTCGGCTTCGGCGCCTCGCTGATCTCGATCTTTGCCCGTCTCGGCGGCGGTATCTTCACCAAGGGCGCCGATGTCGGCGGCGACCTCGTCGGCAAGGTGGAAGCCGGCATTCCCGAGGATGACCCGCGCAATCCCGCCACCATCGCTGACAATGTTGGCGACAACGTCGGAGACTGCGCCGGCATGGCCGCCGACCTCTTCGAAACCTATGCGGTCTCCGTCGTGGCGACCATGGTGCTCGCCGCGATCTTCTTCGCCGGCACGCCAATTCTCGCCTCCGCGATGATCTATCCGCTGGCGGTCTGCGGCGCCTGCATCATCACCTCGATCATCGGCACTTTCTTCGTCAAGCTCGGCGTAAACGGCTCGATCATGGGCGCGCTCTACAAGGGCCTGATTGCCACGGGCGTTCTGTCGATCATTGGTCTTGCTGCCGCCACGTCTGTGACCGTCGGCTGGGGTTCGATCGGCGCTACCGCAGGTTTCGAAGTCACCGGCACGAGGCTGTTCTTTTGCGGTATCGTCGGCCTGATCGTCACGGCGCTGATCGTCGTCATCACTGAATATTATACCGGCACCAACAAGCGCCCGGTCAATTCCATCGCCCAGGCCTCGGTCACCGGCCATGGCACCAACGTGATTCAGGGCCTCGCCGTTTCACTCGAATCGACGGCACTGCCGGCAATCGTCATCGTCGGCGGTATCCTTGCCACCTATCAGCTCGGCGGCCTGTTCGGCACCGGTATCGCGGTCACAGCCATGCTCGGTCTCGCCGGGATGATTGTTGCGCTGGACGCCTTCGGTCCGGTCACCGACAATGCCGGCGGCATCGCCGAAATGTCGCATCTTCCGCCGGAAGTGCGCAAATCGACCGACGCGCTGGACGCTGTCGGTAACACCACCAAGGCGGTGACGAAGGGTTATGCCATCGGCTCGGCCGGTCTCGGCGCTCTGGTGCTCTTTGCCGCCTATTCGAACGATTTGAAATATTTCGCGGCCCATGGCGATCAGTTCCCCTATTTCACGAATGTGGGTACGATATCCTTTGATCTCTCCAACCCTTATGTCGTCGCCGGCCTGCTGTTTGGCGGCCTGATTCCCTATCTCTTCGGCGGCATCGCCATGACGGCCGTCGGCCGTGCGGCCGGCGCAATCGTCGAAGAGGTGCGTAAGCAGTTCCGTGAAAAGCCGGGCATCATGAAGGGCACCGAACGCCCCGATTATGGCCGCGCTGTCGACCTTCTGACCAAGGCCGCCATTCGCGAGATGATCATTCCGTCCCTGCTGCCGGTACTGGCGCCGATCGTCGTCTATTTCGGCGTGCTATTGATCTCCGGCTCGAAAGCTTCGGCATTTGCCGCGCTCGGCGCCTCGCTGCTGGGCGTCATCATCAACGGCCTGTTCGTCGCCATTTCCATGACGTCGGGCGGCGGTGCCTGGGACAATGCCAAGAAGAGCTTCGAAGACGGTTTCGTCGATAAGGATGGTGCGCGTCACCTGAAGGGCTCGGAGGCGCACAAGGCTTCCGTCACGGGCGACACTGTCGGGGATCCCTACAAGGACACAGCCGGTCCCGCCGTCAACCCGGCAATCAAGATCACCAATATCGTCGCGCTGCTGCTGCTTGCCGTTCTCGCCGGATAAGAGCGAGGGCTGAACAAATGAAAAACCCGCGAAGCCTGCGCTTCGCGGGTTTTTTGATGGGGTATCGCCAGCTTATTGGCCGGCGTTGAGGTTGTTGAGGAAGTTCTTCGCGCCGTTGATGCCGTTGCCGCCGCCCTGCAGGATCTGTTGCAGGAAGGTCATGTCGCGACCGCCGGTCGGCGTCGTGCGGCTGATCATGTCGAAAACCCGGCCGTCCTTCAGCGTGTAGTTGGCTTCCTGCTTCACCACGCCGTCCTTGTCGAAATAGATCGCCAGAATGTTTTGGTCGACCAGCTTCGGCTTCATGAAGGCCACGGCGCGCGTGCGTTTCTGGGAGATGTAATAGAAGACTTCGCCATCGAAGGTCGCCGTCGTCGACGGCGTGCCGAGCGAAAGCAGCACCTGCTCGCGGCTCGAGCCGACGGGCACGAGATTGAGCGCTTGCTGGTCGAAGATGTAGCCGTTGTTCATGACCTCGCTGGTCTGGCAGCCCGCGAGCCCCGCGGTGGCAATCACCAGAGCGATAGCGGCACTACTGATGAAAGTTCTGTCAGACTTGAAATACCGTCTCGTCAACGACATCTCATCTCCCCTAATGAATCAAACCGATGGCCGAACGGCCGATATGACCTTGCTGTGCACATCATTGTGGCCATTCCGCGATTGCGGAAGGCTCAACGATGTTGTTCGGCACTCTTCATCACCAATCATGCACGGAGAGTGACGACGGCTGGGGCGGGACCTTGAAGCGGGCACAAACGGCATTGCAATTCGCGCCTGCTTCGGTAAACCAGCTTTCAAGTGGATGCAACAAGGCCGAGCGCAACGGGGCGCTCTGAATGAGCCAATTCCGGGAATTTTCATGATTTTTGGGCTCTTCCGCAAAAGAAATCACAACCAGCTCATCGTCGTCAGGCAATATGACACCCTGACCGCGATGGCGCGCCTGCCGGTTTTCTATACGGATTATGATGTGCCGGACACGGTGATGGGTCGTTTCGAGCTGCTGTCGGCGGTGATGATCCTATTTTTCCGCCGTACACGTTCGTCTGAAACCAGCGGCCAGGAGCTTGCCCAGGAAATCGTCGATGCCTTTTTTGAGGATATCGACTATTCGATCCGCGAACTCGGAATCGGCGACAACAGCGTGCCGAAGCGGATGAAGAAACTGGCCGGTATGTTTTACGGGCGGCTGGAGAGCTATGCCGCCGCGATGGACGGGAACGACCGTGTCGCGCTGGCCGCTGCCCTCCGGCGCAATATCTATCCCAAGGCAGGCGAGGGAGCTCCCTCGATGATTGCTCTTGCGGATTGGATGATGACCGCCGAGACGCATCTGTCAGGGATCGCAGAAACCGAGATCGCCACCGGCTCCGCAACGCTGCCGCAGCCGCCTGAAATCGGCAAAGACGCACCTTAGGAGACAAAAATGAAAAGAACCAACTCCGACGAAACGCCCTTTTCCTATCCGGTGAAGGTCGGCCATATCTCCGCCAACCCGGTGGACGTGCATCTCGAAGCCGACAAGAGGGAGCTTGTTGGCTTGGCTGCGCTTTGGGATGTGCTTTCCGTGGAGAGCCTCTCGGCAGATCTGAAGATTTCCCGCTGGAAGCGCGACGGCATCCGCCTCAAGGGCAATGTTCGCGCAAAGATCGTCCAGGCCTGTGTGGTGACGCTGGAGCCGGTCGAATCGGAGATCGACGAGGATTTCGAGCATATTTTCATCCCCGAGGATTCGAAGCTCGCGCGGGCGCCGTCCATGGATGCAGGCGAAATGGTGCTCGACCCCGACGGTCCGGATCTTCCGGAAACCTTCATCGGCGATACGATCGATGCCGGGGCAGTCGTTGCCGAATTCGCCGCGCTTGCCATTGATCCCTATCCGCGCAAGCCCGGCATCGAGTTCGAAGGTCACATCGAGGATAGTGGTGAAGATGACAAGAAACCGTCGCCTTTCGCTGTCCTGAAAGACTGGAAAAAGGAATAGACCCCTCTGGCAATTGAACACAATTCAGTTGTAACGCGAGGAGAAACCGGTATTTTGACGCCAAATTCGCCGGGCCCGGCGGACAAAAAGGACTAGGGACGCGTGATCAGAATTTCTCTTGACCTAATGGGTGGCGACTTCGGCCCTGAGGTTGTCATTCCTGGCGCGGCCAAGGCGCTGGATAGGCATCCCGACATTACGTTCGTCATGTACGGCCAGAAGGATCGTTGCGAAGCGGTCCTCGGCAAATATCCGAAACTTCGGGAAAAATCCGTCTTTCATGAATGCGATGTCGCCATCAGCATGGATGAAAAGCCGAGCCAGGCCCTGCGCCGCGGCCGCTATATTTCCAGCATGTGGCGCTCGATCGAGGCAGTGAAGGTCGGCGACGCCGATGTCGTAGTTTCCGCCGGCAATACCGGTGCGCTGATGGCCATGGCAAAATTCTGCCTGCGCACGATGGCCAACATAGAACGTCCCGCGATCGCCGCAATCTGGCCGACGCTGCGGGGAGAAAGCATCGTGCTCGATGTCGGCGCGACTATCGGCGCCGATTCGCAGCAATTGCTGGATTTCGCCTTGATGGGCGGCGCCATGGCGCGCGCGCTCTTTGAGATCGAGCGACCGACCATCGGCCTGCTGAATGTCGGCGTTGAAGAAATCAAGGGCCAGGAAGACGTCAAGGAAGCCGGCCGCCTAATCCGCGAAGCCAATCTCGAATCGCTCGAATATTTCGGCTTCGTCGAGGGCGACGATATCGGCAAGGGCACCGTCGATGTGGTGGTGACGGAGGGTTTCTCCGGCAATATTGCATTGAAGGCGGCCGAGGGCACGGCAAAGCAGATCGGCGCTTATCTGCGCGCGGCCATGACGCGCACGCTGCTGGCCCGCATCGGCTATATCTTCGCCAAGGGCGCCTTCGACCTGCTGCGCGAGAAGCTCGATCCGAGCAAGGTCAATGGCGGCGTCTTCCTCGGCCTCAACGGTATCGTCATCAAGAGCCATGGCGGCGCCAATGCCGAGGCTTTTGCGGCGGCCATCGATGTCGGCTATGACATGGCCAAGAATGGCCTCACTCAAAAGATAGAAAACGATCTGAAAAAATATCATGCCAAACGGCAGCCGCCGATCGGACCGGAAGCGGCATGAGCGACGGGGTATAACAAGAATGATCCGTTCAGTTGTTCGCGGATTTGGCTCGGCGCTCCCCAAGCGCGTCATGACCAATCGCGAGATGGAGCAAGTCGTCGACACCAGCGATGATTGGATTATCCAGCGCACCGGCATCCGCCAGCGTTACATTGCCGGCGAAGGCGAAACCACCGCCTCGCTCGGTGAGCAGGCGGCGCGGGCAGCCCTTGCCAATGCCGGCCTGACGGCCGACGATCTCGACCTGATCATTGTCGCCACCTCGACGCCGGATAACACCTTTCCCGCCACCGCGGTGAACATCCAGAACCGCCTCGGCATGCATCATGGCTTCGCCTTCGATGTCCAGGCTGTCTGTTCGGGCTTCGTCTATGCGGTGACGACCGCCGACGCCTATATTCGTGGCGGCGTTGCCAAGCGCGTGCTCGTCATCGGCGCCGAAACATTCTCCCGCATTCTCGACTGGACGGACCGCACGACCTGCGTCCTCTTCGGCGACGGTGCCGGCGCGCTGATCCTCGAAGCGGGCGAGGGGACCGGTGCCAGCACTGATCGTGGCGTGCTGACAGCGAGCCTGCGTTCAGACGGTGCCCACAAGGACAAGCTCTACGTCGATGGCGGCCCTTCCTCGACAGGAACGGTCGGCGTGCTGCATATGGCAGGCCGGGAAGTGTTCAAACATGCCGTCGGCATGATCACCGATGTCATCCAGGCCACCTTCGAAGCGGCGGAAGTGACAGCGGACGATCTTGACTGGCTGGTACCGCATCAGGCAAACCGCCGCATCATCGACGGCTCAGCCAAAAAGCTCGGAATTGCTCCCGAGAAGGTTGTGGTTACCGTGGATCTCCATGGCAATACGTCAGCGGCGTCGATCCCGCTCGCGCTTGCCGTGGCGGCAGGCGACGGCCGGATCAAGAAGGGCGATCTGGTGATGTTGGAAGCCATGGGCGGCGGTTTTACCTGGGGCGCCGTTCTTCTGCGCTGGTAGGCCGCATCTCTAAAATCCGATTCCTAACAAGAGCTTGACCGTTTGGTGCAAGGGCAATAGTCTCTTGCAGCTTAGATAAAATTACGTAGCAATATGGGCGGGGAACTATGACGGGCAAGACAGTGACGCGCGCGGACTTGGCGGAGTCGGTATTCCGGAAAGTCGGCCTCTCCCGGACTGAGTCGGCGGAACTGGTCGAAACGGTGATTGATGAAATTTGCAACGCCATCGTGCGTGGCGAGACGGTAAAACTCTCCTCCTTCGCGACGTTTCAGGTGCGCGACAAGAACGAACGCATTGGTCGAAACCCGAAGACCGGCGAAGAGGTGCCCATCTCTCCGCGCCGTGTCATGACGTTCAAGGCGTCCAACGTCCTCAAGACGCGTATCCTGAAGGCCCATGCCAGCCGCAAGGCGAAAGTCCGGCCGGCAAATCCCGTTTCCTGATCCATCAAAACCGATATTGGCTGTGCCGGGGCATGTGCTCTGGCACGCAGTTTTCCAGGCTGTTCGCGCTTATTTTTCGGCTTGCTTGTGAAAGAGCTGAAGAGGCGACTTGAATTTCTCCCGGCAAACCGTTGAAATATGATGAGTCGTATCGCGATAAGGCGCGGTGCGGATATCGGGTTTCGCATGATCCGGCCTGAATGGCGCCGGAGCCATGCTGTGGGGGTATGACGATGGACAAGAGCCCGGATGCATTTCGCACGATCAGCGAAGTCGCGGAAGACCTTGATCTGCCGCAGCATGTCCTGCGTTTCTGGGAGACCCGTTTCCCGCAGATCAAGCCGATGAAGCGCGGCGGCGGCCGGCGCTACTATCGTCCGGAAGACGTCGATCTGCTGAACGGCATCCGTCATCTGCTCTATGACCATGGCTATACGATCAAGGGCGTTCAGAAGCTTCTGAAGACCAATGGCAACAAATTCGTCATCGCCGTCGGCCATGGCGATCTTGCGAGCGTCGAGGCGCTGGCCACTGCGCAGGAGCCGGTCGTGGCCGAGCCGCGCGTCGGCTCTCCGGACGACGACCAAATCGTCGGCCGCCCCAAGGCGCCGATCAGCCGTCGCTTCTTCAACTTCGTCAGCGGTGAAGACGAAGCTCCCGATGTTTCCATCGGCAAGTCGAGCGTCGGCAAGGAAGATCGGGCGCTGCTGCAGGAAACGCTTTATGACCTGCTGGAATGCAAGCGGTTGCTCGATCAGGTGCGGTAAGACAGAGGCCGCGCCGGAAAAGCTGACAACCTGCAATGTTTGAGTTTCTGTTATGATTTTAAGAGGTCAGTTGCACCTGCGTGGAACAGTGGGATTAGCCTGGCTCGGCGCAACGATGGATTTTCCATCGGCGGAGCGAGGGAGCGTCCAGCATGCGTTCGGGTCCTTTTCCACCGTGTCGCTCGTGTCGCGATCACCAACAATGGTGTTGCGATAATTGCCAGGGTCGTCCGCGCCCGGACTGTCGCCCCAGCCACCGCGATCGCCGCCAGCTCCATGACCGCTTGACGCTGCCATTGCCGTCGTGACCATGCCGACAGTGAGGAGAGATATGCTGAGCACTCTGAGAAACATGGGCTTTTCCCGCTGATCTGGTCATCTGCACCGTTCCGGTTGCAGCAGACGATGGTAATCCCGACCGGCGGATTGTAATTATTTATTGCTGTCATTCAATACAGCTAAAATACGTGCTGGCTGAACCGGGTTAGTTCTTGAGCATTTGCCAGACGACTGAGCAAATGTAAGTGTTATTTTTGTCACGTATGGAATTCGACATTAATGTGACGATTGGTTTGCTCTGCTTATTAACTTGCAAGCTCCCGATACCGGGTCCAGCTTCGGCGATGAAGCTTCGTTGCTTCGCCCTCGAGATGAGGGGACTTAAATCAGGTTATGGCACGGCCCGATACCACCCGCCGCAAAGCCATCCTGGTGGATATTCGAATGGAGACACCATGAACATCAAGAGCCTTCTTCTCGGCTCCGCCGCCGCATTGGCATCGGTGAGCGGTGCCCATGCGGCAGACGCCGTTGTCGCGGCAGAACCCGAGCCGCTGGAATATGTGCGCATTTGCGACGCCTACGGCGCCGGCTATTTCTTCATTCCAGGCACGGAAACCTGCCTCAAGATCGGCGGCAAAGTTCGTACGGAAGGCCAATGGTACGATGCCTATAATCCGAACAGCAGGGTCGGCACGCTCTGGCATGACCGCGCGGAGCTCAAGGTCGATACGGCGACGGACACGGAATACGGTCCTCTGAAGACAAATCTTATCCTGCGATGGGAATGGAACGATGGAGGCGATACCGCGTCGAAGCTGCTGTTTGCCAATATCAGCCTTGGCGGCTTCACCGTCGGCAAGCTCGATTCGCAGTATAACCTCTATGCCGGTTACGCCGGCGACGTCATCAACGACGATGCGATCTATGACGGCCCCTATGAGCTCAACCAGTTGACGTACAACTATGACGCCGGCAACGGCTTCACCGGCGTCATTTCGCTGGAAGACAGCAACTCGACATCGGATTCCGATAGCTATGGCGGTGCTTGGGTAACCTCCAAGGCCGATCATTATTTGCCGGACGTTGTTGCAGGTTTGGGCTACACGACTGGCAACCTCGGCTTCAAAATCGTCGGCGGATATGACTCAATCGTCGAGGAGGGTGCCATCAAGGCCCGCATCGATGCCAAGTTCGGCGGCGTGGAAGCATTCCTGATGGGCGGTTGGAATACGGATGGTGACAAGCTCAACCAGTATGCCGGCTCCTATCAGGATGAATCGGCCTGCACGACGTCAGATGGTGTCGTTCACGGGGCAAAGTGCGGCTGGGGTGACTGGGCCGTATGGGGCGGCGTGGGCGTGCCCATCAACGAAAAGCTGAAGTGGAACCTGCAGCTTGCCTACACCGAGTCGAAGATTTTCGAGGCCACCACCAACGTCAAGTTCAATCCGGTCAAGGATCTGCTCATCGAGCCGGAACTGACCTACATGCACTATGACTTCATCAATGATGATACGGTCGCCGGCATCCTCCGTTTCGAACGGAATTTCTAAGCGGAAGCGATCTTCGACCGAAAGCGGGCGACATCCTCGTCGGCGCTGCGGTCAGCGACAATCACTACCACCACGGCTATCATCTCGCCGAAAAATGAAAACTCTGCCGGTGTTGCGCCGGCGGAGTTTTTTGTTGATGGGTGCCGCCGCTGCTAGAACGGCCGGGTTATCTCTTCCCTACTAACAAGCTTCAGGCTGCGATCGGGCTGGATGATGTAGGTTTCATACACATCCTGGCCCCACTGATTGACAAAATGGTGCGGCAATCGGGTGCCCGGAGGCGATAGCGTCAGCTTCAAATGCGGCTGGCCGCCATAGGTGATGCTGCCGGGAATCGGCTGCAGGGATTGGTTGGTCGTCGTGCATGCGGCAAGCAAAGGTCCGCACAGCAGCAAGGCAATCAGGAGCTTCATCGCCGTAACTTTCTAATCACTTCTTATTCAATGAAAAATCCGCCTGGAAGACGGCAAGGCATCTGTGAGCTTGGTTCAAAGCCACTATATAAAGCTAATGCCGGAGTGGTCGGCGGCAAGGCTCTCACGAAGTTGAGCTTGCTGCTGCTGGAATTCGAAGGAGTTGCACATGCGTACGATCAAAAGATCGGCAGCGGCCTTGGGTTTTGGTCTATTATTGGCAGCAAGCGCCGCTGTACCCGCCGGCGCCATCACCATGCCCACGCTCTCGGTGCCGGAGCAATCCGATATCATCCAGGTCCACGACCATGGCCACAGCCACAACCATTGGAGCGGCGGCCATAAGCACCATGGTTTCGACGGTTACTATGACGATGATTCCGACAGCGGTGTGCTGTTTAAGTCCTTCGTGACCGGCACGCTTTTCAACAGGCAGCGCTCGGAAAGCTACTACGATAGCCATGCCCAAGCCTGCGCCGACCGCTACCCGTCCTACCGCGCCTCGGACAACACCTACCAACCTAGCCACGGGCCTCGGCGCGTATGCAGGTGATCGGCAGAGCGAGAACTTTTCTCGCTCTTGATGCCGTTTTTATCCCGACGTGCGATTTTACCTCTTGCGCTGCCATGCCCGACAGACTAATGCAATCAAGCCTTTTCGGCAGGTCGGGGCGTAGCGCAGCCCGGTAGCGCACTTGACTGGGGGTCAAGGGGTCGCTGGTTCGAGTCCAGTCGCCCCGACCATTTATCTCCTTGAACTCCCAATCAAATTTTCATTGATTTAGCTGCACCACGATGTTGTCTGCCCCGTCCAGCGGCGGGCCAGTCCTTCCGCAACCATTTGATCGCCGATGGATCGGCCGGCCCGCATGGCGATGCGGAATTTGCTACCCTGTTGATCGTCACCCCGCCCGCTGGCGGAGAGCACGAAGGTGTCGCGGTTGAGAAGGGCTTGCAGTCGCAGCTTCGCGGCGGTGGCTTTTTGCCGCTCGCCGGCGCAATGCGAGGGCTCGATGTCAGGGACATCGATATCCGCCAGGCGGATTTTGATTCCATTCTGCCAGAAGGTGTTGCCGTCGACGACGCAGTTGATGCCGGTTTCGCCGCCGCACAGGCCGAATCGTCCGGCGGCTTCAGGTGGGGCAGCGGCCAGCGTCCGATCCGCCGGCACGGCAACGGGAATAACGTTTGGCGGGACCGGCAGCGCCGAGGTCGGGTGTTCGGGAACGACGGCAACCATTTTGGGCTTCGGCTTGGCCGTCGGCAACGGCGCGTCTTGTGCCACGTGCCGAACGGCGGCGGCGCCGGCATAGGCCTGCAACGAAGGCATATCCCGGCGATGCTCATAGGCGAAAATGCCTGCTATGGCGGCCAGACCGACCGTGCCCCACAGCCACATCGAATTGCCCGCTTTAGCTTGCGGCTTGCGCCGCGTGCGTCGTTTCGTTTTTGCCATGGCTTCATTCCTCAATTGCGAGGAAATTATCGCCAAGATTTCTTACCGATCCGTTGGCTTCCCTGCTGCTGGATGCCTAAGCGGAACCTTTATTCACTTCGCGGCGCCGGCTGTAGGCTTCAGTTTAACTGCCATGGTGATCTGGCCGCGCACTGTCAGCTTCGGCCCGCGACCGTCCATATTGGTGACATCGGTGTTGCTGGAAAGCGCGTTGATCTGGCAATCGTCGGCAATAGTATCGAGCAGCACGGTGCAGTTGCTGGCGGCGATGCGATAGAAGGATTTGATCGCATCCTGCTGCTGTTTTTCATCGCTGCCATCCGTGATCGGGACGGAAAGCGATATCCCGGATTGCACGGAGATATAGCCATCGGGAACCTGGCGCGGGTTGCGCAGCGGCAACGCCGAAAGGGACTGCGAAGAGGCCGGCGCCGCGGCGCCGAGCAGAAGCATGCAAAGTGTCGCCGAGATCAGACGTTTGTTCATCAGGAAGCCTCCGTTTCTTGTCCTTTATGTCAGGCATCGGTGAAGGCTTGGTGATGGCGTAACTTAAAATTGTAGTCTTGTGAGAATTGCGAGCATATTCCTCGGAGTCAGAGTGCTTCGAGATAAAGAGCCGTTCCCACAAAACCTTGCTTGCCAAGCCTCCGGGCAGGGCGCATAGTCACTTTCTGTATCGTCGGTTAAACAAACGGGCACCGGCGACCGTATTTGCGTGCGGCCCGACGGACGAGGCGGCGCCATGTTAGAAACCTCCATTCACCCGCAGGATCTACCCCTGTTTTCCGACGATCTGGATCGTTTGGAAAAGGTGTTGGATGCCGTCTGCATGGATCGCGGCATTAGTCCCCGCAGCCAGGAGGGCGAACGCCTGGGTGCCCTGATGATTCAGCTCTATCGCCAGGGCGTGAAAGAAGATGCAAAGCTTCTTGCGCTTGCGAAAGCCTATCTCTGACGCTTTTTTCTTCAATCATCTGATCGCTTTAAGCCGATTTCACATAGCAGCAATGACGCATTGTGCCTGCTCGAACCTGCGTCGCTGCCTTATATTTGCTGCATCGCACAAGGAGAGTCGATTACTCGATCTCGTTGCCCCGCGGGGTCGATGTGCGGCCCGCCCGCCAAATGAAATCAACTACGGTGGGCGCGGATAATTTGAAAGGTCCATGATGAATTTCAAAGTTCCGAGCCGGCTTCGCCGTTTGCTCGTTGATTCCGTTGAGCTGCCACAGCTCAAATTCCCCGTGACGCGGCCGCGATCGCAGCCGGCACGCCGGCGCGTCTCCACGCAGCTAGTGCCGCAGCGTCTGACGGAGGTCCTGTGGTTTGGGCGCAACCCTGGCGATCTGCGCATGCTGGAATATGTGCCGGCAGGTGTCCAAGGTCCGATGCCGCTGGTCGTCGTCTTACATGGCTGTCACCAGAATGCCGAGGATTTCGATCGCGCCAGCGGCTGGACGGCCCTGGCGCGCCAGCACGGTTTCGCCGTGCTTTATGCCGGGCAGAAGCCGGCCAACAATGCCAATCTCTGTTTCAATTGGTTCCGCCCGAGCCTGGTGACGCGCGATCGCGGCGAGCTGGGTTCGATCCGCGAGATGATCGATTTCAGCCGCCGGCTGCATGATATCGACGACAGCAAGATCTTCGTCATGGGCCTGTCGGCCGGCGGCGCCATGGCGTCGGCGCTGCTCGCCACCTATCCGGAGCTGTTTGCTGCCGGCGCCGTCATCGGCGGCTTACCTTTCGGTGCCGCCCGCGATGCCATGTCTGCGCTGGATGTGATGAAGAGAGCCGCCGCGCGCCCGGCCGAAAAATGGGCCGAACTCGTCCGCGAAGCCTCGCCGGATGCCACCCGTTTTCCGGCGGTCTCCATCTGGCATGGGACCGATGACGGCGTCGTTTCGTTCGGCAATGCCGAAGCGTCGGTGGCGCAGTGGCTGGCCGTGCATGGGCGGCCGCAGACCAAGGGCCGGTTGCGCCTGTTCGAAGGCGGCGAGCGACGCGAATGGCGTAACGACTATGGCGATATCGTGCTGGAACTGGTGACTTTGAATGATTTCGGCCATGGCTTGCCGATTGGTCCCATCGCCGAGGGCAGGGAGCCGGCCAACGATACCGAACGCTTCATCTTGCGCGCTGCTCTCTCCGCGCCAGAGCAACTGGTTCGGAACTGGGGCCTGGCGTAAGCCTCAATCGTCGTTGGTGGCGTTCAGGTTTTCCGGCCGGATGCCGCCATCTTCCGCCCAATGCTTGAAGCGGATGCCGGCACCGCCGGCTTCGTCGCTCCCGCTGGCGATGAACGATATGCCGCGGGCTTCGAGGGCGGTACGCAAGGCGACCAACGCCTTGGCATCCCCCGAACTGACGTCCTCTTCCAGCGTTTCAATCGTCGTTACGGACAATTTGCTCTCGACGGCAAGCGTTTCTATTGTCAGTCCGAGCATGGCGCGTGCGCCGCGTAGTTGCGCTGATGTGATCATGACTGAAATTTAGCGCATAAATCTGAAAATCGGAACCGATTTTCGGATCGGATCATGCGCAAACTTGAGATGTGGTTGCATTCCCGTCGCTTGCTTCAGGACGCGCTGCGCAGCGCCACTTTTTCCGGCGTTCTCAGGAAGTTAGGGACGCGATGGCCGAGCAATTCGAAGTAGATTTCTTCCGTCGCATCCGCCATGCCGGCGAGCGTATAGCCGTCCTTGCGCCGCCGGGCCTCGGCTGTGAAGCTGCGCAGCAATTTCGGATCGGCAAAGCGCATCATCGCCGCGGCCAGTTCTGCGGGGTCGTCGCTGTTGGCGACGATATAGCCATTCTTGCCGGGCTCGATCACCGTGCGTGCGCCGCCGACATCGGTCAGCAGCAGGGGCTTACCGCCGGCGGCAGCTTCCAGCATGACATAGGACATGGCCTCGTAGCGGCTCGGCATGACGACGACATCGAAGGCGTCGACGGCGGTGGCGCCGGGAATAGAGCTATCGAGATGGGCGCGATCTTCGAGGCCGGCAGCCTTGATCATGCTGCCGACGGTCTCGGCCAGTTCGCCGATGCCGATCATCAATAGGCGCGCCTGTGGTAAGTCTTTGGCGACGCGGGCAAAGGCCTCGACCAATCGCTCCGGCGCTTTCTGTGGGGTCAGCCGGCCGACGAAACCGAAGAGCAGGGCGTCCTGCGGTATTCCATAATGCGCACGGATGGCGGCGCGCTGACCGGATGGTGGGGCGCTGACGCCGTTGACGACGATCCGCAGTCGCCCCTCCGGAATACCGATCGACAGCGCATGATTATATTCATCGCGGGACACGCAGATCAGGCGGTCGGACAGCCAGTTGCCGAGCAGCCTCTCGATGCCGCCATAGATCATCCGGCCTCGGCTTCCGAGTGTCGGGTCCATGGTGCGGAAGGCGTGCGGCGTATAGATCACCGGAATATGCGGGCCTGGCAATCTCAGCCGCGTCAGCGCTCCAGCTTTAGAGCTGTGGCCATGAATGAGATGAAACGGCCCGTGCTGTGCGACGATTTTCCGAATTTGCCACCAAGCGGTGATATCCCAAGGTCCCGGCGCGCGCCGCATGGCAAGAGAGATGACGCTGTCGAGGCCCATCCCCTCCAATTCGGCGACGAAAGCTGCTTCGGCGCGCAAAGGCGAATAGATCGCCGTCACCGAATGGCCGCGGCGCTGCATGGCGCGGCAGAGATCGAGGAAGTGCCGCCCGGAACCGCCGCCGCTTGGTTCGAGAACTTGCAGCAGCGACAGGCGTTTGATGCCGACATTCATGTTCACGATGCTGCTTCCCTTCGGGCCAAGCTACGCTGATACTGTTGCTCGAGTGCCCCGCAGCCCCAGACGATGCCGATCAGCATGTAGAGATGGCGCCAATGATCGGTGTCGATGACATTGCCGATGCCGACATGGCCGAGAATGACGATCCAGGCGATCGTCAAGTAGGGCTGCCAGGGCCGGTCCTTCAAAAAGTTGCGGAAGCCGATATAGATGGTCCAGCAGATCATGCTGACCCAGCAGAAGAAGCCGAGCCAGCCATAGGTGGTCAGCGTCTTCAGCCAGATATTGTGCTCGTCCTCGCGAAACAGGGTGGAAAAGACGAGCGGGCCGATGCCGAGCGGCCTTTCCATCGACAGCATGAATCCGATGCGATGGCGCTCGAAACGACCGAGATGACCGCCATCATAATCCTGCACGAGCTGGGTGCGCGTCGAGAACAGGTCGCTCACCTGATGGAACTGCAGCGCGACGACCAGGAGCAGGACCATGAAAATGATTGCCGCCAAAGACATCACCAGAATGCGCAGCCGGAAGGCATTGCTGCGGTGCTGCAGCAGCATGCAAAAGATCAGCATCGCCGACGCGAAGGAGAACAAGCCCCATGCGGCGCGAGAGAAGGAGAGAAAGATGCCGAAGGCCAGCACGAACAGGCAGAGCGCCTTGATCGGCGCCTTCTTCAGGTCGCCGATCAGGATGCCGTGCATGAGATAGATGCTCGGTGTCACCAGGTAGGGACCGAAGACATTGGGGTCCTGGAATACGCCCATGGCGCGGTCATAGCGGGTGAAGATTTCAGCGCCTGGAAAGGCGTGGAAATAGCCGAGAATGCCGAGGCTTGCCGTAATCAGCGCGGCGACTACCCAGGTGTTGAAGATTAGCTTCAACCGCTTTTCGCTGTCTTCGATAATCGCGGCATAGAAGACCGAGCTCAGCGCCAGGAAGGTGGAAACGGCCACATAGATCGGTCCGTCGAGATGGGAGTTTGCCCCGAGGTCGCGCATCTGCGTCAGCGACAGCATGCCGCCGACGTTGAACGTCAGGAACAGCGCCAGAAGCGGCGCGACATTGCGTGAGATCTTCAGCCCAAGGATGAACCAGGTGCCGATGAGAAAGGCGACCCATAGCTCATAGGGCGCCGGTTCGGCGATGACGAAGCCCGATAGAAAGACCCCGAAAGCAACGCAAGCCGTGCCGACCAGCCGCAATGCTGCGAGCTGAGGTCGGTCGACGCGCCGATAGGGGAGATCGATCGCGGTCAATAGGCGTTTTCCGTGTTGAGGAGGCGGAAGGGAGTCAGCCACAGGATTTTCAGATCGAAATACAGCGACCAGTTCTCGATATAGTAGAGATCGTAAGCCGTGCGGAACTTGATCTTGTCATCGCTGTCGATCTCGCCGCGCCAGCCGTTGATCTGTGCCCAGCCCGTGACGCCGGGCTTGACGCGATGGCGGGCGAAATAGCCTTCGACCACATCGGCATAAATGCGATTGTGGCTCGCCGCCAATACGGCATGCGGGCGCGGGCCGACGAGCGACAGATTGCCGAGCAGCACGTTGAAGAGCTGCGGCAATTCGTCGATCGAGGTCTTGCGGATGAAACGTCCGACCGGTGTCACCCGGGGATCGTTCTTCGTCACGGCAATGCGGGCCGTCGGGTCGCTCATGTTGGTGTACATCGAGCGGAACTTGAAGACGTTGATGATCTCGTTGTTGAAGCCGTGGCGCTTCTGCATGAAGAAGACCGGTCCCTTCGATGTCGCCTTCACGGCAATTGCGGCTCCGAGCATGATCGGCCAGAGCAGGCAGAGCGCGAGCAGGCTGAAGAAGACATCGAAAATGCGCTTGGCGACGCCGTCCCAATCACGGATCGGCTTGTTGAAGATATCGAGCATCGGCACCGCGCCGACATGGGAATAAGAGCGCGGGCGGAAGCGCAACTTATTGGCATGCGCTGCCAGGCGAATGTCGACGGGCAGCACCCAAAGCTTCCTGAGAAGCTGCAGAATGCGATCCTCGGCGCTGATCGGCAGCGCGATGATCAGCATGTCGATGCGCGTTAGCCGGGCGAATTCCACCAGCTCGGCGACAGTGCCGAGTTTCGGGTAACCGGCGACCATCACCGGCGAACGTTTCTCGCCGCGATCATCGAAGATGCCGCAGATGCGGATATCGTTGTCAGACTGATGCTCCAGCGCGCGGATCAACTCCTTGGCCGGTTCACCGCCGCCAACGATGACGGCGCGCCGCTCCATGAGACCGTTGCGGGCCCAGTTGCGGATGCCATAGGCGAACACGGCACGTGCGGCGACGAGGAAGATTGTGCCGGCGGCAAGCCAGATCCCGAGAGCGCGGATCGAATAGATATGGTTGACGTCGAAGGGCAGGAGGGCAAGAACCATCACAGCAAACGCGGCCACCCATGACACCAGGATACGCTGCGGGAAACGATGCGGCGCGCGCAGTATCGGGATCTGATAGGCGTCGGCCACCTGCAGGAAGACGATGGCGAGACCGCAAAGCGCGATCGTCACCGCCGCCTGCGACAGGAAGGGATGGGCGCCGGGCGTGGTCTGGAAGAAGAGAACCGCCAGCCCCACGGCAAGCAACGACAGGAATTCGAAAAGCCGGTATTGCCCGATGATGATGGCCGGCGTCTGATTGCTCTCGCGAAATTGTTCGGCGATCTGGCGGGCATAGGCGTTGATGTCGCCGGCCTGATGATCGCCGCTCTGTTCCTCAGTGCCGCGAGTGCGAATTTCCGAGACCTGCTTGCGAATATTGTCCAAGTTAAATTGCGAGGACTCTTCAATATGGTTCATGGCAATTCATCCGGTCGTTACCGGAGATGGCCTAACAGATATGAGCTAATAAACGTTTACAACACTTGATTGTATTCTAATGTTTGCCGCCCAATTCAAGTATATCATAATATAGGTCTATAGTTTCCTTCGCCATGACGGACGCCGAAAATGCCGACCGGATCGTCTCGATTTTCGGCATGGTGTGCTGACGCCATTGCGGCTCGCTGATTGCCGCCGCCATGACACGGGAGAGATCGTCGGCATCGCCTGCTTCGGCAAGCGCAGGGCTTTGCTCGCCAAGCGCTTCGGCAATGCCGCCGACGCGCGAGGCGATCACCGTCTTCTCGGCAGCGAGAGCCTCCAGCACGATATAGGGCATGGCTTCGGCGCGTGAGGGAACGACGACATTCTGCGACATGGCGAAGGCCTCATGCACGCGCATGGCGGGCAGCATGCCGATGCGGTGACCAAGGCCACGCTGTATCATCATAGTACGGTATTTGTCCTTGTCCGGTCCGTCGCCGATCATCAATGCGGACAAAGGCCGGCCGATCCGCCGTTCGGTCTTGGCGAAGGCTTCCACAAACAGATCGGGACCCTTCAGGTCCCGCAGCATGCCGATATAGACGAAATGCACAGAGTCAGATCGTGTGGGTATGTTCCGGAAATCGCGCCCACTGATGCCGTTGTAGATCATTGCGGTGCGCGTCCGCGGCTTGCCGATCTTGCTTTCGTAACTTCGGCGCTCGAATTCGCAGATGAAGATCAGTCCGTCGGTCAGAAACTCCAGCATCCGCTCCAAGCTGTGCACCAGCATGCCTTGGGGCGAGGCGCGCGAGAAATGCAAGCTGCCTCCATGCGCAGTATAAAGGCGGGCAACGCGATACCTGTTCACCCGCAAGGCTGAGCCGATGATGCGCGCAAGCAGGCCGCCCTTGGCGCCATGCCCATGCAGCACATCCGGCCGCAAACTTTTGACTTTGTTGTAGCTGTCCCAGAGCGTCGTGGCGTCCGACAGGCTAATCTGGCGCCGGATCGGCAGGCGCGTCACGCCGAGCGACAGGAAAGGTCTGACATCGTCGAACAGCCGGTCCTCATGCGCCCCGCCGGTAAGGCTGTCGCAGAGAATGCCGACCGCATGTCCCGCCTTGCTCTGTTCCTCCGCCAGATCGCGGACATGGCGGAATATCCCGCCGACCGGAGATCTGAAGCAATGAAGGATGCGGAGCGGTCTAGCCATGATCGGGGCGGTCAGAATAGCCGTTCGCGGACGTAGATCGTGTCGCCTGCCAGCACCGGATCGGAGATGCCGACCCGTCCGGTCATGACATGACCATTGATCTTGCGGGTAACGTCGGCATTTGACTGGTTCGCGCGGCTGGTAAAGCCGCCGGCAACAGCGATGGCATTCTGTATCGTCATGCCGGGCACGTAGGAATACTGACCGGGCTGGCCGACTTCACCCATGATATAGACGGAGCGATAGCGATCGATGTCGATGGTGACATCGGGATCGCGGATATAGCCCTGGCGAAGTTTCTGCGCGATCTGGCCGGAAAGCTGCTGCAGCGTACGGCCGCGGGCAGGGACCTGGCCGATCAGCGGGAAGGCGATATAACCGGCCTGATCGACTGTATAGGTATTCGTCAAGCCTTCCTGGTCGAACACGGTGACGCGCAGGCGGTCGCCGCTGTCAAGCGTATAAGGCTGAATCGTTGCTTCACTGAAGGCTTTCGGCGCCGGCTGATAGGTATTGCAGCCACTGAGCGCAGCGCTCACGGCAGCCATGCCGAGTGCCAGGACAATCTTTGGCGTTGCGAAGGGCATTTCGCGCTCTCAGGAGAGGAAAATCACTAGCGCCGTTATCGATCCGTTAGGGTTAACGGTCGGTAAAGGGCAAGAAAAATTCTACATTCTTTATTAGGTAACTCGAAAATAATACATGAAAAATACAATTAACGCTTGGGTTACCATAGTCGTTTACACTTCAATCGGCTTTATATTACGGAGTTCTTGTGTATGCCCGGCGTCAACAGCAGCCAGCAGGATGTCGATATTGACCTAGCGCAGCTTTTTCGCGCCGTTTGGCAGCGCCGGGTACGCGTCATCGCCATCACTCTGGTCGGCGCTTGTCTGGCATTTGCCGTTGCCAAGATCGTCTCGCCGGAATATCGCAGCGAAACGCGCATTCTGATCGAACAGCGTGCGCCGGCCTTTGCGACCACGACGCAGAACAATGATGCCAGCTCCGGTCCGCTGCTCGATGAACTCAACATCGCCAGCCAGGTGCAGATCTTGCAATCGGCCGATCTCATCAAGCAGGTGATTACCAACCTGAAGCTCTACGAGCGCCCGGAGTTCGATGCCGCCACCAAGAGCTCGGCGTTTTCCGACATTCTTGTCATGTTGCACCTGAAAAAGAGCCCGCTCGACAAGGCGCCGGAAGAGCGGATGCTCGACGCCTTCACCAGTAAGCTTCAGGTCTATCAGATCAACAGCTCGCGCGTCATTGGTATCAGCTTCACCTCCCGCGCTCCGGATTTGGCGGCCAGCGTTCCGAACGCTATGGCGCAGGTCTACCTGTCGATGCAAAGCGGTGCCAAGCTTGATTCCAATACCGAGGCGACCCGCTGGCTGGAGCCCGAGATCGCCAATCTGCGCAACAAGGTCAACGAAGCCGAGAAGAAGGTCGCCGACTATCGCTCCGCCAACGGTCTCTTGCAAACCAGCGATAACAATACCTTCGCGACGCAGCAGCTTGCCGACATTTCCGGCCAACTGGCGCAGGTGCGCGGCGAGAGGGCCAATGCCGAGGCACGGGCCCAGGCCGTTCGCAGCGCACTGGCCACCGGCCGTTCCACCGATACGCTCGCCGATGTTTCGGGCTCGCAGACGATCCAGCGGCTGAAGGCGACAGAGTCCAATCTGGAATCGCAGATTTCTGATCTCTCCACGACGCTGATGGATGGCCACCCGCGGCTGAGGAGCCTGCGCGCTCAGCTCGCCGACATCCGCCAGCAGATCGACCGTGAAACTAAGAAGATCCTTGCCAGCATCGAGAATGAAGCCAAGGTGGCGCAACTGCGCGAGCAGCAGCTCGTCGGCCAGTCGAACACGTTGAAGGCTGATAGCGCCAGGGCAGGGGAAGATGAAGTCGGCCTCAACGCACTGGAACGCGAAGCGACCGCTGAGCGGCAATTGCTGGAAACCTATCTCGCCCGCTACCGCGAAGCCGCTTCCCGCGTCGACAAGAATTCGAGCCCGGCGGATGCCCGCGTGGTCTCCCAGGCCGTCGAACCGGTCGATCCCTATTTCCCGAAGATCGGTCCGATCGTCGTCGTCGCGACGCTTGCAACCTTCATTCTGACCTCAATCGTCATCATGCTGGCCGAACTCTTCAGCGGCCGTGCGTTGCGTCCGGTTGGCCCGGTCGAGCCCGAAGTCGTGGCCCGGAAGGAACCTGCCGCTCTTGCGGAAACCGTAATCGACGGCGTCCCCGCCAAAGTCGTTCCCGCATCCCGTCGAGGAGACGTGCCCGCCAGCATGCTCTCCGTCGTTGCCGACGAGGCACTGGCGCGGGAGATGGAAGCAGCGGTCGATCTTGGTCATCGGCCACAGGAGACCATCGACGAGGTGGAGGATGAAGAGGATTTTTCCATCCAGTCGGTTGCCGATTATCTGATCGAACGCGACTCCCGCCTCGCCATCGCCATATCACCGACTGGCGACAACGGATCCACGGCGACCGTGATGCTGGCCCGCACCATATCGGATGCCGGACGCCGCATCGTGCTGGTCGATATGACCGGAACGGGCTGCCCGTCGCGTCTGATGGCCGAAACTGCCGGCCTTTCCGGAGTAACCGATCTGCTTTGCGGCGAGGCCGCCTTTGCCGATACCATTCATCCCGACCGTCTTTCCGATGCCCATCTCGTGCCGCAGGGCACCAGCGATCTCGGGCGGGCCATGCGCGGCGCCGACCGCCTGTCCCTCATCCTCGATGCACTCGGCTCGGCCTATGATATCGTCTTGGTCGAGTGTGGCGCCGCGGACGTCTCGGGCGTCGCCCGGCTGACGCGCAGCAAGGATACCGAAATCATCCTCTCCATGCCGGAGCCGGACGAGAACCAATTCATGACGGCAATGACGGAATTCCAGAAGGCCGGCTATGAGCACATCATCCTGATGTCCGGCTGGCGTCAGGAACATGGCCCTGACGCGCGCCAGCACGCGGCCTGATCAGTCCTTCTCAGCCTCCGCCGCAGGGGCGTCTCTGCCGCCTTGCCGCGCTCGCAGCCGCTGGATGAATCCATAGAGCTGCGGATTGGCCTTGATGGCCGCCTTGGCGCGCGTCACTCCCCGTTGCGCGAAAGCCGCCGCATGGCCGATCCCCGAAACCGGCAGGATCAGGTCGTGCTGTGTCGTTTCCGTCGGGCACCAGGAGCGCTTGTAGATCTGGTCGCCGATGCCAAAATCGAAGAGGCTGACACCTTCGCGGTGAAACCGCTCGATCATCAGCCAGAACAGCAGTTCGCCAGGGCTCGCCTCGGCAACCAGCGTCTCGTCGATCGAGGCAAACTGGCAGATGACATGATCGCCCTTGCGTGACAGAGCGGCGACCGCAGGGATATGCCCCTCATGCTCGCCCTTCAGCCGCAGCGCATGCATCTCCAGCGCAGCATAGGATCGCTCCTCGCTGCCAAGCGCCAGCAGCCTGTGCAGCACTGTTTGGGTCGGCAGATCCTGAAACACATCCGGCAGGCCCGCCGCTTCGAAGCGCACCGCTTTCTGTCGAAAGAACAGATCGAGCAGGGCATCCCGCTCATCAGGAGCCGCGATCACATATTCGTAGCCGCCTTTTTCATTGAGAATGCGGGTCTGATGTTTGAATTTCTTGCGCCGCCGTTTGGCATTCACCTGCTTCAGCGACGCTTCGAAGGTGCCGAGGAACGGCATTTGAAAGGCATGATTCTGATTCTCGACAGCGGGCATCGAGGCGAGGGGGCTTTTGCGACCTCGCCATTCCAGCGGCACATTACGCAGAACCATCAGGTCGGCCTTGCCCCGCAATGCCTGCACAATCTCTGCCTGCTGCACTGCCGACAGGCCATTCTCCGCTGTTTCCAGAAATTCGCCGGAGAACAGGCCGGTATTGATGTTGCTGTGACGCGCGCCGATGAATTCGGCACGGCGGATGCCCTGGCTGCGGATAATTTCGAGCGGCAGGATAAAGGCGGTGCGGCCGTTGAAAGAGCCGCGGATGATTGCCAGCGGATATCGAAAGGTCTCGACCCAGGCGGCGCACCAATCGTAGCTCTGATGTAGCGAGGCAAGATCGTCTTGTTCCAGCGCCCGCCATTCGGCCTCCAGCGGTGCCATGCTGTCGAAGATGTCGAGGCGCATGCCGTCGCCTGCCGCAGCCGCAACAGGCATGGCTGCAATATCGAGCTTCTGCGTTTGCACCTTCTGCGCCTGCATTTGGGCGTCTCCAATCGGACGGCATTTGCACGCAGTCTTCAGCGCAGGCGACTTATTTTTGGTTTAAGGCGAGATGATCAGACAAGTTTCCCGTTGATCACGGTTATCCCTAAGTAAATCCGAAATCGCTTGAATAAGGCGGCGCCTATTGCGGACGAGGCCCGGCCATCCATTTGATGATGCCCATCGCCGGCAGCACCCAGATGATGCCGCTGAAGAGGAAATAGAGGAAATGCACCCAGCCGGGTTGGTCGCCAAGCGTGCGCACCGCCACGATCATCGCCACGATCGCATAGATGACGACCAGCAGAACGAGCAGGATCATGCCGATGAATTTGCGCAGGCGAAGGGGCAAGGTTGGTCTCTCCTCTCTCGACGGCGTGCCGCGACGGCATGCCGCAAAGTCTCGGGACTTGTTTTGCACGCCCCTATCAGGCAAATCAACAGCCGGATTGAAGGGAGATCCCATGGTTGTCGCTAATTTCACGTCGGAACAGGCCGTTTTGAACGAAGTGGCCCGGCAGGACCGCAATCGCCGCGCTATCCGCATCTGGCTTGCCTGTGTGCTTCTGGCGCTCTTTGCCCTGGTGCTCGTCGGCGGAGCGACGCGTCTGACCAATTCTGGCCTGTCGATCACCGAATGGCAGCCGATCCATGGTGTCATCCCGCCGCTCAATGCGCAGGAATGGCAGGAGGAATTCGACCTCTATAAACGCATCCCGCAGTTCGAGCAGTTGAACAAGGATATGACGGTCGATGAGTTCAAAGGCATCTTCTGGTGGGAATGGGCCCATCGGCTGCTCGCCCGCGCCATGGGTGTCATCTTCGGCCTGCCGTTGCTGTTCTTCGTTCTGACCGGCCGCGTTGAGCGCAAGCTATGGCTGCCGCTCGGTGGTATTTTCGTGCTCGGCGGCCTGCAGGGGGCGATTGGCTGGTGGATGGTCTCGTCCGGCCTCGAAGCGCGCACCGACGTCAGCCAGTATCGCCTCGCCACTCATCTCGTTACCGCTTGCCTGATCTTTGCCGCCTGCATGTGGTTCATGCGCGCGCTGTCGCCGCATTCCAACGACCCGGCGCCGACGCGTTATTCGGCAAAGCTTGCCGGCCTCATCACCTTCATGGCGCTATTCCAGATCTATCTCGGCGCGCTGGTTGCCGGCCTCGACGCCGGTCTCTCCTATAATACCTGGCCGCTGATGGATGGCGCTGTGGTGCCGGGCGGGCTGTTCGCGCAATCTCCGGGCTGGATCAATTTCTTCGAAAACCCGAAGATGGTGCAATATGTCCACCGTCTCGGCGCCTATGCGCTTTTCACCGTGGTTGCCATCAACATGATCATCTCGCTGCGTGCTGCGGCGCAGACGACGCATGCCCGCCGTTCGGTCGTGCTGTTCGTTCTAGTGTTGATCCAGGCGATCCTCGGCATTTCGACGCTGCTCCTGCAGGTGCCGCTACACCTGGCTTTGGCTCATCAGGCCGGCGCCCTCATCGTCTTCGGCTTTGCCATCGCCAATTGGCGCGGTTTCTATGGCGAATATCCGCATCAGACAGTCATCGCTGTGAGGAACTGAGGCGGATAATCGCCTCGCTCCCATTTCGCAAACTCAGCGCGACGCAATATTGCTGGACGCCGACGACAGACGCGCCACCACTTGTATACGCTTGATTTCACCGCGCTTAAAGGCAGCCAGGAAGCGGCTGTAATCCTTGAAGACCACGCAGCCATTTGATTCGCCACGGCCGCTTCTGAGCATGTACGTGTGAGCCAGCAAGCCGACGCGGCCATAGACGCGGGCGCCGTTTGCGGGCGTCAGGCGCAGCGCCTGCACGCCATGGAACAGGCTTTCCCTATAGGTCAGGTTATACGTTTCAGGCGGCGTCGGGCCGGTGTTTTTGCGGTCGACATAGCGAGGATTGTCGCGCATGTGGCCGAGGCCGGAATGCGCTTCGAGGCGTTCGCCGCTCGGCAGGTAGACGGTTCCGGCCGAAATATCGTAGATGGCGGTGCCGCCCCGCGGGGTAAGGGCGGCGAACGGGTTGAGGAACGGCCGCGACCGCTTCACCTCTTCTTCCGGCTTGGCATAGGCCAACTCTTGCGTCGGCGACGTGTCAGCTTCGTCGGCAGCGTCCGAAGCGGTGGCCCTTGCAACAACATGGGCCGGGCGCGGCAGCGGCACGACGGAAGGTAAGTCCTCGACAGCCGACATGTCTTCCGCTTCCGCAAGATCGATGGTTCCGGCGTCCGATGATGCGCCATCTGTGGCGGGCATCAGGTCCGGACGTGGCATCGGGATGATGTTGAAAGGCTGCGATGCAAGATCGCTGGAAGCCGTCGTCGCGAGGCTCTCCGCAACCGCGCGGTCGATCGTTCCGGCGGCCGACGCCATCTCGGTGGGCGGTGCATCGCTTGCGGGCGCTGCGACCGGCAGACCGTCCTTGCCCGGATGACCCAGAGCAGCCGTATTTGGCCCTACGGCCTGGATTGCGGGTTTGCCCAGCGCAACCTCGGCATCGCGCAGATGCGCGACCGTTTCTGGCGAGGTCGGTGCGTCGTTCTTGGCAACGGCCGACGCGGTTTGAGCCCGTGCGAGATCTGAGGCCTGCTGCGATAGCGCGCTCGCCAATTGCTGCTTGATCAGTGCGCGCGCCAGGATCGCTTTGGAGTGTGCGATGGCTTCTCGCTTCTCGTCGGCGGACATACCTCCTACCCGTATTCTTCCGCCCATGGGCACGGTCTGACTGGCAAGGCGCGCCGCATGTGGGATGTTCCCCTGTGGCACGATGAAGGCGGATGCTCTCGGCGTCAGCGAAGTCTCTGATGAAACATCGGCACCGGGTAGAGACAGAACCATCGATTGCGTGGTCATCAGTGTGGCGGCCACCCATGCGAACACCACCACCGCGACGCCGGTGATGGCCGTACCCGGACTGATCCCTCGGGATTTTTTCCGGCGCAGAGCATACCCGGAACGGGAATTGAAGTTACCGAACGTCTCGGTCGCAAACGCCATGATACTCGTTATCCAAACTACATACGCACCATGCCGGCTCACAAAAGTGCCTACGCCGGGACACAAAACCTGCGTCCGGTCGTGACATTGCCGACTGTCGGAAAGCATGCCGAATTATGGTAACCAATTCCTTTACGCCGACCCGATCTTGGAATTGTCTGTTGCCATGACCGCGACTATTGCGGCGGCGAAAGCCCGAACAGGTGATCGGGGCTGATTTGTGGCGAGAGGCTAATAAAGTTCTTTCAAATATATCAGAAAGCCAACGATCGGCCGGATCGACATCGCTGCGCATTGCAAATCGTTGCCGTCAGTGACCCGGGATGATTCCAAATGGCAGGCGCACCGAAGGTGACTTCAGTCTGGAATAGATCGAGCCCAGCCGATCGACCTGCATGAGGTGATTGGCTGGGGCTCTCTTAATTTTGGATGTTGATTAGGGTGGGAAGTTCAGGCGCTCAGCATCAGGTCCATGTTCTGGACCGCAGCTCCCGAAGCACCCTTGCCGAGGTTGTCGAGCAGGGCGACGAGGTTGACCTGTGTGGTGCCTGGCGTGCCGAATACGAACAGCTTCATCGTATCCTGGCCGGCCAGTTCGATGGCGTTGACGCGCGGCAACGCGCGGCTCTCCGCCAGCGAGATGACCTGCACGATATCCTGACCGGCATAATGGGCGGCCAGCGCAGCATAGATGCTTTCCAGCGTCGCGCCTTCAGCGAGATCGTCGAGATGCAACGGCACCTGCACGATCATGCCCTGCGGGAACTTGCCGACCGACGGCGAGAAGATCGGCGCGCGGTCAAGCAGGCCATGCGTCGTCATCTCCGGCACATGCTTGTGGGTCAGCGGCAGGCCATAGAGGAAGTGCGGTGCGGTGATCGCATCGGGATGATCGGCATTTTCCATCTGCGCGATCATCTGCTTGCCGCCGCCGGTATAGCCGGAAACGGCATTGATGGTGACGGGATAGCCGTCGGGCAGGATGCCGGCAGCACGCAGCGGCCGGATGAGGCCGATGGCGCCGGTCGGATAGCAGCCGGGGTTGGCGACGAAACGGGCGGCCTTGATCTTGTCGCCCTGATCCTTGTCCATTTCGGCAAAGCCGTAGGCCCAGCCGGGATTGACACGATGGGCGGTGGAGGTGTCGATGACGCGGACATTGTTGTTGGCCGAAACCATCTTCACCGCTTCCTTCGACGCATCGTCGGGCAGGCAGAGGATGGCGATATCGGCGCTGTTCAGCATGTCTTCGCGCATCGCGGCATTGCGCCGCTCGGCTTCCGGAATGGACAGAAGCTCGACATCGCGGCGGTCGGCCATGCGCGTGCGGATCTGCAAGCCCGTGGTTCCGTGTTCGCCATCGATGAAGATTTTCGGTGCCATTTTAATCCTGCTCTTTCAATAGGTTCAGAGTGTTTCCGGACTCAGTTTGCCATGGAGTTGATTCAGAATGATAACAGTCGCGGTCAGCGGCTGATCGCACGCCTTTCGGCGTGGAGACCGAGCATATACATCGCCACCGTTGCTCCGGCAATGGCAGTGATGTCGGCATGGTCATAGGCAGGGGAGACTTCGACGACATCGGCGCCCCTGATGTCGAGCTGACGCAGGCGCTGCAGTACCGAGAGGATTTTCGCACTCGACGGACCGCCAGCGACCGGTGTGCCCGTGCCGGGCGCATAGGCCGGATCGAGGCAGTCTATATCGAAGGTCAAGTAGACGGGCGCGCCTTTGGTATGGGAGATGATCGCCGACGCGATATCGGCCGCGCTCATATCCTCGGCTTCATGGCCGTAGAGAACCCGAATGCCATAATCCTCCGGCGCATGCGTGCGGATGCCGATCTGGATGGACCGGTCGGCATCGATCAAGCCGTCACGGGCAGCGCGTGCGACGAAGGAGCCGTGGTCGATGCGTTTGCCGTCGTCAAACCACGTGTCCTGATGCGCGTCGAATTGCACCAGCGCCAAGGGGCCATGTTTGGCCGCATGCGCCTTCAGCAACGGCCAGGTGACGAAATGGTCGCCGCCGAGCGTCAGCAAAAATGCGCCGCTATCGAGGATAGCGTTCGCTTGCCGCTCGATCTCCGCCGGCGTCTCCTGGTGGTTGCCGTAGTCGAGCAGGCAATCGCCGTAATCGATGACGGCCATTTCGGCGAAGAGGTCGCGATGGAAAGGATATTGCGGATCATTGTCGAAGATTGCCGACGCGCGACGGATCGCCTGCGGCCCGAAACGTGTTCCAGGGCGATTGGATGTGGCCGCATCGAAGGGAATGCCCCAGACGACGGCGTCGACGCCCTCTAGCGATTTGGTGAAACGCCGGCGCATGAAGGAGAGCGCGCCCGCAAAAGTCGGATCGCTGGCCGCCGACGTCAGGCTGGTGGCTGAAAAGGCGTGATCGATCGACGTGCTCGGCATGGGATTCTCCTTGCGTGGAAACTAGGCCCGGCGGTCGTGATGTGCCTTCGGCTGACTCGAGTTAGGAGACATCGGCGCTAATTGCAAGCAGGCGGCTTTCCGAGCTACTGCTTTGCGCGTGCAGTGCATTGATACGCCTTTTTCACGCATGCGATTTGCGGCGTGGAGCATTCGGCCTTTCCGTTGGCAACGGTACAGATCGAACATTGATCGGTAAATTGCTGACAGTCCGGATTGGCTTGCAGGAAATCCCGCATGCTTTCCATGGGTACCGGCGTCGCCTCGATCGTCGTTACGGTATCCGCTGAAAAAGCTGCGGTTGCGCAGAGCACTGCAAGCGCCAGCGAAGAGACCAAGCCTAGCCCTTTAGATCTCATTTCCGCCCCCGTACGGTTTCCTGTCTCGCTCCTCTATAATCGATCATACGATCAGGAAGCAAAAAAGCGCTAACCCATCCTGACATTGCCGGGCTGGCTGAACGACCGGAAGACCTAAGCCGGGACGGCACATCACATAAACAAAAAGGCCGGGCGAACCCGGCCTTTCCAAAATCCGATCTCGGATAAGCGATTAACGCTTGGAGAACTGGAACGAACGACGTGCCTTGGCACGGCCGTACTTCTTGCGTTCGACGACGCGGCTGTCGCGGGTCAGGAAGCCGCCCTTCTTCAGGACCGAGCGCAGGCCCGGTTCGAAGTAGGTGAGCGCCTTGGACAGGCCGTGGCGAACGGCACCGGCCTGGCCGGAAAGACCGCCGCCGGCAACGGTTGCAACGATGTCGAACTGGCCATCACGGGCAGCTGCGACGATCGGCTGACGCAGGATCATCTGCAGAACCGGACGGGCGAAATAAGCCGTGTAGTCCTTGCCGTTGACGATGATCTTGCCGGAGCCGGCCTTGACCCAAACGCGGGCGACGGCGTCCTTGCGCTTGCCGGTCGCGTAGGAACGGCCAAGCGAGTCAACCTTGCGGACGTGAACCGGAGCAGCAGCTTCCGATGCCGTGCCGAGATCCTTCAGGGAAGAGAGATCAGCCATTATCAGGCGCTCCTTACGTTCTTCTTGTTCAGCTTGGCCACGTCGAGAACGACCGGCTGCTGGGCTTCATGGGGATGGTTGGAGCCGGCGTAGACGCGCAGGTTCTTCATCTGGCGACGGCCGAGCGGGCCGCGCGGAACCATGCGTTCGACAGCCTTCTCGAGAACGCGCTCCGGGAAGCGGCCTTCGATGATCTGGCGAGCGGTGCGCTCCTTGATGCCGCCGGCGTAACCGGTGTGCCAGTAGTAAACCTTGTCTTCGTACTTCTTGCCGGTGAAGACGACCTTGTCGGCATTGATGACGATGACGTTGTCGCCGTCGTCGACGTGCGGCGTGAAGGTAGCCTTATGCTTGCCACGCAGACGCATTGCGATGAGAGAAGCGAGACGGCCAACGACGAGCCCTTCGGCGTCGATGAGAACCCACTTCTTCTCCACCTCTGCAGGCTTCTGGGAGAAGGTTGCCATGTTGAATACTCTCTTTTGGGACCCTGGACCCGAAGGCATCAGGGCGTTTCTTGTTGCTTGGTTTGGCGAGCGAAACGCGCGCCAAAAAGAAAGCAGCCCGGAAAGGCTGCGATCTGGCGCGGCTTATAAAGGGAATAGCTGTTGAGGTCAATAAGACAGGATTTGGCTGTCTGAAAAATTCGTGAACAGAATCAATATGTTAAATATACGGTATTTCAATACCCCATATTTCTCATCTTTAGGCCAGCCTTAGAACCAACACGCCGCCTGCAATAATCGCACCGGCGACATAACGCCAGATGCTCGATCGCTCCTTCAGGATGACCACCGAAATCACCAGTGCAAATAGGATCGATGTCTCGCGTAGCGCCGCCACCATGGCGACGGGCGCCTTGGTCATCGCCCACAATGCCAGGCCATAGGACGTCAGCGAACCGCCGCCGCCGATCAGGCCGCGCCACCAATTGTAGCGGACATGGGCGGCGACAACGGAAAAGCCGCGCTGCGAGATTGCCCAGGCAAACAGTAGCACCGGCGGCAGGAGCGACATCCACAGCGTATAGGATATGGAATTGCCGGAAAGGCGTGCGCCGATACCATCGACATAGGTATAGGTGGCGATGACCACCGCGTTCGACAAAGCAAGGACGATGGCCTGCCGGCCGCCCTTCCGGGCTTCGAAGGCAAGCGTCAATATTCCGGCGCAGATCGTCATCGTACCGAGCAGAGCGCCGCTGGACAGCGTCTCCCGAAGGATGAAGCCGCTGGTCGCAACGATGATCAGTGGCGCCACCCCGCGCATCAGCGGATAGACGAGACCGATGTCGCCGGCGCGGTAGGCCGCGGCTACCAACTGAAAATAAGCAAATTGCAGGATCGCCGAGGCGCCGATGAAGGGCCAGGCGGCCGAAGCCGGCAACGGCAGAAACGGCAGAAAGGGCAGGGCAGTGACCGCGCCGCCGGCTGCAACCATTGCGGCATCCAGGGACTTCTCCGTTCCCGCCTTGATGATTGCATTCCACGTTGCGTGCAGCAGGGCGCCGAAGAGGACGAGAACGATAACGTCAGCGGACACGGAGACCTCGAAATTACCCGGCAACGGGCGAGAGTTTGATGATTTGTGGGTATACGGGATGCCATTGACGCTCAATACTCCAAAAGCAACAACATGTGTGGGTTTACATGCTTCTGGCTGTTGCTTTCCTCAATAAATCCATAGAAAAGTGCGGTTGAGCGTTCGCTATTTGTTCTATTTATTCGCGCAACCATGAGGTGTTTCTAATTTACAGGGGAATGAAGAGAGAACAAAAATTGCATGCCGGGTGAACGCATTGTCTGGGGTTATTCCGATAACATCCAAAGCGCTATGAGGATGTTATCGTGCTATCATGATTAAGGAACGGCACGTTTTGGGGAGTAACCAAATTGCGGCCGCGGGGCAAAACTGCACCGCATCGCGATCAACGCGATGCAGGCTGAACCACAATCCCATGCGCAAATCGAGATCGAGAGAGGCTAGCAACCTGCTTTGCCCTGCTGCTATCGATGCGGGATGAGCAAATCATCGTCGTCGAAATCGGTCGACGGCCGACATGTGTAGACGGGGCAGTTGGGCCTGTCCTTGGTCGGAATATAGTCCTGATAGGCATAGTAGCCGGGATCGCAGGCATTGCTGTCAGAAACGACACGATCATAGAGCGTCATGTTGCGCACCCTGGTGGACGGATAGCGCATGATTACCGCCCGTTCGCGGTCTATGATCGCCTTAGCCTGGCCACAGGTGAAGGACATGGAGTTGTACCGTGAGATCGCCAAGGCCGGGCTGGCGGCGGAGGCAATCAGCAGGCTCAGCAGGATGATTTTTTTCATCGGAGCAATTCTCCCTGAAATTGTTATAATACCTATATATACGCGAAAGCCGCGGCCGTGGTTTCCGGATTTGTGGCAAAACGCAAGTGTGATCCAAAGGGAGGCTCCGTGATGAACCATGACCGCTACGAGGATTCTTATATCGCCGATATCCTTTTATCCGTACGGACCATTGCGCTTGTTGGCGCATCGCCCAATCCCGCGCGGCCTAGCAACGGCGTCATGGCCTACCTGATGGCGCGAGGCTATCGCGTCATTCCCGTCAATCCCGGGCAGGCCGGCAAGGAGATCCTCGGACAATGGGTCTTTGGTCATCTGGCCGATATTCCCGAGCCGGTCGACATGGTTGATGTCTTCCGTGCACCGGAATATCTGCGCTCGGTGGTCGAGGAGACGATCATGATCGAGCCGAGGCCGCCGGTCATTTGGGGCCAGCTCGGCGTCAGAGACGACGCCGCCGCTGCGAGAGCGGAAGCGGCCGGCGTCAAGGTCGTCATGGATCGCTGCCCGGCCATCGAATATCCGCGCCTGGTCGCCTGACCCCGACAGCCTGCGCCTGACTACTGCGAAAAGCTGACCATTTTGTCGCGCGATATCGCCGAAAGATGGCAGGTTTTTTCGTGAGCGGAAAAGCTCGGCAAAGTTCGCGGTTAACTTTAAGGCCTGAGACGCTATGATCCTCCCGTTATAATAGTATGGGCGGAAGGAGAGGGCATGCCGACCAACAATCCAGGTTTCGACACGCTGGCGATTCATGCGGGCGCGCAGCCGGACCCGACGACGGGCGCCCGCGCGACACCGATCTATCAGACGACCTCCTTCGTCTTTCAGGATGCGGACCACGCCGCCGCACTCTTCGGGCTGCAGCAGTTCGGCAATATCTACACGCGTATCATGAACCCGACCCAGGCCGTACTCGAGGAACGGGTGGCAGCCCTCGAAGGCGGCACGGCCGGCCTCGCCGTCGCCTCTGGTCATGCTGCTCAGATGCTCGTCTTTCACACCATCATGCAGCCGGGCGACAATTTCGTCGCCGCCAGGCAGCTCTACGGTGGCTCGATCAATCAGTTCGGCCACTCCTTCCAGAATTTCGATTGGCATGTGCGCTGGGCCGACTCCGCCGATCCGGCCACGTTCGAGACACAGATCGACAGCCGCACCCGCGGCATCTTCATTGAAAGCCTCGCCAATCCCGGCGGTACCTTCGTCGACATCGAGGCGATCGCCGCCGTTGCCCGCCGGCACGGCCTGCCGCTGATCGTCGACAATACCATGGCCAGCCCCTATCTCATCCGGCCGTTGGAGCATGGCGCCGACATCGTCATCCATTCGCTGACCAAATTCATGGGCGGCCACGGCAATTCCATGGGTGGCATGATCATCGATGGCGGCACCTTCGACTGGTCCGCGTCAGGCAATTATCCGATGCTGTCGACGCCGAGGCCGGAATATAACGGCATCGTGCTGCACGCGACCTTCGGCAATTTCGCTTTCGCCATCGCCTGTCGCGTCCTCGGCCTGCGCGATCTCGGCCCTGCCATCTCCCCCTTCAACGCCTTCTTGATCCTTACGGGCATCGAGACGTTGCCGCTGCGCATGCAGCGCCATTCCGACAATGCGATCGCCGTCGCCCGCTGGCTGAAAGGGCAGGACAAGGTGGCCTGGGTGAACTATGCCGGCCTTGAGGACGACCCGAACCATCCGCTGCAACAGCGCTATTCGCCCAAGGGGGCGGGTTCCGTCTTCACTTTCGGGTTGAAGGGCGGGTATGAGGCGGGCAAGGGACTGGTGGAAGGCCTGGAGCTCTTTTCTCATCTCGCCAATATCGGCGACACGCGTTCGCTGGTCATCCACCCCGCCTCGACGACGCACAAGCAGCTCACCGACGAGCAGAAAATCGCAGCCGGCGCCGGTCCCGACGTGGTGCGCCTGTCGATCGGTATCGAGGACGTCAAGGACATCATCGCCGACCTTGAGCAGGCGCTGGCAAAGGTATGACACGGAAGCGTTTCCAGATCGGGACGGAAGAATTATGACAACGTATTTACGATTGGACCCCGACGGCATCGAGCCGGAGGTTGGCGCTCCCGCCGACGATCGCATCGTTTCCGGGGCACCAAAGTTCCGCACGTGGAATGTCGAGGAAGCTGATGGCGGCCTCTACGCGGGCATATGGGAGGCAACGCCCGGAAAATGGCGAATCGTCTATGACGAGTGGGAGTATTTCCATATCCTTTCCGGCTACTCGGTGGTAACTGCCGAAAATGGCGAGGCTTTTCACCTGCGTGCCGGCGATCGGATGATTCTGAGACCCGGCTTTAAGGGGACGTGGGAAGTCATTGAAACCACCCGAAAGGATTATGTGATCCGTCTCTGAAGGCGCCGCAAAGCCGGTCGAATCAAATCAGGACGGCCAGCGCCGCTCGGACGCGCGCAGGCATTTGTTAGCCGGCCAGCGCAAATAGCCGTTTTCATTGCCGCAAGTTGTGTCACTGGCCTTTCACCAAACTGTCATCAAACTGAAACACTGCGAGATTAGAGCCATCACTGTCGCCAGGAGATTGAGGTGGGGGTTACGAACCGATGGGGACGTTCCGTGCTCAGATCCTGCTCGCCATCCATTCATCACTTGAGGAAGTGAGTTCAATCATGTTGAATCAGAAATTTCGTTCGCTTTGCCTGACTGCAGGCTTCATCGCGGCTATGTCCGTGTCGGCCTCGGCTGCCGACATCACGGGCGCCGGCTCGAGCTTTATCGCGCCGGTTATGTCCAAGTGGGCTGAAGGCTATAAGGCTGCGACGAACAACGTCGTCAACTACCAGTCGGTCGGTTCGGGCGCCGGCATCAAGCAGCTCCTCGACAAGACGATCGTATTCGGCGCTTCGGACAAGCCGATGAGCGACGCTGACCTCGAGAAGAACGGCATTGCCCAGTTCCCGATGATCTCCGGCGGTATCGTCGTTTCCTATAACGTTGAAGGCGTAAAGCCGGGCGAACTCGTTCTCGACGGCAAGACGCTGGCCGACATCTTCCTCGGCAAGGTCGCCAAGTGGGACGATGCAGCCATCAAGGCCCTGAACCCCGACGTGAAGCTGCCTTCCACCGCGATCTCCGTCGTTTATCGCGCCGACAGCTCGGGCACGACCTTCAACTTCACCGATTTCCTGTCGAAGGTTTCGCCGGAGTGGAAAGAAAAGGTTGGTTCGAACACGGCAGTTGAATGGCCGGTCGGCTTTGGCGCCAAGGGTTCCGAAGGCGTTTCCACCACTGTCAACCAGACGGCTGGTTCGATCTCTTACGTTGAATATTCTTACGTCGTCGCCAACCATATCGGTTTCGCGAAGATGAAGAATGCTGCCGGCAAGGTTGTCGAGCCTAGCCTCGATACATTCAAGGCTGCTGCTTCCAACGCCGATTGGGCTCATGCCAAGAACTTCAACCTGATCATCACCAATCAGCCGGGCGAAAAGAGCTGGCCGATTGCCGCTTCGACCTGGGTTATGCTCTACAAGAAGCCGGCCGATGCCGCTAAGAACGAAGAGGCCCTGAAGTTCTTCAAGTGGTCCTATCAGAACGGTCAGAAGGACGCGACCGCCCTGTCTTATCTGGCAGTCCCGGACAATGTCGTCGAGATTGTCGAGAAGTCCTGGCAGAAGGACTTCGGCACGAAGTAATTTGTGCTGGGTGAGAAGTTGCGGCGGACAGGGTATAGCCCTGTCCGCCTTTCGTCACGGACAAGGGGAAATCGATGGCTGACGCGACTCAGACGGCTGCCTTCCAGGCTATAGATACCACCGCCAGCACCAGAAAATTCCGGATGCAGGATCGGATTTTCTATTTTATGACGCTTGGCTCGGCTACTCTTGTCGTGCTTCTGCTGCTGGCAATCCTTGTGGTTCTTGTCATCGATGCCTTGCCAACCTTCCAGACCTTCGGCTTGTCGTTCCTCTTTGGCACAAAGTGGAGCGCTCCCGTTGACATCTACGGTGCAGTGCCTGCCGTGGTCGGTACGCTGGTGAGTTCGTTCATCGCCATGCTGATCGCCGTTCCCCTCGGCATCGGCATTGCCATCTTCCTCACGGAACTTTGCCCCGGCAGCCTGCGGCGTCCGATCAGCACGGCCATCGAGCTTTTGGCCGGTGTGCCCTCCATTATCTACGGTATCGTCGGTCTGTTCATTCTCGTGCCGCTGATGCAGAACTATATCCTGCCCTTCCTTATGATGACGATCGGCCAGGTGCCGTTGATCGGCCTGCTGTTCCAGCCGCCGGCCCCGGGCGTCGGCCTGTTGACGGCAAGCCTCGTGCTGGCTGTCATGATCCTGCCGTTCATCACCGCGATTGCCCGCGACGTGTTCAGCACCGTGCCGCCGATGTTGCGTGAATCCGCTTACGGCATGGGCATGACCACATGGGAGGTGGCCCGCCACATCCTGATCCCCTATACACGTCGCGGCCTCGTCGGCGGCATCATGCTCGGCCTCGGCCGCGCGCTCGGCGAAACCATGGCCGTCACCTTCGTTGTAGGCTCGGTGAGCCGTCTGCAATCGTCGATCATTTCGCCGTCCACCACCATTTCCGCCCAGATCGCGAACAACTTCGGCGATGCCGACGGTCTACAATTGTCGAGCCTGATCGCGCTCGGCCTGCTCCTGTTCGTCCTTTCCTTCTGCGTGCTAGCAGCGGCGAGATGGATGATCGGCCGCGGCGACGCGCATTGAGGAAAACACCCATGGAAAATGCAATTCGTCAGAATCTCGTGTCGAGGCGCTATGGGAAGAACCGCGTGATGATGGCCTTGTGCTTCCTCGCGGCCATCCTCGGCATATTCTTTCTCAGCGTGATCCTTGTGACCCTGCTTTATCGCGGCGTATCGGCACTCAGCCTCGACGTCTTCACGATGTCGATCCCGGCGCAGGGCTCGCGCGGTGGTCTGATCAACGCGATCTATGGCACCGTGCTGGTCACGGGCTGCGCCATCCTGATCGCCGCGCCGATCGGCATTCTCGCCGGCACCTATCTGGTGGAATATGCCAACGGCACCAAGCTTGCCGAGGCCGCCAAGTTCATCAACGACATCTTGCTGTCCGCACCCTCGATCATCATCGGCGTGTTCGTCTACGGCCTCGTGGTCGTGCCCATGCACGGCAACTCCGCCATCGCCGGCATCCTCGCGCTGGCGCTGATCGCCCTTCCGGTCGTCAACCGCACGACGCAGGATATGCTGTTGCTGGTGCCAAATGCGCTTCGTGAGGCGACCGCCGCGCTCGGCGCGCCGCGCTGGAAGTCCATGATGATGGTGATCTACCGTTCCGCCTGGACCGGCATCCTCACCGGCATCCTGCTGGCCGTCGCCCGTATCAGCGGCGAAACCGCGCCGCTTCTCTTCACCGCCGGTTACAGCAAATTTATGAATGCGGGCGTGACCGGTCCAATCGCCACGCTGCCGGTTGCCATCAACACGCTCGCCGCCGATGCAGGTGAGGATCTCAAACAACTGGCTTGGGCCGGCGCGCTGATCATCACCGTTGCCATCCTAGCCCTTAACATCCTTGCCCGTGTCTTGAGTGGGCGCCGCCAGTGACGCAGCCGCCGAACGATAGGAATGAAACCATGAACATGAGCGACAGCAATTTCCAGAGCGTCAACGCACAGTCGGGGAAGGACGCCGTTTCACAGTCGGGTCCCGGCATGCTCGCGAAACTTGAGGTGAAGAACCTCGATTTCACCTATCAGAACGGCCATCGCGTTCTGAAGGGTGTGAACATGAACATCCGCAAAAATGCGGTCACCGCCTTCATCGGCCCTTCGGGTTGCGGCAAGTCCACGCTGCTGCGCACCTTCAACCGGATGTATGATCTCTATCCGGGCCAGACTGTTGGCGGCGAGATCCTGTTGGATGGCCGCAATATCCTCGCCAAGGACGTCGATCTGAACGATTTGCGTGCCAAGGTCGGCATGGTGTTCCAGAAGCCCACGCCGTTCCCGATGTCGATCTATGAAAACGTCGCTTTCGGCATCCGGCTCTATGAGAAGATTTCCAAGGCGGAAATGGACGCCCGCGTCGAAGCGGCGCTGACTGAAACTGCGCTTTGGAGCGAAGTGAAGGAAAAGCTGCACCAGAGCGGACTTGGCCTTTCCGGCGGCCAGCAGCAGCGTCTCTGCATCGCCCGCGCCATCGCGGTGAAGCCATCCGTGTTGCTTCTCGACGAGCCGACTTCGGCTCTCGATCCTATCTCGACCGCCAAGGTCGAGGAATTGGTCTCGCAGCTTAAGGGCGAGTTCACGGTCGTCATCGTGACGCACAACATGCAGCAGGCGAGCCGTATCTCCGACAACACCGCCTTCATGTATCTAGGTGAGTTGATCGAATACGGCGCGACCGAGCAGATTTTCCAGGCGCCGAAGGTCAAGCGCACGGAAGACTACATCACCGGCCGTTACGGCTGATATGGCAGAGGCGGGCGCATGCCGCCCGCTGCCAAGGGTTTTGCAATGGCGCGCCCGCCCGGCGCGCCATTTTGCGTTTTAGGCGATCAATGAACCTAGCGGATAGTCCTGCAATCAAGGCGTAACGCGCAATCGGGATTGGCGGGCTCTCGGCCAAAGGCAATACTTAACTCACCAGCTCAGTTCCAGCTTGTCGAGGCCGTGGAATTGATAGAGATCCTTGACCTCCGGCGTCTTCTTGAGCGTCAGGCCGGGCAGGCGTTCGAACAGGATCGGCAGCACCACGTTCAATTCCAGCCGCGCCAGCGGCGCGCCGATGCAGAAATGGATACCGGCGCCGAAGGAGAGATTGGGTGCTTCGTTGCGGTCGGGCTTGAAGGTGAGGGGATCGGAGAACTTCGTGGGGTCGAGATTGGCGGCGGCGAGAATCAACGCCACCTTATCGCCACGCTGGAAGGACACGCCGTCGATTTCTGCCGGCTCCAGGCACCAGCGCTGGAAGACATGCACGGGCGCGCAGATTCGCAGCGTTTCCTCGACAGTACGCTCCGTCGTCGCCTCATCCTTGAAAAGCGCGGCAGGTGCGTAGCCGTTCTCCAGAATGACACGGACGGAATTGCCGATCTGATGCACCGTCGCCTCGTGGCCGGCATTGAGCAGCACGATCGTCGTTGAGACCAGCTCGTCCTCGGTCAGATACTGGCCCTTATGCTCGGTTGTGATCATATGCGTGAGGAGATCGTCCTGCGGATTGGCGCGGCGCTCGCGAATGACCGTTTTCACGTAGTCGGCAAATTCCTTGGCTGCCTGATCGGCGGCAAGCTCGTCTTCGGGCGTGCGGCCGAATATGTACATGCGTACATAGGCATGCGACCACTTCAGCAATTGCGGCCCCATCTCTTCCGGAATGCCGATCATCCGCGCGATCATGGTGACGGGAATGATATCGGCAAAGGCCGACAGCAGTTCGACTTCGCTTTTTTCTTCGAAATTATCGATCAGCCGGTTGGCGAGCTCCGCCAGCTCCGGCTTCATCTTCTCGACGTGACGGGAGACGAAGGCGCGGTTGATGAGGGTTCTCAGCCGCGTGTGCTCGGGCGGCTCGATTTCGAGCAGTGAATGTTGTTCGGCAAGATCGAAATTTTTGAGATGCGGCTGCGGCGCGGGCAGGCCGAGTTCTTCGCGGCTGGCGATATGCAGGATCTGCCGGCCGAAGCGGCGGTCGCGCAGCAGGCCGTTCACATGGTCATAGCCGGTGAAATACCATTGCTTCTGCTGTTCCCAATAGAAGGTGGGACATTCGGCATGCAGGGCGGCATAGACGGCGTTCGGATTGTTGTAGAAGGCGGGATCGCGCGCATTGAGGGACACGCGACGCGCCACGGGATCGATGGAGAAAACGGAGGATGTGGTCATGACGAAAGGATTATCGGAATAAAGCGGATGGGAAAAGGCCGTTACATCCGTGCCAGCGTACCGAGGCGGCGCAGCGCATGAATCTGATCATCGAGTGTCGGCACAAGCTCGCCGCCGTTCGAATCGGGCGGGGTATCGGTGGCCATTGCCGCTTCCGCCTCGCTGAAGACGATCGTGCAATTGCGGCCGCCGCGCTTGGCGGCATAAAGCGCCCGATCTGCGGCGGAAACCAATCGGTCCCAATTGGCGTTTTCGCATGGCATGATCGCCAGACCGATGCTGACGGTCGCTGGCACTAACGAGCGGCCGGCAAGCAGCGGCACACGGCAGAAGTCCAGGCGGATCGTCTCGGCGATCGCCTCGGCCTCCGCTTGGTCGTCTACGAGGATGAAGGCGGTAAATTCCTCGCCACCCATGCGGCCGAATGCGCCGTTGCGAGGCACGAACTGTCGTCCGATGCGAGCGAATTCGGCAAGCACGATATCGCCCGTCTGGTGGCCATAACGGTCGTTGATCGCCTTGAAGTGATCGAGATCGAACAGCAGCGTGGCGATCTTCTGCGAGTCTTTGGTCGTCTTTCCGGCGACAAGTTCGAAATAATCCTGCAGGCCGCGTCGGTTCAGCACGCCCGTCAGCGTATCCGTGACCGATATAGCCCGCCAGCGTCGTTCGGACCGCTCCATCATCAGCTTGCCAGTGAGTGCGATTGCCGTGGTGATCAGCAACGCGCTGCCAAGGGCGGAGTAGCTGCGATAGCTCTGCGCTTCCTCAAGGTTGAGCTGCAGAAGCGTCATCGACATGGCGGAAACGAAGCAAAGGCAGGCGAGCGCCATGAAAACGAAGCCGAGCAGACCGCGCACCCCTTCGCGCCGGCCTTCCGCCGGGCGGACCGCAGCGGCGAGCAACGTCGCGCCGACCGCGCCAGCGAGATCGTAGAGGATGACGCGATTGACGAAACTCTCGTGAATCCAAGGCAGTTCGACCCCGGCAAACCAGATGGCCGGCGGGAACAGCGCCCGCCAGTCCAGCCGGCGATTGTCCATCCAGCAAAAGCCGGCGATCCAGGCACTTTCGCCGAGCAGAGCGATGCCGTTGCCGACTTCGATCGACAGGAAATCCGGAATGAAGCCGCGCGCTGCCACGAGGGCGAACCCGACGGCGCTGACGGTGAAGCCCAGCGACCACATCAAATAGGCAGGCGTCTGGCGATCATGCCGCCAGGCAAAGAAAAGCACGGTTGCGAGCGTAATCGCTTCCGAACACCAGATGGTGAGGCCCGTTGTGATATTGAGCACGATATGCGTTTCTCCTTTACCGTGGCGCGGATTTCGTCGGCGCAAAGGACACGGTAACGCTTGCAATGGAGGCATCATCGCCGAATAAGATGGTGAGTTCCTTAAGTCGCTTGGTAAATTTTACCTGCGCATGGGATTACGCTGTGCCAAGCTCGTCTGCGCTTCATCCTTCCTTCACCCTGCAGTTGGGAAAAGCGGTGGACCGCGCGAAGAGCGTCATCGGAGCTATTGGCATGAGGAAATCAGCGGTTAGAAACGCTTCCTCAACATCTCCTGGGCCATTAGGCCTTTTTGACGTTATCCTTTCGCGCGTCTTGAAGTGCAGGGCAGTGACACTCTATGTAGGGTAAGGGATTTTATTCGATTCCCGGCGTTTTCGCCGCCGGGGCAAGCTTGGTAAAGGACGCACATGAGAAATCCAGTCGATACAGCTATGGCTCTGGTGCCGATGGTTGTTGAGCAGACCAACCGCGGGGAACGGTCTTACGACATCTATTCTCGCCTGCTGAAGGAACGCATCATCTTCCTGACGGGCCCGGTCGAAGATCAAATGGCGACGCTGGTCTGCGCCCAGCTTCTCTTCCTCGAGGCGGAAAACCCGAAGAAAGAAATCGCGCTCTACATCAATTCCCCGGGCGGCGTTGTCACCGCCGGCATGGCAATCTATGACACCATGCAGTTCATCAAGCCCGCCGTATCCACGCTTTGCATCGGCCAGGCCGCCTCGATGGGCTCGCTGCTGCTTGCGGCCGGCGACAAGGACATGCGTTTCGCCACGCCGAATTCCCGCATCATGGTTCACCAGCCTTCCGGCGGCTTCCAGGGTCAGGCTTCGGACATCGAGCGTCACGCCCGCGACATCATCAAGATGAAGCGCCGCCTGAACGAAGTCTACGTCAAGCATTGCGGCCGGACTTACGAAGAGGTTGAACAAACGCTCGATCGTGACCATTTCATGTCCTCCGATGAGGCGAAGGAATGGGGTCTGATCGACAAGGTGCTGACGTCTCGTACTGAAATGGAAGGTGAAACCCCCGCCTGAGTTATCCACGGGCGGTGTCTTCTACGCCACAGTTCTATCCCATTTGTGATCGAATAGGGGTTTAATGTGGTGTAGAACACGGTAATAGTAAGCATTAATGCTATGTAGCGATTTTATGACATAGCATTCGGCATTCGAAGGGGGATTCGTTGCCACCGCAGCCCGGATATGTTGTCTGGGCTACGTTCAGTACCCCGAAGAGCGCCGCGATCTGCTGATAAACGAGGGGCAGGTCCGGTGGGCGCATTGAGTGGACCGCGATTTCAATCTGGGAATCAGCGGCGTGCTGGAAGGAAAATGATATGAGCAAAGTCAGCGGCAGCAACGGCGGCGACTCCAAGAATACCCTGTATTGTTCATTCTGCGGCAAGAGCCAGCATGAAGTCCGGAAGCTTATTGCCGGACCGACCGTCTTCATCTGCGATGAATGCGTCGAGCTCTGCATGGATATCATCCGCGAGGAGAACAAGTCCTCGATGGTGAAATCCCGTGACGGCGTGCCGACACCGCAGGATATTATCAAGGTTCTCGACGAATACGTCATCGGCCAGAGGCAGGCGAAGAAGATCCTGTCAGTGGCAGTTCATAACCACTACAAGCGTCTCGCGCATGCGTCGAAGAACGGCGATGTCGAACTGGCGAAGTCGAACATCATGCTCGTCGGCCCGACCGGCTGCGGCAAGACCTACCTCGCACAGACGCTGGCCCGTATCATCGACGTGCCGTTCACCATGGCTGACGCCACGACGCTAACCGAAGCCGGTTACGTCGGCGAAGATGTCGAAAACATCATCCTGAAGCTGCTGCAGGCTGCCGACTACAATGTCGAGCGCGCTCAGCGCGGCATCGTCTACATCGACGAAGTCGACAAGATCTCGCGCAAGTCGGACAATCCGTCGATCACCCGCGATGTTTCGGGCGAAGGCGTGCAGCAGGCGCTGCTGAAGATCATGGAAGGCACGGTCGCTTCGGTTCCTCCCCAGGGTGGCCGCAAGCATCCGCAGCAGGAATTCCTGCAGGTCGACACCACGAACATCCTGTTCATCTGCGGCGGCGCTTTTGCCGGTCTCGACAAGATCATCTCCGCCCGCGGCGAAAAGACCTCGATCGGCTTCAGCGCCGCTGTCAAGGCACCGGATGACCGTCGCGTCGGCGAAGTGCTGCGCGAACTGGAGCCGGAAGACCTGGTCAAGTTCGGCCTGATCCCGGAGTTCATTGGCCGTCTGCCGGTTCTGGCGACGCTGGAAGACCTCGACGAGGATGCGCTGATCCAGATCCTGTCGGAACCGAAGAACGCGCTCGTCAAGCAGTATCAGCGCCTGTTCGAGATGGAAGATGTCGAGTTGACTTTCCACGAAGATGCGCTGCGCGAAATCGCCCGCAAGGCGATCGTGCGCAAGACCGGCGCTCGCGGCCTGCGCTCGATCATGGAAAAGATCCTGCTCGACACCATGTTCGATCTGCCGGCGCTGGAAGGTGTTCGCGAAGTGGTCATCTCCGAAGAGGTCGTTCGCGGCTCCGCCCGCCCGCTCTACATCTATGCCGACCGGCAGGAAGAAAAGGCAAACGCCACTGCCTAATTGCCGGATTTGCGGTTGAAATCAGGGGCTCGTCGTTGACGGGCCCCTTTCTATTTGAAAAATCGTACAGTTTCCTGATAAAGTCCGGGATAAGCTTATTGGAACGCCGACGAAACCGGTTGTGAAGAGCGCTTGCCGCGGCCATGATGGCGTGATTCTGGGAATCCTCGGCGGATATGATTTTGCGTCCGGCTTCGGTCCTTGTGGGGCCCGTGTTGCCGGCAATGTTCGAGTAGCCGTGGCCCGGTATTTGTTGTTGCGTTCCTCCTCGTGACATGCGCGTTTCGCCACCCTGCAGCGCGTTTTGCGCGACTTGAAATGAATGATGTGAAGCTCCACTTCTAACCCAAGTGAGAGAGCCGGCTAATTCCCCCCATGCCGGCAGAAGAGCCCGGGAACGGGACGACGGAAAGGAAATGACATGACTAAGAAAACGTCTGCGGCAAATGAGAGCATTGCCTATCCGGTATTGCCATTGCGCGACATCGTGGTTTTCCCCCACATGATCGTGCCGCTGTTCGTCGGACGGGAGAAGTCCATCCGCGCGCTGGAAGAGGTCATGGGGTCCGACAAGCAGATAATGCTCGTCACCCAGATCAATGCCAGCGACGATGATCCCGCCCCGGACGCAATCCACAGGGTCGGCACGGTAGCCAATGTGCTGCAGCTCCTGAAGCTCCCAGACGGCACCGTCAAGGTGCTGGTCGAGGGCCGGGCACGCGCAGAGATCGACACTTATACGGGCCGCGAGGATTTTTACGAGGCCCTCGGCCATGTCCTGAATGAGCCGAATGAAGATCCGGTCGAACTGGAAGCGCTGAGCCGCTCGGTCGTTTCGGAATTCGAAAGCTACGTGAAGCTTAACAAGAAGATTTCGCCGGAAGTGGTTGGCGCCGCCAGCCAGATCGACGACTACTCGAAGCTCGCCGATACCGTCGCTTCGCATCTGTCGATCAAGATCACCGAGAAGCAGGAAATGCTGGAAACCACCAGCGTCAAGGGCCGCCTCGAAAAGGCGCTCGGCTTCATGGAGGGCGAGATTTCGGTTCTGCAGGTCGAAAAGCGTATCCGCTCGCGCGTCAAGCGCCAGATGGAGAAGACCCAGCGCGAATACTACCTGAATGAGCAGATGAAGGCGATCCAGAAGGAACTCGGCGACGGCGAAGAAGGCCGCGACGAGATGGCCGAACTGGAAGAGCGCATCTCCAAGACGAAGCTCTCCAAGGAAGCCAAGGAAAAGGCCGATGCGGAGCTGAAGAAGCTGCGTCAGATGAGCCCGATGTCGGCGGAAGCCACCGTCGTGCGCAACTATCTCGACTGGCTGCTGGGCATCCCCTGGCACAAGAAGTCGAAGATCAAGACCGATCTGAACAATGCCGAGAAGATCCTTGAAGCGGATCATTTCGGTCTCGACAAGGTCAAGGAGCGCATCGTCGAATATCTGGCCGTCCAGGCGCGCGCGACGAAGATCAAAGGCCCGATCCTTTGCCTCGTTGGCCCTCCGGGCGTCGGCAAGACCTCGCTCGCGCAGTCGATCGCCAAGGCGACCGGCCGTGAGTATGTCCGCATGGCGCTTGGCGGCGTTCGTGACGAAGCCGAAATCCGCGGTCACCGCCGCACCTATATCGGCTCGATGCCCGGCAAGGTCATCCAGTCGATGAAGAAGGCCAAGAAGTCCAACCCGCTCTTCCTGCTCGACGAAATCGACAAGATGGGCATGGATTTCCGCGGCGATCCGTCTTCGGCCCTGCTGGAAGTACTGGACCCGGCGCAGAACTCGACCTTCATGGATCACTACCTGGAAGTCGAATACGATCTGTCCGACGTGATGTTCATCACGACGGCGAACACGCTGAACATCCCTGCGCCGCTGATGGACCGCATGGAAATCATTCGTATCGCCGGCTACACCGAAGACGAGAAGCGCGAAATCGCCAAGCGGCACCTGCTGCCGAAGGCCATCAAGGAACATGCGCTGCAGCCGAATGAATTTTCGGTCAGCGACGACGCCCTGATGGCGATCAGCCAGCAGTACACCCGCGAAGCCGGCGTGCGTAACTTCGAGCGCGAATTGATGAAGCTCGCCCGCAAGGCGGTCACCGAGATCATCAAGGGCAAGGCCAAGTCCGTCGCGGTCACCGCTGCGAATATCGACGAATATCTCGGCGTTCCGCGCTTCCGCCATGGCGAAGCGGAACGCGACGATCAGGTCGGCGTTGTCACCGGTCTCGCCTGGACGGAAGTCGGCGGCGAGTTGCTGACGATCGAAGGCGTGATGATGCCGGGCAAGGGCCGCATGACGGTCACCGGCAACCTGAAGGAAGTCATGAAGGAATCGATTTCCGCGGCGGCCTCGTATGTCCGCTCGCGCGCCGTCGATTTCGGCGTCCAGCCGCCGCTCTTCGACAAGAGCGACATCCACGTGCACGTGCCGGAAGGTGCGACGCCGAAGGATGGTCCCTCGGCTGGTGTCGCCATGGCGACCGCCATCGTCTCGATCATGACCGGCATCCCCGTTTCCAAGGATGTCGCCATGACCGGTGAAATCACGCTGCGTGGCCGCGTGCTGCCGATCGGCGGCCTGAAGGAAAAGCTGCTTGCTGCACTTCGCGGCGGCATCAAGAAGGTGCTGATTCCGGAGGAAAACGCCAAGGATCTGGCGGAGATTCCGGACAACGTGAAGAACAACATGGAGATCGTTCCGGTATCGCGCATGGGCGAGGTGATCAAGCATGCGCTGATCCGCAGACCGGAGCCGATCGAGTGGGATGGCACCGTTGAAACGCCCGTGATCGCAACGGTTGAAGGCGTCGACGATGTGGGTGCTGCCATCGCGCACTAGGCGTGGTTGAGCCTCATTTGCGCCGAATTGACATGAAACCAGAAAAGACCGGCAAAATGCCGGTCTTTTTTGTGAAAAGCTTTTGACAGCGCTTGCTTTTCCTTGATTTGCAGGGCTTTTGGGGGTTGCGGCGGGCTAGAGCACTCGTATTCTGCGCCCCGCTTACAAGATGAGTCGTTTCATACCAGTAGAAAGGGGTGGAAACATGAATAAGAATGAGCTCGTGTCCGCAGTGGCCGAGAAGGCCGGTATTACGAAGGCTGACGCTGCTTCCGCTGTTGACGCTGTTTTCGATACCGTCCAGTCTGAACTGAAGAAGGGCGGCGACATTCGTCTCGCAGGTTTCGGCAGCTTCACCGTTTCCCACCGTGCAGCTACGAAGGGCCGTAACCCGTCCACCGGCGCTGAAGTTGATATCGCGGCTCGTAACGTGCCGAAGTTCACGCCCGGCAAGGGCCTGAAGGACGCCGTCAACGGCTGATCCGTTTTCACCCGCCTATTGGGGCTTTTGCTCCGTGGCGGAGGATATAGGGGGTTCGAAGCATTTCGGACCCCCTTTTTTGTAGCAATGCCACCAATGACTATTTTCGGCTAGGTACGCCAACTCTACTCGCCGCTGCGGGGGCGATCATGACCGGAGACGAGCCCGGTCGAAACCACGGTCTCGAAATACTCGACCTTCAAATCGAAGGAGCGCAAAAGCTTCTGGGTACTTGCCTTCACCACCGCATCGTCAAAATCACCTTTGCCAAAGTGACCGGCAGAGGCCATATCGGCCCAAAAGCTCATAACCACCAGCTCATTGTTCTCGCCACGAACCCTGCGGGCGAGGGTCGCCCCAAGATGGCCGGGAAGCAGCGCCATTTCAACAAAGGTGGTCGTCTCAAGATGCTTCGCATAAGCTGCCAGCACCTCGTCAGAGCCAGCAACGGCCCGCCAAGAACGAACAATCATATCAATTCCCTATCCCGCCTGGAGGGTGCTTGTAGCCCCCATTTCCTGATGTCCGATCGTGATTTATGCACCACTTTCGCTGCCCGGCAATCTCAATTGCTGGCGTAGTGGAGGCTCGGAATTCCAGAGGGCGATCAAAGAAGCGTTGGGACAAAAAATCTGCGGCCGGATCTGCACCCGGCCATGCGTTTTCCTAGAAACTCCTATCGTTACCAGCGGTGATGAACGTGCGGGGCGATCAGACGTTCGTAGATCTCGCGCGTTGCCGCCATGACATCGGCCGAAAGCGGCGCAAGATTGGCGGCTGCCGCATTGGCTCTGGCCTGCTCGGCATTGCGCGCACCGGGGATGACGACGGTGACTGCTTCGCTCATCAGGATCCAGCGCAGTGCGAACGCTGCCATGCTGGCGCCCGCCGGAACCAGCTTGCGCACTTCTTCGACCGCCTGCAGGCCGACCTCAAAAGGAACGCCGGCAAAGGTCTCACCGACATCGAAGGCCTCGCCGTGGCGGTTGAAGTTGCGATGATCGTCGCTGGCGAACTGGGTATCGCGGGTGATCTTGCCGGAAAGCAGGCCGGAGGCCAACGGCACACGGGCAATGACCGCAACGTTCTTGCGCCTGGCTTCCTTGAAGAACAGGTGGTCCGGGCGTTGGCGGAAGATGTTGTAGATGATCTGGATGCTGAGCACGCCCGGATATTCGATCGCCTTCAGCGCCTCCTCGACTTTCTCGACGCTGACGCCGTAGCCCTTGATCTTTCCGGTCTTCTGTAGCTCGTCAAGGCCGGCAAAGACTTCGGGGCGGTAGAGCACCTCTGTCGGCGGGCAATGCAACTGCACGAGGTCCAGGCTGTCGACGCCGAGGTTTTTCAGGCTGCGGTCGATGAAGCCTTCGAGATTGGCCTTGTTATAGCCGTCGGCGACGTGCGGGTTGAGTCGACGGCCGGCTTTGGTCGCGACCATCGGGTGCGTGCCGCCGCGCGCCTTCAACACGTCTGCGATGATCTTTTCTGAGCGGCCGTCGCCATAGACGTCGGCCGTGTCGATGAAGGTCATGCCGGCGTCGAGCGCAGCATTCAAGGCGGCGCGGCCGTCCGCCTCGCTGACATCACCCCAGGCGCCGCCGATTTGCCAGGCGCCGAAGCCGACATTTGTAACGATAAAGGGCGTGCGGCCAAAAGCATCGTGTTTCATGGAATTGTCTCCGTTCGTGATGAAATGCCAAGGCACTACCAGCCGCTCAGAGTGCGGACAAGCCTGGGGCGACATTGCAAGATCGCAATCGCGTGACATAGGAGCATGACAGGACCCGGCAATAGATGAAAGCGTTGGATGACCTCTCCCGCATGGTGTTCATCGGCCCCGTATTTCCGTAAAAAGAAGGTGCCAGATATCTGACGATGACCGGAGCTTATGCCCTCTTTCAGTTTCATCCACGCCGCCGATCTGCATCTCGGCAGTCCTTTTCAGGGGCTGGCGTTGAAAGATGCTGCTATCGCCGCCGTCTTCGTGGAAGCGAGCCGCAAGGCCTTTTCGACGCTGGTGGGGCTGGCGATCGAGAAAGCGGTCGATTTCTTCCTTATCGCTGGCGATGTCTATGACGGCGATTGGAAGGACAACAAGATCGGCCTGTTCTTCAATCGGGAAATGGCGCGGCTGGAGCGGGCCGGCATCCGGGTCTATCTGCTACGCGGCAATCACGACGCGGCGAGCGTCATCACCAAGACCATTACCCTGCCAGCCAATGTCCATGAATTCCCGACCAACAAGCCCGGCTCCGTCAGGCTGGATGGGTTGCAGGTAGCGCTGCACGGGCAGGGCTTTGCCGAGCGCTCTGCCAACGATAATCTGGCGCTTGCCTATCCGGCGCCCGTGTCCGGCTGGTTCAATATCGGCATTCTCCATACCTCGCTCACCGGCCGCGAGCCGCACGCGCCTTACGCGCCGTGTTCGGTCGATGATCTGCGTTCGCGCGGTTACGATTATTGGGCGCTTGGCCACGTGCACGACTATGAGGTGGTGGCAAACGACCCGCTGGTGGTTTTTCCGGGCAACCTGCAGGGCCGCAGCATTCGCGAGCGCGGGGCAAAGGGCGCCGTGCTGGTCACGGTCGAGGAAGGCTGCGTCAGCCACGAACGCTTGATCGTCGACGAGGCGCGGTTTGCGCAGGCCGATATTGCCGTCGATCCCGAGGACGATCAGGCCGCAATCCTGCGCCGCGTCGAGCAGGCGGTGCAGCCACTTGCCGGTGACATGGCGGGACGCATGACGGCGCTGCGCGTTCGGCTATCGGGCATCACGCCGTTGCAGGGCGCCATTGCCGCCAATCGCCGGCAATGGCGCGACGAGGTCGAGGCCGCCTGCCATCGCGTGCATGAGGATATCTGGCTGGAGAAGCTAGAACTGCGCCTGGAGCCACCTGTCGCAAGCGCTGTCGAGGCCAACGGCACGCTCGATCTCGGCCAATTGCTGGCCGAACATGCCGGTGATGCGGATATCGTCGCGGAAGCGCAAAGGCTCGTTGGCGAAATCGCGATGCGCTTGCCCTCCGGCCTCGGCGCAGCGGAGTTGCCGCTTGACGACACCATCGAGATGCTGATCGAGGAGGCGCGGCAATTGCTGCTGGCGCGCGGGCAGGGGGCAGGCTGACCCATGCGCTTCGATCGGCTCGACATTCTCCGCTACGGCGCGCTCACCGACCGCACGCTCGATTTTCGTGCAGGTGCGAAACTGCATGTGATTTATGGGCCGAACGAGGCGGGGAAATCCTCGGCGCTCAGTGCCATTTCGGATCTGCTTTTCGGCTTTCCCGTTGCCGCCGAACAAAGCTTCCTGCATGAGCCGACGAGCCTTCGTGTCGGCGCTGCAATCAGCGCGCGGGATGGTGCGTCGCTGGCTTTCCGCCGCCGCCGCGGGCGCAAGAACACTCTGCTCGCTCCCGACGACAAGGAGGGGCCACTTGCGGAAGATGCCTTGGCGCCGTTCCTCGGCCATTTGAGCCGCGATGTCTTCGAGCGCGCTTTCGGGCTCGATTCTCTCCGATTGCGGCAAGGCGCGACGGCCATGCTGCGCAGCGGCGGCGAGATCGGCAGCCTGTTGTTTTCCGCCGCCTCGGGCCTCACCGGCCTGTCGCGGCTGCGGCAGTCTCTCGATGGTGAAGCGGACGGCATCTATGCCCAGCGGCGGTCGAAGGATCGCAGTTTCTACCGCGCTCTGGACCGCCATGACGAGGCCCGTAGGGCCGAACGCGACAATGAGCTCAAATCCGGTGACTGGAAGAAGTTGCTGGCGGAAGCCGTCGAATTGGAAGGCGAATTGGAGCGCCTGCAGGACCTGCGTCGCCAGACGCGTCAGGCGCTAGACCGGCTGCAGAGATTGAAGACGCTGCAGCCGCTGCTGGCCGAAATCGATGGCGAGATCGCAGCTCTCGACCGCCTCGCTGATCTCTCGGTTTTACCGGACAATTTTGCGGATCGACTGGAGCGAAGCCTGAGCGACAAGCGCGCCGCCGAGGACGAGCTGCGCCGTGCCCAGCAATTGGCCGCACGCACCGGCGAAGAGCTGTCGCTGATTGAGATAGACGAAACGCTGCTGCGGATATCGAACGACATCACGCAGCTTTTTGCCGATAGCGGCAATTATCGCAGCCAGCGCCATGACCTGCCGCGTGTCGATCAGGAGTTGGCGAGCTATGATGCGGAGCTCGCACAGCTTGCCCGCCGCCTCGGCCTTTCAGATGTTGCGCAATTGGAAAAACGGCAACCGAGCGATGCCGACCGCGCGCGCCTCTCGGAACTGGTGGAAGAGGGCAGGCGGTTGCTGCTCCGTGCCCAGGCAATTGCAGAGCAATTGGACAGCGAGCGCGGGCAGCTCGTGGCGCTGGAGAGGGATGGCCTTGCCGGCCGTTTGATCGATCCCCGGCCCCACGTCGACCAACTGGAGTCACTGACCGGTGATCTAACCGCTCTTGCCCGTCTCGACGCGTTGGAGACGCATATCCGCCGTGCCGAGGCAGACCTTGGCGAGGCCGCTGCCCGCCTGCGTCCTCCTGTTGCCGATGTCGAGGCGCTATTTTCCGCGCCGCTGCCGGACAGTGCCGAGATCGCCACGCATCGCGAGGCTATCGATGCTGCCCGCGGCAGCCTGCGTGAGGCGTCCGACAAGGTGCGCCTCCATGATGAGCAGTTGGCTGAGATCGAGCAGGCGCTGGAGGATGCTGAGCGCACGGGCCCGATCGTCACACGTGAACAGATCGCCGGCGCACGCAATGCTCGCGATGGCCTATGGCAATCGATCCGCGACGGGCTGGCGGATGGTGGACCGGCTCCCGATGGAAAAGCCATCGCCAGGTTCACGACGAGCCTTGCGGAAGCGGATCGGCTGGCCGATGCGGCGCTGAGTGATGCGGACCGTGTTTCTCGCCATGCGGATAATCTATTGCGCCGCGCGCGGCTGCAGCAGGAGCGTGAGGCGGCCGCAAAGCGACTGCAACAGTGCGAAGAGAAATCCGCAAAAGCGCTCGCCACCTTTGCCGCGCTCTTCGAGCCCTGCGGTATCGCCGCGCTCGATCCAGCGGCCATGCTGGAATGGCGGCGCGCGGTTGAAGGGTTGTTCCGCGAGCGTCGGGCTCTGCGCGATCTGGTGGACGAGCGGGATGAAGCTGCCCGTGCCGAAGCGCGTGTGTCTCCGGCGCTAAAAGATATCGCCGACGCCACCGGCTATAAGAGCGGCCGGCTACCGTCAGGCGCCATGGCGGAAGGGTTGCGAAAACATCTTCGCCTGCTTTCGGAGCGTTGGAATGAAAGTCGCACGCGCGAAGGCGAGATCGCCTCGGCGCGCGACCGGCTGACGCGTCTTGGTGAACAGAGCCAAGATATCGAGCGGCGGCAGGCCGGTTGGCGCGACGCGTTTGGCAAAGCTGTCCTCCCGTTCGGTCTTCCCGCAGATGCGACGCTGGAGATGGCTGCGGCTGCCTTGAAGGCATGGATGGAACTGCCGGATGTCTTGGCGGAGCATGACAACCGTCAACGCCGTGTCAGCGGCATGCGCCGCGACATGGCCGATTTCGAGCGCCGGCTCGCAACACTTGCCGCAACTGCCGGCTATGAACTCGACCACCTGCCGCCGGACGCCGCGGCCGAGGCGCTGCACGCTCGTGCCAATGCGGCGCGCGGTGAGCAGAAGAAGCGCGACCAGCTCGATGAGGAGCGTCAGCGCGCCGAGGCACAGGCCCTCCGCTGCAGTGACGCGCTTGCAACGGTGGTGGCCGATCTTGCTCGCCTGACCGCCGATCTGCCCGAGGATGCGGATCTGCCGGCATTGCTGTCGCGCCTGCGCGAACGTGCCCGGCTGAACACGAGACTGTTGGAAAGCCGCGACCGTTTCCGCCAGCAGGCCGATGGCGGCAGCGAGGATGAGAGCCGCGCGCAGCTCGCCGGCTTCGAGCGCATCGCCGCGGAGCTGGAAATCGAGCGGCTGACCGCCGAAGATCTCCGGCAATTCACCGCCCATGGCGAGCTGGTGGCGCGCCACGCGGAAAACCAGCGCCAGCAGCGTGCGCTGGAAACCGGTGTCAGCGCTGAACACGCCGTCTTCGAGAAGCTCTCCGCCGAGCAGGAGGCCAAGGACCTTGCGCGGCAATGGGTGGTGCTGAAACTCGCGGCACGGATGCTGGCAAGCTCGATGGAGGCCTATCGCGAGCGGCAGGCCGATCCGGTCATCAAGCGGGCAGGGGATTTGTTCTCCTTGCTGACCGGCCACCGCTTCGCGCGACTGGTCGAGGAACATGACGAGAGGGATGCGCTGCAACTGCTGGCGGAGCGCTCAGGCGGCGAGCGCGTGCCGCTGGATGGCTTGAGCGAGGGGACCGGCGATCAGCTTTATCTGGCGCTGCGGCTCGCCTTCCTCGAAGATTATTCCTCCCGCAACGAGCCTGCGCCGTTGATCGTCGACGACATCTTCCAGACCTTCGACGATGACCGCGCCAGCGCCGGCCTGAAGGCGCTCGCCGGCACGGCGGAGCGTTTCCAGACTATTCTCTTCACCCATGAAATGAGCCTGGTCGAGATTGCCAAACGGGAGATCGGCAAGGACTTGGATCTGATCCAACTGTAAAGCGCCGACATCGGCGTTGTCGCTTGGATGACGTCATCGAATGGCATAAGCTTGCGGCAGAGACTAGGAGCGGCAGGCGCTGCGCTGGTGGAAGCAGGAGAAACGCCGTGGAGATCAAGCCCAATGGATCGCGTCCGTCCTTCAATGCGCCGGCCGAATATTTCACCGGCAGCGTGCGCCAGGAACCATTGATGCAGGCGCAGGCACCGGCCCGTGTTCAGGTGGTCAATGTCAGCTTCGACCCGGGCGCCCGCACAGCCTGGCATACACATCCCTTCGGGCAGACACTGGTGGTGACCTCCGGCAGGGGACTTGCGCAAAGCTGGGGCGGCGAAATCCGCGAGATCAATGCCGGCGATGTGCTCTGGTTTGCCCCGGGCGAAAAGCATTGGCACGGCGCCGGGCCGGACACCGCGCTGACGCATATCGCCATTCAGGAAATGCAGGACGGCAAGGCCGCCGACTGGATGGAATATGTAACCGAAGAGCAATATCGCGGATAAAAGCGGCTCGCGGTGGTTTGGATGGGATAGCAGCCGAGACCTTACATCGATGGAATGCGCAGCTTCGTTGGCATCAAGATCTTCGGGTCTGATTTATCGCGGCTATAGGCTGGATTGATCGCGCGGTCTTCAAACGTCTGCGTCCCATGCAGCCGGCGCAGATTGTCTTTCTCCCGTTCAAATCGTTTCTTCCGTTCTCCCGATTTGTCCGATCCCCGTGAAACCGATTCATGGTGGTAAAGGCAGGCGAATGGCGTCCATATGATGCGAAACCCGGCCTTGTGGGCGCGCAGGCAATAGTCGACGTCGTTGTAGGCGACGGCGAAATTTTCTTCGTCGAACGTGCCGATTGCTTCGGCACAGTCGCCGGAAATCAGCATCACCGCCCCGGTCACACAGCTCATCGAATTGCGGACATGCAGCCTGTTCATCGGGCCACCGAAATCCCGGGGCTTGTTCATGTACCAATGACCCGCCAGTCCGCCGAAGCCGACGAGGACGCCGGCATGCTGGATCTTGTCGTTCGGATAGAGAAGCTTGGCGCCGACAATGCCGGTCTTTTCGAAAGCGAGACAGGCCACCATCTCCTTCAGCCAGCCCGGCTCGATAATCTCGACGTCATTGTTGAGGATCAGATAGTGCTCGCCTTTGGCGGCGCGCAAACCGCGATTGATCGAACGGGAGAAATTGAAGGGTTCGGGCGTGATCGTCGCGGAAAACGTCGGCTGCGTTTCGCGGTAGTGCTCGTAAAGGTCCAGCACGGCCTTGTCCGAAGAACCGTTGTCGATGATCAGCACTTCGAAATTGTCATAGTCCGTTTGCTCGAAGATATCCTTCAGAACGCGGGAAATCAGGTCGAAACTATCCTTGCTGGGAATAATGATGGAGATCTTCGGCCATGAAGTCTCCGAACGTTCGAACACCACGCGATGCAGGGTATTCGTCAAGGCCTCCTCGACATGAATGGGCTGCTTTTGACGCTCAAATCGTTCCACGATCGCCTTCCTGGCATTGGCGGTCGCGGCATCCATGAATTTCCGCGAATAGGTGTGGCCGTTGCGCCGCCACCAATAGGCGGGGTAGGGCAGGTGAAGGACGGTATTGTCGGGCAGCCCTTCCAGATAGCGCAGCAGGAGATCATAGTCCTGCGAACCGTCGTATCCGGTGCGGAGATAGCCGATCTCGTGAAGCCGGCTGCGGCGGTAGATGGAGAAATGGTTGATGTAGTTGACGCCCGTCAGAAGAACGGGGTCATAGGCCGGCTTCAACATCAAGCCCTTGGGTTTCAGCCTATCGTCGACAACCAGTTCGTCGGTATAGAGGAAGTTTGCATTGGGGTTCTGCTCCAACGTATGCCGCACGACTTTGAAGGCGTGAGGAGCGATCACGTCGTCATGGTCCAGCAAAGCGACCCACAGGCCGCGCGCCTGCAAAAGCCCGGCATTGGTCGCGATCGCTATGCCGCCGTTTTTCTCGTTCAGAACGAAACGGACGTTGTTCCTCGATTTTTGCGTCTCATACCATCGCCGCGTTTCCGGCGAGGTCGAGCCGTCGTCACTCAGAATGAGTTCCGTACCCGCTTCGCTTTGTGCTTCGAAGGAGCTTATGAGATCGTCGAGATAGCGTGAGGGAGCGTTGTAGACCGGAACGACAACGCTGAGCCACACTCCCGCCGTCGAGGAAACGGGTGATGCTGCAAGATCGGCAGCAAGCCGATAGCTCGCCTCCGCATATTGTATCGCCGCGCTCGGCGAACGCTTGCCGAAGGGCAGCTTCGGCATTTTCGTCCAATATTGCGCAAGTTTGCCGAGATCGACCCGCTCTGCCTGCCCATGTGTGCCGAGCAGAGTTGAAATATGCTTCTCGGCCGATTTCGCCGAAGAAAAGGCAGCAACGTCGAAGCTGAAGGTGGTGGGGAAACTTGCGGGGTCGGCGCGCAGCGAGCAGATGGTTCCGACGGCTCCCACATCCGCCGTAATAATGAAGCGTCTCCCCGCCGACAGCGTGACCGCATCCTTTTCCCGAAAGCCGCGACCGCGATTGACGTAGAACTTCGGGTCGATGGCTTCATCGGTGCTGGCTATATGAATAACGACAAGCCTTTTCCGGACCGGTGCGAATCGAATTTCGAAGGCAGGATCGTCGCCAAGGGATTTCCAAAGATTGGAATTCGCACCGGCAGAAATCGCGCGTTCAAGATCGTCGTTGGGTAAAATCTTAAGTGTCATTGATGTCTTGATATCCAAATCCCAACAGCGGATAGCGCCTCAACGGCCGGCCATCAAGCCGTATCACCGAACCCATCGAAACGTATGCCTGGAAATGCCAGCGTCGCGCTCTGTCGCATTTTTTCCAGGGACTGTAGTGTGGCATTGAACGCGATCTCTCGCCGATGCCCATCCTCCACAAGCTGGTCGATTGCCGTCAGCCATTCCTCGGCTGTGTTGCCGATGTGAATCTCTCCGGCGACGGCGCAACGCGCGAATGTCGCGCATCGGGAAAATATGGCGGCGGCCCCCATGCGGCTTATATCGATCCGCTTGGTGTCTGCGCGGCTGTCGTTGGTCCTTCCCGCCAGGAGCGGCGCCAAGGCAATGTCGGCACCATGATTGGTGGTCCTCGCGAGATAGGACGACCACGGTAACTGCGGGCTTACCGTCATCCGACCCGGTTCAATGCCCTGACGACGCCATCGGCGCGCAAGGTCGCCATCGGCAAAGACTTCGAAATGCAAATTCTTATGCTTGTTCATGGCAGTCCTGACGATCGGCATCAGGAACTCGTGCTCATGACGGTGAATGCCGGTCGCATGATAGACCATCTTTAGCGACGCAGCCGTTTCACCGATCATGGCGGGTGATTTCTGAGAGGGCTGCGCCGGCATGGGTGCGAGAATGTCGACCTTATGGTCCGAGTTTGTGAGCGTCCCAGCTAGGTGCTCAGTGGATGCCCAAAGGTGGGTCAGCAATCGGTTGAGGCGCGGGAGCGGCCGGATGGCGAAATTGAGCAGCCTGAATTTATAGGGCCAACTGGCTTCGTCGCCCGCGATAACGGCGGGGATATCGTCGTCAACGAAATAGGCTACCCCCGCCAGGCGTCCATGCCTCTGCTCCAGCCAGCGCAATTGCGGCGCCTTGATATAGCGGCAGATAATGACGAAAAGCCCTTCGCAATCGACGTCGCCCAATCCGTCGTCGAGCCCCTTCAGGATGACGGGAATATCGGCAAGGGCCTTGCTTCGCTCATCCAGATAATAGCTGACGCTGGGATTGGGGTATCGCGACAGGATGAGCAGCCGTTTTGCCGGCGGGCGAATTCCGGACGCGGCCGAAGGCTGCGGTCTGGGTATCAATCCGTAGATGGCGCTGCGCAGACTTTGCATGGGTGGTTGAAGCGTGATCACCCCAAACGATTTCGCACTGTGGTCAGCACGCCGACGACAATGCCCCAAATGGCCAGGGTTGCCGCCAAAATGCCGCCGATCCAAAGCCCTCGTTTCGGATATTCCGCTTCGTCCGGCAGATCGGGGGCAAGAAACGTGTCGAGATAGAGAAGCTGTTGCTTGCTGACAAACTGCACTTGCTCCAGCGTTTTCATGGCTGTGGCGAATTGCTGTTCGGCCAGGCTTTGTTCTAACTCCCGCTGAGACATCTCGACCGACACGTCGGCAAGGTTCTGCTCGGACTTATTCTGCCCCGCCACCTGGCTGTTCAGATCTTGCAGTTGCTTTTCCTTGCTGTCGATTTCGCGCTTCAGAACCTTCATTTGCGGCGCATTGGGCGATACCGTCCGGACCAAAGCATCGTATTTCTGCTGAAGATTGACCTTGTCCGTCTGAACGCTGGTTATCAGGCCCGTGAGGATTGCCGATGATCCCTCGACACTGAGGACGCCCGTTTGGTTGCGGGCGAGCTGAAGCTTCTGCCGCGTTGTCTGCAGTTGATTCTTCGCATTGTCCAAATTGGTTTGAGCGGTGGTGATGACATCACGCCAGATGCGGTTGTTGACATCGTTGACCACGGCTTCGGAAGCCGCAACAACCTCTTGCAACAGCTTCTGCGCATCGGTCGCCGAAAAGGCACGGACCTTGACCGTCACGATACCGCTGTTGGGGTCGGTTTTGACGGACACCATATCCTTCCAATAGTCGAGCATCTTTTCCGATGACGCATCCTGCTTCAGCCTCGCCAACGGATCGATTTCCGCGTTTCCGTAGAGCGTTTGGAAGTCGACCTTGGCCTGGAGAGCAGTCACCATGTCCTTGCTGGCGATGAAATTGGTAACGATTTGGGTATCCTGAACGATTTGTGCCGATGGCAGGCCGGTTACCTTGGCCAGTTGGTCCTTCCCAAGTGCCGGCGTCGATGACCGGACGGTAAAGCGCGTTTCGGACTGAAATTGATCCGAGGCCATACGCGTAAAGTAATAGAGCGAAGCGGCGTTCGGGATGACAAGAAGCAATAGCGTAGAAGCCAGTATCGCCCTGCTAAGAATTTGCTCCAGCGGGCGAGGGCGCAGTCCGACTGCTTTGTAAAACTGGCTTCGCTTCGATGTCGAAAAGCGCAACTTTCGCGCAGTCACCGACAGTTTCGCGGCAACATCGCGGCTGTGCTGGATCGCGCTGAGCTGAACAGTTTCAGACGTCTTTCCGGTATCGTGAGCCATATGGGACCTTGTTGACAATCCGTCGCATCTTATCTGTTCAATCTGTAGTACGCTTCGATGGCCTGCTCGACCTGATCGAAAACCATAAGTCTGCCATCGACGAGCACCATTCCCTTGTCGCAATGCTGTTTGATCATGCTCATGCTGTGCGAGATCATGATCACGTCGGAATATTTCCGCCGGCTCTCAAATGCGATGCGACAGCGTTCCTGGAACCGGGCGTCGCCCACGGCCAGAACTTCATCGACAAGATAGCAGTCGAATTCGATCGCCATGGAGAGCCCGAAGGCCAATCGTGCGCCCATGCCCGAAGAATAGGTGCGCACCGGCGCGTTGATGTAGTCGCCAAGTTCGGCGAACTCTTCGACAAACCGGGAAACTCGCCGGACATCCTCTCCATAGGCGCGGGCGACGAAGTGAAGATTGGCACGGCCGGTCATATAAGGATTGAAGCCGCTGGCAAGGCCCAGCGGCCAGGACACCCGAACGTCCTTGGTGATCTTGCCTGAATTTGGCAGCATGGTGCCGGCGATCATCCGCATCGTCGTGGACTTTCCAGCGCCGTTCACGCCGAGCAGACCATAGGAATAGCCAGGCATGAATTCGCAGCTCACACGATCCAGGATGACTTTTTTGCTATTCTGCGTCTTGAAGTGTTTCGACACGTTCTTGAAGCGGATCATCGCGTATTTCTCATATCCGATGATCCTCCACCGACGCCCAAATCAATGAAAGGGTGGTCCAGAGAACCGCCAAACCAAGCAATATGATCAGCGGTGTGGTGACGCGGTGCGGAAATATGGCTTCGTCCGGAAGCGCCGGCTTTACGAAGACGGCCAAATAGAGCGTCTTGCGCAGTGCTTCCGCAAGCACTGCGTCGTAATTCCTTTGGGAGGCCTCATAGAGCTTCTCCGCAATCATCCGGTCTGTGTCGAGCTTGGAGTATTCCAACAGCGCTTGGGCAAGGCTCGCATTTTCCGGCCCGGTGAGCTCCGCTTTCTTCTTATCGATCTGAGCGTCAAGGCTTTGCAAGGCAAGGCTGAGCTGCTGATAGGTCGGAGACCCCTCGGCATGCGACTGCTTCATCACGAACAGGCGTGTTTCGAATTCGAGCTTCTGCGCAAGCAATCCCGTTAGCAGTGTACTGCTGTCTTTGGCCTGGGTCTGTGGGCTGAGAAGCCCGGATTGATGTTGGAACTGATTGAGCGCGGCCAGGGTATCGCTATAGGCTTTCCCGCTCTTTTCGACATCCGCCCGCATGCTTTGCACGATATCGTTGCGTGCGCGTTGCGAGAGCTCGTTGATCAGCGATTCGCTCTCCTGAATGATGGCGTCGGAGAGCTTTACGGAATCATCCGGCGTGAATGCACGCACCTTCAAGGTGATGATGCCGGAAGACACGTCGATGTAGGCGCTGACATGGTTTTGCCAATAGGTCAGAAACTCCTCATCGGATTCCGAAGAGCGAAATCGAGATATAAAATCCGCATCCTGCCGCGCGAACATGGATCGATAGTCGAGTTTCTCACCGATCCGTCTGAGGATCTCGGTGGAGTGAATGAAGCTCGTGACGACATAGGCATCCTGTGAGGCGGAGCGCATGTTGAGAAGGCCTGACGCCCCGCCGCCACTCTCGGATCCGCCGCTGCCGTCGCCCTTGTCATCCGAACTGGTGCCGGAGAGCGCGCGGACGGCGAAACGGGCTTCGGCAACGTACTGATCCGAAGCAATGAAGACGTAATAGATCAAGCTCGCCAGAAACGGCAGGATAACGATCAACAGGAAGCTGATGAGTCGGAGCGGCGGCTTGCCGCCGGCTTGGGGCACGGGGTCGTGCGTGCCAGGTACCGGCAAATACTCGATGTCTTCCAGATCATTGGGCCTGAGCCGTTCCGGCACCCTGCGTCGAAATAATGACGGCAGGATATGACGTGCCGGTTTTACCCGCGGATATGGCTGATCGATTGTCTCTTCAATGGCTATTTTGGGCATGTCGGCTTGCATTCGTGTTCCGCAATTCCGGCGCGGTGGGTTTCATCGCCTCACGCACATAATGATCAAAAATCAAATCTTCCTCGAGTATCAGTTCGGCAATATGCAATGAGCGCAATCGCGTCGCAACGTCCTCCAGGGCGGTATGGCGCGAGAGCAGTGGAAGATCGCCTACGGAGATGCCAAGCAGCTCACCGATCGCGTCCTGAAAGTGAAGGCTGTCGGCATCGTGCCCGACAATGGTGAAACGCGACAGCAGGTCGATCGCCGCGGCGACATCGCCGCGCGTGACGAGTTGCTCCGGGGTTTTCGCGACCAGTTGGCGGGTAACGGGGGACAGCAGAACGTTTCTGACGTTCTGCGATGCTTTCTTGAGCGCCGATTTAAGGGACGCCTCGCTTTCGAGATTGACGTCGGCGAAGTGTTCGGCCGCAGGCGCCAGGATGATCCTGTCTCGGTCGCCGAAGAAGGAGATCTGGGTCTTTGCCATTCGTTTCAAAAGGAATATGCGCAGGGCCAATTCGTAATATGGGTCCGTAAGCAGAACGATGGCCTTGAATCCCTTGTCGAGAAACTCCTCATAATTCCGCAGCAGCAGCCGCCCACTGATGTAGATCGACTGAATGGCATTGAGATGAAAGGCTTGCAGCGCGGTTTCATGGCCGAAGCGCTCCACGGACGACAGCTCATATTGGAAATGGCGGCCGCAGTGATAGTCGAACTTGGCCATGGGCAGGAGTTGGGTCTCCAGCCGCAGGATCTTCAACGGGACCAGTCGCGACACCTGCGGTCGCCGATAGATCAGCAACCCGGACTTGGCATCGTGGATCATGAGCGTATTTCGCTCGGCAATATCCGGAATGATCGATGCATCTAGCTTGAAGCCGACCCGCCCATTCTCATGTCGACCCGAATCCACCACCGCTTGCTTGATCTGATCGCAGGGCAAGACCATCAGCTCGCCATCCGCATCCGATACCCTGATATGCGGCAGATCGGAAAATCCGTCCGGAATGAGATAGCCTTCCAGAACTGCGCCCCGATCATATTCGAGATTAAACAGCACGGATGCCCTCCGGCGCCTCGCGCTTGCAGGCAGGAGCGAGGCGTTGGCCTTCAAGAGCCGTCAGATTGTCATAGGTGCCTTCAAACACGTCAAAATTATCCAAAATACTCTCAGGCGTCGAGCGTCGGCATGCGTGCCCGTCACGGAGCTGCCTGCGCTTTGCGTGCCAGGAGAGAAAAGCACGGTCCGCCGGAATGGCCGAAATCCTGATCCTTGATTAGGATGTCGCTGAATCCAAGCTTTTCCAACAGCGTTAATATATCGTCTCTGTGCATCCAAAAATGCCGGTCCTTCATACCACCGCAGAAGGACGCGTTCGAGTTGGCGTGCTGATAGCTGCGTTCGTAGTAGCGTACCGGAACGCCCTCGATCATCCTCGTTTCGACCTTTCCGCTGAAAGGATTGCGACGCACATCGCCCGCCGGCATAGCCTCTTCGAGAAAAAAATGCGTCCAGATGAAAACGGCACTCGCGCGGCGGGCCAACAGTCTCAAAAACTCTCCGGGATCGGCCATATGATAGAGGACGCCGGAAGCGACGGCAAAATCATAAACCTCATCGTGGTCGGTAAGCCACGCCTGAATATCGCCCAACAAAAACGAAGCGGTGTTGATATCGAGTATTTGCCTTGTCACCAGGCATCGCAGGAAACAGAGCCGATTTGCTTCGATGGCATCGATTCGTGCGGGACGCTCGCGGTGCAGCATATAAGTATGCATCCCCTCGAGCGGGCCGACTTCCAGAATCGTCTTTCCCTCAATCGAACCAAACGACCGCAGCGCCCAATCTATTCGGCCGTCCGCATAAAGATGATGTATTCCGGCTTTCAAATTGAGGGCGACGGGAAAGGCACTGTTCCAGCCGGGAAGGGCGTCGATCGCATTCTGATGATCGGGTTTGCCCTGCTCATATTGGTCAAATATCGCCTCCAGAGAATTCCCAGCCACCTTTTTCCTGGATCGCTTTGCAAAACCGAGCATCGACTGCACCTTCATTTCCATCGGTATTTTCGTCCGGTTTTCGAGGCGCCTCTAAGCCGGCGTAAGAGGCCGATTTTCCGCCGCTCTGATCCAAATCGCCGCGGCGCCTTGAGTGGTCGGCACAATCCACGTCACGGTCTTTTTTCGGGAATAAGCTTTACCCAACCTTGCTTCGATTTTCCCTATTATCTGCAAAGAATAAATCTGCCGTTCGGCTAATCTTGGGTTGTCTTATTTGGCTGCCTATATCGGGCACGGTTTAGAGCGCGAGGCTATCATAAGCAAGGGTACCCTCATAAAAACGAGGAGGTTCTCAGATCCGTTTTTTCCGTTTCGGACGTGCAAGATTTCCAATCTTGCTTGATGTCATTACTTAAGGAATTCCTTTATCATTCAGTGAATATTAATTAAATTACTTGGAGAATTTCGGTAGAAATTGCCTTATTTCCGTTTTCAGCCTATATCGCATAGGTAGTGCTGCCATGGCGTGAGTTCGGAAGTATGCTCATAAGAACGCACATAAATTTTTTTAACGGCATTAGTGCAAAATCGGCTTGTTGAGGGGCGCTCACTGTGCTTTTCAGGACGCCGACTGATTTTATGAATAATGCGCTGGCCTGACCGACTCGGTAACAGCAGCCGATATTGATTTTGAGGTTATTCAATTGATTCGCGTAGGGGCGGCGTTAGTCGTTTGCGTAATTCTGGCGGGATGTAATTCCGTCTCGAGCGAAGGGCCGCTGGCCGGTGCGATTGATGAGGATGCCGGGCAATCGGGCGCGGAACTCGGGCGCAAGAATGCGGCCGTCTTCGATGTCGTCGACATAAACAGCCGCACGGCGCGCTTTGTCTCGGACTATGTGTCCAGCGCACTCAATCGTCGGTTCGGGATAGGTGGCCCTGTCGGACGGGTCGTTATCGGCGTCGGCGATTCGCTGAAAGTGACGATCTTCGAGGCTGGCGCCGACGGTTTGTTCTCGACGGCCCAGTCGAAACAGGTATCCCTGGATATTATCGTCCAGCCGGATGGGACTGCAGCTATCCCTTATGCCGGCACGGTCAAGTTTGCGGGCAAGACGTTGGAACAGGCCCGTCAAGCGATCCTGGCGGCGCTGGCTACCAAGGCGGTCGAGCCGGACGTTATCGTGACGAGTACCGGCACGTCATCGCGGACGGTAACTGTCTCCGGCGCGGTTGGCCGTCCGTCGATGGTTCCTTTGGATCTGATCGGCGAAAAGATCACCCAGGTCATTGCCAAGGCTGGCGGACCGGTCACTCAGCCTTATGAGACCTATGTGACCTTGGTTCGGGGCAACAGGACCGGAACGGTTCTTCTAAAGTCGATCATCGAACATCCCACTGAAGATATTTACGTTCAGCCTGGCGATCAGATTTTCCTCGTGCGTGATCCCAGGACCTTTACCCTTCTTGGCGCCGTTAAGGGTGACGGCCGCCTTGAGTTCGGGGCCAACGACTTGAACCTGCTGGAGGCTGTCGCTCTGGGCCATGGCGCGGTGGATGAAGCCGCCAATGCGCAAGGGTTCTTCCTGTTCCGGTACGAAGAACCGGAAATCGTTCAGAACCTCCTCGGTGCCGCTCGTTTCCAGGAGCTGGTGCGTAAGGGAATGGCGCCGGATTCCAAGGGACGATATCCGATCGTCTATAGATTCGACATGTCGCATCCCGACAGTCTCATTGTCGGCCAAACGTTCCCCGTCAAGAGCCGGGACGTCATCTATGTATCGCGTCATCCCTCGGTCGACATTCGGAAATTCCTAACGCTGGTCGGTGCGCCGCTTAATATTGCCTCGCAGGGTGCTGCGACCGCTGCCAATCTGGGGCAGTGACATTGGCTTGATCGCGGAGGCGGCGCGGAACGCGCCTAGCCGCAGTTTCAATGCCGACGTCAGCATATCGCATCGTCGAAAGACTGGCTTTCATTGAGCAACAGAGGATTGCGAGAGCCGGCGGGCTGCGTCTTCCTTTTGAGATTCCGATGGTGGTTCTTCTAGGAAGGGTTGTGGTGAGCCGACCCTGTCCCGCTTCGGATCAGGGTCGTGTTGTTTGTCAATATGGTGTTCAGCCCTCGGTTTTTGCAGGTGACAACCGCGGACAATTGTGGTGTGAACGGGTGATAAGCAAATATGGCTACTTTCATCCTATGCAATTTTAGAGACGACGCCGAGATACTATGACGGTTGAAATTATCGGACGGGCGAGTGTTGCCCCGGGCGCGGATTCGATTGAAGAACTGCACCTCGTCCTCAAGGAGGGACGTTGCACGGTCAACCGGATCCCCGATGAACGCTGGGATCTTGCGCGTTTTTGGCATCCCGTCGTCGGTACGCAAGGGAAAACCTATAGCTACGCCGCCGGTGTCATGGCCGACATCTATTCTTTTGACCCTGCAGTCTTCGGCCTTTCGCAGCGTGAGGCGATGCAGATGGACCCGCAGCAGCGCATCCTTCTGAACCTCGTCTGGCGGGCTTTGGAAGATGCGAATTTGCCCGTCGATAGCTTCGAAGGCGAAAGGGTGGGCGTCTATGTCGGCGCTTCCTCGCTTGACCACGGCAATCTCACCGCCGAAGATCCGGCCGCTGGCAGCCCGTATTTCATGACGGGCAACACGCTCTCGATCGTTTCCAACCGCATTTCGCATATTTTCGGCCTGCGTGGCCCGAGTATGACGATCGATACGGCCTGCTCGTCGTCGCTCGTGGCGCTCGATCAGGCGGTGAGGGCGCTGGAATGCGGCGATATCGATACTGCGATCGTCGGCGGCATCAACCTTCTGGTTCACCCGCTATCGTTCGTCGGCTTTTCCCAGGCGCGCATGCTGTCGCCGGAAGGGCTTTGCCGCGCCTATGACGATAATGGCCGCGGTTACGTTCGCGCGGAAGGCGGCGCGGCCATCATCCTGCGCAGGACAGATCGCGCTTTGCGTGAGAAGGATCGCAGTTACGCTCGGCTCCATGCGATCGGGGTGAATTCTTCCGGCCGTACAAATGGGATTTCGTTGCCGTCGCGCGATGCACAAGCCGCTTTGCTGCGTTCGATCTATGAAGGGCAGAACATCGACGTCAACCGCATAGCCTTCATCGAAGGTCATGGTACGGGGACTAAGGTTGGCGATCCCGCCGAGATTTGGGCGATCGGCAATATCATTGGCCGGAACCGCCGGGCGCCGGTGCCGGTCGGCTCAATCAAGTCCAATATCGGCCATACCGAGCCCGCCTCCGGTCTTTTCGGCCTGCTGAAGGCGATGATCGCGCTGGAGAACAATTTTCTGCCGGCATCGCTGCATTTCGAGCAGCCGAATGAAACCATCGATTTCGAAGGATTGAACGTTCGGGTCAATACATCGGCCATCGAGCTCCTTCCGGCCAAACGGCCGCGCTTTGCCGGCATCAATTCCTTCGGCTTCGGGGGCACGAACGCCCATGTCGTCATCAGCGATCCCGATCCGGTCGCTCCGCCCGAACCACCATTGCGGGGCGAGGGCACGATTTTCGTTGCGAGCGCTCATACGGCTTCGGCGCTGTCGAAGCTGCTCGAGGACTACAGGAGCCGGCTCGAACGGGCAGAGCCCAAGGAAGCCCGGCAGATCATCGCGGCCGCCGCTGCCAATCGCGAACCGATGCGCCACCGTTTCGCCGCCAAGGCCAAAGACAGCGCCGCAGTGCTTGCGGCGATCGATGCGCATCTTGACGGTGAAAATTCCGTTGGTGAGGTCGGCGAAGTGCCGGGACAGGCGATCAAGATCGCCTTCGTCTTTTCCGGCAACGGCTCGCAATGGGCGGGCATGGGCGTCGAGGCTTATCGGGAAAACAGCCATTTCCGGCAGTGTTTTCAGTCGTTCAGCGCGCTCTTCGAATATTATCTCGCCGAGAAGCTTACGGATATCCTGGTTTCCTCCGATTTATCCATGCGGCTCGCCGACACCAAGATCGCGCAGCCTCTGCTTTTTGCAATTCAAGCCTCCCTATCGGACTGCTTCTCGGCGCTCGGTGTGAAGCCCGATGCCGTCTTTGGCCACTCCGTCGGCGAAATCGCCGCCGCCTATGCGGCCAAAGCGCTGACGGCAGCCGAAGCGGTCGCGATCGTCGCCAAGCGTTCGCTGCATCAGGATCTTCTCGCCGGAGAAGGCAAGATGGCTGCGGTCGTTCTCAACGAGGATGCGGCGCTCGCCTTCGCCAAATTGCACGGTCTCCACGACATCTGCATCGCAGCGATCAACGCGCCGAATTCGATAACGATTTCTGGCCCGGTCCATGAGATCGAAGCATTCAAGGAGGCAGCTCGCAAGTCGCAGATCGTCGCGCATATCCTCGACATCAACTATCCCTTCCACCATCCGATCATCGATCGGGCAAAGGACGCCTTTCTGGCCGATCTGCCTGACGTCGCACCGGATGCCGGCAGCGGCACCTTCATTTCAACGGTAACCGGCGCTGCCTGCGACGGCCGTTTGCTCGATGCTCAATACTGGTGGCGCAATGTTCGCGATCCCGTGCTTTTCAAGACGGCCTGTCAGGCGGCCATGGCGATGGGATGCAACCTGTTCATTGAAATCGCGCCGCGCCCGATCCTTTCGAATTACATGACGGAGATCGCCAAGCAGGCGTCCGTCCAGGCGGTTGCCATACCGACATTGCTGCGGGAGCCGCCGCTCTCCGGGCGGGATCCGGTTTCGCAGGCTTTTGCGCGCGCTGTCGCACATGGCGCGTCGGCGCTGCGTTCGCGCGGCAGCGCCACGCGCAATGCCTTCGTTAAGCTGCCGTCTTTGCCGTTCGAACCGGTGGAGCTGCGTTCGCAGCCAACAACGGACGAAATCGACATTTTTGGCCGCGACGGCAAGAGCCCTTACACCCTGCTGGGCTGGCGCACGGACCCCAACGCCTCCACCTGGAAGAACCATCTGGATGCGCATCTCTTCGCCGATCTCGCCGAACATGTCGTCGACGGCAAGTCGATCTTGCCGGGCAGCGGTTTCATCGAGATCGCCGTCACGGCAGCTCAGCGATATTACCAGACGGATGCGGTTGAGATCGGCAATCTCGAAATCGTCAGACCCTTGGAACTGCGGCAGGATCGGATGGTGGAACTGTCGACCATCCTTTCCCCGGAGACGGGCGATATCGAGATCCGCTCGCGTGAGAGGCTGAGCAACGACGACTGGACCGTTCATGCGGTCGCGCGCGGCCGCAAGCCGATCGGGAAGGGCGATGCCGAAGACAGAGCCGCATGGCGGTTCGAGGAAGAGAAATCCATTCTCACGTCCGAGAAGACCTATGAAACGGCCGAGCGTTTCGGGCTGCAATATGGTCCGCATTTCCAGCTTCTATCGAAGGCTGTCGCTTTCGGGCGCAGCGTCATTGAAGTGGAGCTGAAGCCGGCTGCCGCTCCCGCCCATCCGTTCGTAACCTACAACCTCAATCCGATGTCGATCGATGCGGCGTTCCACGGCCTCGTCGCGCTCTTCGATAAACTGTCGGGCGATGAGGCGGGAGCTCCCTATATCCCGGTTCGTTTCGGCACTGTGCGGGTAGCTGGCAAGGGAAGACCGGTTGTCAAAGCGGTCATTGAGATCGATCGGTTCAGCCGGAATTCGATCAAGGCCCGCTTCCGGATGTTCGACGGCGACGGCGATGAGGTTGCCGTTTTCGACGATTGCCGCTTCCGCCGCACCTATCTGCGCCGGCATATGACGCTCGATTCCGTCTCCTTTCACTATGAGACCGTGCCATCGGCGATTTTTGGCCGCCGATCCGCATCGGACATGGTTATGCCAGATGCTTCGGCACTGCGCGGTCTCAATGGAAACCATTCGCTCAATAATGCAACCCTGCTTCTTGACGCAGCAATTTACCGGGCATGCCATGAGATCGCCTTGGCGATCGCGGGCAGGGATGGTGCGGTTTCGCTTTCAAACCTTCCGGACGATCCGGAATTCCACCCGTTCCTGATCAACTGCCTCTATATTTTGGAGGATGCCGGCATCGCTTCGGCTGATGATGGCAAATGGCATATTCCGCTCGATTTTACTCTGCCGCCGGTGGGCGAAGTGCTGCAGGAGCTCTATCGCGAAGATGCCGGCCGGGTCGCCGAAGCAATTCTCGTCAACAATGCCTATCGCGAAACCCTGGAGCGTCTGGCCGCCGTTCATAGACATGTGCTTGGCCAAAAGCGGGCCGAGGCAACTGTTCATACGACTGGCGGAGCGACGCTGGAGCATGTGCTCGTTCACTCGCCCTTGAGCAGCAGGCGGCTTTCGCTTGTTGCCGAGGCCCTCGCAGTGTCCATCGAGACCAATCCCGGCGATATTGGTTTTATTCTGGAAGCGGGGTCGACATCCGCAGCCTTTAGCCAGCGGTTGGCCGCGATCGCCGCCAAGGCCGGCGCCAGCCTGATCATAACCGAGCCGCGAGAGCAGGTGCGCCGTGCACTTGAAATCGCCTTCGAGGGTGCCGCACATGTCATCGTCGCGGAGCCTGGCAAGCTTGCCGATCAGCCACTCGCCGACGTTATCATTGCGTGTAGTGATCAGAGCCAGCATCTTCTATCCCATGACGACGGGCTGAAAGCCGCCATCCGCAGCGCTGCCGCGCGTGGCGCGCAACTCCTGTTTGCCGATCGAGCGCCGAGCGTCTTCAACGATTTCGCGTTTGGCCTGTCGGAGGGATGGTTCGCCGACAGTCAGTCGCCGGAATTCCCTGTAGGCCAGTTGGGTACGCTGCAGCAGGTCGAGGATATCCTTGCGGCGCTCGGTTTCGGCAAGCCTCGGATCGAGGAGCAGGTATTCCCCGAAGGGGTGCTGATCACGGCGTTGGCTGCATCCGAAGGTCAAGTCGAAGACGAGCCTGCTGTATCCCGCGCCGACGCACCGCTTTTAGTTCTGTCCGAGCGTGGCGCGAGCATCGGCCTTTCCGATATGCGGATGATCGCAGTCGACGTCAGAGCAGCGTCTTCGAACCTCGCCGAGGTCCTCGCGTCCCACCATCCGCGCCATATTCTCTATCTGGCAGAGCGGGAGGGCGAGCGCGGCGCGTCCGATCTGTCGCGGATGCGGCTCGACGTGTTCGCAGAGCTGGCCGATGCATTGACGAGATATGCGGAGGGTGACAGACCGCGCCTTGTAATCGCGGCTCCGGGCGGTTCGCCGCTTGCCAAAGAGCGGGTTGATGGCGCCAATGCCGGCTTGTGGGCCTTCGCGCGCGTGCTGCAGAATGAATATGATGGCTTCGACGTGCACCTGCTTGATGCCGAAACCGACGATGAGCGGGCGATCGCAGCCGTTGAGACCCTTCTTTTCGCCGAGACCAATAACCGGGAGTGGATGCTCGACAGGGTAACCGGCGAGATCCGCGAAATCCGGGCCGTGGCCGGGCCTTTTGCGGCGACCGAGATGAACCGCCGCGATGTAGCCTCGGCGGCGATCCGGCAACATACGAGTGGCCGGTTGGACAGCGTTGTTTGGGAAGAGGCGGATTTGTCGGCGCCGTCGGATGACGAGGTCATCATTGCCGTCGAAGCCACCGGCCTCAATTTCCGTGACGTCATGTGGGCGATGGGCCTGTTGCCAGAAGAAGCGCTGGAGGATGGGTTTGCCGGCGCAACGATCGGCATGGAGTTCGCCGGTCGCGTCCTGCAAACCGGCTCTGCCGTCGGCGACCTCCAGCCGGGCGACAAGGTCATGGGCATTGGTCCCGCTGCGTTTTCGACCCACGTGCGCGTGCGCCGCGATGGTGTCACCAAGCTGCCGGAGACGATGGACACGCTTGCCGCGGCCACGGTGCCCGTCGCCTTCCTGACCGCCTATTACGCTATGGTCGAGCTGGGGCGTATCCAATCGGGTGAAACCATCCTGATCCATGGCGCTGCCGGCGGTGTCGGCCTTGCCGCGTTGCAGGTCGCTAAGCTCAAGGGCGCTAAGGTGATCGCCACCGCCGGCACGGTCGAGAAGCGCCGCTTCCTTCAAATGCTCGGCGCCGACCACGTGCTTGACTCCCGCTCGCTGGATTTCGTTGCGGGCGTTCGCCACATTACCCGGGGCGAAGGCGTCGATCTTGTGTTGAATTCGCTGTTTTCCGAGGCGATGGAGCGAAGCATCGAGCTGGTCAAGCCGTTCGGCCGCTTCCTGGAATTAGGCAAGCGCGATTATTATTCCGACCGCAAGATCGGTCTGCGCCCCTTCCGCCGCAATATCAGCTATTTCGGCATCGACGCCGATCAACTGCTGGTCAACGCTCCCGCCTTAACGAAGCGGATCTTTGCGGAGATCGGTCAGCTCTTTGCCGATCACAAGCTCACTCCGCTGCCCTATCGTGCCTTCGGCTATGATGAGATCGCCGGTGCTTTCCGGCTGATGCAGAATGCCGGTCATATCGGCAAGATCGTCGTTCGCCCGCCTGTTCTCGGTGTCGATCCTGTCTTGCCGGCGCCGGCTAAATCGCTGCGGCTCGATCCCGCCGGCATTTTCCTCGTGGCTGGGGGTATCGGCGGTTTCGGTCTCGCGGCCGCCAACTGGCTCGTGTCCAAGGGTGCGCGCCGCATCGCTCTGTGCTCGCGCCGGGGCGTCGCCGATGAGGAGACGCTGAACACCGTTGGTGAATGGGAGAAGAAAGGCGTCGTGGCAACGCTGCACGCCTGCGACATCACCGACGAGGTTGCTGTCGAGGCACTGCTTGGCTCGCTTCGTTCCGAGGGTGCGCTGAAGGGCATTATCCATGCCGCCATGGTCTTGGACGATGGACTTCTCGCCAACCTGACACCAGAGCGCAATCGGCCGGTTATCGAGGTGAAAGTCAGGGGTGCCGACAATCTTCATCGATTGACCCGGAATGACAGCCTCGATCTGTTCCTGCTGTTTTCGTCCGCGACGACGATGCTCGGCAATCCTGGGCAAGCGAATTACGTCGCAGCGAACGGCTATCTCGAAGGTTTAGCGCGATCGCGCCGCGCCACCGGTCTGCCGGCGCTCGCCGTTGGCTTCGGCGCCATTGCGGACAAAGGATTTCTTGCCCGCAATATCGAGGTCAACGAGCTCTTGTCCAAGCGCATCGGCAAGGCCGCCTTGAAGGCGCGCGATGCGTTGGAGCAGGTCGAACGTTACATGCTGGCCGATACCGGCGAGATCGATGCCGCAGCCGTTATGATCGCCGAAATTGATTGGAGTGCGGCACGCATGCTGCCGATCGCCGCCCGGTCGCTGTTCGAACCGCTGATGCGCCATGCGGGCGATCATCAGTCCCTGAACGATGGCGACATCATCGATCTCAGCGAATTGATCAAAGGTAAATCCGAGGAGGAGGCGCAATCCGCTTTGCACGTGATCGTGGCTTCGGAAATTGCTGCGATCCTGCGCGTGACCGAAGATACGATTACACCCGACAAGGTGCTGAAGGATATCGGCCTCGACAGCCTGATGGCGATGGAACTCGGCATGAGCTTCCAGCAGAAGACCGGTTTCGACATTCCCTTGAGTGGGATCGGGGAGGGGACGACGGTCAGCGACGTCGTCAGCCGCTTGCGTGACAGGGTCATGAATCGTGGTGGCGGGGAGGTCGAGGGTTCGGCGGCGAGCGAGGATCAAGTGGTCAGCCGATTGGTCCAAAGCCACTCCCTTCAGAAGAAGGCCGCACGCTCATGACGCAAGATGCCAATGGGGTTGTTCCGCCCGGCGACAAGAAAAGCAGCCTGCTGGAGCAGATGCGCCGCGCCAACGAATCTTCCGGACGCAACCGGGCGGAGCGGTTGAACAGGCAGCCGCAGCAGCCGGTTCGTCAGGCTCAGCGCTTCGAGGATTTGCCGGAATATAAGCGCGTCATGACGCAGAAGATTGCCGGCGAGATGGCCGGTATCGCTAATCCTTTCTACCGCTCGCATGATACCGCCGCCGGCGCGACGACAAAGATGGGCGGACGAGAATTCGTCAATTTCGCCTCCTATGATTACCTTGCCACCAATACCGACCCTCTCGTGGCAACCCGTGCCAAGGAAGCCATCGACCGTTTCGGCATCTCAGCTTCCGCCAGCCGCCTTGTCGCCGGAGAGCGGCCGGTGCATGTCGAGCTGGAGCAGCAGCTCGCCAAGCTCTATGGCGTCGATGCTGCTGTCTGCTTCGTCAGCGGCTACTTGACCAATGTGGCGACCATCGGCTGTCTGCTGGGGCCGCAGGACCTCGTCATCCACGATGAGTTCATCCACAACAGCGCGCTTGCCGGTATCAAGCTTTCCGGCGCGGCGCGGCGCCTGTTCAAGCACAATGACGCAGAAAATCTTGAAAGCATCCTGAAGACACTGTCTTCCGACTTTCGCCGTATCCTGGTCATTGTCGAAGGCATCTATTCCATGGACGGCGATGTCGCCGATCTCCCGGCGCTTCTGGAGCTGAAGGCCCGGTACGGCTTCTGGCTGATGGTGGACGAGGCTCATGCGCTCGGCATCCTCGGCGAAAAGGGACGCGGCACCTTCGAGCATTTCGGCCTCGATCCGCGCGATGTCGACATCTGGATGGGAACGCTTTCGAAGACGACATCGAGCTGCGGCGGCTATATTGCCGGCAGCAGCGCGCTCGCCGATATCCTGAAGGCGGAGGCAGGCGGCTTCGTCTATAGCGTCGGTCTTGCCCCGGTTCTGGCCACGGCGGCCATCGCCGGCTTACAAATTCTGGAGTCCGCACCGGAGAGGGCCGCTCGGCTCAGGCGCAATGGCAGCCTCTTCCTGCAGCGTGCCAGGGAGGCGGGCCTCGATACCGGTCTGAGTCTTGGCTTTTCCGTCGTTCCCGTCATCGTCGGCGATTCGCTGCGAGCGGTGCAGCTTTCCAATGATTTGCTGGGCGAAGGCATCAATGTGCTGCCGATCATTCACCCGGCCGTGCCCGAAGGCATGGCGCGGCTGCGCTTCTTCATCACCTGCAATCACACCGAAGAGCAAATCCGCCGTTCAGTCGCCGTAACGGCCCGGAAACTCCAGGATTTACAGGATCGGAATTTCGGCCTGGCGTCCATCGATATGGACAAGGTGATGCAGTTGTTGCCGGCGCGCCAGGCCGCCGGCAAGCCATAGACTTAAGGCGATCAGGTCATGCATGTCATCGTCACCGGAGGCTCAAGCGGGATCGGTCTGGCGATCGCCAAGCTCTATGCCATCAGAGGCGACCGGGTGTCTCTTCTTGCTCGCCACCCCGGGCGTCTGGAAGAGGCGCGTGTTGAGATTGCGACCATGGCAGGCGTCGATCTTTCTTGCATCCAGATTGCCTCCGTCGATGTCGCATCCGCCAAACAGGTTTTGGAAGCCGTTGAGGCCTGCGAGCGTGCTTTCGGACCTTGCGACGTCCTGATCGCGTCTGCCGGCATCGTCGAGCCATCTGCTTTCGATATTATGCCGGCCGTAGTTTTCGACGAGCAGATTGCCACCAATCTCCTGGGAACGGCGAATATCGTGCGCGCTGTCTATAAGGGCATGAAGACCCGTCGCAGCGGCAAGATCATGATGATCTCCTCTGGCGCCGCTTTGATCGGCATTTACGGCTACACCGCCTATTGCGCCTCCAAGTCGGCGCTGATCGGCTTTGCCGAAGCCTTGAGCGCAGAAGCGGCCATCGCCGGGGTGCGTGTCGCGATCTGCTTTCCGCCGGATACGCTCACGCCGCAATATCACCGTGAAATGTCGATGCGGCCCGCCGAGGCGGAGCTATTGATGGGTACGGTCAAGCCGTGGAGCGCCGAAGCCGTGGCGGCAAAAATCGTCGGCGGTCTCGACCGCGGCAAGGCCCGAATCCACTTTGGATGGTCGCTGACCGCTCTCGCCTATTTCGGGCCCTTGATAAAGCCGCTGTTGATATGGTGGTATTCTCGCAAGCTTCGAAAAATAATTGAGCAAGGACGGGATGGAAGCCTTGCCCGCTCGATCGACAAAGGCTTTGATCGGGGCTGAACGAAGTTTCCATAATTTATGTCATGCTCCAGCGCGCCTGGTGAGACACATAGAACGATAGAATTTTGGAATTGGCGGCTTTTTCCGGTTTTTGGAGCGAGCTGCCGCAGACTATATATCTTGGACGGTTTAGTTTTGAAACTTCATGATTTTCCGGCGCTGTTGACGCTTGGTTGCTTCGCTTTTTCCTGCGTGGTCATTTTCCTGACCGACCCTTTTGCGATGCCTGCCGCAGTCAACAAACAAAATCATACAGAGAGAAGTTTGAAGCGGCTGGCGTTCGAATGGGCGGCAAGAATTCCCGTCATCGCTCTCATCTACGGCTTCTTCTTCGCAATCTCCTGGCGTCCGATTTATGGTGCGCAGGGTGCGATCAGTTTCTTCGTCATCTTCACCGGAATTTCGCGCGCAAAATTCGAGTTCATCCGCGAACCCCTGGTCTTTTCCGACATCGCCCTAGTGGTCGATGTTTTCAAATACAAAGAGATTTTCTACGCGACGTCTCTGAACATCGTCTTCTGGGTCATCGCGCTCTCCTATGTATTCGGCGTCAGCGCGCTTTATATGTATTTCGAGCCCTCGATCCTGCCCAGCCACAACGGTTTCCTTTGGGTTCTCGTGATGCTGGCGATCGCCTTCGGCCCCTGGCTCGCCTTATTCAGCCGGATCGTCAGCGGCCCCGTTTGTCGTTTCACACAGAATGTTCTCGGCAAGGTCGACGTCAAGAAGGATACGGTCCGATTCGGCACTTTTGAATCCGTCGTCTTTCATTTCGTCATCTGGGTGGGCGTCAGGCGCGAGGCTATCGTCACTCAGTTATCGGAACGCTTCATTTCCGCTCTTCATGAACTATGGGAGCATGGCGACGACGAACCGTTGATCGTCATATGGCAATCCGAATCCTTCATCGATCTCCGGCATTTCGGCGTGGAAAACGTCAAGCTGCCCAATCTTGACCGGCTACGGGAGCAGGCCGCCCAATGGGGCCGCATGACAAGCGTTTTCGAGGGCGGCTATACGCTGCGCACCGAGTTCGCAGTGCTGAGCGGCTTGTTGCCCGAAAACGTCCATATCGACGCGAGCTACCCCTATTTGCGCGCCAGCCACTATAAGGATGTTGTCTGGCCGCAACGGCTGCGGAAGGCCGGTTGGAAGACGCAATTCATCCACCCCTACGACAAAACTTTTTTCCTGCGTCACAAGGCCATGCCGCAGCTCGGTTTCGACCGGATGATGATGCTGGACGAATTCGACCACCGGCCCGACCGCGACGGCCCCTATGTCAGCGACCTGTCGCTGACGAAAAGCGTGATTCGGGCGATCGACGAGGATGGCGCCGGAAAAAATTTCGTCTTCGTCGCTTCCATGGCGAATCATGGCCCTTGGGAGCCCGGCCGCTGCGGCGACCTGACAAATCCGGTCGATATCTATAGCGAGCTGCTGATGCGCGCCGACCATGCGCTGGGCAATCTCGCGCATCACTTGGATCGGCTCGACCGTCCTGTGTGGCTGCTATTCTACGGTGATCACGCGCCGCTGCTGAAGGCCTTCGCCGATCCCTTCCCCGATCCGCGCACGGACTACATCGTCGTTCCGCTCGGCCGTGCGCGGTCGCACTCGCAAAAGCCGATGCCGCCGCAGGAAGAAGCGCCTTGGAACCTCATCGGCACGCTGCTGCGCTACGCCGGCCTCAGCACCGAGGTTCCGGAGTGATGGCTGACGGGCAGGGGGATGCAGCGGCTTCTCCGCGTGTCTTTCTTTTCCTGCAAGGGCCGTCCTCACCGCTTTTCGTTGAAATCGCCGGGGGGCTGGAAGCGGCAGGCCATCGCTGCATACGCATCAACCTCAACCCGGGCGATTGGATATTCTGGCGCCGCCGTGGCGCCTTCAATTATCGCGGCGGCTTTGCCGGTTGGCGCAGCTACGTTCGCCGCCGAATCGAGGCCGACAGGGTCACGGACCTGATTCTTCTCGGGGAAGAGCGCCCGTACCATCAAGTCGCCATCGAAGAGGCGAGGCGGCGAGCCGCTAGTATCAATGTCGTCGAGATGGGATATCTGCGGCCGGATTGGGTGACGCTCGAGCGTGACGGAATGTCATCCAATTCCCGTTTTCCCGTCGATCCGCTATACCTCGTCCAGGCCGCGGCGAGCCTTCCCGAGCCGGACTGGAGCCGTCGCTTCAGTCACAGTTTCCTGGCCGAAGCGGCCTATGATCTCCTCTACAATCTTCCCAACGCTTTTCTGTGGTTTCTCTATCCCGGCTATCGGCGCCATGCGCTCTATCATCCGCTGGTGGAATATGCGGGCTGGCTCCGCCGGCTGCCGTCGAGCGGCAGGCGTGCACGGGAAGCGGAGGCGACCATCGAGTGCTTGATCACCGCTGAGACGCGATTCTTCGTCTATCCCCTGCAGCTTCAGACGGATTATCAACTCCGCTCGCACTCGCCCTTCCATCGACAGCAGGATGCAATCAAGCAGATCATGCAGTCGTTTGCCGCGCACGCAGCGCCAAACATGCATTTGGTTATAAAGCTTCATCCGCTCGACAATGGGCTTGTCGACTGGAGGGGCTATATCCACGGCATAGGCGCAAGGCTCGCCCTGTCCTCCCGCATCCATTTTATCGACGGCGGCAATCTCGAAAAATTGATTTCGGCAAGCCAGGGCATGGTGACGGTCAATTCCACCGCCGCACTTTCCGCCCTGCAGGCTGAGAGACCGGTAAAAGCCCTTGGAGCGGCGATCTACGATATCGACCGTCTGACGGACCAAAAGCCATTGGACCTCTTCTGGGGCAATCCAGCAAAGCCGTTGCCCGGCCTTCGCAGCGCATTTCTGAAACTGCTTGCCGCATCGGTGCAGGTGCGCGGGAATTTTTACTCGCGGGCCGGCGCACGGGCGGCATCCGCTGAGATCGCTAAGCGGCTCCTATCGCGAAGCGTCAACCTCCCGGCCGCCTATATCGACCCGCCGCCACGGCAAAGGCCGACAAAGATCGATATTCCCGACCCGAAATTGACATACCCTCCGCCTATGGGAGATTCGCGTTAAACCTAACGCAGCGATTCGATGTTGGGACAAAGCGCGAATAAGCAGTTTGCGGGGAGCAAACGTCATGGATGGCGGCAAGATGGAACGTTTTATGCTGAAGGAGCTGCTCGCAATCATCGCAGCTCTTGTGGTTGTTTCAGCGGTACTTCTGACGATCGTGATTACGGGGAATTATTGAGCGGGTGCCGCTGGGGCGTTGGCACCGTTCTGGTGCGCAAAGAGCGCTGTCAAATAGCTTGAAAACCGTTATTTCAACCAATCGATTTATATTTGGAAAATGGTGGGCGATGAGAGACTCGAACTCCCGACATCCTCGGTGTAAACGAGGCGCTCTACCAACTGAGCTAATCGCCCTTGCAGCAAGCGGGTCACTGGCCCGCCGCGTTCGGTGGCCGTGATCTATGCGGAACGACAAAAAACCGCAAGAGTGTTTGTGAAGATTTTTTGATTTTTTTGATGGCGCGGCATCAGTGGACGATATCGCCACATGCGACTGCTGGGGAAGCCCGGCTTGGTTGGGGCGGGTTTATGAGCCGTTTTTGAAATGCGTGAGGCGCGAACCTGCCATGCCAAATCGACGGAGCCGAAACGTGCCGGCGGCGGTCGCGAAAACAATTCGTGCTCTGTCATGGATTTGTATTTAAACCTGCTTGACACCCAAACGCGAACCCCGTAGTTAGCCGCTCATCGAACGGCGAGGCCGCTTTGATGGATGCGAAAGCATCCGGAATGCTTGAAATGAAGTGCGGGTGTAGCTCAGTCGGTTAGAGTGCCGGCCTGTCACGCCGGAGGTCGCGGGTTCGAGCCCCGTCACTCGCGCCATTTTAAAGCATGATTGCCGGATTTCGCATGACCGAAAGGTCAAACGATGCGCGGGTGTAGCTCAGTCGGTTAGAGTGCCGGCCTGTCACGCCGGAGGTCGCGGGTTCGAGCCCCGTCACTCGCGCCATTTGTTTCAAGCCATTACAATCAATCATCAATTTGCTGCGACTGCGAAAAAGCCGTTTTGCCTTTGCGCGGATTTGTCGCGATATCGTTACAGCCTGTTGGTAAGTCCGGTTCGGTAGTGCTTGAAACGACATATTCAAAAGGCTTGCGCCCGCGCTCCGGCTGCGCTAACCACGGCTCTGTTGCAACGCTCTTTCGCTTGGCTTGGGCATTTGCCCAGAGGCGCCGCCCCGGCGCACATGGCAAGCAGGGATGGACATGATGACTGGACTGCTCAGTTCCTATATTCCGATAGCTATTTTCATTGGTATTGCCGTGGTGATCGGCCTGGCGTTGTTGATCACGCCGTTTGCCGTCGCCTTCAAGGCGCCTGATTCGGAAAAGCTGTCGGCCTATGAGTGCGGCTTCAACGCATTCGACGACGCCCGCATGAAGTTCGACATCCGCTTCTATCTTGTGTCGATTCTCTTCATCATCTTTGACCTGGAAGTCGCCTTCCTTTTCCCCTGGGCCGTATCCTTTGGTGCGATCGGCTGGTTCGGGTTCTGGTCGATGATGGTATTCCTGGCGGTGCTGACCATCGGCTTTATTTATGAATGGAAGAAGGGGGCGCTCGAATGGGAGTAGTCCAAAGCAACACGACGCTCGTTGCGCCGCAGCCGAAGGGGATCATCGATCCCGCAACCGGCAAGCCCGTTGGCAGCAATGATCCGTATTTTGGCGAGATCAACAATGAACTCGCCGACAAGGGCTTTCTGGTCACTTCGACAGACGAGCTGATCAACTGGGCCCGTACCGGCTCGCTGATGTGGATGACCTTCGGTCTCGCCTGCTGCGCCGTCGAAATGATGCAGGTTTCCATGCCGCGTTATGACGTCGAGCGCTTCGGTTTCGCACCGCGCGCCTCGCCGCGCCAGTCTGACGTCATGATCGTCGCCGGCACGCTGACCAACAAGATGGCACCCGCTCTGCGCAAGGTCTACGACCAGATGCCGGAACCGCGCTACGTCATCTCAATGGGCTCCTGCGCCAACGGCGGCGGCTACTATCATTATTCCTATTCCGTCGTGCGCGGTTGCGACCGCGTGGTGCCGATCGACATCTATGTGCCGGGCTGTCCTCCCACGGCGGAGGCGCTGCTTTACGGCGTGCTTCTGCTGCAGAAGAAAATCCGGCGCACTGGCACGATCGAACGGTAAGGCAGGGGACAAGGCAATATGAGTGAAGCCCTGAACGAACTCGCCACCTATCTCACGGAAGTTCGCGGCACGCTGATTTCGTCGTCCGCGATCAAGTATGGCGAGCTGAACGTGACGACGACGGCCGCAAACGTGGTCGCGCTGCTGACGTTCCTGCGTGATGATGCCAAGTGTGGCTTCGTCAACCTGACGGATATTTGCGGCGTCGACTGGCCGCAGCGTCCCGATCGTTTCGACGTCGTCTACCACCTACTGTCGCCGAAGAAGAACCTGCGCATCCGCATCAAGGTTCCGGTCGCCGAAGATCAGCCGGTGCCGTCGGCTTGCAGCGTCTATCCCGGCGCCGATTGGTTCGAGCGCGAGACCTGGGACATGTACGGCGTTCTTTTCACCGGCCACCCGGATTTGCGCCGCCTTCTGACCGACTATGGCTTCGAAGGCCATCCCCTGCGCAAGGATTTCCCGACCACCGGTTTCGTCGAAGTTCGTTATGACGACGCCGCCAAGCGTGTCGTCTACGAGCCGGTCGAACTGAAGCAGGAATTCCGTAACTTCGACTTCCTCTCGCCGTGGGAGGGCACAGACTACGTGCTCCCGGGTGACGAGAAGGCGAAGCAGTAAGAGGCAATAGGCAGTAGCCAATAGGCAATAGGAGAATGGCAAACGGCGATTAATTCCTACCAGGACCTTACTGTGTGGCAGCGCTCGATGGACCTTGCTGTTGAATGTTATGCTCTTACCAAGGAATTTCCGAAGGAAGAGATTTACGGTTTGGTTTCACAGATACGGCGCGCATCTGTATCTATCGCGGCAAACATCGCGGAAGGTTATGGGCGAGAAGCTACAGGGGCTTACGTTCATCACCTAAAGATCGCACAAGGGTCGCTGAAGGAATTGGAAACGCATCTGATATTGTCAACGCGAGTAGAGATCGTCGCTTTTGAGCGAATTAAGGCGACGATGTCCTTGGGTGATGAAATCGGCAAGATGCTGCGATCGCTTATTCGCCGATTGCAGGACGAACGACATGGATATGAGAGTTAACGGTTACACTATTGCCTATTGCCTACTGGCTAATGCCTGCAATAAGCGGAGCGCATTGCAATGACTGAACACAACGTTCGCAACTTCAACATCAATTTCGGTCCGCAGCACCCGGCTGCGCACGGCGTTTTGCGTCTTGTCCTCGAATTGGACGGCGAAATTGTGGAACGCGTCGATCCGCATATCGGCCTGCTGCATCGCGGCACGGAAAAGCTGATCGAGACGAAGACCTACCTGCAGGCCGTTCCTTATTTCGACCGCCTCGATTACGTGGCGCCGATGAACCAGGAGCACGCCTACGCGCTGGCCGTCGAAAAGCTGCTCGGCATCGAGATCCCGATCCGCGGTCAGTTGATCCGCGTGCTCTATTCCGAAATCGGCCGCATCCTGTCGCATCTGCTGAACGTGACGACGCAGGCCATGGACGTTGGTGCGCTGACGCCGCCGCTCTGGGGCTTTGAAGAGCGCGAAAAGCTGATGGTGTTTTATGAGCGCGCCTCGGGCTCGCGCATGCATGCCGCTTATGTCCGTCCGGGCGGCGTTCACCAGGATCTGCCGGAAAAGCTGGTGCAGGATATCGGCGACTGGTGCGATCCCTTCCTGAAGGCGCTCGACGACATTGACGAGCTGCTCACCGGTAACCGTATCTTCAAGCAGCGCAACGTCGATATCGGCGTCGTGTCGCTGGAAGACTGTTGGGCCTGGGGCTTCTCGGGCGTCATGGTCCGCGGCTCGGGCGCCGCATGGGACCTGCGCCGCGCGCAGCCCTACGAATGCTATTCCGATCTCGAATTCGACATTCCGATCGGCAAGAACGGCGACTGCTACGACCGTTACCTGATCCGCATGATCGAAATGCGCCAGTCGGTCCGCATCATGAAGCAGTGCGTCAACCGCCTGCTTGGCGATGCCAAGACCGGCCCGGTCTCCTCGCTGGACGGCAAGGTCGTGCCGCCGAAGCGCGGTGAGATGAAGCGCTCGATGGAAGCGTTGATCCACCACTTCAAGCTCTACACCGAAGGCTATCACGTGCCGGCCGGTGAGGTTTACGCCGCTGTCGAAGCGCCGAAGGGCGAGTTCGGCGTCTACCTCGTCTCCGACGGTTCGAACAAGCCGTATCGTTGCAAGATCCGCGCTCCGGGCTATGCGCATCTGCAGGCCATGGATTTCATGTGCCGCGGCCATCTGCTTGCCGACGTCGCGGCCGTGCTCGGTTCGCTCGACATCGTGTTCGGTGAGGTGGATCGCTGATGAAGCTTTGGCCGGTCATCGCTACTGCGCTTCTCGCTGCTTCCGGAGCTTCGGCTCAGCAGGCCGGCAAGGCGCAGGCGTTGCCCAGCATCTCCGTGCAAGGTTCGAATGCGAAAAGCTCGAATGTTGCAAAGAGCGGAAATACGGCTTCGCAGAGCGCGGTATCGACCATGGCCGATCTCGTGTCACGTGGCTATGAAATAAAGGCCGCCGTGCCGAACGGCGGCAAATTCGTTGTGTTTATGCAGAAAGACCAGTCGGCCTATGCCTGCGAATTTTCGTCCCTGACGGATACGCGGTGTGGGTCCTTAAACTGAGATAAGGCGTGAAAGATGTCCGTTCGTCGACTAGCCGAAGATCAATTCCAGCCTGCCGCATTCGCCTTTAACCAGGAGAACGCGGCTTGGGCTGAAAAGACGATCAAGAAATATCCCGAGGGCCGCCAGCAATCCGCGATCATCCCGCTGATGATGCGCGCGCAGGAGCAGGATGGCTGGGTCACCAAGGCGGCCATCGAAAAGATCGCCGATATGCTTGATATGGCCTATATCCGGGCGCTCGAAGTCGCCACCTTCTACACGCAGTTCCAACTGCATCCGGTCGGCAGCCGCGCTCATATTCAGGTCTGCGGCACGACGCCCTGCATGTTGCGCGGCGCTGAAGGCCTGGTGAAGGTCTGCAAGAGCAAGATCGCCGCCCACGCGCTGGAGCGCAACGCCGAAGGCACGCTCTCCTGGGAAGAAGTCGAATGTCAGGGCGCCTGCGTCAACGCACCGATGGTCGTGATCGGCAAGGATACCTATGAGGATCTGACGCCGGAACGTCTCGAAGAGATCATCGATGCATTCGTCGCAGGCAAGGGCAGCGAAGTTCCGACCGGTCCGCAGATCGATCGCATTTTCTCCGCACCGGAAGGTGGTTTGACGTCGCTTCTGGATTCGCCGGCGACGAAGACGAAGAAGAAGGCCGGTGCTAAGGTTGCCGCCGAAACGGTTGCTCTGCCGCCATCCGAGGCAGCCAAGCCCGTTAGTAGCGATGCCGAGACCAATCCGGCGCTGAAGAGCCCGGCTGATGGCAAGACGGCGCTGCCCGCCGAGTATCCGAAGGCTGCTCCGGCCAAAGAAGACAATACGGCTGTCGGCGACAAGGCTGAGTAAGAGGTAAGGTATGTTACAGGATCAGGATCGCATCTTTACCAATATCTACGGTCTCAAGGACAAGTCCCTGAAAGGCGCGATGAGCCGCGGCCACTGGGACGGCACCAAGCAGATCCTCGAAAAGGGTCGGGACTGGATCGTCAACGAGATGAAGGCATCCGGTCTGCGCGGCCGCGGCGGCGCTGGCTTCCCGACCGGCCTCAAGTGGTCCTTCATGCCGAAGGAAAGCGATGGCCGACCGCATTATCTCGTCGTCAATGCCGACGAGTCCGAACCGGGCACCTGCAAAGACCGCGATATCATGCGCCACGATCCGCATACGCTGATCGAAGGCTGCGTCATCGCCGGTTTCGCCATGGGTGCGAACACGGCTTATATCTATGTCCGCGGCGAATACATGCGCGAACGCGAAGCCCTGCAGGCTGCGATCGACGAATGCTATGACGCCGGATTGTTGGGCAAAAACAATAAGCTCGGCTGGGATTTTGATGTTTTCGTTCATCACGGTGCCGGCGCCTACATCTGCGGCGAAGAAACCGCGCTGCTCGAAAGCCTGGAAGGCAAAAAGGGTCAGCCGCGGCTGAAGCCGCCGTTCCCGGCTAACATGGGTCTCTACGGATGCCCGACGACCGTCAACAACGTCGAATCGATCGCCGTTGCCCCGACGATCCTGCGTCGCGGCGCCGGTTGGTTCTCGTCTTTCGGCCGTCCGAACAATGTCGGCACGAAGCTGTTCATGCTTTCCGGTCACGTCAATCGTCCATGCACGGTCGAAGAAACGATGGGCATCACTTTCCGCGAGCTCGTCGAGAAGCATGGCGGCGGCATTCGTGGCGGCTGGGACAATTTGCTTGCTGTCATCCCCGGCGGCGCATCGTGCCCGGTCGTTCCGGCGGCCGACATTATCGATTGCCCGATGGATTTTGACGGTCTGCGCGAAGTCAAGTCGTCCTTCGGTACGGCGGCTGCGATCGTCATGGACAAGTCGACCGACATCATCAAGGCGATTGCTCGCATCTCGGCCTTCTTCAAGCATGAAAGCTGCGGCCAGTGTACGCCGTGCCGTGAAGGTACCGGCTGGATGTGGCGCGTGCTGGAGCGCATGGCCAGGGGCAATGCGCAGAAGCGCGAAATCGACATGCTGTTCCAGGTGACGAAGCAGATCGAAGGCCATACCATCTGTGCGCTCGGCGACGCCGCCGCATGGCCGGTACAGGGCCTGATCCGCAACTTCCGCCCGGAAATCGAAAAGCGCATTGACCAATACACGGCCAATGCAACGAGCCACGGAGCGGTGCTGGAAGCGGCCGAGTAAGGACGATGATGGCGAAGAGCACAGATACCACGCAGAACAGCAGGGCAGCCGATGCATCGGCCGATCTCGGCCGTATTGCAGCGGATATGCTGCGGAATTCGCCCATTTTGCCGATCCACCCTTTGATGGCGCATCCGGCGGCAGCCTTTGCCGCCGCGACCGCGATCGGGCTCGGCTTCTCGTCGCAGATGGCCGGCGCATTCTTCGGCGCGCTGCAGGGCGCGGTCGAGGCGACCAACAAGCTCTCTGTCGCGCTTGACGAGACGGACGATACCGCGGTCGAGGAGAAGCCGAGCGCAAAGACTGACGGGGCAGGGGAAGCGAAGGTCGTGAAGGCATCGCCCGTTGCCAAGCCGGTCGAAGCAAAGCCCGTTCAAGCAACACCGGTTGAGGTGAGGAAGGCCGAACCGAAGCCAGTCTCGGCGAAAGCGGCGCCGGTAAAGACGCCCTCCAAAGCCCGCGCCAAGGCTGCGGTTGTTGCTCCCGAGCCAGTTGCGGCAAAGCCTGCAGCGGCGCCAGCGCGCAACCGCAAGGCCGTCGTGAAGACCGACGACCTGAAGCGGATTTCGGGTATCGGTCCGAAGCTGGAGCAGGTTCTGAACGAACGCGGCGTTCTACGCTTTGCCGATATCGCCGCTTGGAACGAGGCGGATGTCGAGCGGATCGATGCGGAACTCGGTTTCGACGGCCGTATCCGGCGCGACGATTGGATTGGCCAGGCAAAAGCGCTCCAGCCGAGAGGTCGGGGTTGAGAGTTTTCTTCGGCGATGCCCCAAGCGGCCGAAGAGTGTGAATAGGGCGGTGGGCATGTTGCGGGCGGGGTCTCGCGATGTTTCAGCCGGGACGCTGATCTTGTGGGGGCAAGGTTCGGCAAAGGTGATTGTGAGCAAGACCGGTGCCATGCGGCTCAAAATGCCGCGCCGGTGGCGAGACGGTGTTGCGATCATGAAATTGTCTGCGGCCAGGTTCGGCGGCAGACGTGACATAGGACTGAGTGGACGATGGCAAAACTGAAGATTGACGGTAAAGAGATCGAAGTTCCGGATCACTACACGCTTATCCAGGCGTGCGAGGAAGCCGGCGCCGAAGTCCCGCGCTTCTGCTTCCATGAAAGACTGTCGGTAGCCGGCAATTGCCGCATGTGCCTCGTCGAGGTGAAGGGCGGTCCGCCGAAGCCGCAGGCCTCCTGCGCTATGGGTGTGCGCGATATCCGCGGCGGCCCGAACGGCGAGCTTCCGGAAGTCTTCACCAACACGCCGATGGTCAAGAAGGCCCGCGAAGGCGTGATGGAATTCCTGCTGATCAACCACCCGCTGGATTGCCCGATCTGCGACCAGGGCGGCGAATGCGACCTGCAGGACCAGGCCATGGCCTTCGGTATCGATAGTTCGCGCTATCAGGAAGACAAGCGTGCCGTTGAGGACAAGTACATCGGCCCGCTCGTCAAGACCGTGATGAACCGCTGCATCCACTGCACGCGCTGCGTCCGCTTCACCACGGAAGTCGCCGGCATTTCCGAACTTGGCCTGATCGGCCGCGGCGAAGATGCCGAAATCACCACCTATCTTGAGCAGGCAATGACCTCCGAGCTGCAGGGCAATGTCGTTGACCTTTGCCCCGTCGGCGCGCTGACCTCGAAGCCCTTCGCCTTCACGGCTCGTCCGTGGGAACTGAACAAGACCGAATCGATCGACGTCATGGACGCGCTCGGCTCGGCCATCCGCGTCGACACCCGTGGCCGCGAAGTCATGCGCGTGCTGCCGCGCGTCAACGAGCAGATCAACGAAGAGTGGATCTCCGACAAGACCCGCTTCATCTGGGACGGTCTGAAGACGCAGCGTCTCGACAAGCCCTATGTCCGCAAGGATGGCCGCCTGCAGGCTTCGACCTGGGGTGATGCCTTCGCCGCCATCAAGTCTGCGGTTGCCGCCACCAGCGGCGACAAGATCGGCGCGATCGCCGGCGATCTTGCTTCCGTCGAGGAAATGTACGCGCTCTCCGAACTGCTGAAGTCGCTGGGGTCGGAAAATCTCGACTGTCGCCAGGACGGGACGGCGCTTGATCCGTCGCTTGGCCGTGCAAGCTACATCTTCAACCCGACCATCGAGGGCATCGAAGCTGCCGATGCGCTGCTGATCATCGGCGCCACTCCGCGCTTCGAAGCGGCCGTGTTGAACTCGCGCATCCGCAAACGCTGGCGCAAGGGTAAGTTCCCGATCGGTGTGATCGGCGAACATGCCGACCTGCGTTACTCCTATGACTATCTCGGCGCTGGTCCGGATACGCTGGCTGATGTCGTCGGCGGTTCGCACAGCTTCGCCGACGTTCTGAAGAATGCGCAGAAGCCGATGATCATCATCGGTCAGGGCGCGCTCATCCGCGAAGACGGCGCCGAAGTGCTGGCGAATGCCGCCAAGCTCGCTGCCGCTGTCGGCGTCGTGAAGGACGGCTGGAATGGCTTTGCCGTGCTGCATACCGCAGCTTCCCGCGTCGGCGGCCTCGACCTCGGCTTCGTGCCGGGTGCAAAGGGCGTCAACGCTGCGGCGATGCTGTCGTCGATGGACGTCCTCTTCCTGCTGGGCGCTGACGAGCTCGACTTCACCCGCAAGGGTGCGAAGTTCACTGTCTACATCGGCTCGCACGGCGACAATGGCGCGCACAATGCGGACGTCATTCTGCCGGCCGCTACCTACACCGAAAAGTCGGGCACCTGGGTCAACACAGAAGGCCGCGTTCAGATGGGCAATCGTGCCGGTTTCGCACCGGGCGACGCTCGCGAGGACTGGGCCATCATCCGCGCCCTTTCCGACGTGCTCGGCAAGAAGCTTCCCTTTGATTCGCTGAGAGAATTGCGCGCCAAGCTCTATGCTGCGTTCCCGCATTTCGCCGGCATCGACGAGATCGCTGAAGGCGATAGCGCCCAAATTGTCGCACTTGCGAAAAAAGCCGGCGCGATGGGCAAATCCGCATTTGCTTCGCCGATCAAAGACTTCTATTTGACGAACCCGATAGCGCGCGCCTCGGCCGTCATGGCCGAGTGCTCGGCATTGGCCCGCAACAATTTCCAGGCTGCGGCAGAGTAAGGGCAGAGGACTATGGATTCATTCGTTTCGACCTATCTTTGGCCGGCGCTGATTATCATCGGTCAGTCCCTGCTGCTCCTGGTCTGCCTGCTGATCTTCATCGCCTATATCCTTCTTGCCGACCGCAAGATCTGGGCGGCGGTTCAGTTGCGCCGCGGCCCGAACGTCGTCGGTCCCTTTGGCCTGTTCCAGTCCTTCGCCGACCTTTTGAAGTTCATGGTCAAGGAGCCGATCATCCCGGCCGGCGCCAACAAGACCGTCTTCCTGCTGGCGCCGCTCGTCTCCGTGGTCCTGGCGCTCTCCACCTGGGCCGTCGTGCCGCTGGCGCATGGCTGGGTCATCGCCGACATCAATGTCGGCATCCTCTACATTCTGGCGATTTCGTCGCTGGAAGTGTACGGCATCATCATGGGCGGCTGGGCTTCGAACTCGAAGTATCCGTTCCTCGGCGCGCTGCGTTCCGCCGCGCAGATGGTGTCCTACGAAGTCTCGATCGGCTTCGTCATCGTTACCGTGCTGCTCTGCGTTGGTTCGTTGAACCTGACCGATATCGTCATGTCGCAGCAGACCGGCCTCGGTACCAAGCTCGGCCTGCCGGCGTCGTTCCTCGACTGGCATTGGCTGTCGTTGTTCCCGATGTTCATCGTGTTCTTCATTTCGGCGCTCGCTGAAACGAACCGTCCGCCATTCGATCTTCCGGAAGCGGAATCGGAGCTGGTTGCCGGCTTCATGGTCGAATATGGCTCTTCGCCGTACATGATGTTCATGCTCGGCGAATATGCCGCCGTCGTTTTGATGTGCTCGCTGACCACGATCCTCTTCCTCGGTGGCTGGCTGCCGCCGGTCGATATCTGGATCTTGAACTGGGTCCCCGGCGTCATCTGGTTCCTGCTGAAGTCGTGCCTCGTCTTCTTCATGTTCGCGATGGTCAAGGCGTTCGTGCCGCGCTACCGCTACGACCAGCTCATGCGCCTTGGCTGGAAGGTGTTCCTGCCGCTGTCGCTCGCTATGGTCATTATCGTTGCATTCGTGCTGAAGCTGACGGGATGGGCATGATGATGTCGATCCTCGCTTCAAGCAGATTTGGAGGTTGAAGATGGCCGGACTTTCCAACGCCGTCAGCTCACTGTTCCTCAAGGAATTCGTCGGCGCATTCTTTTTGTCGATGCGTTATTTCTTCAAGCAGAAGGCGACGATCAATTATCCCTTCGAAAAGGGGCCGGTCAGCCCGCGCTTCCGCGGCGAACATGCGCTGCGCCGTTATCCCAACGGCGAAGAGCGCTGCATCGCCTGCAAGCTCTGCGAAGCCATCTGTCCTGCTCAGGCCATCACCATCGAAGCCGGGCCGCGCCGCAATGACGGCACCCGCCGCACGGTGCGCTACGACATCGATATGGTGAAGTGCATCTATTGCGGCTTCTGCCAGGAGGCTTGCCCGGTCGACGCCATCGTCGAAGGGCCGAACTTCGAATTTGCCACGGAAACCCGCGAAGAGCTTTATTTCGACAAGGCGCGGCTTCTCGAAAATGGCGACCGCTGGGAACGCGAAATCGCGCGCAACATCGCGATGGACTCGCCGTACCGCTAAGCGGAATTTTGAATATGCCGTGACGGGCGGCTGAGATTGTCGCCGTCGCGGTGGAATAGAGACCGGGGCTTTGCCGGACGCATGTCCAGCCAAGTCCCATCGGGCAGGGACACTCCCGGCTGCCCGGGGGAAGACGAAAAAGGCACCAACATGGGTCTGCAGGCTCTTTTTTTCTATATCTTCGCCTTTGTCGCGGTGGCGTCGGCGTTCATGGTTATCTCGGCGCGGAATCCGGTCCATTCGGTCCTGTTCCTCATCCTGGTATTCTTTAATGCCGCCGGCCTCTTCCTGCTGATGGGGGCGGAATTCCTGGCGATGATCCTGCTGGTCGTCTATGTCGGCGCCGTCGCAGTCCTCTTCCTCTTCGTCGTCATGATGCTCGACATCGACTTCTCCGAGCTCAGGGCAGGCATTTTGGAATATGCACCGATCGGCGCGCTGATCGGCATCATTCTCGCCGCCGAGCTGATCGTCGTCATCGGCGGCAGCGTGATTTCACCTGTTGTCGCTAAGTCGGTCGCTATGCCGATCCCGGCGGTGACGACCCGCACGAACACCGCAGCACTCGGCGACGTGCTTTATACCAACTACGTTTATTTCTTCGAGATCGCCGGTCTTGTGCTTCTGGTCGCGATGATCGGCGCGATCGTGCTGACGCTGCGGCATCGCACCCACGTCAGACGCCAGAGCATTCCGCAACAGGTCGCCCGCACGCCTGCGACCGCCGTCGAGGTGGTCAAGGTCAAGCCGGGGCAGGGCGTCTAAGGCGCGGCACGAGGGTCAAAGGAACAAGAATATGGTCATCGGACTTTCCCACTACCTGACGGTCAGCGCCATCCTTTTCGTGCTCGGCGTTTTCGGCATTTTCCTGAACCGCAAGAACGTCATCATCATCCTGATGTCGATCGAGCTCATCCTGCTTGCGGTCAACATCAACATGGTCGCCTTCTCGTCGTTCCTCAACGATATCGTCGGCCAGGTCTTCGCTCTGTTCATTCTGACCGTCGCTGCTGCCGAAGCGGCCATCGGTCTTGCAATTCTCGTCGTCTTCTACCGTAACCGCGGTTCCATCGCGGTCGAAGACGTCAACGTGATGAAGGGCTGATACAGCTATGTTTTTATATAAGGCTATCGTCTTTCTTCCCCTGATCGGCGCGATCATTGCCGGCCTGTTCGGCCGCGGGATCGGTGCCAAGGCTTCGGAATACGTTACCAGCGGCTTGATGATCGTCGCCGCGGTTCTGTCATGGATCGTCTTCTTCACGGTCGCGCTTGGTCACGCCGAGGGCCCGATCAAGGTGGAAGTGCTGCGCTGGATCCAGTCCGGCGGCATCGATGTCTCCTGGATGCTGCGCATCGATACGCTGACCTCGGTGATGCTGATCGTCGTGAACACGGTTTCGACCCTCGTTCACATCTATTCGATCGGATACATGCATCACGATCCGCATCGTCCGCGCTTCTTCGCCTATCTCTCGCTCTTCACCTTCGCCATGCTGATGCTGGTGACCTCCGACAACCTCGCCCAGATGTTCTTCGGCTGGGAAGGCGTCGGTCTGGCCTCCTATCTGCTCATCGGTTTCTGGTTCAAGAAGCCGTCCGCATCTGCGGCCGCGATCAAGGCCTTCATCGTCAACCGCGTCGGCGACTTCGGTTTCGTGCTCGGTATCGCCGGCGTCTTCGTTCTCTTCGGCTCGATCAATTTCGACGTCATCTTTGGCAACGCCCAGAGCTTTGCCGCGGGGCAGGGCGGTCAGCCGGGCGATATCGTGCTCAATCTCTTCGGCATGCATCTTGATCGTGCGCATGCACTGACCGGCGTCTGCCTGCTGCTCTTCATGGGCGCCATGGGTAAGTCGGCGCAGTTCCTGCTGCACACCTGGCTGCCGGACGCCATGGAAGGCCCGACCCCGGTGTCGGCGCTCATCCATGCCGCGACCATGGTCACCGCCGGCGTCTTCCTCGTCGCTCGCATGTCGCCGATCTTCGAACTGTCGCCGGACGCCCTGACCTTCGTCACCATCATCGGTGCGATTACGGCCTTCTTTGCGGCAACCGTCGGTCTCGTGCAGAACGATATCAAGCGCGTCATCGCCTATTCGACCTGTTCGCAGCTCGGCTACATGTTCGTCGCTCTCGGCGTCGGCGCCTATGGCGCAGCCATCTTCCACCTGTTCACGCACGCCTTCTTCAAAGCGCTGCTCTTCCTCGGTGCCGGTTCGGTGATTCACGCCGTCGACGGCGAGCAGGACATGCGCCACATGGGCGGTCTGCGTAAGCATATTCCGAACACTTTCTGGATGATGATCACCGGCACGGTGGCGATTACCGGCGTCGGCATCCCCTTCACGCATTTCGGCTTCGCGGGCTTCATTTCGAAGGACGCGATCATCGAAGCTGCCTTTGCCTCGCAAGGCCCGGCCGCAGGCTTTGCCTTTACGCTGCTGGTTATTGCCGCCCTGTTCACGAGCTTTTATTCCTGGCGTCTGATCTTCATGACCTTCTACGGCAAGCCACGCGCTTCGCATGAGGTCATGCATCACGTGCATGAATCGCCGAACGTCATGCTGATCCCGCTCTATCTGCTGGGGCTCGGGGCTGCCGCCGCGGGCATGGTCTTCAGAAACGATTTCGTTGGCGAGGCCTATGGCGAGTTCTGGAAGACTGCGCTGTTCACACTGCCGACCAACCACATCTTCGAAGAGATGGAACATGTTCCGGCTTGGGTGAGCGTCAGCCCGTTCATCGCTATGCTGCTCGGCTTCGTTCTGGCCTGGTACATGTACATCAGGTCGCCGCAGACGCCGCGCATCCTCGCGCAGCAGCATCGCGTGCTCTACGAATTCCTGCTGAACAAGTGGTACTTCGATGAGCTCTATGACTTCCTCTTCGTTCGCACTGCCAAGGCGCTTGGTCGCTTCCTGTGGCAGAAGGGCGATATCGGGGTCATCGACACGTTCGGCCCGAACGGTGTCGCCGCCCGCGTCGTCGATGTCACCAACCGCGTTGTTCGCCTGCAGACCGGTTACCTCTATCACTATGCCTTCGCGATGCTGCTCGGTATTGCGGCCCTCGTTACCTGGATGATGCTCGGGAGTTCCCTCTGATGACCGATTGGCCTATTCTTTCAACGGTCACCTTCCTGCCGCTGGTGGGCGTCCTTCTCCTGTTGTTCATGCGGGATGACGGACCCAACGGCCGCCGCAACATCCTCAACGTATCGCTGCTGACCACGGTCTTCACGTTCGTCGTGTCGCTGTTCGTCTGGATTGGCTTCGACAATGCCAATCCGGGCTTCCAGATGATCGAGAAGCATGACTGGCTGAGCTCCGGCATCAGCTATCACATGGGCGTCGACGGCATCTCCATGCTGTTCGTCATCCTGACCACCTTCCTGATGCCCTTCTGCGTGCTGGCGAGCTGGCTCTCGATCGAGAAGCGCCTAAAGGACTACATGATCGCCTTCCTCGTCCTCGAGACGATGATGGTCGGCGTTTTCACGTCGCTGGATATCGTGCTGTTCTACGTCTTCTTCGAAGCCGGTCTCATCCCGATGTTCCTGATCATCGGCGTCTGGGGCGGCAAGGATCGCGTCTATGCCAGCTACAAATTCTTCCTCTATACGCTGCTCGGCTCGGTGCTGATGCTGCTTGCCATCATGGCGATGTACTGGCAGGCCGGCACGACGGATATCCCGGCGTTGCTCGCCTACAAGTTCCCGCCGCAGATGCAGACGTGGCTATGGCTGGCTTTCTTCGCCTCCTTCGCGGTGAAGATGCCGATGTGGCCGGTTCACACCTGGTTGCCCGACGCGCACGTTCAGGCGCCGACGGCAGGCTCGGTTATTCTGGCCGGCATTCTTCTGAAGCTCGGCGGTTATGGTCTCATCCGCTTCTCGATCGGCATGTTCCCGAACGCGTCGGAATATTTCGCGCCGCTCGTCTACGCTCTGTCCGTCATCGCCATCATCTACACTTCGCTGGTGGCGATGATGCAGGAAGACATCAAGAAGCTGATCGCCTATTCCTCGGTCGCGCACATGGGCTATGTCACCATGGGCATCTTTGCTGCCAACCAGCAGGGTGTTCAGGGCGCGATTTTCCAGATGCTGTCGCACGGTATCGTCTCCGGCGCACTCTTCCTTTGCGTCGGCGTGGTCTACGACCGCACCCATACCCGCGAGATTGCGGCCTATGGCGGTCTCGTCAACAACATGCCGAAATATGCCGTTGCGATGATGGTCTTCACCATGGCCAATGTCGGTCTGCCCGGCACCTCCGGCTTCATCGGTGAATTCCTGACCCTGATCGGCGTCTTCCGCGCCAACACCTGGGTTGCACTGTTCGCCGCGACCGGCGTTATTCTTTCAGCCGCTTACGCGCTCTGGCTCTACCGCCGCGTTATCTTCGGCGCGCTGGAAAAGGAAAACCTCAAGAAGCTGCTGGATCTGTCGCCGCGCGAACAGCTCATCCTTTATCCGCTGATCGCGATGACGATCTTCTTCGGTGTCTATCCGGCTCCGATCTTCGATGCGACGGCCGCTTCGGTGGATCTGCTTGTGAACAACTACACCGCAGCCCTGCACGCCGCGCAGAATGTTGCGCTGTCGATGAATTGATGACGGGACTTATTCGACATGACTGCTGACACAATTCTTGCAAGCCTGCATCTTTCCATCCCGGAGCTTATCCTCGCGGTCGGTGCGCTTGTGCTGCTCATGATCGGCGTCTTCGCGGGCGAACGGTCGGGACCGACGGTCACCGGCCTTGCCATTGCAGTTCTCGCAGTGGCCGGTCTCTGGATCATCTTCGTGCCGGGCGAAGGCCTGGCTTACGGCGGCGCTTATCTCGCCGATGGCTTTTCGCGCTTCATGAAGATCGTCGCCCTCGTGGGCTCGATCGTCGCCATGTTCATGAGCATGGGACATGCGCGCGAGCAGCAGCTCGATCGTTTCGAATTCCCCGTGCTGCTGCTGCTGGCGACCCTCGGCATCCTGCTGATGATCTCGGCGCATGACCTGATCTCGCTCTATCTATCGCTGGAGCTCCAGTCCCTGGCGCTCTACGTCGTTGCCGCCATCAACCGCGATAGCGTCAAGTCGACGGAAGCCGGTCTGAAGTATTTCGTGCTCGGCGCACTGTCGTCGGGCATGCTGCTCTACGGCATGTCGCTTGTCTATGGCTTCACCGGCCACACCACCTTCGATGCGATCGCCACGGCGCTCAGCTCCGAGACCCGTTCGCTCGGCCTCGTCTTTGGTCTGGTCTTCGTTCTCGCGGGCCTTGCCTTCAAGATCTCCGCCGTGCCGTTCCACATGTGGACGCCGGACGTTTATGAAGGTGCGCCGACCCCGGTCACCGCCTTCTTTGCCGGCGCCCCGAAAGTTGCGGCCATGGCGATCTTGACCCGTATCGTCGTCACCGCTTTTCATCCGGTGCTTGCCGACTGGCAGCAGATCATCGTCTTCATCTCGATCGCTTCGATGCTGCTCGGCTCCTTCGCCGCAATCGGTCAGCGCAACTTCAAGCGACTGATGGCTTATTCCTCCATCGGTCACATGGGCTATGCGCTTGTTGGTCTTGCCGCCGGCAGCAAGACCGGCGTCTCCGGTGTCATGCTTTACATGGTCATCTACATGGCCATGACGCTCGGCTCCTTCGCCATCATCATGGCGATGCGTCGCGACGACGGCCGTCAGGTTGAGAATGTCGACGATCTCGCCGGCCTTTCCACGACCAATCCCTTCATGGCTGTCGTATTGACGGCGCTGATGTTCTCGCTGGCTGGTATCCCGCCGCTCGCAGGCTTCTTCGGGAAGTACTTCGTCTTCGTCGCTGCCATCCAGGCCCATCTCTATGCGCTCGCCATCATCGGCGTTCTCGCATCGGTCGTCGGCGCCTACTATTATCTCCGCGTCATCAAGGTGATGTGGTTCGATGAAGCCAAGGACGAGTTCACCCGTACGGCCGGTTCGCTGCGTCTGGTCTTCGGCCTTTCCGGTCTCTTCGTCGTCACCTATGTCTTCTTCGGCGGTGCTATCGGCGGTGCGGCCGATCTCGCTGCCGCGACGTTGTTTTGATGGCGTCTGACATGAACAGCCGGAAGTCGCTCGCCGACTTCCGGCATGTTGCCCTTTCAGAGACTGCATCCACCAATAGCGAATGCCTGGAGCGGGCGCGGGCAGGTGATGCCGGCAATCTCTGGGTAACAGCGGGCCGCCAGACGGGTGGCCGTGGACGCCGCGGACGCGCCTGGGTGTCCGAACCCGGCAATCTTTATGCTTCCCTCCTTCTGATCGATCCGGCTCCGATGGACCGCCTTGGCTCCCTGCCGCTGGCTGTCGCCGTTGGCGTGCACCAAGCGGTGCGGAGCGTGCTGCCTCTGGCCGCGGAACCGGTCGAGGTCAAATGGCCGAACGATATCCTGATCGGCCGCAAGAAAACTTGCGGCATTCTGATCGAGGGAGAAGCTCTTCCCGATGGACGCTATGCGCTGGTGATCGGCATCGGCATCAACATTGCCGTCAAGCCGGAAAACCCGCTCTATCCGGTCACCTGCCTGCATGAGCATGGCTCGACCGTATCGCCGGAAGAACTGTTTGCGCATCTCTATGCGTCCATGGCCGAAGCCTTGGCGGTCTGGAATAGCGGCAAAGGTGTTCGCGAGGTTACAGCACGCTGGCGCGAGGTTGCCTGCGGCATCGGGGAAAAGATCGCCGTGAATCTGCCGGACCGTTCGATTTCCGGCCATTTTGCCGGAATCGATGATAATGGCTTGTTGATGCTCGATACTGGCGGCGGCAAGATTTTGCCGATTGCTGCGGGCGATGTTTTTTTCAGATCGTAGGTAAAAGATAGATATGGCAAACCAAGACGAACTGGTGTTTTTGCCACTCGGCGGCGTCGGCGAGATTGGCATGAATCTCGCGCTTTACGGCTATGGCGCGCCGGAGCATCGCCAGTGGATCATGGTCGATTGCGGCGTCACCTTTCCGGGGCCGGACCTGCCCGGCGTCGATCTCGTGCTCCCCGATATCCGTTTCCTCGCCAAGGAACGCAAGAATCTCAAAGGCATCATCATCACGCATGCGCATGAGGATCACTATGGCGCATTGAATGATCTCTGGCCGGGCCTGAACGTTCCCGTCTATGCGTCGGCCTTCACAGCCGGCCTGCTGGAAGCCAAGCGCGACTATGAGAAGGCGATGGGCGAAATCCCGATCACGCCGTTCAAGGCCGGCGATCGTATCAATGTCGGCCCCTTCAGCATCGAAGGCGTCGGCGTCAATCACTCCATTCCCGAGCCTATGTCGCTGGTGATCCGCACGCCGGTTGGCAATGTCATTCACACCGGCGACTGGAAGATCGATCACGAGCCATCGCTTGGACCGCTGACCGATGAGGCGCGTTTCCGCCAACTCGGTGATGAAGGCGTGCTGGCATTGATGTGCGATTCCACCAATGCGTTGCGAGACGGCGTATCTCCCTCGGAAAAGGATGTTTCCGAAAGCCTGCGCAAGATCATCGAGGATGCCGAGGGCCGGGTTGCGATCACCACCTTCTCCTCGAATGTCGGCCGCATCCGCACCATTGCCGAGGCCGCCGAGGCCGCAGGCCGCGAGATTTTGCTGCTTGGCAGTTCGCTGAAGCGCGTTGTCGATGTTGCCCGTGACATCGGCATCATGGAGGGCATCAAGCCGTTCATCGCCGAAGATGAATATGGCTATATCCCGCGCGACAAGGTGGTCGTCATCCTGACCGGCAGCCAAGGCGAGCCGCGCGCTGCTCTTGCCAAACTTTCGCGCGACGAAATGCGCAACGTCGCGCTCGCCGCCGGCGATATCGTCGTTTTCTCCTCGCGCGCCATTCCCGGCAATGAGAAGGCCATCCAGGATATCAAGAACGGGCTCACCGAGCAGGGCGTGCATGTGGTGACGGATGCTGAAGCGCTGGTCCACGTCTCCGGCCACCCGCGCCGCAACGAGCTGCAGAGGATGTATGAATGGACGCGGCCGAAGATCGTCGTGCCGGTGCATGGCGAGGCGACGCATCTGACCGCACATAAGGAATTGGCCGAACAATCCGGCATTTCCATCGTGCCACGGGTTCGCAACGGCGACATATTGCGGCTGGCTCCAGGCCCGGTCGAGGTGATCGGCGAGGCGCCGCATGGCCGCATCTTCAAGGATGGCACGCTGATCGGCGATTTTGACGAGATGGGCATAGGCGAGCGCAAGAAGCTCGCCTATGTCGGCCATGTCGCCGTGAATGTCCTGCTCGATGCCCGTTATGAGATCGTCGGCGATCCCGATCTCGTCGCGATCGGCTTGCCGGCCTATGACGACGAAGGCGAGGATATGGAAGACACGCTCTTCGATGCCATCGTCAGCGCCATCGAAAGCATCCCGCGCGCCCGCCGCAAGGATATCGACATGCTGCAGGAAGCTGTGCGTCGCGCCGTACGCGCCGCTGCCAACCATGGCTGGGGCAAGAAGCCGGTCGTGACGGTGTTCGTCACGCGCGTGCCCGGTTAATAGCGTTTCTATCTGGTCGGGGGGGAGGGGCAGCCATGCTCGGACGCATCAATCACATCGCGATTGCCGTTCCTGATATCGCCGCCGCTTCCGCCACCTATCGCGATACGCTCGGCGCCAAGGTCTCGGCGCCGCAGCCCTTGCCGGAACACGGTGTCACCGTCGTTTTCATAGATCTGCCGAACGGCAAGGTCGAGCTATTGGAACCGCTCGGCGACGCCTCGCCGATATCGGCCTTCCTGGCGAAGAACCCCGATGGGGGCATGCACCATATCTGCTACGAGGTGGATGATCTTCTGGCCGCACGTGATCGGCTTCTCGACGCCGGCGCCCGTGTGCTCGGCAATGGCGAGCCGAAGATCGGCGCCCACGGCAAGCCGGTGCTCTTCCTGCACCCCAAGGATTTTTTTGGGACTCTCATCGAGCTTGAGCAGAGCGCGACCCCTTAGATCGGCGTTCGACACAGCAGTGTGACATTAGAGCGCTGAACTGCGCTTTGAAACAAGGAAGCTTTGGCTCTATAAGCTGGTTGGGACGAGGAGAGTGCGGGCCGGTTTGAAGCCTGTCTTGAGGAAGCATAATGGTCCAGCAGATTTTTTCGACATGCGCTGTCTATTTCGTTGTCTGGTGGATCACGCTCTTCGCCATCCTGCCGTTTGGGTTGCGCACCCAAGCCGAAGACAATCATGTGGTCCTCGGCACCGTCGAAAGTGCGCCGACGAAATTCCGTGGTTTAAGAGTGGTGCTGATCACGACGCTGGTATCCGGCCTGATCTACGGCGCCTGGTACATCAGCTCCCACTATCTGGGCATCGGCTTCAACTCGATCCCACCGATCATTCCACGCTACGACGGCTGACGTTTATCCTTGAAATTCTTTGCAATTTGCGGCTGAAATCCTTCGCCACCGAATAGTCAGCAATCCGTCATACCCTTGTCATCAGTTTGAGGCAAAGAGGCTGCGCAACGGCGATGATGCCGTCGCGTTGACTTGACTGCGGTTGGGAACGGTTCCAAAGCCTGCCGGCTCGAAAAGGTCGTGATCAGGGCCGCAGAAAAGCAAAAAAAAACAAGGCTGTAAGCCTTGTTTTTAAGTATCGCGTGATCCTTATCCGTTGCCGGGGCTGCGAGCGAGCGCGCCTAAGATCTGATCCTCCCAAGACTTGACCGCGAAACGACAAGAATTTAGCCTTCTTGCCTCTTTTGTGAGCTAAAATTAGCTCAAAGATTGGCCGTTGTCATCTGTTTTTTTGCATTTTTGCTACAGTCGCGCAGAATTTTTCTGTTGACACATTTCTCTCCCAAATCCTTATAAACGTGCATTTTTTCGAATTTCCAAAAATATATGACGTTGCCCAACATTTGCGGGTGTTCGTCCGCTTTACTCGCGCTAAATGCGGGTTTCTTTCCTGCGCCGAAGCAGTTATGAACTCCTCCAGCAGTTAAATTTCTAACGATTCCGCCAAATGCGGAACGTCAAACCATCTGGAATCAGCCCATGCGCCTGTCTCGTTACTTCATGCCCATTCTGAAGGAAAATCCCAAAGAGGCTGAAATTGTTTCCCATCGGCTGATGCTGCGCGCCGGCATGATCCGCCAGCAGTCGCAAGGCATTTACTCCTGGCTGCCGCTGGGCAAGCGCGTCCTCGACAAGGTCAACAATATCATCCGCGAGGAACAGAACCGTGCCGGCGCCATCGAGCTGCTGATGCCGACGCTGCAGTCGGCCGAGCTCTGGCAGGAAAGCGGCCGTTATGACGCCTATGGCAAGGAGATGCTGCGCATCCAGGATCGTCAGGAGCGCCCCATGCTCTACGGCCCGACCAATGAGGAGGTGGTCACCGACATCTTCCGCTCCTACGTCAAGTCCTACAAGGACGTGCCGTTGAACCTCTATCATATCCAACTGAAGTTTCGCGACGAGATCCGTCCACGCTTCGGCACCATGCGCTCGCGCGAATTCATGATGAAGGATGCCTATTCCTTCGATCTGACGCTCGAAGGTGCGGTGCACTCCTATAACAAGATGTTCGCTGCCTATCTGCGCACCTTCAATCGACTGGGTCTCAGGGCAATTCCGATGCGCGCCGACACCGGCCCCATCGGCGGCGACCTCAGCCATGAATTCATCATCCTCGCCGACACCGGCGAATCGGAGGTCTTCTGCCACAAGGATTTCGTCAATTTCGACATCCCCGCAGACGACACGAATTTTGATGACGTCGCTGGCCTGAAAGCCATCTTCGACAAATGGACGTCGGTCTATGCGGCGACCTCCGAGATGCATGACGAGGCGGCCTTCAACGCCATTCCGGAAGGCGAGCGCCTGTCGGCCCGTGGCATCGAGGTCGGCCATATCTTTTATTTCGGCACGAAATATTCCGAACCGATGGGCGCGAAAGTGCAGGGTCCTGACGGCAAGGAGCATGCCGTCCATATGGGTTCTTACGGTATTGGCCCGACACGCCTTGTTCCCGCCATCATCGAAGCATCGCATGATGAGAACGGAATCATCTGGCCGGCGTCGATCGCGCCCTTTGATGCCGTCGTGATCAACATGAAGGCCGGCGATCAGTCCTGCGACGCGGCTTGCGAGACGATCTACGCGGCGCTCTCGAAGGCCGGCAAGGACGTTCTGCTTGACGATACGGACGATCGTGCCGGAACGAAGTTCGCCACTGCCGACCTGATCGGCGTGCCCATGCAGATCATCGTCGGGCCGCGTTCGATCGCGAACGGCGAAGTGGAAGTCAAGGATCGCAAGACCGGCGCCCGCGAAACGATCACCGTCGAAGCGGCGATCAATCGGCTGGCAGGCTGATAAACGATAGGATGAGAAGCGAATGGCGGTAGGCGAGGCAGTGAAGCAGCAGGAGAAGGCCTTCAAAACCGGCCCGTCATCGCGTCCGTTCTCCGGCTTCGAGCGGCTTGTCGCCTGGCGCTATCTGCGCGCCCGGCGCAAGGAGGCGTCGATCTCGGTCATCGCCGGCTTCTCGCTGGTCGGTATCATGCTGGGCGTTGCGGCATTGATCATCGTCATGGCGGTCATGAACGGTTTTCGCGCCGAGCTCTTCAAGCAGATTCTTGGTTTCAACGGCCATGTCGTTGTTCAGCCCGTGGATTCGCCGCTGAATGATTATGCCGCGCTGGCACAGAGGCTCGCTGCCGTCCCCGGTGTCACCATGGCCCTGCCGCTGGTCGAAGGCGAGACGCTTGCCTCCGGTCGCGGCGGTTCGGGAACCGGTGCGCTCGTGCGCGGCATCCGCGCCGAAGACCTCACCAAGCTCAAGACCGTTTCGGACCACATCGTCGATGGCGACATGGTCGGCTTCACCGCCGGCCAGGGCGTCATGGTGGGTTCGCGTCTGGCGCGGCAACTGGGTCTGACGGTCGGCGACCAGATTACGCTGACTGCGCCGGAGGGCGACGTGACGCCTTTCGGGGTCAATCCGCGCGTCAAGGCCTATACGATCTCCGGCATCTTCGAAGTCGGCATGTCGGAATACGATTCCTCCGTCGTCTTCATGCCGCTGGAGGAGGCGCAGCTCTTTTTCAATGCCGAGGGGATCGTCGAGAAGATCGAGCTTTTCGTCAGCAACCCGGATGATGTCGACGCACTGAGGCCGCAGATCGAAGCGGCGGCGGGGCGGCAGGTCTTTCTGACAGACTGGCGGCAGGTGAACGAGACCTTCTTCTCGGCGCTGCAGGTCGAGCGCAACACCATGTTCATGATCCTGACGCTGATTGTCATCGTCGCGGCGCTCAACATCATTTCCGGTCTGATCATGCTGGTGAAGGACAAGGGAAGCGACATCGCCATTTTGCGCACCATGGGCGCGACGTCGGGGGCGATCATGCGCATCTTCTTCATGACGGGCGCGGCGATCGGCGTCGTCGGCACCGTCGCCGGCGTCGCGCTCGGGGTCGTCGTCTGCCTCAACATCGAATCGATCCGTCAGTTCTTCTCCTGGATATCCGGCACGGTGATCTTCAATCCCGAGGTCTATTTCCTCAGCAAGTTGCCGGCGGAAATGAATCTCGGCGAGACCCTCTCCGTGGTCGTGATGGCGCTGACGCTCTCCTTCCTCGCCACGATCTTTCCGGCCTGGCGTGCCTCGCGGCTCGATCCGGTGCAGGCGCTAAGGTACGAATAAGGAATTCCACATTTGATCAAACGCAACGTCGTTCTCCAGCTTACGGGCGTGGAGCGTCATTACGGGCAGGGCGAAACGCGGCTGTCGATCCTGAAGGGCGCCGATTTCGCCTTGACCAGCGGCGAGATCGTTGCCCTGGTCGCGCCGTCGGGAACGGGGAAATCGACGCTTCTGCACGTTGCCGGCCTGCTCGAACATCCAGATGGCGGCGAGGTGACGATTAATGGCCAGGCCTGTGAGGGACTGTCCGATGAAAAGCGCACGGCCGTCCGTCGCAGCGAGATTGGCTTCGTCTATCAGTTCCACCATCTGTTGCCCGAGTTTTCCGCGCTAGAAAACATCATGATGCCGCAGTTGATTTCCGGTCTCTCCCGGAAAGAGGCAAGCGCTCGCGCTGCCCAGCTCCTCGACTATATGCGCATTGGTCATCGCGCCGATCACCGCCCGGCCGAGCTTTCCGGCGGTGAGCAACAGCGCGTCGCGATTGCCCGCGCCGTTGCCAACGCACCGCTGGTGCTTTTGGCCGACGAGCCGACCGGCAACCTCGATCCTGATACGGCGCATTACGTCTTCGACGCGCTGGAGGCGCTGGTGCGTCAGTCCGGGCTTGCCGCGCTGATCGCCACGCACAATCACGAACTGGCGGCTCGCATGGACCGCCGCGTGACTATCCATGACGGTAAGGTCGTCGAATTCTGACGGTGCCCATCAAGGGACGATCAGTCCGCCGCGGTAATCCAGCTCATAGGCCTTACGTCCGTTTACGAGGATGACCTCATGGCCGATAAAATGATCGCAGCCGCCGGTACTGCGATCGACATACTGGCCAAATGAATGGGTGAATTCGAAACCGCCGAGAAAGCGTTTCTCATCGAGGTAGAGCCGCATGAGCGCCGCCTTGATGACCATCCCTGCAGCCCTGCCATCTATCAGATCGGGCTCGACGATTCGTCCAAAATAATTCATCGCCCAGACCGGCTCGTCATCGTACCAGACGACTTCCTGTCCGGCGAAATCCGTGCCGCCGAAATAGCTATCGAGATAGCGGCAGCGGCCGCTGGCATAGCCGATGTCATGCGAGCCGCTCCGGCAGGACGGCAGCCTCTCGCCATCGCCGACATAGGTCTCCGCCTTCGCGGCAACAATAAAATCGTTCAGCGCGGCAAGATCCGGCATGTCCCTCTCCATTCGTGGTGAGGGCACAGAATGCCACGCGCTCGATAGCAAGTAAAGAACATACGGTGAACAAATGAAAAGCCGCTACGTGTTTTCCCCACAAACTTTCCGGCCGATATCGTCTTTCCAGTCCTGGATCTTGATGGTTTTGGCTTGAGTCTGGAGTTCCCTGCCACTCTTCGTCGCCTTGCCCGTCAGGACATTGTAGTCGCAGCTATAGCTTCTATCGGCTTCGAGATTGTCCCGGTAATCAAAGGTGTAGCCGGCGACGACGAAGGCGTTGTTGCGGAAGGCGAGGGTGAGCGTCTGATGCCAGCGGTCGCGCCCGATCGCGTCATTCTGGGACATGACGGCGATCGAACCATTGGGCAGCGCCGTGATCGAAGGCTCCTGACCGAAGATACCGCCCGGCTCGCCTCGGCCCCATACTTTGTCGGGTGCGGCGGCCGCCAGCTTGAGCAACTGATGTTCTTTGTCGCGGAGATAAATATAGATGCCGATCGTGGTCTCGTCGTCTGGCGGGGCCAACGCCAGCAAAGCAAGGTCCGGCTTACCGTCCTTGTTCCAATCGCCGACCGCCGCGTCGATGATGCGGTCGGGCGCAATGGTATCGTCAGCGTGAGCCGCGGATGTAACCGAAAGCAGAATGAGAGCGCAGGCAAGTGGTTTCATCGTGATCCCCCCTCGCGTTTTCATAGCTTAGGGGTTGTGCTTCGGTCCATTGGTACTCTTCAAAATACTGATGATGAAAATTATTGATGCAGCTATTGACTCTCGAACATAAATAGAACAAAAAAGAAACATAACGAGTAAGGAGCGCGTAAATGACCGATATCATTCGAGACGTTGCAGCATTCACCTCCATCGTCATGTTTGTCGCCAGCTTTTCCCTCATCATGATGGCGATGTGAAACTTATCCCCACGGGTGTTGCGATGCGCCCGTGAATCATGAAGTCAACTTATGGACTTTATCGTCCGCTATGCCGAAAATGCAGCCGATTCATTTGGGCATGCGGAAAGGCATATGATGGCGGATATGATGAGCAGCGGCGCAGCGGGTGCGCCGGTCGGAGATACGCCGGAATTCGTGCATCTTCGCGTCCATTCCGCATATTCTCTGCTCGAAGGCGCATTGCCGCTAAAGAAGATCCTCGCCAAGGCGGCGGGCGACAATCAGCCGGCCATCGCCATCACCGATACCAACAACCTTTTCATCGCGCTGGAGTTTTCCCAGAAGGCGATGGATGAGGGCCTGCAGCCGATCATCGGCTGCCAGGTGTCGATCGACATGGAAGATAGTGTCGAGGGCGAAAAGCGCGGCCCGCAACAGGCACTCGCCAAGCTGCCGTCCATCGTGTTGCTCGCCGCCACGGAGCGGGGCTATGAGCGGCTGGTCGATCTCGTGAGCCGCGCCTATCTGGGCGGCGAAGGCAATCAGGCTGTCCATATCACCGCCTCCTGGTTGAAGGAAATCGGCACGGACGGCATGATTGCGCTGACCGGTTCGCTTGGCGGTCCGGTCGATATGGCGTTGAAGGAAGGCCACGCGCCGCAGGCGCTGTCGCGTCTGCTGACGCTCAAGGACCTGTTCGGTGATCGGCTTTATGTCGAATTGCAACGTCACGGCACCTATGATCGTCGCCACGAACAGAAGATGATCGCGCTCGCCTATGAGCATGAATTGCCGCTGGTCGCGACCAACGAGGCCTTCTTCCCGACGCGTGAGGACTATGAGGCCCACGACGCCCTCATGGCGGTCGCCCACAATGCCATTGTTTCGGACGACACTCGTTTTCGCCTGACACCGGATCACTATTTGAAGAGCCGCGCCGATATGGCGAAGCTGTTCGCCAATCTGCCGGAAGCCTTGGAGAACACCGTCGAGATCGCCCGGCGCTGTTCCTTCGTCTTGAAGACACGCAAACCGATCCTGCCGCGCTTTACCGGCGCCACCGACGATCCGGAGGAAGCCGAACGCGCCGAGGCGGCGGAACTGCGCGCCCAGGCGGTCGAAGGTCTCGATCGGCGTCTCTCCTCGCTCGGCATGGCGGCCGGCTATGCGGAGAAGGACTATCGCGAGCGGCTGGAGTTCGAGCTCAGCGTCATCGAGCGCATGAAATTCCCCGGCTACTTTCTGATCGTCGCGGACTTCATCAAATGGGCCAAACAGCATGATATTCCGGTCGGCCCGGGCCGCGGTTCTGGCGCGGGCTCATTGGTTGCCTATGCGCTGACGATTACCGACGTCGATCCGCTGCGTTTCTCGCTGCTGTTCGAGCGCTTCCTCAATCCGTCGCGCGTGTCGATGCCGGACTTCGACATCGACTTCTGCCAGGATCGTCGCGAAGAGGTGATCCGCTATGTCCAGGCCAAATATGGTCGCGAGCAGGTGGCGCAGATCATCACTTTCGGTTCCCTTCAGGCGCGCGCCGCCCTTCGCGACGTTGGGCGCGTGCTGGAAATGCCCTACGGCCAGGTCGACAAGATCTGCAAGCTGGTGCCGAACAACCCCGCCAATCCGACCCCGCTCAGCAAGGCGATCGAGGAGGAACCACGTCTGCAGGAGGAGGCCGACAAGGAACCGGTCGTTGCCCGTCTGCTCGATATCGCCCAGAAGATCGAGGGCCTTTATCGCCATGCCTCGACACACGCCGCCGGCATCGTCATCGGCGATCGGCCGCTGTCGAAGCTGGTGCCGATGTATCGAGACCCGCGCTCCGACATGCCGGTCACCCAGTTCAACATGAAATGGGTGGAACAGGCCGGCCTGGTCAAGTTCGACTTCCTCGGCCTGAAGACGCTGACGGTTCTAAAGACAGCCGTCGATTTCGTCGCCAAGCGCGGCATTACGCTTGATCTCGCCAGCATTCCGCTCGACGACAAGAAGACTTACGACATGCTCTCGCGCGGTGAGACGGTCGGCGTGTTCCAGGTAGAAAGTGCGGGCATGCGCAAGGCGCTGATCGGCATGCGCCCGGACTGCATCGAGGACATCATCGCGCTGGTCGCCCTCTATCGTCCGGGCCCGATGGAAAACATACCGGTCTACAATGCCCGCAAACACGGCGAGGAAGAGATCGAATCGATCCATCCGACGATCGATTATCTGCTGAAGGAGACGCAGGGCGTTATCGTCTATCAGGAGCAGGTGATGCAGATCGCCCAGGTCCTGTCTGGTTACTCGCTCGGCGAGGCCGATCTTCTGCGCCGCGCCATGGGCAAGAAGATCAAGGCCGAGATGGATCAGCAGCGCGAACGCTTCGTCGACGGCGCTGTCAAGAATGGCGTATCGAAGGGACAGGCGGACGTCATTTTCGACCTGCTCGCCAAGTTCGCGAACTACGGCTTCAACAAGTCGCACGCCGCCGCCTACGCCATCGTCTCCTACCAGACCGCCTATATGAAGGCGCATTATCCGGTGGAGTTCCTCGCGGCCTCGATGACGCTCGATATGGCGAACACCGAAAAGGTCAACGACTTCCGCCAGGACGCCAAGCGCCTCGGCATTGAAGTCATCGCGCCATCGATCCAGACCTCGTTCCGCCATTTCGAAACGGGCGACAACCGGATCTACTATGCGCTGGCCGCCATCAAGGGCGTTGGCGAATCCGCCGTCGACCATATTGTCGAGGTGCGCGGCGACCAGCCTTTTGCCGGCATCGAGGATTTCTGCCTGCGCATCGATCCGAAGCAGATCAATCGCCGGGTGCTGGAAAGCCTGATCTCCGCGGGCGCCTTCGATTGCTTCGATATCGACCGCGCGCAACTGATCGGTGGACTGGACCGGGTCATGGGCTATGCGCAGGTCGCGCAGGAAAACAAGCGAAGTGGTCAGTCCGATATGTTCGGAAGCGCTGCCTCGGGACCTGAGAAGATCTCATTCCCGCCTTTCACCCCCTGGCTCGCCTCAGAGCGGCTGCTACGCGAATTCCAGGTGCTCGGCTTCTACCTCACGGCCCATCCGCTCGACACTTACAAGAACGTCCTGAACAAGATGCGCGTGCAGACCTTTGCCGATTTTTCGGCGGCGGTGAAGCAGGGGGCCAGCAACGGTCGCTTGGCTGGCACCGTGATTTCCAAGCAGGAGCGCAAGACGCGCACCGGCAACAAGATGGGCATCTTCGTCTTCTCCGATGCCTCCGGCCAGTTCGAAGCTGTGCTGTTTTCGGAAGTGCTCAATCAGTATCGCGACGTGCTGGAAGTCGGCAAATCCTTCGTCATCACTGCGCAGGCGGACGAACGGCCGGAAGGCATCAGTCTGCGCCTACAGACGGCGCAGTCGCTGGAGGAAAAGTCGCTGCAGATGCAGAAGGCGCTGCGTGTCTATGTCCGCGATTCCGGTCCTTTGAAAGCGGTTGCCGCGCATCTCAACGCCAAGGGCGACGGCCTGGTCTCCTTCATCGTCATCAAGGAGGAGGGCAAGCGCGAGGTGGAGGTGGCGCTGCCGGAGAAATACCGCATCACGCCGGAGATTGCAGCCGCGCTACGCACCGCGCCCGGCGTGATCGACGTCGAGCTGGTCTAAAGCAATTCCAGGAAAAGTGCGCAGCGGTTTTCCGTCCGGAATTGCGAGAGAACAATAGGACAGAGCGGTTCTGAGATTCCGTGAAACGCTAGCCGCTCTAGCCGTTTTTCCCAAGGGCGCCGCGATTGGTGATGGTGATGAAATCGGTCCCGTCGCCGGTTTCCGGGCCGATGCCGGTGTCGGAAATCGTCAGCGACGAACCTGCCGTCAGCAGATCCTCGATCTTGCGCCTGACGTCATCGGGTATGGTGATGCGGTCGAGCGCGCGGTCGGCGGCGTCGAGCGATTCCGCCTGCGCCTCGCTGGTGATACCGAAGCGTTTCTTCGCCTCCTTGGAAAGATCGTCTTCCAGCGTCACGCCGAACCAGTCCGCCTTGCCGTTCACCTTGTCGATCGTATGGGCGGTGAAGAAATGCGTGCCAAGGGCTTCCTGTGGCTCGGCGATGATGGCGGGAGCTTCGAACAGCGGTTTGAAATTCTGCCGAACCATGATTTCGCCGTTCGGCGGTGCGCCCTTGCCGGCGACCTCATAGACCGCCTTCATCAGCGCCGGGCTCACCAGTCCGCCCGATGTCGTGATGTTGTGGGCTTTCTTGAAATCCGCGATCGCCTGCACCGTCGCCGGTCCAAGCATGCCGTCCGGCGTGCCGGTAACAAAGCCCATATCGTTCAAGATGCCCTGCAGATCGCGGACATTTTCCCGCAGACCTCGGCGTGTGATGAGAATGCCAAGCGGCGCCTGGTCGGCGGTGGGCACTGCCCGTACGGCCTCCGGTATGGGCAGAGCGGCGACATCGTTCGTGGCGACTTGCACCGGCTCCGCCTGCGGCAGAAAACCGGTCGTCGTCGGGCGCAGTTCGAGATCGGAGAACAGAGCGGCGGCGGGTGCGACTTCGGGTTGAAACAACATGGCATGTTGGAAAGGCTGCGGCACCAGCGGCTGGTCGGCGATAACGACATGCACGCCGCGTTCGGTCATCTGGTAGAGCATCTTGGCGAAGGCCTTGGGCATGCGCACGCAGCCGTGCGAGGCGGGATAGTTCGGCACCGAATTGGATTCGTGCAGCGCGATACCAGACCAGGTCAGCCGCTGCATGAAGGGCATCGGCGACGCCGAATAGAGATTGGACTCGTGATAGACCTCCTTCTCCAGAATGGAGAAGATGCCGCTCGGTGTCGTATGGCCGCGCTTGCCGGTCGAAACCTTCGATGTCGCCACCACCTGGTCGCCGTCATAGACGGCAAGCGATTGCCGGTCCTTCGATACGACGATCTGCAATGTGCGGGCATCCTCCGCGAAGGCAGGATGAACAAGGGCTGTGGCCGACAGTAGGCCAAGCCCGAAAAAGAAACGCGACTTCATATACACATACCAAAACGCAATACTCGTATGGCCACAGGTTAGACTTCGAAGTTTAAGGAAGACTTGAAGCGGAGCCGCCCACCGGAATTGCTTTTTTCCCGCTTCAAAGGCTTGTCCGATAGGCGCAATTGCGACCGGAAGTATTTTATGTAAATCTTAAATTGTAGGATGCGGAGCCGGGCGGGCGTCGACATGCATGTGGACGTGATCGAAAAGCTGGAAGATCTGCAGGGGCTGAAAGACGACTGGGATCGGATCTATGAGATCGACCCGGAGGCGCATTGTTTTTTATCCTGGACCTGGATGTCGAGCTGGTTCGCCTCTCGTGCGCTCCCTTGGCTCGTGCTGGCGGCAAAGCAAGATGAGGGCGGCGCCTATGTGGCTTTCTTCCCGATCCAGCTCGGTACCGGGCTCGACCGGAGCAACGGTTTCTACAATACCGTCGTCATGGGCGGCTCCTATTTTGCCTCCTATACGGGTATTCTCTGCGATCCGGCCTATGCCAATGCCGCTGTCTCAGCCTTTGGCGATCGGATTCGCGCCTTTCATTGGCGCAGCCTGCATCTCGACGACATCGATCGATCGTCTGCGCGCATCGGGGCCTTCCTCGAGCGTTTCCCGCCGGCGGATTTTGTCGGCGACAGGGTCAAGCGCCCGGCACAGATTTCGGATGCGGCCGAAAGGATCGATCCGGAGATTTACGTCCATGTGACGCTGCCTGCGGATTTCGATTCGTTCCTTCGTGAGAAACTGCATTGGCGTGCGCGCCGCAATATCCGCCATTGCCTGCACAAGCTGGAGGGGTCGGCGGCACTGCGGATAACGCATGGCGACGCCGCAACCATCGAAGAGGATCTGGCGACGCTGCTGCGTCTTTGGGAGAAACAATGGGGATGGCGCAATCCCGGCTATATGCGTTACATTCTCGATAATTCGCGATCGGTTCTGCCGGATTGCTTTCGCAGCGGCAATCTCCTTCTACCGGTTCTCTGGCAAGACGGCGTAGCGATCGCCGCATCCGCCGTCCTTCTGGATCGTCCCAGGAAGAGCCTGATCTGTTTCCTCAGCGCACGTGATGTCTCGATCCGAGATCTGTCCCCAGGCTTGACCCTGCATGCCTATACGATCCGCTGGGCGATAGAGAACGGCTTTCGAATCTATGATCTTGGTGCCGGCAATTATGAGCACAAGTATATTTTCGGCTCCGTCAGCCGGCGCATCGAGCGCTTCCGGATCGACACAAGGACGGGCCGGAACCTCGGTGACCGGCTGGACCCGCATTGCCTCCGTTTCGTGCTTGCCCGTATTAGGAAGCTGTATGCCGCGGGTGATCTGGTTGATGCCGAAATCGGCTGCCGACAGGTTCTTGCTATCGAACCCGCAAATGGTGAGGCGCTGGCACTCTATCGCGAAGTCGTAGCGTCACGCATCCTCTGGCAGGCGATCTCGCCCGATGAAGCTCCAAATATCGGCTCGGACGAGCAAGAAGTCGTCGGCCGCGCCGAGGCGGAAAAGCAATGTCGCGCCACCATTGCCGAAACCCCGGGAGATTTCGACGCCGTGCACCGGTTGAGCATATTGCTGCTGCTGCGGGGCGAGGCCAGGGAGGCGGAGGCGGAGATTGAACGGGCGTTGGAGCTGCGTCCTGACTCCGCTGCCGCCCATTGCACCTATGGCAATATCCTCGCCGCGACTAGGGATTTCGAAGGCGCTGTCGTCCGCTATGACCGCGCGATCGCCCTGGAGCCAGGCCATGCGATTGCCTATAACAACAAGGGCAACGCATTGCGCCGCCTGGGTCGTGCCGACGAGGCGCTGGCGAGCTATGAAAAGGCGATTGCGATCAGGCCGAGTTACGAGCAGGCGATTGCCAATCGCGCAGCCCTTTTCGACGAAGAGACGGACATGCTGCCGGCCGTGATTCAACTCTCGCGCTTGCCGCCGAATGTGTAGCCGGTTTCGACCGTCTTGTTGCCGAATTTTTCCCTGAGCTTGTCCATCGCTGCTTCCGCCGCGGCGCGGCGGGTTGCCTGTTCGTCGATCAGATCGGGCGGGTCGGCGCGGGCGGCGTCGCAGAGATCGGTGACGCCGATGCCGATCAAGCGGAACTTGGTGCCATCGGTCTCATGCTCGAGCAATCGCAGGCCGGTACGGAAAATGCGATCGGCAAGCTGGGTGGGGTCTTCCAGACGGCGGTTGCGGGTGCGGCTTTTGAAATCGGCCGTTTTCAGCTTCAACACGACAGTCTGCCCGGCAATGCCGCTGCGTTTCAGGCGGCGCGATACCTTCTCTGCGAGATCGCGCAGGATCGGCACCAGATCGTCATGCCGAGAAATATCGTCGAAGAAGGTCGTCTCCGATGACACGCTTTTTGCCGCTTCGTTCGGATGGACCGTGCGATCGTCGATGCCGCGCGACAGGCGGAAGAGCCGCTGGCCGATGACGCCGTAGCGGCGCATCAGATCGCCTTCCTCCATGGTCTGTAGCTGGCCGATGGTGCGGATGCCGTCGCTTTCCAAAGTCGCCGCAAAGGCCTTGCCGACGCCCCAGATGGTGGTCACAGGGCGCGGCTCCAGAAACGATAGCGCCTCTTGCCGCCCGATGACGGAAAAGCCGCGTGGTTTCTGCAGGTCGGAAGCGACCTTGGCGAGGAACTTGCAATAGGAAAGGCCGACCGAAATGGTGATGCCGATCTCGCTTTCGATGCGCTTGGCGAATTTCGCCAGGATGCGGGCCGGCGGATCATGGTGCAGGCGCTGCGTGCCCTCAAGCTCCAGAAAGGCCTCGTCGATCGAAAGCGGCTGCACCAGCGGAGTCAGCTCCTGCATGAGTCCGCGCACTTCGCGGCCGACCCGGACATATTTCTCCATGTTCGGGCGGATGACGACCGCCTGCGGGCAGGCCTCCAGCGCCTTGAACATCGGCATGGCCGATCGGACGCCGTGAATGCGGGCGATATAGCAGGCCGTGGACACGACGCCGCGCTTGCCGCCGCCGATGATGACCGGCTTATCGGCCAGTTCCGGATTGTCGCGCTTCTCGATCGAGGCATAGAAGGCATCGCAATCAATATGCGCCAGCGTCAGGCCATAGAGTTCGCGATGATAGACAAGCCGTGGGCTGCCGCAGGCCCGACAGCGCGCGCGTTCTGCCGATTGCTCGCTCAGGCAATCGCGGCAAAAACCGGAAACTTTGTCGGGCGCGCTGGTCATGAAAATAGAACAAAAATTGAACATCGCCACCTTATGTTTTAAGCTTGTGAGTCTCAAGACGGAAAAGAGCGGGGAGGAGATGTTGGAGGAATTGAAAGCGGTGCCTTTGACGGCGGATCGCTGGGGCGATTTCGAAACACTCTTCGGGCCAAGCGGCGCCTGTTATGGCTGCTGGTGCACCTATTTGCGCGTTCCGACATCCGAGCGCAAAACGATGGATGGCGGGGCGAAGAAAAAATTCATGCAGGCCCGCGTCTCAGCAGGCCCGCCACCCGGCCTTCTCGGCTATATCGGTGAGCGCCCGGTTGCCTGGACGCAGGTTGGACCGCGATCGGAACTACCGCAGTGGAATTCTCCGAAAACCGTCTCACGGCCGCTCGATCCGGAGGATGCCGAAGACAGCTCGGTCTGGGCCGTCAGTTGCTTTTTCATGAATTCGCGCGATCGCGGTAAGGGATACAGCCATCGCATGCTGTCCGAGGCGGTGAACTTCGCCAAGGCCTCTGGTGCACGCATTCTCGAGGGGTGTCCGATCGAACGGACGAAGCAATCGAAATCCGTCGGCCTCTGTGTCGGCTCGCTCCGCATATTCGAGGCGGCCGGCTTTTCCGAAGTCGCCAAACGAAAGGACGGGCGTCCCTTGATGCGCCTTGTTCTCTAATGCCGGCGCGGGCGAACTTAGCGGGCGATATGGGCGCGGATCAATGGCGCTGCCTGAGCCCAATCGTTTGCCTGGGGGATATCGGCCGCTGCGGCCGGCGCCATGCGATGGACGATCGAGTCCGGCTTCAGGTTGATGAGAAGGCAGCTTGCGAGATGGTCGCGGACCGAATGCAGATTGTGCGCCATATCGTCGACGAAGGCGACGGGCAGGGTGCGCGTGCCGTGCAATGCCTGCACGATCGGTCCCTTCGGCTGCAGCGAGGCGAGCAGCGGATGGGAAAGGCCCAGCCTGTCGAGAAGACGGCGGCGCTGCGCCCAGAACTGCGGCGGCATGGCGGTGAGGAAGACGACATCGGCGTCTTTGGAAAAGCCATCAAGGGTGTCGACGACTCGATCCAAGGGTGTCTGCCATTGTTCCTGCGCCTCGAAAAACGCGTCGATCAGACGACGGACCTCCATTTCTTCCAGCGCCTCGCCGCTTGCCTTCGAAATGACGTTGCCGGTCAGCCGGAAGGACCGCGGCAGGAATTCATGGCCTTCTCCATCGAGAAAGAGCAGGAAGGGCGCAAAGAAGTGCAGCACGACATCGTCGACGTCGCAGACGATGAGCGGCCGGTCGCCAAGGCGGACATGCGATGTGTCCAATTCGATCGGGGCATCCATCGTCAATATTCCCCTGAGGAAAGGCCGGGTGGCGAGAAGTGCGCGGATGCGGCGGCAACCGTTTCTGGCGCGATGCCGCTTGCCTGGCAGAATGCAAGCAATGTCGGCTCATGGTTCATCAAAAAATCCAGCATGCCGGCAAGAAAAGCGGGTTCGTTGATGGCGTTGCGCACCTGTGCCGGTTCGACACCGGTCAAGGCCAGGAAGCGGCCGAACATGTCCGGCTCATTGGCCAGCCAGCCAAGTACGGCGATCGCGGTTTCCTGCGGATCGGCGGCGGCCTTCTTCGAGTTCTTGAAGTTACTTTGCATTTTGAGCGGTGAGTTACCTATTTTTCAACCAAATGCCGCTAGCGTCGGATTCAAGTATTTCTGGAATCGATTTCTCGCGACGTTATATTTTCATAGAATGGATGCAATACCGGATGCAGGGACAGCTCTCCATGCCTAAGCAGGTGATGATTGTAGAAGACAACGAGCTCAATATGAAGCTCTTTCGCGATCTTATCGAGGCGTCCGGCTATACGACGATCCAGACCCGGAATGGCATGGAAGCGCTTGATCTTGCACGCAAATATCGCCCGGATCTGATCCTGATGGACATCCAGCTTCCCGAGGTTTCGGGCCTTGAGGTGACGAAGTGGCTGAAAGAGGATGACGATCTGCACGTCATTCCGGTGATCGCGGTGACCGCCTTTGCGATGAAGGGCGACGAGGAGCGAATCCGTCAGGGCGGCTGCGAAGCCTATGTTTCCAAGCCGATCTCCGTGCCGAAATTCATCGAGACCATTAAAACCTATCTGGGCGACGCCTGAGCGCGGGGAAGACTGATGACCGCGCGCATACTGGTGGTTGACGATGTGCCCGCTAACGTAAAGCTGCTCGAAGCAAGACTGCTGGCCGAGTATTTCGACGTGCTGACAGCAGAGGACGGCCTGAAGGCGCTGGCGATCTGCGACAGCACCCAGGTCGATCTCATCTTGCTCGATATCATGATGCCCGGCATGGATGGGTTCGAGGTCTGCGAGCGGCTGAAGTCCGATCCGCGCACCGCGCATATTCCCGTGGTCATGGTCACGGCGCTGGATCAGCCCGCCGACCGCGTGCGCGGCCTTAAGGCCGGCGCCGACGATTTTCTGACCAAGCCGGTAAACGATCTGCAGCTCATTTCGCGGGTCAAAAGCCTGCTGCGCCTGAAGACACTCAGCGACGAGCTGCGCATGCGCAACGAGACGGCGCGCAACTTCGGCATTGACGACCTTCTGCGCATCGGCGAAGGCCGCGCCGACGACAATGGCCATGTGTTGCTGGTCGACGGCCGCGCCAATTCGCAGGAGCGTATCATCCGTGCCCTGAAGCCGATCGCCGAGGTGACCGCAACATCCGATCCGCAGGCGGCCCTATTCGAAGCTGCGGAAAAGCCGTTCGAACTCGTCGTCGTCAATTCGAATTTCGATAATTACGACCCGCTGCGGCTTTGCTCGCAGCTCCGCTCGCTAGAGCGCACGCGCTTCCTGCCGGTGCTGCTGGTGACGGAGCAGGGGGCTGACGAGATGATCGTCCGCGCGCTCGATCTCGGTATCAACGACTATATCGTCCGCCCGCTCGATCCGAACGAGCTGGTAGCGCGCTGCCTGACGCAGATCCGCCGCAAGCGTTACAACGACCGTCTGCGCGCCAGTGTGCAGCATACGATCGAACTCGCCGTCACCGACGCGCTCACCGGGCTCAACAACAGGCGTTATCTCGACAATCACTTGAAGATTCTCTTCAATCGCTCCTTGACGCGTGGACGGCCGCTCTCGGTGCTGATCACCGATATCGATCGCTTCAAGCAGGTGAACGACACCTATGGCCACGACGCCGGTGATGAAGTGCTGAAGGAGTTTGCCGCCCGCATCCGCTCCACCGTACGCGGCGCCGATCTGGCCTGCCGCTATGGCGGTGAGGAATTCGTGGTGGTCATGCCGGATACGCCCCCCGAGGTCGCTGCCGCCGTTGCCGAGCGCCTGCGCGCTGCCGTGGAAACCACTCCGGTTACGCTGCGGGAAACAGGCACTGTGCTCAATGTCACCGCCTCTTTCGGCATTTCGTCCCGTTTGGAGACGGTCGAAACCCCCGAGCAGTTGATGAAGCAGGCCGACCGCGCCCTGTATGAGGCCAAGAATGCCGGCCGCAACAGGGTCGTCGCAGCGGCTGCTTGAGCAGGGGTGCCATCGGACTTCCCCTTAATATCCACGGGATTTTGGTAGTTTTGAACAAGGATTAAAAATTTGTAATCTTTGTTCCATAGCAATGATCGTAGATTTCCACAGGAGAATAACCCCTTTATTCTACCTCAGTAAGTTCGCAGAAGATACTTGTTATATTTTGTAGAAGACTGATGTATAGCGTGTATTTGTTGTGATATTTTTGCCATAAATGAAGTTGAAATGGCGAAAAGCTATGAGTATTCCATGCATAACATGTTTGTCACTGTGGTATGCAAATGTACTCAAATATCTGTAGCCAGAATCTGCTATGCATACGATCATTACCTCTTTAATTTTGAGATCTACTCGCTTTCCGATTGTTATTTTTTCAGGTCAACAAAGCTGAATGACGGCAGGAATTTTAACCATTCGGGCAGACAAGGATTTTTTATCATTAAGAATTTGTTGATTTTCTTTCGATTTCGCGCAAATTTAGTCCCGTACAAGGACAGGCCCGCAAGGGCGTGGGAATACCCCATGATGCTCAGGTCCGCCGCATCTCCTGGGTCGTGGGGTCGGTCGGCTGGCAAGCAATTTTAAGCGGTTCCTCGTGCCGTTTTGCAGGCTAGCCGACCCCCAATTCGAAACGCCGCCTTCCAATGGAAGCGCGGCGTTTTTCTTTGTTAATATCAGAAAGTTGAGTTTTAGGCTTTTCTGTTTTTCCGGTGCCTGCATAAGGTTTTGCACAGAAAAAGAAGGCAGCAAAAATAAAAAAGGCGCTAACCTTACGGTTGCGCCCTTTTGTAATCAGAAGTTTAGGAAACTTACTTGATCTTCGTTTCCTTGAACTCGACATGCTTCTTAGCAATCGGGTCGTACTTCGTCTTCGTCATCTTGTCCGTCATCGTACGGCTGTTCTTCGTCGTGACGTAGAAGAAACCGGTGTCGGCCGTCGACAGCAGCTTGATCTTGATGGTGGTAGCCTTGGCCATGGTCGTCCTGCCTTTAAGAAAAATGAAAGCCGTGGACGGCCAGTGCGGAGGTCCACGGCAAATTCTGGCGCGAAACTACAAATCGCGCCCGAAAAGTCAACCCCTGCTGCCCATGAAAAGCAGCCGTATCGCCGAAAGCAGGACGTAAAGTCCAAAGAAAAAGGCGATTGCCCAGGCAAAACCGCTGGGATTGGCGATATCCATAGCTGTTCCGATCGTCGGCGGACCGAGGACCATGCCGACTGCGTAACAGAAAACGAATGCCGCATTGGCGGCGACAAGGTCCGCGCCCGTCAGCCGCGTTCCGAGGTGGCTGAGGCCGACCGTATACATGCCTGAGACGCAGCCGCCCCAGAACAGCAGGATAACCGCCAGAAGTATCCAATTCGAAGCCAGCGAGGGCAATAGAAGCGCACCGACCAGTCCAATGGCTGCCATGATCGACAAAAGCGGCCGCTTGTCGCGCAAGCGGTCGGCAAGCAGGCCCAGGGGAATCTGGAAGACGAAGTTGCCGACGCCCATCACGGTCAGCAGCAGTGCGGCCTGTGATTCGTTGAAACCAAGCCGAGTCGCATAGCTGGTGAACAATGATCCGCCGCCGACGGTCACGGCGCCGAACACGAACACGGCGGCGGTCGCCGTTGGCACCAGGAAAACGTAGCGGATAAAGTGCAGCTCGGGCTTTTCGTCGACGATCGGGCTCTCGTTGCGGGCGATGAAGATCGGGATTGTCGCCGCCAGAATAATGCAGGCGCCGATGACGAAGGGCATCAGCCCTTCGCTGCCGACCAGCGAGAAAAGCAGGGGGCCGGCTGCAAAGCCGAGCGAGAAAACCGTGGAATAGAGGCCGAGCACGAAGCCGCGCTTGGAGGGCGGGGAGGCGGCGTTGATCCAGAATTCCGACAGGATGAAGAGGGTGGTGGTCGCCCCATGGAAGATCAGGCGCAGCGGGAACCACAGCAGCAGGCTTTCCGCGTAATAGAACCCGAGCGAGCTCAGCGCGGAGAGCACGACAGCCCAGATCATCGTCTGCACCACACCGAATCGGTGGGCGAGCTTCGTGGTGATCAGCGCCGCTATCATCGCGGCGATCCCCATCATTGCCGTGTTGAGCCCGATCAGGCTTGAGGGAATGCCGCGTTTTTCGAGGATGATGCTGAGAAGCGGAAGGCCGAGGCCGATGGCGATGCCGACAGCGGAAACGGACGAAATGGCGGCGACGAGCGAAGGCCAATGAATTTCTTCGACATGGCCGGCCTTGCCGTTCGTCGGTTCAAACATGAATTGATCCTTAGAGCATGTGGCGAACGAATCGTTCGCAACGCGGGAGATAGAAAGGCACGGCACGGCCAAATCCAGGTGACGGGTCGGCTTTCATGGGATCGATCATATCCTCCGCAATGATCCTTTCGACGCCCGGCATGTTCAGACAAGAAATGTCGCCGATGTCAAGCCATTGGAGATCAAGCAATTCCCGCGAATCATGAATATAGGGCGGATCGATACTGGTTCCGTCCGAAGGGAGTAACGGCGCATGCCCGCTCCCGCCGGTCGCCAAGGCTGGTGATATCAGCTCGAGGGTTTGGTTCACGAGTGGCCGTTTCCCCGATCCCATTCTTCGGGACTGTCGTCATGGCCGCCGAAGCCATGCATCCGCAGCGCCCATTGCAGGCCGATGACGCCGCCCTTGATCGGTTGAATTGCCGCCAAGGCGGTGAGCACCGTAATCGGCGCCCAGATGGCGAGATGCGCCCAGATCGGCAGATGAAAGGCCATATCCGTCAGCATGTAGCCGCCGACCACCACATGGCCGAGTACCAGGATGACCAAGTAGGGCGGCAGGTCGTCGGCACGCTGGTGGAACAGCTCCTCCTCGCAGACGGCGCAACGGTCTGCTGGTTTCAGGAACGCCTTGAAGAGCTTTCCCGAGCCGCAATGCGGACAGCGGTTCAGTAAGCCGCGGACAATCGAGCGTCCGAGCGGACGTTCAGCCTCGTCGGGGCCGCCAAAGCGGATGATTGGATCGGACGGGCTGCTCGTCATGAACCTTTCCTTCCTGCCGGCAGCCGCCGTTTATCGGCGCCCGCGCGGCGGTCTCGTTCCCGGCGCCTTGCGTGCCGGGGTCTTGTTGCGTCGCGTCGCCTTGTGGAAGGAACGCACTGCCGTTGGCATGGCGCGACCGTCGCTTAACATTTCGAAGCGCAGGGCACCCGCCAGCGGGATCGCTTCCGCAAGGCGCACCGTGACGCTGTCGCCGAGGCGGAAGCCGAGCCCCGTCTTTTCACCCGTCAGCGCCTGATGCGCCTCGTCATAGATGAAATAGTCGGAGCCGAGCGTAGATATAGGGATGAAGCCGTCAGCGCCATAGTCGGGCAGGGTGACAAAAAGTCCCGACTTGGTGACACCGCCGACCCGGGCCTCGAATTCCTCGCCGATACGCCCGACAAGATGATGCGCGATCAGCCGGTCGACCGTCTCGCGTTCGGCCGCCATGGCACGGCGCTCGAAAGTAGAAATTTCGGCGGCGATATCGTCGAGCGTTGCTTCCTCGTCCGGCGTGATACCGCCTTCGCCGAAGCTGAGCGAACCGACGAGGGCGCGATGCACGATCAGATCCGCATAGCGGCGGATCGGCGAGGTGAAATGCGCGTATTTCATCAGGTTCAGGCCGAAATGCCCGATATTGTCGGGGCTGTAGATCGCCTGGCTCTGCGAGCGCAGCACCATCTCGTTGACCATGGTCTGATGCGCCGTACCCTCGGCCTTCGCCAGGATGCCGTTGAAGCTGTTGGCGCGGACATTGCCGCCCTTGACGAGCGAGATGCCGAGCGTTGCGAGGAATTCGCGCAGCACTTCCTGCTTGGCAAGCGTCGGGCCGTCATGGATGCGATAGATCAGCACCTGCCGCTTCTTTTCCAGCGTTTCGGCAGCGGCGACATTCGCCTGGATCATCATTTCTTCGATGAGTTTGTGGGCATCGAGACGCGGCGGTACGAAGACCCGATCGACCGTCCCATCCGGCTTCAGCAGGATCTTGCGTTCGGGCATGTCGAGTTCGAGCGGCTGACGCCGGTCGCGGCCGCGCCTCATAACCTCATAGGCATGCCAGAGCGGCTTCAGGATCGGCTCCAGCATCGGTCCGGTCTTGTCGTCCGGCTTGCCGTCGATCGCCGCCTGGGCCTGTTGGTAGGAAAGCTTGGCGGCACTCTTCATCATGATGCGATGGAAGGTGTGGCCCGCCTTGCGGCCTTCCTTGGAAAAGATCATCCGCACGGCAAGCGCAGGGCGGTCGACGCCTTCCTTGAGGGAGCAGAGATCGTTGGAGATGCGCTCCGGGAGCATCGGCACGACGCGATCAGGAAAATAGACCGAATTGCCGCGCTTCAGCGCCTCCCGATCCAGCGCGGAGCCGGGGCGGACATACCAGGAGACATCCGCGATGGCGACAGTGACGATCACGCCGCCGGGATTGTCGGGCGAGGGGTCCAGCTCGGCATAGACCGCATCGTCATGGTCCTTGGCGTCGGCCGGATCAATGGTGATCAGCGGCAGGCTGCGCCAATCTTCGCGATGCGACATGGTGGCGGGCTTGGCGGCGTCCGCCTCGGCGATGGCGGCCTGCGGGAAGACATGCGGGATGCCATGCGCATGGATGGCGATCATCGAAATCGCCTTTTCCGAAGCGACGGAGCCCACGATCGACAGCACCTTGGCGCGAGGTAGCCCGAAACGGCCGAGACGGGCAACTTCGACCTCGACCAGATCGCCTTCCTTGGCGTCGCCGGTATAATCCGGATCGATGACCATTTCCTCGCCGCGCCGCTCGATCGGCAGCAGCCGCCCGCCGCCGCCCGGCGTCTCGCGAAAGACGCCCATGGTTGCGGCCAGACGCTTGTCGATAACCCTGATGATGCGCGCGGTATAAGCCGGCCCGCCGCGATCGACAGCCGGAAATATCTTAGCGAGGATGCGGTCGCCCATGCCGGCAACCGGAGCCTTGCCCTTGCCGTTGCGACCGGCGGGGGAAGAGGACTGCTTGATCATCACGGCCGGCGCGACGCCGTTTTCCTCCGGCCATTCGGTCGGACGGCCGATCAGCTCGCCATCCTTGTCGCGCGTGGTGATATCGAGGACGGCGATCGGCGGCAGCGCTCCCGGGCGGATGAGCGACTTGCGGCTCTTCTGCACCATGCCGTCTTCTTCAAGCTCGCGCAGGAGGTTCTTGAGCTCGACGCGGCTCTCGCCCTTTAATCCAAAGGCCTTGGCAAGCTCGCGCTTGGAAGCCTGTTGCGGGTGATCGGCGATGAAGCGCAGGAGGACTTCGCGCGGCGGCAAAACGCCGTGCACGATCGCCATCATCGGTTCCGCATCGCCGCTGTTTTTCGCCGCACGACCAGTCTTGCCGGGGCGTCGCTCCGACGATGAATTCCTGCCGCGCGGTTCTCTGCTCACTCTGCGCTCTTCTTTGTCGTCTTGGTTGTTTTCGCCTTGGCCGGAGCCTTTGCAGCCGCCTTTGCCTTCGGTTTGGCGGCAGTCTTCGTCGTCTTGGTGGCGGCAGCCGCGGTCTTGGCCTTGGCCGGCGCTCTGGCCGACTTCCCGCCGCCGGATTTACCGGCTTTCGCCGCGATCAGCTCCAGCGCCTCTTCAACCGTGATTGCCTGCGGATCCTTGCCTTTCGGCAAGGTCGCATTGACTTTGCCCCAGTTCACATAGGGTCCGTATTTGCCGTCGCGAACGGTGATCGAGCCGCCGTCGGGATGTTCGCCGAGGTCCTTCAGCGCCGCTGGCGTGCCGCCGCGGCTTCCTCCGCCGCCGGCCTTGCTCTGCTTTTCAGCAAGAACGGTCACGGCGCGGTTGAGGCCGACGGTGAAAACGTCTTCGACGGACTCGAGATTGGCGTAGCTGCCGTCATGCAGCAGAAACGGCCCGTAGCGGCCGATGCCGGACGAGATCATCTTGCCGCTTTCCGGATGCTTGCCGATATCGCGCGGAAGCGAGATCAGCGCCATGGCCTTTTCATAGTCGATATCCTCGGGCTTCCAGCCCCTCGGCAGCGACGCACGCTTGGCTTCCTTGCCGTCGCCGCGCTGGATATAGGGCCCGAAGCGACCGGAGCGCAGCGTCAGCTCTTCGCCGGTGACCGGATCGGTGCCGAGCGCCTTCGGTTCGTTCAACCCGCTGGCTTCAGCCTCCGCGCCGGCTTCCGAGGAGAGTTGGCGCGTGTAGTTGCATTCCGGATAGTTCGAGCAGCCGATGAAGGCGCCGTATTTGCCGAGCTTCAGCGACAGGTTGCCCGTGCCGCAGACCTGGCAGATACGCGGATCGCTGCCATCTTCCCGCTTCGGGAAGACCAGTGGAGCAAGCGCTTCGTTCAGCGCGTCGAGCACATTGGTGACGCGCAGTTCCTTTGTATCCTCGATCTGGGCGAAGAAATCGCGCCAGAAGTCGCGCAACACGTCCTTCCAGTTCAATTCGCCGGCGGAGATACGATCGAGCTTCTCTTCGAGATCGGCGGTGAAGTCGTATTCGACGTATTTCGTGAAGAAGCTTTCGAGGAAGGCGGTAACGAGCCGGCCCTTGGCCTGCGGCACCAGCTTGCGCTTGTCGATCGTGACATAGTCGCGATCGCGCAGCGTCGCCAGCGTCGCAGCATAAGTCGATGGGCGGCCGATGCCGAGCTCTTCCATCTTCTTGATCAGCGATGCTTCCGAATAGCGGGGCGGCGGCTCTGTGAAATGCTGCGTCGAATTGATCTTCTGCTTGGCGAGATTTTCGCGCGCATTGATCTCCGGCAGGCGGCCATCCTCGTCGTCGGCATCGTCGCTCTGCTCGCCGTCTTCCTTCTGGTCGGTATAGGCGGCGATGAAGCCGTCGAAGCGGATGACCGAGCCGACAGCGCGCAAGCCCGCCTTCTGGCCGGCATTGTCAGCCAGGATTTCCACGGTGGTCCGCTCGATCTCGGCCGAGGCCATCTGGCTCGCGATACCGCGCTTCCAGATGAGATCGTAGAGCCTGATCTGGTCGGCATCGAGGAATTTGCGCACGCGATCCGGTGAACGATCGAAATCGGTCGGGCGGATCGCCTCGTGCGCTTCCTGGGCATTCTTCGCCTTGGTCGAGTAGAAGCGTGCCTTTTCCGGCAGGTAGCGATTGCCGAACTGATCGGCGATGGAGCGCCGTGCTGCGTCAATCGCCTCCGGCGCCATCTGCACGCCGTCCGTACGCATATAGGTGATGAGACCGACGGTCTCGCCACCGATATCGACACCCTCATAGAGCTTCTGCGCGATCTGCATCGTGCGGGATGCCGAGAAGCCGAGCTTGGAGGAGGCGGCCTGCTGCAGGGTGGACGTGGTGAATGGCGGGCTCGGATTGCGCTTGACCGGCTTTGCCTCGACCGTGTCAACAACATAGGCGGCACCTTCCAGCAGCGCTTTCAGCGTGCCGGCCTCTTCGCCATTGCCGATCGAGCGCGGCTGCAGGCGCTTGCCGTTGGCGGCGACGAGCCGCGCTTCGAATTCGTCACCGCGCGGTGTCTTCAAGATCGCCGAGAGATTCCAGTATTCCTCGGAGATAAAACGTTCGATCTCCGACTCGCGGTCGCAGACGAGGCGCAAGGCCACCGACTGCACGCGGCCGGCCGAGCGGGCGCCCGGCAGCTTGCGCCACAGCACCGGCGACAGATTGAAGCCGACGAGATAGTCGAGGGCGCGGCGGGCAAGATAGGCGTCGACCAGCGGCACGTCGATATCGCGCGGCTCGGCCATCGCGTCGAGCACGGCCTTCTTAGTGATGGCGTTGAAGACGACGCGCTTTACGGGCTTGCCGTTGATGACGCGCTTCTTGTTTAATAGGTCGAGCACGTGCCAGGAAATCGCTTCGCCTTCGCGATCCGGGTCGGTCGCGAGAATCAAGCCGTCGGAGGATTTCACTGCGTCGGCAATGTCCTTGATGCGCTTTTGCGAAGCGCCATCGACTTCCCAGAGCATCTCGAAGTCTTGCTCGGGAAGGACCGAGCCGTCCTTGGCAGGCAGGTCGCGCACATGGCCGAAGGAAGCAAGAACCTTATATCCGGGTCCCAGATATTTATTGATTGTCTTGGCCTTGGCAGGCGATTCCACCACTACAACGTTCATCATCAATCTCTGAATGCGAGGTCGCGCCGGAAAAAGGCGCGGGAGAGACGGGGTATTTCGTTTCCCCGGCCTTCCGACATGGACAGGGAATTCGCCGCGGTCAAGAGGCGAAGTCGATTTTTGCGGTCAGCGCGGCGATGCGATCCTTGCAAGATGGCATCTATGCTACAATCCTGAATAAGCGCCTTTGGACGCTCCCCGTAGGTTCTGGTCATCATATCGGAACAGCCGGCAACACTTTCAATCCAGCATCGAGATCGACACCAGTCCGCCGGGATGCCGATGCAACCGGCCGGCCATGTCGAGTTCGAGAAGCACGGAATGAACGGAGGACACCGACTGGCCGGTATGCCGGATGATATCGTCGATTTCCACCGGCGTCGGCCCGAGTGCGTCGATGATCTCCCAGCGCTCCGTATCGTCCGGTGGCAAGGACAGCGGTTTGTCGTTCTTTTCAGCGGGCGCTTCGGCAAGCTGCGGGCGGAAAAGATCGGGCTCGGCGAGAGGCCTCAGCGCCTCGATGACGTCATCCGGACTGGTCACGATCATCGCGCCATCCTTCAGCAAACCATTGGTGCCCTCGCAGCGTGGATCGAGCGGAGAGCCCGGCACGGCAAATACCAGCCGGCCGAATTCGCCCGCGAGCCGCGCGGTGATCAGCGAGCCGGAGCGCGTTGCCGCCTCGACCACGACGACGCCCAGTGAGATGCCTGCTATCAGCCGATTGCGGCGTGGGAAATCGCGTGCGCGCGGTTCCCAGCCGAACGGCATTTCGCTGACGGCGAGTCCATTGCCGTCCCATATTTCATGCAAGAGGCCGACATTTTCGGGCGGGTAAGGCTGGTCGAGCCCGCCGGCCATGGCGGCGATAGTACCGGTTTCCAGGCTGGCGCGGTGAGCTGCCGTGTCGATGCCGCGGGCAAGGCCCGAGACCACGGCATAGCCGGCCTGACCGCAAGCGCGAGCGATCATCGCTGTGAACTTGGCGCCGCTGATCGAGGCATTGCGTGAACCGACGATGCCGATCGCCGGGCGAGTTGCCGTCGGCATGCTGCCTTTGACAGCAAGCAGCGGCGGCGCACCATCGATCTCCCTCAGCGCCTGCGGATAATCCGGTTCGCCGATACCGACGAAGCGCGCGCCGAAACGATCCGCGGCCTCCAGTTCGCGCAGTGCATCCTGCTCGCTGGCAATGCGGATCGCCCGCGTCGAGCCGCCGCGCTGCGACAGCTCCGGCAACGCGGCGAGTGCGGCTTCGGCTGAGCCGTAGTGACGGATAAGGTCGCGAAAGGTGGAGGGGCCAACATTGTCGGAGCGGATCAGGCGGAGCCAGGCTATCCTTTGTTTTTCCGTCAGCGCAATTCCGGTTCGTCCTGCGCTGCCTCTTCCCATTACCCCTTCGCTCCGATCTTGGTTTCCGTGCCGGCGGTCAGCCGGGCAATATTGGCTCTGTGCTTGTACCAGGCGATGACGGTCATCAGCGCCATGGCTGCGGCGATCTTGTCGGCTCCCAATATCCATAATGCAACCGGAATGACAAGGGTTGCAACCAATGCGGAGAGGGAGGAGTAGCGCGTGGTAAAGGCGATGACCAGCCAGATGATGGAGAAGATCAGCGCCATCAACGGAGCGAGGCCCAGGAGAATACCCAGGTAGGTCGCAACACCCTTGCCGCCCTTGAAGCCGATCCAGACCGGAAAGATGTGGCCGATGAAGGCGGCAAAGCCGGCGAGCACGCCCGCATCCTCACCGAAGAAATGCGAGACGATCAACACTGCGACCGTTCCCTTGAAGGCATCGAGTAGCAGCGTTGCTGCCGCCAGCGGCTTATTGCCGGTGCGCAGCACATTGGTCGCACCGATATTGCCGGAGCCGATCTTGCGGACGTCGCCGAGGCCGGCCATGCGCGTCAGAACCAGGCCGAAGGGGATAGAGCCGAGCAGGTAGCCGATGACAATAGCCGCCAGCGCCGTTGGCAGGGTCAACTGCCATGTCCAGAAATCCGCCATCACTTTCTATTCCCCATAAGCCTCAGCTTTGCCTAGAGACTGTGAACCAACTTGCCCGCGACATAGGTCGCGACCGCCCTGCCGGTCATTCTTGCGTCTTCGAACGGTGTATTCTTCGAGCGCGACAGAAGCATGTCTTTGGCAACAAGCCAAGGCTCGTCGAGATCGATCAAGGTGATATCCGCCTTTGCACCCGGCTTCAGCGTGCCGGCATCAAGACCGAAGATCTGCGCCGGCCGGGTTGAAAGGGCGTCGATCAGCCGCATGAGGCTGACTTCGCCGCTGTGATGCAGGCGAAGTGCGGCGGCAAGCAGCGTCTCCAGCCCGATCGCCCCGTCCTCAGCCTCTCCGAAAGGCAGGCGCTTGGTATCCACATCCTGCGGGTCGTGCGACGAGACGATGATGTCGATGGTGCCGTCCGCAAGCGCCTCGATCATGGCCGTGCGATCATCCTCGGAGCGCAGCGGCGGATAGAGCTTGAAGAAGGTGCGGTATTCGCCGATGTCGTTTTCGTTGAGCGCCAGATTGTTGATCGAGATGCCGCAGGTGACCTTTGCGCCACGAGAGCGTGCAAGACGGATGGCCTCTGCCGATTCCGGCACGGAGATCATCGCTGCGTGATAGTGGCTGCGGGTCAGCGTCGCGATCCTGAGGTCGCGTTCCAGCGGGATGAGTTCGGTTTCCCTCGGAATACCGGATAGCCCGAGCCAGCTTGCCAGCAGCCCCTCATGCATCACGCCGTTGGCGCCGAGATATTTGTCGCGGGTCTCGCAGGAGACGACCGCGCCGAATTCGCGCGCATAGGTCATGATGCGGCGCAGGACCTGCGTGTCGTAGACGCCGGAATGCGCATCGGTGAAGACCACGGCGCCGGCCTCCCTGAGGAGACCGATTTCCGTCATCTCTTCGCCGGCAAGCCCCTTGGTAATCGCCGCTGCCGGATAGACATTGACGACGGCCGTATCGCGCGCCGTCTTCTTAACAAATTCGACCAGGGCGATGTCGTCGATGACGGGATCAGTGTCCGGCATCATGATGAAGGAGGTCACGCCGCCGGCTGCCGCCGCACGGCTCGCCGAAGCGATGGTCTCGCGATGTTCGCCGCCGGGCTCGCCGACATGGACGCGGGCGTCGACAAGGCCGGGCACGGCGACGAGGCCAGTGCAATCCCGGATCTCGGCGCCCTTCGGCACGGCATGCCTATGCGCGTCCTTGCCGGCAGAGAGGATGACGCCGTTTTCGACGATGATCATGCCGACTTCATCGAGATTGCGCGAGGGATCGATGATACGGACGTTCTGGAGGACGATAGAGTTGCTCATGCGCCAGCTCCCTCGGTGCGCGGTCCCTGGTTTTGCGAGATCAGCAGCGCCTCCATGACCGCCATGCGCACCGCGACACCCATTTCCACCTGTTCGGCGATGACGCTTTGCGGTCCGTCGGCCACCTCGGAGGCAATCTCGACACCGCGGTTCATCGGACCGGGATGCATGACAAGTGCATCCTCCTTGGCCGCCTTCAATGTCTCGGCATCGAGCCCATAGAAATGATAGTATTCCCGCACCGACGGCACGAAGGCACCGGACATGCGCTCGCGTTGCAGCCGCAGCATCATCACCACATCGGCGTCCTTCAGTCCTTCCTTCATCGAATGGAAGATCTCGACGCCCATGTCGGCGATCCCGGCGGGCAGCAGCGTGGCGGGAGCCACGACCCGGATACGCGCACCCATGGCATTCAGCAGCAGGATATTGGAGCGTGCGACACGCGAATGCAGCACGTCGCCGCAGATCGCGACGATGATGCGCGAAAGCTTGCCCTTGGCGCGGCGAATGGTCAGTGCGTCGAGCAGCGCCTGCGTCGGATGCTCATGCTGGCCGTCGCCAGCATTGACGACGGAGCAGGAGACCTTTTGCGCCAGCAGCGAGGCAGCACCGGCGCTGGAGTGGCGGATGACGAGGACATCGGGACGCATGGCGTTCAGTGTCATCGCCGTGTCGATCAGCGTTTCGCCCTTCTTTACGGAGGAATTGCCGACCGACATGTTCATGACGTCGGCGCCGAGCCGCTTGCCGGCCAGTTCGAAGGATGCTTGCGTGCGGGTCGAGGCTTCGAAAAAGAGATTGATCTGCGTCAGCCCGCGAAGCGTCGATGTCTTCTTTTCGCGCTGCCGGCTGATCTTCACTGCCTCGTCGGCCTTGTCGAGAAGATAGGTGATATCTTGTTCGGTGAGGCCCTTGATGCCGATGAGGTGGCGGTGGGGGAAGAAGAACATGACGCTGCCCTCCGGATTTCGTCAGGGGGTCTATAAAGAGGGAGCGCCTCAGGGGCAAGCGCGGGCTTTCGTTACGCCCGCGTGTTCCCCATGCAATTTCGCTCGAATCCCGCTACAGCAGCTATGCTGTTGGGAGACGAAAGTTCCAGTTTCCTTTTGCAACCCTCTTGCTCTACAAGCGATCCATGACCCAACCGACCCGGACTGACGACACATTTGCCGAACTGAACCAGCCGAGCCTCTGGTCCGGCATCAATGCCTATCGTTCCGATCCGCTGATCGTCGATTTGACGTCCGGTCTGCCGCGCTCGACGCGCGAAGATCTGGAGCAGATGGGCCGTTATGTCACCTCGCATGAGGCGCAGGAACTGGCGCGCATGGCGAACCAGGGCGCGCCGCAACTGCGCACCCACGGCCCGCGTGGCGAACGGCTGGATGTGGTCGAGTTTCATCCGGCCTGGCATGCGCTGATGCGCCGCTCCATGGCGTCGGGCCTGCATTCCTCGATCTGGGATCCGCAGGCAGACCCGGAGGCCAAGGGCCAGTCGCACAAGGTCCGCGCCGCGCGCTTCTATCTGACCGCACAATTGGAATGCGGCCATCTCTGCCCGCTGACCATGACCAGCGCCTCGGTCGCGGCAATGATGGCATCTCCGGCCGTGCAGAAGGATTGGGCGCCGAAGATTCTCTCGCGCAAATATGATTCGTCCAACAAACCAGCCATGCAGAAAAGCGCCGTCACCATCGGCATGGGCATGACGGAAAAGCAGGGCGGCACGGACGTGCGCGCCAACAAGACGAGCGCCGATAAGGTCAGCGATGGCATCTATCGGCTTTCGGGCCACAAATGGTTCATGTCGGCCCCGATGAGTGACGCCTTCATCATGCTGGCGCAGACCAAGGATGGCATGGGTTGCTTCCTGGTGCCGCGTCTCCTCGAAGACGGTTCCGCCAACGGCCTGCAGTTCCAGCGGTTGAAGGACAAGCTCGGCAATCGCTCGAACGCGTCCTCCGAAGTCGAGTTCAGCGATACCTTCGGCTTCCTGCTCGGCGCGCCGGATGGCGGCATTCGCACCATTCTCGATATGGTGACGCTGACGCGCCTCGATTGTGCACTAGCATCCGCCGGCATCATGCGTGCCTCGCTCGCTGAAGCTGTGCATCATGCCCGCGGCCGCAGCGTCTTCGGCAAGATGCTGGTCCATCAGCCGATCATGACGCGCGTACTTGCCGATATGGCGCTCGATGTCGCCGCGGCGACCGCACTCGCCTTCCGCTTGGCGGAGGCCTTCGACAAGGCAAGCAGCAGCAGCGAAGATGCCGCCTATGCCCGCGTCATGACGCCGGTTGCCAAATATTGGTGCTGCAAGATCGCGCCCGCGCTGATCTACGAGGCGATGGAGTGCATCGGCGGCAGCGGCTATATCGAGGAGCGCCCGATCGCCCGGCATTACCGCGAGGCGCCGGTCAATGCGATCTGGGAAGGCTCCGGCAACGTCATGGCGCTCGACGTGCTGCGCGTTCTGAACCGGGGCAGGGATCTGTTCGAAACCGTCTTTGCCGGCCTTGCCCGCGACCTCGGCCCGGCCGGCAAGAAAACCATCGATGTTTTACGCGCCGCCATGGCGCTTTGCGAACAGGACGAAGGAGCAGCCCGCCTCTTGATCGAGCAGATGGCACTGGCCGCCGGCGCCGCCGAACTCTATCGCCTGGGCGCAGGCAAGATCGCCGATGCTTTCATAGAAACCCGCCTTGCGGGCGGCTGGCGCGCCACCTACGGCATGCTGGATGCCCGCTTCGATGCGAGCTACATCGTCGATTTGTTGTATCCGCCGGCGACTTGATTGCCCCGGCTCGGATTTATCCAGCTATTTGTAGACCGAGATGCTCAGACATTGGATCGAAATCCCGATCATCGTGAAGAAGCACGTGCCCTTCCTCGATGCAGAACGTGCCGATGATGACGTCTATGGTTTTTCGTACAGTAATTCCACGCTCTCGTAGAAAACGATAGTTGCGTGCCGCTTTGACTGCAAATGCATCGTTCAGCATCGGTCGAACCGTAAATTGGCGAAGACTTCTTTCGATTAGAGCCGCATGCCGATCACCACGGGCACCCTGAAGAACTTCGAGAAGTATAAGATCTCCAACCAAAATATCGGGAGGTCCTGCTGCTATCATATTTCGGAGACGACGCACGGCTTCCGTCTCTGCGTCGCGCAAAAGGGAAATCCAAACAGAGCTATCAACGACGATCACTGTTGTCGATCTCTTCGCATCTCTTCCAGATCGCCTTCCCATCCAAGCCCTGCAAGGTCCTCGAGCGCTCGTCTCTGGCGATGCCAACGAACTACACTCCGCAGAGCTTCCTCAACGGTCGCTTTTTTTGTCGACTGTCCTGTCGCAGCCATTGCTTCTGCGATTAGCGCGTCATCAATTTCTATATTTGTTCGCATTTGCAATCTCGTGTGTATGCCAATAAAGAATTATACACATCGATCCCTGGGATCGCAAACGCGAAAGCAGCCATTGAGGGTATCCATGATCAATCTCCGCCCGGTCCAACCCGATGACATCGATCAGCTCTATATCATCTCCCTGGTCACCGGCGATGCCGGCATGGATGCCACGGCGCTCCATCGTGATGGACGGCTGATAGGGCATATTTATTCGGTGCCCTATGCGACCCTTAGCCCGGAAACCGTTTTCGTCGCCGAAGATGGGGAGGGTGTCTGCGGCTATATTGCCGGGGTCTTCGATACGGTTGCTTTCGAGGAAAGGCTGGAACGTGAGTGGTGGCCGGCGCTGCGCAAACGCTATGCGGAGCCATCCGGCGATGCTTCGACCTGGGATGCGGATCAGCAGAGAAGCTTTACGATCCACCATCCGAAGCGAGCGCCCACGGCTCTTACCGATCCGTTCCCGGCGCATATTCATATGAATCTTTTACCGCGCACGCAGGGGCAGGGCATCGGTAGCGCGCTTCTCGACAGATGGCTTTCCAATGCCCGCACCCAAGGCGTCAAGGGCGTGCATCTGGGGGCAAATATCGGTAACCACAATGGCATGCGCTTCTGGGCATCGCGCGGATTTTCCCGGCTGGAACTGCCGCCAGAATTGACATCGCAGACCACCGTCTGGTTCGGCCAATCTCTCTAATCTGTGGATTGCACAGCTTTAACTCTGTCGAAGTTCATCGGCTCGTTGTTCCCTTCTGTGCGGCTTGTTATTCACCGTCTGGTGACAGGTTGGGGCCGAGATAATGCCAAGCGCAAACGCCGTTTTGAGAAAACCGATCGAAACACCCGCCGAGCCGGAGAAGCGGGTGCGCAACCGCGCCGCCACCGAGCAGGCGATCCTGGATGCTGCGAAACGGCTGCTGGCGGAGGAAGGCTTCCAGAATTTCGGCATCAACGCGGTTGCCCGCGGTGCCGGCTGCGACAAGCAATTGATCTATCGCTACTATGGCGGTCTCGATGGCCTGGTGGAGGCGATCGGCACCGATCTCGGAAGCTGGGTGACGGATCGCATTCCCGACGATACCGGCGGCATGTTCCTGCTGACCTATGGCGACCTGATGGAACGATTGGCCCTGCTTTTCCTCGATGCATTGCGCGCCGATCCGCTGATGCGCCGCATCGTCGCGTGGGAGGTGTCCGAAAATACCGAGCAGGTGCGGCGGCTGTCGGAAGCCCGCTCGAAAGCGCTGGCTGGCTGGATAGAGCGCATGCGCGGCTCGCTTACACCGCCGAAGGGGATCGATGCGATCGGCGTCAATGCCATGATCTTCGCCGCCATCCAGCATCTCGTGCTTTCGGCGACCGTCAGCGGCCAATGCGCCGGTCTTGCCCTGAAAACGTCGAAGGACTGGGAGAAGGCCGCTACCGCCCTGAAGCGGATCGTGCGCGGCGTTTACGGCTGACATTTCAGCCGCGCAGGAGATATCCACAGCCGCGCCTGGGCGTTAACCTTAACAAATGGTTTACATTGCGCCGCAACGGTTAACTGGCCACTGTAGGTGGATAAATTGTTAACCACCGAGCGTGCAGCCATGGGGTCGAGACCCGCAAAAATCGTGTTCCTTGTCGCGGCGATGATGTTCTTCGCCGTACTGGCACTCGACATAGCGGTACCGGCACTGGTTTTGAGCGCCATGGCACTGTCGAACTGGCTTGTCCTTTCGACTGAAGCGACGCAATACCCGCGTCGAAGGGAAACCGCATGAAGTGGTTGCTGATATGCTGGGCCGCACCCGTCTCGTTTCTCGGGGCGTGGTACTATCTTTCCTACTACGACATGAGTTTCGGCGTCTTCATGTTCACGCGGCAGATGCACGATCTCGTTTTTGATATCTACGGCAAGATCCTCGGCATCCCGCCCGAAACCATTCCGCCGCTGGTCGCCCGCGCCATCGCTTTCGACAGCCTGCTGGTCTTCGCCATCATAGGCTTCCGCAAGCGCGCCGTTATCCTGGAATGGTGGAAGAGCCGTCAGGTCTCGAGATCGGGAAAAACCGGCCTGCCGAGTGCCGAAAGCCTGTCCAAGGCGCCCTGAAGAATGAAGCTTGCGGCTGCCGAGTCGATGCGCTCGGCGCGTTTCGCACGCGAGACGTCCATTTCCAGCAGCGCCCGCTCAGCGGCGACCGTCGACAGCCGCTCATCCCAGAAGACGAAGGGCAGGTCGGTCTTGTCAGCCATGCTGCGCACGAAGGCCCGTGTCGCCTGCACGCGCGGCCCTGCCGAACCATCCATGTTCATCGGCAGGCCGATGACGAAGGCCGCGACTTTCTCCTTTTCAGCGAAGGAAAGCAGCACCTGCGCATCCTGGGTGAACTTCACACGCTTGATCACCGGGCGCGGCGTGGCAAACCGCCGGCCGAGATCGGACATGGCGAGCCCGATGGTCTTGGTGCCGAGATCGAGCCCGGCGATCGGCTGGCCGGGCAGGAGCATCACGGCGAGGTCTTCGATGGTCAGCGTCGTCATCAGGCTATCGTCCCCCGTCAAAACAAATTGAAGTCCGCACCGCTTTTCTTTGTGACGGTTTCGGATATGTCCTAAGACACCAGTCTTGCATTAGAAATCAAGTATTAAGGAGAAATCCATGAAGATCACTTGGCTCGGCCACTCCGCCTTTCGCATCGAAACGGCCAAGGCCAAAATCCTTATCGATCCGTTCCTGACCTATAATTCGTCCTTTGCCGGCCTCGATATGAAGGACGCCACCGCGGGCATCACCCACATCCTCTTGACCCATGGTCATGGCGATCACGTCGGCGACACTATTCAGATCGCCAAGGACACCGGCGCCGTCGTTCTCGCCAATGCCGATCTCGCCGCCTGGCTCGGCAGCAAGGGTGTCGAGAAGCTGGAAATGGGCAATACCGGCGGCACCATCTCTTTGGGTAGCTTCTCGGCGACCTTCACCAACGCGCTGCACTCCTCTGCCCAACTCACTGAGGACGGTGTTTCGCATTCTCTCGGCAACGCGAACGGCCTGATGCTGCATTTCGACGACGAGCCGACGCTGTTCCACATGGGCGATACGGACATCTTTTCCGATATGGCCCTGATCAACGAACTGCATCAGCCTGATATCGGCATCGTGCCGATCGGTGACCGCTTCACCATGGGCGGCGCGGTTGCCGCGCTCGCCTGCCAGCGCTACTTCAACTTCAAGACCGCCATTCCCTGCCACTACGGCACTTTCCCGATCATCGACCAGACGCCGGAAAAGTTCATCGCCGGCCTGGAAGGTTCGAAGACGGCCGTCGCGGCACCGAAGCCGGGCGGCAGCGTTTCCGCCTGACAAAAGTACGTTGCGTATGGCGGACATGGCCTTTATAGCGTGGTGAAAATCAATTGTTTGTTGATTAATCAACTATCCGGAGAATGCCATGTCCGTCGATCTCGCCACCGTCAAACGCGTCGCCCATCTTGCGCGTATCGCCGTCAATGAGGACGAAGCACAGCGGATGATGGGCGAGTTGAACGGCATTCTGGGCTTCGTCGAGCAGCTTTCCGAAGTGAATGTCGATGGTGTAGAAGCCATGACCTCCGTCACGCCGATGGCGATGAAGAAGCGGACGGATGGTGTCACCGATGGCAGCAAGGCCTCCGACATCGTCGCCAATGCGCCGAATACCGATCAGAATTTCTTCCTCGTTCCCAAAGTTGTTGAATAACGGCCGCACGAGCCTGTTCCGACCCATTGCCCTCATTAGATCTGAAGCGAAACAAGATGAGTGAACTGACCAGCCTGACCATCGCCGAAGCTCGCGACAAACTGCGCGCCAAGGATATCACCGCCACCGAATTGACCGAGGCCTATCTTTCGGCGATCGAGGCGGCCAATGCTCAGTTCAATGCCTATGTGAAGGTGACGCCGCAAAAGGCGCTTGCAATGGCCAAGGTCTCGGACGCCCGCCTTGCTGAAGGCAAAGCCGGCGCGCTGGAAGGCATTCCGCTCGGCATCAAGGACCTGTTCGGCACCGAAGGCATTCATACGCAGGCCTGCAGCCACATCCTGGACGGCTTCGAGCCACACTATGAATCGACTGTCACGCAGAACCTCTGGAACGACGGTGCTGTCATGCTGGGCAAGCTCAACATGGATGAGTTCGCCATGGGCTCCTCCAACGAGACCTCCTATTACGGCCCCGTGATCAACCCCTGGCGCGCCGCAGGCTCCAACCAGCAGCTCGTTCCCGGGGGCTCCTCGGGCGGTTCGGCCGCTGCCGTTGCCGCGCATCTCTGCGCGGGCGCCACCGCTACTGACACCGGCGGCTCCATTCGCCAGCCCGCCGCCTTCACCGGCACGGTCGGCATCAAGCCGACCTATGGCCGCTGCTCGCGCTGGGGCATCGTCGCCTTCGCCTCGTCGCTCGACCAGGCTGGCCCGATCGCTCGCGATGTTCGCGACGCTGCCATCCTGCTGAAGTCGATGGCGAGCGTTGATGCCAAAGATACGACCTCCGTCGATCTGCCCGTGCCGGATTACGAAGCCTCGCTGGGTAAATCGCTCAAGGGCATGAAGATCGGCATCCCGAACGAATACCGTGTCGACGGCATGCCGGAAGAGATCGAGACTCTTTGGCAGCAGGGCATCGCCTGGCTGAAGGATGCCGGCGCCGAGATCGTCAACATCTCCCTGCCGCACACGAAATATGCCCTGCCGGCCTATTACATCGTTGCGCCTGCCGAGGCGTCCTCGAACCTCGCCCGTTACGACGGCGTGCGCTATGGCCTGCGCGTCGACGGCGAGAATATCGTCGACATGTACGAGAAGACGCGCGCTGCCGGCTTCGGCCAGGAAGTCAAGCGCCGCATCATGATCGGCACTTACGTGCTCTCGGCCGGCTATTACGACGCCTATTATCTGCGTGCCCAGAAGGTCCGCACGCTGATCAAGCGCGATTTCGAACTCGCCTTCCACGCCGGCGTCGACGCCATCCTGACGCCCGCCACGCCGTCTTCGGCCTTCGGCATCGCCGACGAAAACTTGGCTTCCGATCCGGTCAAGATGTACCTCAACGACATCTTCACGGTGACGGTCAACATGGCCGGTCTCCCCGGCATCGCCGTCCCCGCCGGCCTCGACCCGAAGGGCCTGCCGCTCGGCCTGCAACTCATCGGCAAGCCATTCGACGAGGAAACCCTGTTCAAGACCGCCCACGTCATCGAACAGGCTGCCGGCAAGTTCACGCCGGCGAAGTGGTGGTAAGCGGCGATTAGCGCCCAACATCAAAGCGGCAAAGGATAAAGTGGAGCCTGACAAGGGCTCCACTTTCGTCAGTTTTACCTATTATCCAACTGCGCCCTCACTAGCCTCAGTCCCTGTTCGGTAATCTGATAAGGATGACCGCCCGAGGATTTGATGGCTCTTAGGCGTTTGAGTTTGCGGAAGAGATCGAGGCCGAAGCCGGGATAGAGCCAGCCGTCGCGTGTGAAGCAGCGGACCGTCTCGATCTTCTTGTTTTCGGCGCGGTTGATTTCAATGCGCCCGCCTTGGGCGAGCAGATGCAGGATGCGCTGTTCGGCGCGCGAAATATCCATGGTTTTCAAGATCCGGAAAGCGCCGTAAGGCGCGACAAAACGATCCGACATTCCCTTGCGGAAAGTCGGGGCTTCGTTTCGGGCCCAGCGCGCAAGAAGACTTGCGGGCGGGGCCTTTACCGGGTCTGAGAAAAGGTGGACATCAAGACTCCATTGATGCGCCATATCTAAAGCAGGTTGTACCCGCCGGTCAAGTTTCACCCTCGTTAAACATAGGCCGCCATCCAGCGCCCGTTCTCATTTGGTGGCTGGAAAAAGCCCTTTTCCGGTGTTTTACTGCTGAAAACGGCGGGGGCCTGATGATCCACATTCGCAACGCGCACGAAGGAGAGATGGAGATATTGGCCAATATCGGCCTGCGCTCATGGCAGGCGGCCATGGGGTCGATCGGCGGCACGGACGCGCTGCTCGAAAGTGCCAGCGAAGCCTTCTCGAACTTCACCCGCGGCGCCTGGCTGACGATCACGGTCGTGGAGCTGAACGGAGTGGTTACCGGTTGGGCAGCCCGTGAAGCCTTGGACGAGAATATCTCCGATTTCTGGATCGATCCCGATCATCTGCGGCAGGGACTTGGTTCGGCGCTGCTGGCGCAGATCGAAAAGGATGTTCGGGAGCAGGGGTTGGAGAAGATCGCGGTGCAGACCCACGCCGAAAACAGCGATGCGATCGAATTCTTCAAGGCACACGGCTATGCCATTCATTGGCTTTCCGTCGACTATTCTCCGAAGCTCGATCGCGACGTGCCGACGGTCGGACTTTCGAAAGCGCTGCTCGATAGCGACGACGGGACGTATGGCGCGGGCTTATAGGTGCTGAAAGTCTTGCGCCGCACCGCCAATTGCTCTACCTCACAAAGTTCAGAAGAACAGCATTTCAAGAGCCTCTCATGACCATTGTCGACGTTCGTACGCCAGATCCGAAGCGCTTCATTCCCGGTGCCACCGGCGATTGGGAAGTTATTGTCGGAATGGAAGTCCATGCCCAGGTGCTGAGCAAATCCAAGCTCTTCTCCGGTGCTTCGACCGAGTTCGGCAAGCCGCAGAATTCCAACGTCTCGCTGGTCGATGCCGCCATGCCCGGCATGCTGCCGGTCATCAATGAGGAATGCGTCAGGCAGGCCGTGCGCACCGGCCTCGGCCTGAAGGCTCAGATCAACAAGCGCTCGGTCTTCGACCGCAAGAACTATTTCTATCCGGACCTGCCGCAGGGCTATCAGATCTCGCAGTACAAGGACCCGATCGTCGGCGAAGGCAAGATCGTCATCTCGCTCGGTCCGGATCGCCAGGGTCAGTTCGAGGACATCGAGATCGGCATCGAGCGCCTGCATCTGGAGCAGGACGCCGGCAAGTCCATGCACGACCAGCACGCCACTATGTCCTATGTCGACCTCAACCGTTCCGGCGTGGCGCTGATGGAAATCGTCTCCAAGCCGGACATGCGCTCGTCGGATGAGGCGAAGGCCTATATGACCAAGCTGCGCTCGATCGTACGTTATCTCGGCACCTGCGACGGCAATATGGATGAAGGTTCCATGCGCGCCGACGTCAATGTCTCTGTCCGTCGTCCGGGCGGCGAGTTCGGCACACGCTGCGAAATCAAGAACGTCAACTCCATCCGCTTCATTGGACAGGCGATCGAGGCCGAGGCGGTCCGGCAGATCCGTATTTTGGAAGACGGTGGGGTGATCGAGCAGGAAACGCGCCTCTTCGACCCGAACAAGGGTGAAACCCGCTCCATGCGCTCCAAGGAGGATGCACACGACTACCGTTATTTCCCCGATCCGGACCTGCTGCCGCTCGAATTCGACGACGCTTTCGTCGAGGAACTCGCAGCCGATCTGCCGGAGCTGCCTGACGACAAGAAGGAGCGTTTCGTCCGCGAGCTCGGTCTCTCGATCTACGATGCCTCCGTGCTTGTCTCGGAAAAGGCGATTGCCGATTATTTCGAGGCCGTCGCTGCCGGTCGCGATGGCAAGATCGCAGCAAACTGGGTGATCAACGACTTGCTGGGCGCCTTGAACAAAACCGGCAAAACCATTGAGGAGACTCCGGTTTCGCCCGCCCAGCTCGGCGCCATCATCGACCTGATCAAGGCCGAAACCATCTCTGGCAAGATCGCCAAGGACCTGTTCGAGATCGTGCTTACCGAAGGCGGCGATCCCATGGAGATCGTCGAAGCTCGCGGTATGAAGCAGGTCACCGACACCGGCGCCATCGAGAAGGCGGTTGACGAGATCATCGCCGCCAATCCGGATCAGGTCGCCAAGGTCAAGGCCAAGCCGACGCTTGCCGGCTGGTTCGTCGGCCAGGTGATGAAGTCGACCGGCGGCAAGGCCAATCCGCAGGCGGTACAAGCCCTCGTCAAGGCCAAGCTCGGCATCGAAGAGGAATAGGCGCCCGTGTATTTCGTCCGCACGGCCGGCGAACAGGATCTCGGGAAGGTCCGTGACCTTCTCGTAGAGACCTGGCATGCCGCCTATGATCGGCACTACGGCGCGGCGAAGGTCAATGAACTGATCGAGTTTCTGCTTTCGCCGGCCAAGCTGAAAGCGCGGTTGGCGAAGCGGCAATCCGAGTTTCTGGTCGCCGATAATGGCGAGGATATTGGCGGCATGGGTTATGCCGTCATGTCCGAGCAGATGACCAAGACCGTTCTCCTGCACATGCTCTATGTCCGTCCGTCACTGCAACGCAACGGCATCGGCCGCGACATCTTCGCCGAGCTGGAAACCTGCTTTCCGGACGCCGAGGTCATGCGCCTCGACGTCGAGCCAGAAAATGCCGAAGCGATCGCCTTCTACAAAGCCCACGGCTTCACCGAGGTCGGCCGCAACGAGAATGCTGCCCCGGGGCAGTCGGGTATTCCGGCGCTGGTGTTTGAGAAGCGGCTGGCTACGTAACTAGAGTAGCGGATGCAATGTCCGCGCACTGCTTGTGAAACGCCACCATGAGATCAAGAAGTTCCTTCCTTGAAGCCAAAAGATTTGCCATCGCGATATAAACTCGCTGTGTACCGTCTCGGTTGTCTTTTATCCGAAGTCTCGCAGCGGGCGTCGTTTGCTCCAGGCGTACGCCAGAATGCAGCCAGAGCTTGATACTACGTCTATCCCTATATTCGAACAGGCTGAAATCGCTTGGAATTGTTACTTTCCCATACATTCCAGACATGGCCAGGAGGCGCGGAATACCGCGAGAGATTAGACGGACGATCTCTTCATTAGGAGTCCGCGGTTTAAATTTCAGGGCGTCCACATCGATGCGTTCTACTGCGGACCACGGAATGAAACCCAGTCCAAATCGGCTGTCCAATATGCCTTCCGGCCCGATGGTCACGATGGCACTCTTGGATTGCGAGGTAATTATTCGAAGCGCGACAACCACATAGAAGGATACCGGCAACAAAATTAAAATTAAAAGAAGCTTCAATGCAGTGTCGGCGTTTGACACTATGATCATAAACAAAAGCAGCAGCATTAGGGATATTTGCAGGAATGTTTTCAGGTGGAGTTCCGGCATAAAGTATTGAAATGAGTGAGTTTCGCTCGCAGACATTCGGCCCTTCCGAGTAACAGCGTTGCCGTTAAGCTAGACGTAGGTACAACACATTGCCCTCACAAGAACTACTTATCCGCGAAGCAAAAGAATCCGATCTCCCTTCCTTAATCGCCCTCTTCGCCGCCGATGCTCTCGGCGGTCACGCCGACACGACCGATCCCACCGCTTACGAGGATTACCTCCGCGCCTTCCGGACCATCCAATCCTCGCCGGATCAGGCGCTCTATGTCGCCGAGCTGGCGGGCGAGGTCGTCGGCACGTTCCAGACCATGATCACGACATCGCTGACCGGCCGCGGCTCCTCGTCGATGATCATCGAGGCCGTCCAGACGCGGAGCGATCTGCGCGGGCAGGGGATCGGTGCCATGATGATCAATTTTTGCATTGCCGAGGCAAAAGGCCGCGGCGTGCGGCTCGTGCAACTAACCTCGAACGCCCTTCGCAAGGATGCCCATCGTTTCTATGAGAGATTGGGTTTCAAGCCGAGCCATCTCGGCTTCAAGATGGCCTTGAAATGAAGCGCGTTTCCCATGCGAATCTCTGGACAATCCGTTTGTCAGACGGCATAAGCAAACGATCGAATTCTGGTTTCGCCTGCTCCCAACGGGCACAAGGATAAAGACATGTGGAATTTACTCGTGCAAACCTTCACTTGGTGGAATGGTCAGACGATGGGCACCCGCTTTGCGACCTGGCGGTTCGGCAAGCGCGTCGGCGAGGATGAATTCGGCAATGTCTACTACGAGGGCGGCATGTCCTCCTACGGCCTTCCGAAGCGCTGGGTGATCTACAAGGGTTATGCCGAGGCGTCCGCTATTCCTCCGGGCTGGCACGGCTGGATGCATCACCGCACCGACGTTCCGCCGACCAAGGACAATTACGTCGCCAAGGAATGGCAGAAGGCGCACCGCGCCAATCCGACGGGTTCGCCGCAGGCCTATCGTCCGCCCGGCTCGCTGTCCGTTGCCGGCGAACGTCCGCGCGTGACCGGCGATTACGACGCCTGGACGCCCGGCAACTGAGCCTAGAGGGCCGGCCCGTCCTTTGGCCACAATTGGCCTTTAGGCGCAGAACTTGCCGGCTCGTGCTCGGCGCTTTGACCGAGACCAAGCGGAGATTGGCGGATATGACGTTTTTCACGCGGAGCGCTTCTTTGCGTGCGATATCGGGAGTGGCGCTTGCCTTTGCTGCGGGCGTCTTTTTGCCGCCGTCCGCCGAGGCTGCCCGCATCTCCAACCCCGTCGCCGTCTTCTCCGGCCTCGACAAGATCACCGGCCGCATCACCACGTTCGATGTCTACATCAACGAGACCGTGCAGTTCGGCGCGCTGCAGGTGACGCCGAAGGCTTGCTATTCCCGTGACGATACCGAGCAGCAGAAGGTCGACGGCTTTGTCGAGGTGGACGAGATCACCCTCGACCGCCGCATCCGCCGCATCTTCACCGGCTGGATGTTCGCCGACAGCCCGGGCCTCAACGCCGTTGAACATCCGATCTATGACGTCTGGCTGAAAGAGTGCAAGCAGAAGTCGGACATCCCGCCGCCGGACAGCGCCGGCGCCAAGTAACATATTCCTCTTCAGCCATAGCAATGCCGCAAGATTGGCGCGCGAAGGTCAATTCGTCGCGAGCAATCCTACGGCATCCGGTCAGCTGATCTCTTTGCCCAAAACGGCGGCTTTCCAGATCAAATGTCGATCGGCCTCGTCAGAGAGATCGATGACGATGCATGAGCCATTCTTGATCCTACGCCGCATCGCATCGGCGCGATCCGTATGCACCCGAAGTTTCGCGTCTTCGTGCAGAGCCTGAAGCCGGGAGCGTGAGACGTTGAGTTCAGAGGCAAGCAGGCGATCGAGACGGACGTTGAAAGGAAGCGTAACCGCCAGATCGATTTCCAGCATTGTCCAGCAATCCGGTTCGCTCAGTATCTCTTTTTCAACATCTGCATCGGCAAATTCGTCGATGCGTTGGGTCTTGCGCCGCAGCGCATCGAGATCGAATTCTCTGGCTCGTATCCAGTCGGAATCGTTGCCTTGCAGCGCTTCCAGAACAAGCGGATCAAGATCACGAATGGTCTGGCGCTCGAAGAGCGTCCGGTTCCATGTCTTGTCGCAGTCCACGCATTTATAGACGAGCCAGGCGTCGAGTTTCTTGCCGTTGGCGTTGAGTCTGGTCTTGCCGCTGGACTTGAAAGGCTTGGGGCAGCCGCATCCGCTGCAGACGATCCATGGTTGAGGGGCAGTTCGAGGATTGATGGTCCATCGGACCTTGAGACTGTTGCACATACCGTCTTGGTCTTCCGTTCGGAAGTTCACCAAGTTGGCGGTAAGACAAGCCCATTACGGGCGCGGCGTGGCGATGTTTCGGACGGCTGAAGAGCTGAGACAGCAATGGCTGCGCATGGCGCATTTCAACAATGCCAAACCGGTCTCAGGCCACCACCCGATGAACATGATCATACATCCGGCGGCGATGAAGCTGCCCTGACATACGGGGTGAAATTGGATGAGACCGGTATTTACGACGGCAAAGTAGAACCTCAATGCACCAACGCTCTTCAAACGAGCGTTAGCAGATTAAAACGCGGATTTGAAGCCGTGACGCACTGGAGGCCAACGGCCTTTCTCTACACCAGCCGGCCGGACCGCGCTCAAGCGTCGGTGCTTTTATCCCGGCGAAACAGGCCAAGAATCTTGCGCCCCAAGGCGGCAATGCCGGCGATGATGACGATCAGCCCTTTCTTCAATGCCAGGAGCGCTACGCCGAAGCTTTTGAAAAAGCCGAGGACGACGGCCAGAAAGCCGAGTTTTGCTGCAATCTTCACGCCGGCACCGGCCGCGATCATTCCCGCCATGCTGTAGGCGGCGATCTTGTCGCCGTTGACAAAGTCGGCATAGCGCTTGCCGCTGTCATATTGCACGGTGTTGATGACATTCGGGATGGCATTGTTGATTTCCTGCAATTGGTTGAGGCCGGCTACGAAATCGAGCTCCATGACGCCTTCGCGACCGAGCACGCGCACCGAATAGTTCAACGTATGCGGACCACTGGGGTCCTTGCCGAAGACCAGGTCGCGCGCCCAGTGGAGTGCATGGGTTGCCTTGTCATAGTGCGGTGGTTCAGCCCAGCCGACCAGAGTGATCGAAGGGTAGCCTTGCTTCTCGCGTTCGGGATTGTCTCCTTTGATCGCGTCCTGGATTTGTTTCAGCAACGCGTTGTAGTCTGTCGACGCGGCGTCATCGTCGGAGACATGGCCGCCATTGTCATATTCGACGACCGCACCCCAGGTACGCTGATCCGTCGGCGCATATTTCGCCGGGAAGATCATGCCGAGCGTACCTTCGGCGGCATTGCCCGGATTGCCCCAAAGCTGAACCAGTACTTTTCGTGTATCGGCCGGATTGAGATAGTAGAACTGATCGGAAACGTTCAGCGTCGCATTGGCGCCGGGCAATTTGATCGGTCCCTGCTGGAAGTCGATGGTCTTCAGTATGGCTCCCGCGCCGCCCTCGGGCGCGTCGGTGCCGAACATGTCGTGAAAGGATTTGGCCTCGGCCTGCGTTGCGACCAGTGCGGCGAGAAAGGCGATTGCAAGATATGTTTTCAAGATACTACCCCCGGCTGTTGTGCCGAACGTAGCGGATTTCTGGTTTAAATCAACGTATGTACGTGGGTTCTCAACCGTTGGAGAAGCTCAGATTGGGCGATTCCATCGCTTTCTCGAGCATCCTTGTATATTGATCCTTTGGCACGTCGATCGCGCCGAATGTCCTCAGATGCTCGGTGGTGAATTGAGTATCGAGGAGGGTGAAGCCGCGCTGCTTGAGGCGCTCGACCAGATAGACAAGACAGATCTTCGAGGCGTCGGTGCGGCGTGAAAACATGCTCTCCCCGAAGAAGGCCGAGCCTAGCGATACGCCATAGAGCCCACCGACCAGTTTGCTGCCCTCCCAAGCCTCAACGGAGTGCGCATGGCCGATATGGTTGAGGGTCGAATAGAGCGACTTGATGGTCTTGTTGATCCAGGTGCTTGGCCGGCCGCTGGTATGCTCAGCGCAGGCGGCGATAACGGCATCGAAATCCGTGTTGAAACGAATATCGAAGGGCTTGCGACGGATCGTTTTCGTCAGGCTTTTCGAAATGTGGAAAGTGTCGAGCGGCAGCACGCCCCGCAGTTCGGGTTCGACCCAGAAGATTTCCGGATCGTCAGCCGATTCCGCCATGGGGAAGAGACCGATGGAATAGGCGCGCAGCAGAATTTCCGGAGTAATGCCAGGATTTCTGCCGCGCGGCCCTGCCATAGGTTAAGCCGAACCTTTCGCCAGATAGTCTTCCAGCCAATGGATATCGTAATCGCCGTTGGCGATATCCTGGTTGGAAACCAGATCCTGGAACAGAGGCAGCGTGGTCTTGATGCCATCGACCACGAATTCGTCGAGCGCGCGGCGCAGGCGCATCATGCATTCGACGCGGGTGCGGCCATGCACGATCAGCTTGCCGATCAGGCTGTCGTAATAGGGCGGGATTCTGTAGCCCTGGTAGGCGCCCGAATCGATGCGAACGCCAAGGCCGCCCGGTGCGTGGAAATGCGTGATCGTGCCGGGCGAGGGCACGAAGGTGCGCGCGTCCTCGGCATTGATGCGGCATTCGATGGCGTGGCCGTGGAAATGCACGTCTTCCTGCGTCACGGAAAGACCGCCGCCCGAGGCCACGCGGATCTGTTCGTGCACGAGATCGATGCCGGTGATCGCTTCGGTAACCGGATGCTCGACCTGCAGGCGGGTGTTCATTTCGATGAAATAGAACTCGCCGTTTTCATAGAGGAATTCGATCGTGCCGGCGCCGCGATATTTCAGCTTCTTCATGGCGTCGGCGCAGATCTGGCCGATCTTCATCCGCTGCTCGACGTTGAGCGCCGGTGAATTGGCTTCTTCCCAGACCTTCTGGTGGCGGCGCTGCAGCGAGCAGTCGCGCTCTCCGAGATGCACGGCATTGCCTTCGCCATCGCCGAATACCTGGATTTCAATATGGCGCGGCTTGCCGAGATATTTTTCCATGTAGACGGATTCATTGCCGAAGGCGGCTGCCGCCTCGGTGCGCGCCGTCGACCAGGCTTCGAGTACATCGGCTTCCGTGCGCGCCACCTTCATGCCGCGTCCGCCGCCACCGGCGGTCGCCTTGATCAGCACGGGATAGCCGATTTCCTTCGCGGTCCTCAGCGCATCCGCTTCGGTCTTCACTTCGCCGTCCGAACCGGGAACGACGGGAATGCCGAGCTGCTGCGCCGTCGTCTTGGCGGTGATCTTATCGCCCATGATGCGGATGTGATCCGCCGTCGGGCCGATGAAGGTGATGCCATGTGCTTCGAGAATATCGGCGAACTTGGCGTTCTCCGACAAGAACCCATAGCCCGGATGAACGGCGTCGGCACCGGTGATCTCGCAGGCCGCGACGATCTGGTGGATGTTGAGATAGCTCTCGCGCGACGGCGGCGGGCCAATGCACACGCTTTCATCCGCCAGGCGCACATGCATCGCGTCGGCGTCGGCGGTCGAATGCACGGCGACGCTCGCAATGCCGAGCTCCTTGCAGGCGCGCAGCACACGAAGGGCGATCTCTCCGCGATTGGCTATGAGAATCTTCGAAATCATGGGCATGGGGCCTACTCGATGACGACCAGGGCTTCGCCGTATTCGACCGGGCGTCCATCCTGAATGAGGATTTCGGTCACAATACCGGATTTGGGCGCGGGGATCTGGTTCATCGTCTTCATTGCTTCGATGATCAGCAGCGTCTGGCCTTCCTTGACGGAGGCGCCGACCTCGATGAAAGCGGCAGCGCCTGGAGCGGGTGCCATGTAGACCGTGCCTACCATCGGCGCGCTGACGACGTTGTCCGGATTGCGCGACTTGCCGGCAGGTGCGGCCGCTGCAACGGGAGCGGCGGCAGGAGCTGCTGCGGCATAGGCGGGTGCTGCGATCGGTGCCTGAACATATTGAGTCGTGCCGGCGCGCGATACGCGGATGCGCAGATCTTCCTGCTCGACTTCGATCTCGGTCAGATCGGTCTCATTGAGAATATTGGCGAGGTCGCGGATCAGCGCCTGGTCGATACCCAATTTCTTGTCAGCCATGGATGTTTAGCCCTGTATTCTTGTTATTGCGTGATGGATTTCAGCGCATGCAGCGCCAGGATGTAGCTGTGGGGCCCAAAACCGCAGATCATGCCCTTGGCGGCGGGCGCGATCATCGATTTGTGCCGGAATTCTTCGCGTGCGTGGATGTTGGAGATATGAACCTCCACCACCGGAATGGAAATGGCGCGGATCGCATCATGAAGCGCGATCGACGTGTGGCCATAGGCGCCGGGGTTGATGGCGACGCCGGCGGCGACGTCGCCGGCTTCGTGCATCCAGTCGACTAGCACGCCTTCATGGTTGCTCTGGCGAAAGTCGACGACAAAGCCAAGGCTTTCGCCCACGGATTTGCAGTCGGCTTCGATATCCTTGAGCGTCTTGCCGCCATAGATGCCCGGCTCGCGCTTGCCGAGGGCATTCAAATTGGGTCCGTTTAGGACGAAAATGGTTTGCGCCATCAGAGGTTCCGTCAAAGTGCAGCGCAACCTATAGACTCCCGAGGGCGCGTAGGAAAGCCCCCAGGACGTAGGTTGCGCGTGTCTAGGTGTGGAAACGCCCCGATTTTGGCGATTTTACGCATAAGCCCGAAATCGGTTCGACTTCGGAAAGGCTCATACATCTTCTGAGGCGCCACTGTGTCCTTTATGCATCCTGAAAGATGCGCGGCGCAGACATTGCCACGGTTCAGCAGCTCGTCTTGCCGCAACTGCGGACATTGGCGATCTTCTGCTGAATGGCGTCGAGGCCGATTGCGCCGGAGATCGCCTCATTACCGATGACATAGGCCGGCGTGCCGGTGACGTTGAGATCGGTGGCGAGCTGGTACGTGGCCTTGATCGAATCGCTGTTCGGGCTCTTGGCCATTTCAGCGCGAATTGCCGCTTCAGTGACGCCGAGCGAGGTCGCAGCTTCGATGGCGCTGTCTTCCGATGCGCGGCCGTCGCTTCCAAGCAGCGCATGGTGGAATTCAGCATATTTTTCCGGCGCCAGCTTGCGGAACGCATCGGAAACCCGTGCCGCGGCAACCGAATCCGGTCCGAGGATCGGGAATTCCTTCAGCACGAAACGCACATTCGGGTCTTGCTTGAGCAGCGCGTCCATGTCGGGGAGCGCATGGCGGCAATAGGTGCAATTATAGTCGAAGAACTCGACCACGGTGACGTCACCCTTCGGATTGCCAATCGTAACGTCATCCTTGGAATTGAAGATGGCATCCTTATTTTGGGTAACAGCCTGGGCCGACTGAGCGAGGCGCGCCTCGTCCTGTTTCTTTTCAAGCGCCGCTTGCGCGTCCAACAGCACTTCCGGGTGCTCGACGAGGTATTCCTTGATGAACTCCCCGAATTCCTTCTTCTGCTGGTCATCCAGCGCGGCCGCGGGCTGAACCATGGCAAGCGACGCGGCAATGGCGATCGCTGAGGCGGCCAGCAGGGTTTTGGGAAACAGGGTCATTGGGTCCTCGTTTGAGTAGGTGCTGAGACTCATCGTCCGGTTCGGGATATCACCACCAGGTTAAAATCCCGAAATTTGTATCGGCAATTTACGGTGCATGCTTATTTCCAGAAACAGGAATTTTCACGACAAAGCCGCAATCGCGGGATTGTGAACAGGCTAATATTGCGGCAATTGTCTGGCTTTAATCCGATCCGAGAAAGAATTGACCTTGTTTTCCCTATCCAAACGCAGCGATGTCGAACCCTTCCACGCCATGGATGTGCTGGCGGAGGCGACCCGTCGGCGTCAGGCGGGGCATGCCGTCATTTCGATGGCCGTCGGCCAGCCGTCGCATCCGACGCCCAAGGCAGCACTTGAGGCAGCACGCACGGCACTCGGGCACGGACGCATCGGCTACACGGACGCACTGGGCACGCTGGCGCTGAAACAGGCGCTAGCGGGTCATTACCAGGTTCGCCATGGGCTGAGCATCGATCCCATGCGGATCGCGATCACGACAGGTTCGTCGGCCGGCTTCAACCTTGCCTTTCTGACGCTGTTCGATCCTGGCGACAGCGTCGCCATCGCAAGGCCCGGCTATCCAGCCTATCGCAATATTCTTGCTGCTCTCGGGCTCGATGTCGTCGAAGTGCCCGTCACCGCCGAAACGCAATTCACGTTGACGCCGGAAAGCCTGGAGGCGGCGCAAGCGGCCAGTGGCAAGCGGCTGAAGGGCGTACTGCTTGCAAGCCCCGCCAATCCCACCGGCACGGTGACGGGCAGGGCGGCGCTGAAGGCGCTTGCCGATTATTGTGCCGACCGTTCGATCGCTTTCATTTCCGACGAAATCTATCATGGACTGACCTTCGTCGGCGAAGAGACGAGCGCGCTGGAACTGACCGATCAGGCCATCATCATCAATTCCTTCTCGAAATATTATTGCATGACCGGCTGGCGCATCGGCTGGATGGTGCTGCCGGAGCGCCTGGTGCGCCCGATCGAGCGCGTTGCTCAGAGCCTTTACATTTCGGCGCCGGAGCTCTCGCAGATCGCCGCGGCAGCAGCACTCGGGGCAGGGGCCGAATTGGACGTCTACCGCGAAAGCTACCGCCATAACCGCGATTTCCTGATGCGCCGTTTGCCCGAAATCGGCTTCTCCATCGCGTCGCCGATGGACGGCGCCTTCTACGCCTATGTCGATGTCAGCCGCTTTACCAACGACAGCATGGCCTTCGCCCGCAAGATGCTGGCCGAAATCAACGTCGCCGCCACACCGGGCCTCGATTTCGATCCGATCGAAGGACACCGCGCGATGCGCATCTCCTATGCCGGCTCGAAGGCGGAGATCGAGGAAGCGGCAGAACGCATGGCGGCGTGGCTGAAATAGACTCTTCGATCAGAGGTTTACGGCGAGTTTTGAAGATTTGCACCGAACGGAGATCACTCCGTCCTCCGCGGCAATTCCACGCTATCCGCTGAAATGTGCCTCAATTCGCGGAAATGCCGATCATCGGCCGCGGTTGCTTGCCGTCTTCCAAAACAAAAATCCGGCCGCGTTGCCACGGCCGGATTTGTTTATTTCGTTCCGAACAGCAGCGTTCAGAAGAAGCCACGGCGCTGCCACCAGCCGGCTTTCTTCGGCTTGGTCGGCTCGCCATCGCCGTCGCCGCCCTCGCTGGTGCGGGTGGATTTGACCACCGGCTCGGAGGAGGAGACGTTCGACTCGCGGTTGGCGCGTGCCGGCTTGGCCGCGGCCTCGATCACTTCGGGCTCCGCAGCGGCGACCGGTTCGGCGGCCTTGTCGAGATCGCCGGCAACTTCGGCAACTGTTTCAGCCTCGGCGTCGACCACGGGTGCCTCTTCGGCGACCGGTGCCTCGACGGGCGATGCTTCCGCCTTCGGCTTGCGACGGCTGCGGCTCTTGGCGGGCTTCACGTCTTCAACGACGACGGCCGCGGTTTCGACAGCCGCCATGGCCGGCTGGCTTTCGACGGCGGCTTCGCCTTCAGCGACCGCGATATCGGCAACGGTTACAGCGACATCGCTTTCGCCGTCATCCTCATCGTCAGCGCCTTCGTCCGAACCGGCTTCACCGCCAGCGGTCAATTCGTTGCCTTCGCCGTCGCGATTGCGACGCCCGCCACGCTTGCCGCGGCGGCGGCGCTTGCGCTTCTGCTGGCCATCATCGCTGGACACGGCCGCGACTTCGCCGCTGCTGCCGGTATCGTCCTCGTCGCCTTCATCCGCTTCGTCATCGCCTTCCTCGCGGGATGCATCGGCCGATTCGGAGGCTACTTGGGCGTCACCGCCACGACCGCGACGACGGCGGCGGCGCTTGCGCTTGCGGCCACCTTCATTATTTTCGGAGCGCGCTGCGGGCTGCTGTTCGACGCTAGCGGCCTTTTCTTCGAGCTCTTCGTCTTCGTCCTCATCTGCCTCGATGACGATATCGTCGTCATCATCCTCCGGAATGGCGGCGAAGTTGAATAGGGATTCGATCTTCACCGGATTTTCCACCGGCTCGCCGCGGTCGATCGCGAAATGCTGCGTGCCGACGGCATTGTCCGCGCCGATGACGATGGCGACGCCGAAGCGGTTTTCGTAATCGACGATCGTCTGACGCTTGTGATTGAGCAGATAGAGCGCAATGTCCGGCGTCGTACGCACGGTGATGTCGTGCGTCGTGTTCTTCAGCAGGTATTCCTCGATGCCGCGCAGAACATGCAGCGCAACGGAGGACTGCGAGCGAACATGACCGGTGCCGCCGCAATGCGAGCAGATCTGCGTCGTGCTTTCGAGAACCGAAGCGCGGATGCGCTGGCGCGACATTTCCAGAAGGCCGAAATGCGAGATACGGCCGACCTGGATGCGGGCGCGGTCGTTCTTCAGGCATTCCTTCAGCTTCTTCTCGACGGCGCGGTTGTTGCGCTTTTCTTCCATGTCGATGAAGTCGATGACGATCAGGCCGGCAAGGTCGCGCAGGCGAAGCTGGCGGGCAATTTCCTCGGCAGCTTCCAGATTGGTCTGGAGCGCCGTGTCCTCGATCGAGTGTTCGCGGGTCGAGCGGCCGGAGTTGACGTCGATCGAAACCAGCGCTTCCGTCTGGTTCATGATCAGGTAGCCGCCCGAGCGCAAAGTCACCTGCGGCTGCAGCATGCGGTCAAGCTGCGCCTCGATGCCGGAGCGCGAGAAGATCGGATGGATGTCGCGATAGGGCTGAACCACCTTGGCATGGCTCGGCATCAGCATCTTCATGAAGTCTTTCGCTTCACGATAGCCTTCTTCGCCGGCAACGATGATCTCGCCGATATCCTTGTTGTAAAGGTCGCGGATCGAGCGCTTGATCAGGCTGCCTTCTTCGTAGACGAGGCAAGGCGCTGTCGAAGCGAGCGTCAGCGTACGGACGTTTTCCCAAAGGCGCATCAGATATTCGAAGTCACGCTTGACCTCGACCTTGGTGCGGTTGGCGCCGGCGGTACGCAGGATGACGCCCATGCCCTGCGGCACTTCGAGCATCTTGGCGATTTCCTTCAGGCGCTTGCGGTCCTGCGGATTGGTGATCTTGCGGGAGATACCACCGCCGCGCGCCGTGTTCGGCATCAGAACCGAGTAGCGGCCTGCGAGCGAAAGATAGGTGGTAAGTGCTGCACCCTTGTTGCCGCGCTCTTCCTTGGCAACCTGCACCAGCAGGATCTGCCGACGCTTGATGACTTCCTGAATGCGATACTGTTTCCGCGGCTTGCGCTGCGTGCGGTCCGGAACCTCTTCCATCGCGTCTTCGGCGCCGACGGATTCGATTACTTCTTCTTCCTGGTCGTGATCATCGTCGTCGTCATCGTCGTGACGGCGCTTGGAAACATCGACATCCTCGGAAATCGAATCGGTTTCGACCATCGCGGCCATCTCGCCGGACGGGCCGCCTTCTTCATCTTCGCTCGGCGCGTCGACTGTTGCGATCGCTTCGGCTGCAGGAGCCTCCTCGGCGGCAGCTTCAGCGACCACCTTCTTGCGGCTGCGGCGTGGCTTGGCCTTCTTCGCCGGAGCTTCCTCGACGGGAGCAGCCGCTACCTCAGGGGCAAGGGCTTCTTCCGTCACCGCGACTTCCGCCTCGTCCTTCTGGACGATGCCGATGTCGGGCTGTTCCTGCTGGGAAAGATCGAGCGCCGTTTCGACATGCTCGACATCGTCGTCGCGGCGATGCTCTTCGGCTTCCGCCTTCAGGAGCGCCTGCCGGTCGGCGAGCGGGATCTGGTAGTAGTCGGGATGGATTTCGGCAAAGGCCAGGAAGCCATGCCGGTTGCCGCCGTAATCCACGAAAGCGGCTTGCAGCGAGGGCTCAACCCTCGTCACCTTGGCGAGATAGATATTGCCGCGGATTTGCTTCTTGTGCTGCGACTCGAAGTCAAATTCTTCTATGCGGTTCCCGCGAACGACAACAACACGCGTCTCTTCCTCGTGAGACGCATCGATAAGCATTTTGTCTGCCATGTAAGCTGTGCTCCTCGGCGCCGGCATGCGGAAAGGCGCCGGCCGGTCGCTAGGACAGGCTGGTTGCACTCCACTATTGCTGCACCGGATAATGAAAGTCGCGATTGGTTGTTTTGCGATGACGATGACAGCAGCCAGACAGCGGCCGGGAGATCAGTTCCCCGGGGTCTGTTCACTTCTTGAAAAAGCTGCTGCGGTACCATCCGTAACCAAGCGAGATCGACAATGCCTTAGACCCAACAAACGGGTCCGATGAATGTGCTCTCTTTAAAGAGCGTTTGGTGGCTCTCCACCGATGAATTTCCCGCGCAAAACCGGAAATTCAGATATCCAGTATGGGAGCAGAAGCACTGTAGACGGCGGATGACGGCCGCTTATGGCGCCTAGTACTCGAGGCGGCTGCCTTTGCGGCGACTCTATCCCGTCAACACTTCTACCCTAATATGCGTTGTATGTTTTATCTGTCACAATAGCAAGGGGAAAGCCAAGTATGCCATAATATTGATGGATTCGTCGGATGATGAAGGTGCGGGGACGGCGTTTCCGATTCTTCTCCCGGCACGCCATCACATCGGTACTATCGCGTCATCCGTGGTTTTCCCGTTATTTTTGGACTTCAAAAACAACGTCGAAATCAATATGGGGCGCGGTGGGCGATAGTTAAAGGGATTGCGGCATGCGACGGAGAATGGCGTGAGGGCTTTGCGAATTGCAGCGGTGGCCCTCGCAGTGACGGCTCTTCCGATTCTCTCGCCGCTTGCGACGGCCATGGCCGCCGCCGATCCATTGCTCGCCTATGGCGCACGCATCGCCGGCGACGATGCCCGCACCCGTATCGTCATCGATATGGATCGCGAGCCGACCTTCACGGTCCATTATCTTGACAACCCCGTACGCGTCATCGTCGACCTTCCGGCAACCGCCTTCGGTTTCCCCGCAGCCGATCTGAAGCCGATCGGCCTCTTCAAGGATATCCGCTACGGCACCATGGATGAGGACAGCGCCCGCATCGTGCTGACGGCGGCCAAGCCGGTGAAGCTGGTCATGGCCAAGGTGCAGCCCGACGAAAGCGGCAAGGGGCATCGCCTCGTGCTCGATGCTGAGATACTGCCTGCCGGGCAGTTTGCGGATCTTATCAAGCAGCAGAGCTGGACCAACGATGACACCGCAAAGGATGTCGGTCCGGTGGCACCGATCGAAAGGGCCGATCCGAGCAGCTTCCTCGTGGCGGTCGACGCCGGTCATGGCGGGATCGACGCCGGCGCAACGGCCAGCGATGGCGTCACCCAGGAGAAGGACATCACACTCGCCTTTGCCAAGCTCCTGGCCGACAAGCTGAACGCCAAGCCCGGCATCAAGGCTTTCCTGACGCGCGACAATGATGAATATCTGTCGCTGTCGCAGCGCGTGACCATCGCCCGGCAGAATCACGCCTCACTGTTTATCTCGCTGCATGCCGACACGCTGAAGCAGAAGGATATCCGCGGCGCCACGGTCTATACGATCTCCGACAAGGCCTCCGACAAGCTCGCCAGCGAAGTCGCCGACCGCGAAAACAATTCCGACCAGCTTGCCGGCGCCGAGACGCAGGCCCAGCCTGCCGCCGTCGCGGATATTCTAATGGACCTGACCCGGCGTGAGACGCAGGCTTTTTCCATCTCGCTGGCGCAGGATGTGCTCACCTCGTTCAATGGCCAGATCTCGATGATCAACAACCCGCATCGCCATGCCGGCTTCCGCGTGCTGCAGGCGCCGGATGTTCCCTCCATTCTCCTCGAGCTTGGCTTCCTCTCGAACAAGGATGATGAGAAACTTTTACTCGATCCCGATTGGCGGCAGAAATTGGCGGATCGGCTGACTGATGCGGTACAGCAGTACCGCGTTTCGACCATCGCGAATGGCGGCTGAGACGGTAGAATAGCGGCGCCGTTCGTGTCTTCCATGTAACAGCCGTTGCTAATGGGCTGGGATGAAGTGAGGAATACCAGCGGTGAGCCCTATTTTGCTCACATTCCCGCCGTTACACCAAAGTATTGTTTGCCGCGGTCGGCATGCACGGCTTTATGCCGTTGCCGTCTTGCATTCACGCCCCGAGCGTGCAAAACGCCCGTGAATGTGCGATGGTCTCGCGCATGCGCCGCATGAAGAAGAAGCACCGGTAGCATCATATGGTCAGACTGATTGGATATTTCTTTGGGCTGGGCTGCCTCCTGTTCCTGGGTGCGGCGGCGGCGGCGGCTATTTATCTGAGCGTCGTTTCCAAGGATCTGCCGGATTATGAGGTGCTCGCCAAATACGCGCCGCCGGTGACGACCCGCATTCATGCGGGCAACGGTGCCTTGATGAAGGAATATTCGCGCGAGAACCGGCTTTTCCTGCCGATCCAGGCCATTCCCGATCGCGTCAAGGCCGCTTTCCTCTCGGCAGAAGACAAGAACTTCTACAATCATCCGGGCGTCGATGTCGGCGGCCTGATGCGCGCCGTCGCCGTAAACCTTCAGAATATCGGTTCCGGCCGCCGTTTCGTTGGCGCATCGACCATCACCCAGCAGGTCGCCAAGAACTTCCTGCTTTCGGCCGACCAGACCTTCGACCGCAAGATCAAGGAAGCGATCCTCTCCTTCCGCATCGAACAGGCCTACAGCAAGGACAAGATCCTCGAACTCTATCTGAACGAGATCTATTTCGGCCTCAATTCCTATGGCATCGCCGGTGCGGCGCTGACCTATTTCGACAAGTCGGTCAACGAGCTGACGATTGCCGAATCGGCTTATCTCGCTTCGCTGCCCAAGGGCCCGTCCAACTACAATCCGTTCCGCCACCCCGACGCTGCGATGACCCGCCGCAACTGGGTTATCGACCGCATGGTCGAGAATGGCTATGTCAGCCAGAGCGACGGCGAAGAAGCCAAGAAGCAGCCGCTCGGCGTTGCGCCGCCAAAGAGTGGCCCGTCGCTCTTCGCCTCCGATTATTTTGCCGAAGAAGTCCGCCGCCAGTTGATCGACCAATATGGCGAGAAAACCCTCCTCGAGGGCGGGCTTTCGGTCCGCACCTCGCTGGATCCGCAGATCCAGATCGAAGCACGCAAGGCGTTGCAGGACGGACTGGTCGACTACGACGAGCGCCGCGGCTTCCATGGCCCGATCAAGCAGATCGCGACATCGCAGGATTGGGGTCCGGAACTCGCCAAGATCCCGGCCTTGAGTGATGTGCCGGAATGGCAGCTCGCCGTCGTGCTTTCCGTGTCCGATCAAACGGTCGATATCGGCCTGCAGCCAAGTGTCGACGCCGCGGGTAAGGTCGCGAACGATCGCAAGCGTGGTACGATCGCCGTAGCCGACATGCGTTGGGCTTTCCGCTCGGCGGGTGGCAGCAAGACGGCGAAATCGCCGACCGGCGTGTTGAACCCCGGTGACGTGATCTATGTCCAGAAGAGCGGCGATGCCGATTCGAGCGCCTATCGCCTGCGCCAGCCTCCGAAAGTGCAGGGCGGCCTCGTCGTGATGGACCCGCATACCGGCCGCGTGCTCGCCATGGTCGGCGGTTTCTCCTATGCGCAGTCGGAGTTCAACCGCGCTACCCAGGCTAAACGCCAGCCCGGCTCGTCCTTCAAGCCCTTCGTTTACGCGGCGGCCATGGACAATGGCTATACACCGGCGTCGGTCATTCTTGACGATCCGCTCCAGATCACGCTCAGCAACGGACAGGTGTGGAAGCCGGAAAACTACGAAGGCGAGGGCGGCGGCGCCCATACGCTTCGCTTTGCCATCGAGCATTCGCGCAACCTGATGACCGTGCGTCTCGCTGCGGATATGGGCATGCCGCTGGTCGCCGAATATGCCGACCGCTTCGGCATCTATGACCGCATGAACCCGGTTCTTGCCATGGCGCTTGGCGCCGGCGAGACGACGGTGCTGCGCATGGTTTCCGCCTATTCGGTCATCGCCAATGGCGGCAAGCAGATCAAGCCGACATTGATCGACCGCATTCAGGACCGCTATGGCGCGACCATCTTCAAGCACGAAGAGCGCGTCTGCGACGCCTGCAATGTCAGCGATTGGCAGAATCAGGATGAGCCAGTCATCGCCGACAACCGCGAGCAGGTGCTCGATCCGATGACTGCCTATCAGGTGACTTCGATGATGCAGGGCGTCGTCATCCGCGGCACGGCCGCCGGCAAGATCAAGCTGAACACCGATGTCGCCGGCAAGACCGGTACGACCAACGATGAAAAGGACGCCTGGTTCGTCGGCTTTACGCCGAGCCTCGTTGCCGGCCTTTATGTCGGCTACGACACGCCGAGCACACTCGGCCGCGGCGCGACCGGTGGCTCGATCGCCGCGCCGATCTTTAACGAGTTCATGCAGGCCGCCACCAAGGATGAGCAGCCGGAGAAATTCCAGGTTCCGGCGGGCATGAATATGATGGCCGTCAACCGCGCGACCGGCATGGCCGCGCAGCCCGGCGATCCCGATGCCATCATGGAAGCCTTCAAGCCCGGCACTGGTCCTGCGACCACCTATACGGTCATCGGCGGCGGCGATGCGTCGGCGCAGGTCGCGCCCGAGGAAATTCTGAAGACCTCGCCGCAGGCGAACCAGGCAGTCACATCAGGTGCGGGCGGTCTCTTCTGATCCTGGTCGATTTGTCCAATGATCATGCGGCGGGGCTTTACAGTCGCGGCATGTGTATCTATGTCACCAGCACTCTTTGAATTGAACAGCCGTTCATAGCGAACGGCCGAATAAAGAAGCAGGAACATGCGAGCGGAAATCGAGAATGTAGTCGACGAAACCAAGCAGGCCATAAGCCTGCTGAGGAGGCATCTTTGACTGGGATCAGGCGATAAGACGACTGGACTGGTTGAACAACAAGGCAGAGGACCCGACCCTCTGGAACGATGCCTCCGAAGCGCAGAAGCTGATGCGCGAGCGCCAGCAGCTTGATGACGGCATCAACGGCGTGCGTGCGCTTGAGCAGCAGCTTGCCGACAATGTCGAACTGATCGAGCTTGGCGAGGAAGAGGGCGATGCCGACGTCGTCCGCGAGGCCGAAGAGGCCCTCAAGAGCTTGAAGACGGAAGCTGCGCGCCGGCAGGTGGAAGCCATGCTTTCGGGCGAGGCCGATTCCAACGATACCTACCTCGAAGTCCATTCCGGCGCCGGCGGCACCGAGAGCCAGGACTGGGCGAACATGCTGCTGCGCATGTACACCCGCTGGGCAGAGCGTCAGCGCTTCAAGGTGGAATTGCTCGAAGTCCATGACGGCGAAGAAGCCGGCATCAAATCGGCGACGCTGCTGGTCAAGGGCCACAATGCCTATGGCTGGCTGAAGACCGAATCGGGCGTTCACCGCCTGGTTCGCATCTCGCCCTATGACAGCAATGCCCGCCGTCACACCTCCTTCTCGTCGATCTGGGTCTATCCGGTCGTCGACGATTCGATCCAGATCGAGATCAACGAGGGCGACTGCCGCATCGACACCTATCGTTCGTCCGGCGCCGGCGGCCAGCACGTCAACACGACCGACTCGGCGGTGCGTATCACGCACATCCCGACCGGCATCGTCGTGCAATGCCAGCAGGAACGCTCGCAGCACAAGAACCGCGCCAAGGCCTGGGACATGCTGCGCGCCCGCATGTACGAAGCGGAATTGATGAAGCGGGAAGAGGCCGCCAACGCCGAAGCCGCCTCGAAGACCGATATCGGCTGGGGCCACCAGATCCGCTCCTACGTCCTGCAGCCTTATCAGCTCGTCAAGGACTTGCGCACCGGCGTCGCCAGCACGGCCCCAGATGACGTGCTCGATGGCGATCTCAACGAGTTCATGGAAGCTGCCCTCGCGCACCGCATCAGCGGCGCGGCCGACGCGGTGGTGGACGACGTGGATTAAGAGCAAGATTTATTGGATCGAAGAAAGGCCCCGGAGACGGGGCTTTTTTGTTGGCTGGAATGCCGCTCTTGCGATGCGCAAGTATTTCTTAATCCGAAAACTGCTCCGCCAATATCCGCTCCGACCACGACCTGTCTGGATCGGAGAGAATACGCGCCGTCGTGTCTTCGGTCTGGGCGATCTTGACGCCCACGACCGATTTGACTTCGGTGTTGTCGGCAACCGCATTGACCGGGCGTTTTTCTGCCTCCAGCACGGTGATGTCGATCGTCACCTTGTTGGGCAGGAGGGCGCCGCGCCAGCGGCGAGGGCGGAAAGCGCTGACTGGGGTGATGGCGAGCAGCGGTGCCTCGAGCGGCAGGATGGGGCCGTGAGCGGAGAGATTATAGGCGGTGGAACCGGCCGGCGTCGTCACCATCAGCCCGTCGCAGATCAGTTCCGGCAGACGGACATGGCCGTCGATCTCGACCTTCAGCTTGGCCGCCTGATAGGACTGGCGAAACAATGACACCTCGTTGATGGCAAGCGCGACGGATGTGCTGCCGTCTGCGTTGCGCGTGCTCATCTGCAGCGGATGAAAGGCATTTTCGACAGCCGCTTCGATGCGTTCGGCCAGGCATTCGGTACGATAATCGTTCATCAGGAAGCCGATGGAGCCGCGATTCATGCCATAGACGCGCTTGCCGGAATTCATCGTATTGTGCAGCGTCTGCAGCATGAAGCCATCGCCGCCGAGCGCAACGACGATATCCGCATCTTCCTGCGGCGTCTGGCCGTAAAGACGAATCAATTCCTCCCGCGCGCTTTGGGCTTCCGGCGCGGTCGATGCGAGAAAACAAACAGACTGAAAAGCGCGTGACATGCAATGTCCTTTGAATAATCGTACTAGGTAATGATATTCCCCCTACGCGACAAGACGTTTTGCAAAGACTGGTGAATAGGCAGGCGCTTCGATCCGCTCCATCAAAGCCAAACTGCCGATTTTCCCTTTACAGGAAATCAAAATCTGCTACTTGGCATGCCGATGTGCCCTTGTAGCTCAGTTGGTAGAGCACCTGATTTGTAATCAGGGGGTCGCGGGTTCGAACCCTGCCGGGGGCACCATCATGATCCAGAGATCACTATGCTTTCCCCAATCTTCTGAAATTTGCGACCTATTTTGCGGCTCGAGACTTTCTGGAAAATGCCTCACAGGCTACCAGCTCCTTTGCCGAAGCGCGTCCACGATCACAGAAAATGCCGGCAAATTCTGGCGCCTGCTGGGATAGTAGAGGTAATATCCGGCAAATTTCGGTGACCAGTCGTCGAGCACGAGCTGCAGCCGCCCTTCTGCCAGATGCTGCTCGACGAAGCTTTCCGGTACGTAGGCTATGCCATAGCCTCGAAGAGCGGCATCGACCATCTCGGCATCCGTGTTGAAAGTAAGCTGCCCTTCGACCCTGACGCGAACCTCCTCGCCATCCTTCTCGAACTCCCAGGCATAGAGCGCTCCGATCCTGTCAATGCGCCTGTTGATGCAATTATGGCGCATGAGTTCCTGCGGCGTCCTTGGCACGGCTCGCGTCATGAAATAACCGGGAGACCCAACAGCCACCAATCTCCAATCCGGTCCGATCCGCACCGCCACCATGTCTTTCTCAAGACTTTCGCCGAGTCTCACACCAGCGTCGAAGCCATCCTCAACGATGTTGCGGAAGCTGCTATCGACGCTGAGTTCCAGCTTGATGTCCGGATAGTCCGCGAGCATGGGGGATAGTTTGGGCCAAACGACGCTTTCCATGGCGTGATGGGACAATGTGATTCTGACGGTACCGGCCGGCTTGTCCCGATAGGCCATCAACGCCTCTATGTCGGCTTCTATTTCAGAAATGCGCGGCGCCAGGGATTGCCGGAGACGTTCGCCGGCCTCCGTCGTTCCCACACTTCGCGTCGTGCGGGTCAGAAGCCGAAGCCCCATTCGTGCTTCGAGTTGCTTGACGGCATAGCTGAGGGTGGATTGGGCAATTCCCAACTTTGCCGCGGCTTTGGTGAAGCTGCGTTCTTCGGCAACCGCGAGGAATAAGAGTAATTCGTTGAAGTTTTCCCGCGCCACAACAGGTCCTCCGCCTGATCCGATCGATATCTATTACAAGCGAATTTCGATAAGTCCATGCAAATTGGCGCGGCTAATGCAGGCTATCGATCGGTGCTATCTGTTTCTCCCATCAAGTTTGAACAAGGGCACTTCGCCCCGATGGCCAAAGAACCGGAGAAATCCATGCTCGGAACAGTCCTTCACGCCCCCGGCGACATCCGCTGCGAGGAAGTCGCAGAACCCAAAATCCTGAGGCCCACCGACGCCATCATCAAGCTTTCGGCGTCCTGCGTCTGCGGCTCCGATCTCTGGCCGTATCGCGGAATTCAGGCCGTGACCGCGCCGCAGCATATGGGCCATGAATACTGCGGCGTCGTGGTCGAGGTTGGAAGCGACGTGAAGACTATCCGGCCCGGCCAGTTCGTCGTCGGCTCGTTCTGCCTCTCGGACAATACCTGCCCGCATTGCCGGTACGGTTTCCAGTCCTCCTGCGAACACCGCGAATTCATGTCCGGCGCGCAGGCGCCATACGCGCGTATCGCACTGGCTGACGGTACGTTGGTTGCGACCGACACCATGCCGTCCGAAGACCTGATCCCGAGCCTGCTCGCCGCATCCGACGTGCTCGGCACGGGCTGGTATGCCGCTGATGCCGCGCGCGTGACGCCGGGCTGCACGGCGGTTGTGGTGGGCGACGGCGCCGTCGGCCTCATGGGCGTGCTGTCGGCAAAACAGCTTGGCGCCGGGCACATCATTGCCATGAGCCGCCATAAGCAGCGCCAGGAACTCGCCCTCGAATATGGCGCCACCGACATCATCACAGAGCGGGGCGACGCGGGCGTTGCAAGAGTGAAGGAATTGACCGGAGGCGTTGGCGCCGATTCCGTCCTTGAGTGCGTCGGCACCCAGGAATCGATGCTGCAGGCGATCAACTGCGCCCGTCCAGGCGGCTCGATCGGCTATGTCGGCGTGCCGCATGGCGTTGAGCTGGACGGGCAGATGCTGTTCTTCCAACAGAAGAACCTGCTGGGCGGTCCGGCACCGGTGCGTCGCTTCCTGCCGCATCTCATCGATCTCATCATGACCCGGCAGATCAATCCCGGCAAAGTCTTCGATCTCGAAGTGCCGCTCACCGATGTCGCCCAAGGCTACAAGGCCATGGACGAACGCAGTGCCATCAAGACGCTCCTTCGGATGTGAGGACGTCATGACCCTGAAACGATCTACGAGGTTGGCGGCGGTGCTTGCATTGGGATGCCTGGGACTAGCGGGCATCATTCAAGCCAAATCGAGTAACACGACAGAAGACAGCGCCGTGCACAGCAATTTGAGAAAGCCGAGCGACAAGACAATCGCGATACGCATCGGTGAAAAGACGTTTGCTGTCGATCTCTACGACAACGAGACGGCCAAAGACCTGATCACCAAACTGCCGCTCACCTTAAAAGCCGGCAATTATCCTGGCTATGACGAGAAGGTCATCCGGCTGAAAGACGGGCTTTCAATGAAGGGGGCGCCTCGTGGCGACGAGCCTGAGATCCCGGAAGTGGGCTATTACGAGCCCGGTCAATGGATTGCGCTTTATTATGGTTACATCGGCTACTGGCCAGGAAAAGTCCCGCTGGGACGCATTCACGCGAGCGTGGACGAAGTTCGCGCGATCCCGGACGGTGCACCGGTAACCATCGAGGTCAGCAACGGACTGACGGGCAAGAACGAGAACTAGGCGGCGCGGCCCGCGCGCATCTTCGAAAACCTGATCGCATGAGACTCAAGCTGGGTGAGGCCGGCGCGCCGGCACGATCCCTGTCGTTCCCTCAGCAGGCTCAGACACTCCAATACGTCCTGAACGATCCGCTCCAAGCCATTGACGGAAAGCAATATGGAAACCACCTACGACAACCAGATCGAAAGCACGGCAAGTCCGTGGGGTATTGTCATCTGCATGACGCTGATGACATTCACGCTCGTTGCCTCGGAATTCCTGCCTGTCAGCCTGCTGACACCAATCGCCGACGAACTGAGCATAACGGTGGGGCAGGCCGGACAAGCGATTTCCGTTTCGGGGTTCTTTGCCGTCGTCACCAGCCTGTTCAGCAATGCGCTCTTGGCACGCCTGGACCGACGCGCAGTGGTGCTTTCCTACACAGGCGTTCTCGTGCTTTCCGGTCTGGCAATCACATTCGCGCCCAACTACCTCGTGTTCATGGTCGGCCGCGCCCTGATCGGCGTGTCGATTGGCGGCTTCTGGTCGCTGTCCACGGCTATCATGGCGCGTATTGTATCCGGCCCGGACCTACCTAAAGCTCTTGCCATGCTGCAAGGAGGAAGCGCCCTTGCAAGTGTTGTCGCTCAACCATTGGGGAGTTTCCTCGGCGGGTTGATCGGCTGGCGAGGCGCATTCTTTATTATGGTGCCGATCGCGATCATAGCCTTCATATGGCAGGTCTTTGCACTGCCGAAAATACCGGGAGGCGGGGCCGGTTCGGTTCGCGGTACATTCGGGCTGCTGCGCAATCGTACCTTCGCCATCGGTATGGCGGCCATGACCTTCTTCTTCATGGGACAGTTTGCACTGTCCACCTATTTGCGGCCGTTCCTTGGGGATGTGACCGGCCTTGACGTCAACGGCCTTTCGCTCGTTCTCCTTGGGATCGGCCTGGCAGGCCTTCTGGGAACCTCGTTGATCGGCTTCCTGCTGCGCTCGCATCTGAGCACGGTTCTGGTGGGTTTCCCCGCCGTGCTGATGCTCATCGCGGTGTTGTTGATACCGCTTGGCCCATCTGCCCTGACAATAGCGGCGCTCCTTGCTCTTTTCGGCCTGTTTGCCACTCCTATTCCAGTGGCTTGGGGTACCTGGCTGACGCGCATCATACCGTCAGAGCTTGAAGCGGGAGGCGGGCTTCAGGTTGCGCTCATCCAGTTCGCCATAACATTTGGTGCCTTCACAGGCGGCATGCTCTTCGACAGTGCCGGCTGGTGGAGCCCGTTCGCGTACAGCGCTATCCTCTTTATGGTTTCGAGCGTGGTCGCGGTCGGCGTGACACGCTTGCGGCCGAGGTGACGCCATGCAGTGACGTTCGACCTGCTTCGGCAATAGACACGCTCATTCAGCGGCTTAACCGAGTTGTTTTCCCTGCAGCCCTCGATGCAGGAAATCGGCGGCTGCTTCATTCAATTGTAACGCCGCTGCACTTTGAAATGGTCGTAACGATCACTAAGTTACGATTCTCGTCATTGCTGCATGTGGGAAGATATGACCGTTAAGCCCAAGAAGCCCAAACTCGAACACTCCGAACTATCCGGTGAATTTACCGAGGATGGCGTGACCGTGCTCGTCGATATCTTTCGCCCGGCAGGCACCCAGCAAGACTGGCGGATGGAGGTCATCACGCCGGAGGAGGATCTTATCGAATGGGAAGAGCCCTTCGCGACTGACCGCGAGGCCTTCGATGAGTTCCTGGCGACGATCGCGCGCGATGGTATCAGGACTTTCTTCGACGAATCGGATCCTGCGATTCACTAGGCTGCGCCGGCGCGCTTCGGCCTCGCGCATTTACAACGTCTGAAATAGGCATACACTTTCCCATCCACGGCGGGCGAGGGAACGTCCATGCGCGAGGTTTTGAAGCTTATTGTCCTGGGATTGCCGTTTGCTGTGATGGCAGATGCGCCGGCGTTGGCCGGACAGGATTGCTACTGCAAAAACGTAGACGGAAAGCAGCATGCGATCGGCGAAGTCGCCTGCATGACCGTGAACGGCAAGAGCTATCTCGCGCAATGCGAGATGAACCTGAATGTCACCTCATGGCTGAAGCTGCAGGATGGATGCCCGATCACGGAGCGGTCGCCCACGCTGCAATCGGCCTGGCGTCCGCAGCCGATTGCAGTTCGCTGATCCGTTTTTCTGTCCCTTTGTTTTTGCCGCAATTCCGGACGAAAAACCGCTGCGCACTTTTCCTCGAATTACTCTAGTGGCAGCGGTATGCGCGCTCCGAAATGGCGCTCATGCCGGAGCGGGTCATGAGTTCGTAGAGTATGCGCCGGCCGAATGGATTGTGCAGGCGGACGGCGTCGGACCCAAGAAAATGCGTTTCCGCCAGTTCGAAGGCTCTGAGATGGGGCGCGCGCAGAATAGCCGCACGGTAGAAATCGTGGAATTCACGCCGGCAGACATAGGTCTTGTATTTCGTCATGCAGAAAGCCGAGAAGATCTCATCATTGTCGCGGAGGAAATCCGCGACGCCGACGGTGACTTCCGGCCAAGCAGGATTGAACGTGTCGTCGAAGACGATGACGCCATGGTCGGCGATCGTCTCCTTCGCCAGGTGGATGTCGGCTTTCAGGTTCGACAAGGTGTGTCCGCCATCGATGCTGAAGAAGCGCACCTTGCCGACCTTGCTCGCTACGTCTTTCGGCGACAGCTCCGCGCTATCGCCGACGAACAGCAGGTCCTCGTCGACAGGCAGGCCGAGCCGCTCGCCATTCTCGATAAATGTTCGGTATTGCTTGGAAACGCCATTCGACATCTCTCCGATGTCGAAGAGATCGATGCCAAGCACACGATCTTCCGGCGATGTGATCTTTTTCAGGAGAAAATAAGAACGACCGAAATAGACCCCGATTTCAGCAATTCCGCCGCCCAATCCATGTCCCCTCTGGCGTTCCAGAATAGAAAGGTAAACAAGGGCATCCGGCGGGTCGATATATCCTTCTACACTTCGCAATTCGTGGAAGATGAATTTGCGGATATTCGATAAGATCATGCGCCCTGTACCTATATTTCCCAATATGTGACAATAAGGGCCGGGTTCGGACCGGCCCAAGCTAACATAGTCACATTTCTCGGACGTCAAGCCATAGGCGGGATATCGGCTCCTTTAGCCGCCCTGTTTGCGGACAAGCACCATCGGCTGTCCCTCTTCCTCTTCGGATTTCTGAAAGCTGCCGTCCGGCCGCATATCGAAGGAGAGCGAAGAGCCGTCAGTGCCCATCATCACCAGGCCAAAACCCTCCACGACCCAGAGGGAAAGCTTGAGGTCAGCAACGTCGGCCGGGCAGTCGCCGCCCGGTGACATTTTCGGCGTGCCATCCTCGTCGGTATCGCTGGACAGCGTGATGTTGCAGATGAGTTTGCCGTTGGGCTGCTCGACTTGCCAGGTGCCGGCGAGGCTTGCGACGGTTGGAACATGATCGACGTCTCCGAGCGCCGGCAGCAGCCACGTCGGATCGCCTTCTTCGCTTTCCCAGGGCGACCCCTCTTCTTCCTGGAAACGGGCCACCACCTTCTGCGTCGCGTCCATAAGGGCGAGCGAGCCGTCCTCGCTGAAATTCCAGGCGGCCGCCTTGGCGTAGGCGGGCAGGGCGGTCGCGCAGGCATCCGCGCCGCTAACAGCGTAGCCGCCGGTCACCGGACTGGTTTCGAAGGTGAGGCGGCAGCCCTTTGCGCCACCTTCCGGCGCCAGCAGCCATGTGCCCGCCTGCGACTTGATGAGTTCCTCGTCGGCGGCACTAGCCGGTTGCCCGGCGGCGAGAATGAAGGCGGCAGAAGCCGCCGCGAGACAAAAAGTGCGGATCAAGGCAGTTCCCCCCAAATCTGCTGCGGCACCCCCGTGCCGCTAGATTTTCAGATAAGACCGCGCTGCGTAGAGAGCGATCGCGGCCGCGTTCGAGACGTTGAGTGATTTGATCGCGCCCGGCATGTCGAGCCGCGCCAGCGCGTTCACCGTTTCCCGTGTCTTCTGGCGCAGCCCCTTGCCCTCGGAGCCAAGAACGAGGGCGACCTTCTCGCCCGAAAACGTGCCTTCGAGCGGCGCCGGCCCTTCCGAATCAAGACCGATGGTGACGAAGCCGAGGCGGTGCAGCTCGCCGAGCGCGTCGGCGAGATTGGTGATCTGTATATAGGGTATCAGCTCCAGCGCACCGGAGGCGGATTTGGCGAGCACGCCCGATTCGGTCGGGCTATGACGCTGTGTGGTGATGACGGCGCCGGCGTCGAAGGCGACGGCTGAGCGCATGATTGCGCCGACATTGTGCGGATCGGTCACCTGATCGAGAACCAGCAGCAGCGGGCTGTCCTTCAGGGCCTCCAGCCGGCGCACGGGCAGGGGACGCGTCTCCAGCATGACGCCCTGATGGATCGCTTCCGGACCCAGCACTTTGTCAATATCCTGCGGCGAGACCATCTCGACGGGAATGCCGAGTTCGGCCGCCGGTCCGATTTCCAGCCGCACCAACGCATTCTGCGTCGCTGACAGCTTGATGTTCTTCCGCTCGGGATTGGCAAGGGCTGCGCGCACCGTATGCAGGCCATATAGATAGACCTGGTCTGGAGCGAGTGCCGGCGGCTTCCAATCATCCGCGCCGGCCCGCTTGCGCTTCTGTGGCGGCGGCGTCGGGATTTCGCCGCGCTCGCGCTTGGCGTCGCGATGCGCGCGCCGCAAGGTGGCGTAATGCGTGTCTTTGGCCGACTTATCGCCGACGGTGTTGTCAGGGCCGGAACGGCCGGATGTTCTGTCTTTGCTCATGCGGCTTTATAGCGAGAGCGCCCTTGAGCGCATAGTCCTCTTTCGTCAGTGGGCTTTTGCAGCAAGTTGAAATTTTTTCGTCATTTTTGCCCGGACCTCATGTTGACAGAAGGAAACGGTCCGGTCATATACGCGGCGCAGATCGCGGCGGCGACGTCCGGTCTAGCAAGCTTGGTCGCAAGATCCAGTCGGAAAACTGGAGGGATGCCCGAGTGGTTAAAGGGGACGGACTGTAAATCCGTTGGCTCAGCCTACGTTGGTTCAAATCCAACTCCCTCCACCATTCCGCACAGGATCTTGGCCACCCGCGGGTATAGCTCAATGGTAGAGCAGCAGCCTTCCAAGCTGAATACGCGGGTTCGATTCCCGCTACCCGCTCCAAGATTTTCAGTCCTTCATCTCCGTCAGGCAGGTCTTGCGACAGACCTGCTGCCCTGAATCCCAGCTTTCCTCTCCGCCATATTCGATTCACATCCTCCGCGTGAGGAATGGCTTATATTCTGGCGGGCGATACATACCTATTCGCGAACCTCTGCAAGATCGGTCTCTGCAGACCTAGTCAATTCCGAGAAGCGGCTTCGGACACCTGGATTATTTCCTCAGCGTGCCTATCTAAGCGTCTGAACCGGCAAATGCTTTTACATCTTTCCGGATCGGCCGGCGAAACCTGCGGGGCGAATCAAAGCCGACGGCGCGCATTGTCCGTCATCGGCTACACTTCGCCAAGAATAGGGCCTGCAATTAAGTCTTGCGCAAATGCGACGAAAGCCTTAAACGGCGGCACTAAACCGGTTCGCCGGGGCCACCATTTACGTTCACAGGAAGCATTCAAATGGCAAAGAGTAAGTTTGAGCGCAATAAGCCGCACGTTAACATCGGCACGATCGGCCACGTTGACCACGGCAAGACGTCTCTGACGGCAGCGATCACGAAGTTCTTCGGTGAGTTCAAGGCGTATGACCAGATCGACGCGGCACCGGAAGAAAAGGCGCGTGGTATCACGATCTCGACGGCACACGTTGAATATGAGACGGCTGCTCGTCACTATGCGCACGTCGACTGCCCCGGCCACGCTGACTATGTGAAGAACATGATCACGGGTGCTGCGCAGATGGACGGCGCGATCCTGGTTTGCTCGGCTGCCGACGGCCCGATGCCGCAGACGCGCGAGCACATCCTGCTCGCCCGCCAGGTTGGCGTTCCGGCGATCGTAGTGTTCCTGAACAAGGTCGACCAGGTTGACGACGCCGAGCTTCTGGAGCTTGTTGAGCTTGAAGTTCGTGAACTGCTGTCGTCCTACGACTTCCCGGGCGACGACATTCCGGTTGTCAAGGGTTCGGCGCTTGCTGCTCTGGAAGACAGCAACAAGGAAATCGGCGAAAACGCGATCCGCGAGCTGATGGCCCAGGTTGACGCCTACATCCCGACGCCAGAGCGTCCGATCGACCAGCCGTTCCTGATGCCGATCGAAGACGTGTTCTCGATCTCCGGCCGTGGTACGGTTGTGACGGGCCGCGTCGAGCGTGGTATCGTCAAGGTTGGTGAAGAAGTCGAAATCGTCGGCATTCGTCCGACGTCGAAGACGACGGTTACCGGCGTTGAAATGTTCCGCAAGCTGCTCGACCAGGGCCAGGCCGGCGACAACATCG